>QKHS01000095.1 GCA_003249955.1 Bacteroidales bacterium | reverse complement strand
TTTTTATATAATCGGATTTTGTTTATATGCTCAGTCTCATACGTTAACAATATTGAAAATCTTTAGGTGGCTATGGCGATGAGGAAACACCCGATCCCTTTCCGAACTCGGAAGTTAAGCTCATCAGCGCCGATGGTACTGCGTCTTGTGGGAGAGTAGGTCGCCGCCAATTTTTTAAGCCTTGAATCGATTGATTCAAGGCTTTTTTTTTGACTATACTTTACGTAAAGTTTGTTTAAATAGATTTGTTGAACCTGAAAAAGGTATAAAACAAAAAAATCAGGCATCTTGTATTACCTGATTTCTTTGACATCTTATTTTTGTGTGATTATTTTTGCCCGAATTCCATCAGATAAGCTTTTATAAAATCTCCGATTTTACCATCAAGAACAGCCTGAGTATTCCCGGTTTCTACTCCGGTACGCAAGTCTTTTACAAGTTTATACGGGTGCAAAACATAATTTCGTATTTGTGATCCCCATTCAATTTTTTGCTTCTGACCTTCCAGTTTATCCCTTTCTTCCTGCTGTTTGCGTAGTTCAAGTTCATATAACTGTGATTTTAAAAGTCTCAATGCGTTTTCTCTGTTTTTCAACTGAGATCTGGTTTCACTGTTTTCGATTACAATTCCTGTCGGAATATGCTTTAATCTTACAGCCGTTTCAACTTTATTTACATTCTGTCCACCTGCTCCGCTACTTCTGTAAGTGTCCCATTCAATATCTGAAGTGTTTATTTCAATGTTGATTGTGTCATCTACCAACGGATAAACAAAAACCGATGCAAATGAAGTGTGTCTTTTATGTTGTGAATCAAACGGAGAAAGTCTTACTAATCTGTGAACTCCGTTTTCTCCTTTAAGATAGCCATAAGAGAATTCCCCGCTGAAACTCATTGTGACAGATTTTATCCCTACAGAATCACCTTCCTGTCTGTCAATAAGCTGAATTTTATAATTATTATCTTCGGCCCAACGTAAATACATACGTTCAAGCATTTCGGCCCAATCGTTACTTTCTGTTCCGCCTGCTCCCGAATTTATGGTAATAACTGCATCCAGCGAATCTTCTTCGTTACCAAGCATGTTCTTTAGTTCAAGATCTTCTATTGCATTTATGCAATTGTCAAATTCGGCATCAACTTCCTCTTCGCTGACATCTCCGTTTTTATAAAAATCAAATAAAACCTCAATATCGTCAACTTTGGAATTAACGGAATCATATTCTGTTACCCATTTCTTTTCAAGACTTATTTTCTTTAATACACTTTCTGCTTCTTCAGGATTGTTCCAAAATTCAGATCCTTGTGTTTTTTCAGTCTCTTTTTCTATAAACTCACGTCTTGAATCAATGTCAAAGAAACCTCCTCAAAGCATCTGTCCTTTTCCTTGCTTCTTTTACTCTTTCTATCGTCAGCATAATTATTAATTGTAATTTGTGCAAATTTAAGAATTATTTCCGAGCTGTTCACCTTTTATTGTTCAAGCACTCTGAATATCATCTCATATTCAAATCCTCTGCTAAGAGCAAATCGTATTATCGCAGCCTTTTTTTTGACAGGGTCGCTCTCTTTATTTTGTTTTGCTTTATTGTTTATCAAATCCCTCAGTATTCCAAGATATTCATCATTATCAATTTCGTTTAAAAAAGCTTTCGTAAGTTCCGATGGCAATTTTTTCTGCTTTAATCCGAATTCAATTTTTAGTTTTCCCCATTTCTCAAAGCGATACTTGTCATTAATGTATGCTTTAATGTATCTTTCAATATTTATGTACCCTTCTGTTTCAAGAATTTCTATTGCTTTTTCAATCTGGAATTCATCATCAGAGTATTTGCTAAGGTATTGCCGCACATCTTCGGGACATTTTTCCGATTTACTGCAAAAACCGGCAGCTTTAACAACTAATTCTTTAATTTTATTATTATCCATTATTCAACGACTTCGAGATTAATAAAATACCCGTTGTGCTTTCTTACATTAAGAACCTGTCCGTCTTTGAAGATCAGATACTGGCCTTTTATACCGCTCAATATGCCGCTTATTATATTTGTTTTGTCAAGACTTACCGACTTTAGATCAGAAATAGTTTCTTTATATGGATATTTTATTGTTGTCACATTATTATCCATACTGATGTATTTTTTTAATTCAGCCGGAAGCATAGCAGCAAGTCTCTTTTTTTCTTCTTTCAGATTATAATCTGTAGTCTCAGTCTTCAGCATTTTTGACCAGTTTGTTTTATCCGAAACATATTTTTTCATTTCGGTTTCTATTACCCCTGCAAGATAGCGGTAAGGTGTCTTTGCAAACTTTATTGCGGCAATTGCTCCCTGATCAATCCATCTGGTCGGAATCTGGGTATGACGTGTTACACCTACTTTTAAATCGCCTGTAAAGGCAAGATATACGTAATGGTCAATAAGTGAGTTCTTTTTTGACCACTCCATATCACGGCTTATGCCCATATGAGACATGTCTTTTTCGGGAAACAATACTCCGGCATCGCATTCGGGTAGAGTTGTAAAGCACGAATAACAGTAGCCCTGGTGAAAGCTCGTTTTTGTCAATGCAGAGCAATGAATACAGTTAATCCGGTTAAGATATTCAATTTTAATGTTTTTCCCTATCAGACTATTCATGTTTATCCCGGTATCGCCTGTTTGAAGAAAATATTCCACAATGCCTGCAATATCCGTTCTCATTTTTAATATGTTTCCCTGATACACCATATTATTTTATTGAAAAATGTTCGAGCCCTATAACTGATCCGTCAGAATTTTTTTCAGGTTGCCATGTTCTTACATAAACTGCCGGATTTAAACTGTCATTCAAATCTATCATAAGGAATAAATACCCTTTATCGGAATAGTTTGATGAATAATAATTCTGCGCTATCTGAATACCGTAGGTTTTATCGTCTCCGCCGGTTTTCTTCACTTCGTTTTCTTCGAACTCAATATTTATAAATTCCTTTGATGCAAATGCCTTGTTAAGGTGTTCAAGATATTGTTCTTTTGAATATCGTGTATATTTTACATTCTGATTTTCCAATAACTGATACATACCATCGATTGGTTTTGCACTTTCAAGAACACTTCCTACAATAATCAAAGCATCATCAGAAAATACAGAACCTATAAATTCAAGGTTTTCAAGTGAATAAGCAGTTTTATAGCTTTCCAGAAAATTTATAAGAAAATATTTATCCTCTTCTGTGCCGAAACGCTCGCTTTTGTTTAATATATCGTTAACAGCAATATCAGAAAGAGCAAAGTTAATGTTACATATTTTCCCTGCAGAATCGAAAGTATAAACAACGTCTTCGACAAAACTACGGTTATTGTTCGGAAAGCTGAACAACATAGGAACCGATCTTACCATAGTTTTATCATTTATTTTTACATATTGCAGGTCCTCTTTATTGGGTAACAGTTTTGCATTACCGTACGAAATAAGCTTATTGTAACAATTAAGGCCTTCTTCGGTAAAAAGATTATTTACAGGTAAAGAATCCTTGCTTATTATTGCCTGATTTATTTTTGTAAGTGATTTTACAAAATCTTTGGTTTCTGATTTACCTGACTTCTTTATTTCTTCTGCAGACATAATCCTGAGTGAATTAATTTCAGGTTGTGTGTTTGTGCTGATAAACTTTTGTGCCGGTTTTAGCAGCGGGATAGAAATTTCAGCATCTTTAAGCCGTGGTAACTCCGCCATCTCCAATACCGATTGTACCTCAGGATCAATAATGCTTCTTGCAGAGTAAACATACTCCAGCCTTAGCCGTAAATCTGTGAAATCATCAGCTTGTCCGCTGAAGAATTCTGCAATGCCAAGCCCGTCTTTAATACTATATATATTCGAATAAGTATTACCGCACCAGAAAGTATAATCCAGATCCGGGACAGGTTTACCTTTGTAATTAACAGAAAGAATGAAACTTTTGCTGTTGTTGTAAAATATTGTGTCGGTAATATTAATTCTTATAGTTTTCAGAATTTTATCAAGTTCGCTTTGAATAAATGTCAGCAATGTGAATTCTGTTCCGTCAGAAGTTGTATATTTTATTTTATTGCAGTCAGGATGAGATGTGAGTAAAGCCAGAGCCCAGTAATAATAACGCATAGCATCAGAAATGCGTAAATCTCTTTCAGCAGAAACGGCAAGGTTTGTGTAATCAATTATTTTATCTTTTCTGCAGGAGAATATTTCATCAATCTCTTTTTTATCCATATACCTCAGCACATAAACAGATTTTCTTTTATCTATAACTATACGTTTGGCATTGTTAAGATAAATGTTGGAATATGTGCTTATTGCCGAGCGCGTAAATTCTTCCAGACTACTCCCGTTTTCGGTCATAACTGTAGAAAAACTGCTCTCCACTTTTGTCGAAATCTGGCTCACCAAATCCTTTACAGCAAACCGGTCTGCCTGTTCAAGTGTTTTTGCACTTGCCTCTCCCCAGATATAATCAGGATTCTTTTTAATTTCATTTGCATTTTGTGCTGTTACAGAAACAGATATTATTAAAACAATAAAGAGAGGTAAAAATCTTTTCATAGCCGGTGTTTTTATTTTCAATGCAAAAATTTTACCGTTATTTGCGATCGAAGTAAATATTTTTACTGTCAGCGCTAAGGCTTATGCCGATAATTATTTTTATGCTTTCATCAAAATATTTTAGCTCTCTGGCAGCCATTCCGGTCGAAAACATTATTCTGTTATCGAGTCTTGCATCTGCTGCTATACTTACTGCGGAACCAAGTGCAATACCCAGATCGATATTGTTAAAAGCACACGGAATATCTGTTTTAGTGTTTTTGTTTTCACAATTCCCCATTCCGCATAGTCCGCAGGCATTTAAACCGAGAGATTTTATTTCGGTTCCGATAAACAAAACAGCTTCGGAATTCATTATATTTGATGCGTCCCTGATAAAGAAATGCTGATTGTCTCTATTGCCCATTTCTTCCATTTTGCGTGCAATAGTGTCCAAATCGGCACCTGAGGCAATTTTCACATGAATGGTGTTTCTGCCTTTTCCTTTTGGTGCTGTACGTGCGGCAATTGCCATGTTTTTGGCAATTTCAATAATTCTTTCGGGTTTAAAGTCTGATTCTGATAGCATATTCTTATGATTTTAATGCAATAATTTTGTTTGCCAGAATATCGGCAAGTTTTATTTTTGATTCTACTGTCCAGCCGGCAATATGCGGTGTTAAAATTACATTGTCGCAACCTGCCAGATATCTGAAGTCCTCTTTATCAGTCATTATAGCTGTTTTTTCAAATGATGTCTCTTCATATTCAATAACATCAAGCGCTGATGCCGTTATTTTACCCGATTTCAGGGCATTTACAAGATCTGTTGTTTTTACAACCGGGCCTCTTGCAGTATTTATCAGGATAAAATTCTTTTTAAAAGAAGATATGAATTCTGAATCAACCATATACTTTGTTTCCTCCGTTAACGGAACATGAAGGCTTAAAATATCTGCTTCCGAGAAAACCGAATCCAAATCAGTCTCAGTTGTAAATCCGTCAGAATAGCCGGTTTTGTATTTGTCATAAGATATTACCTTACATCCGAATCCCGAAAGTTTTTTTGCAAAACTACTTCCCATATTCCCGTATCCGATAATCCCGACAGTTTTCGTATTTAGCTCATTACCTCGGTTTTCTTCGCGTTTCCAAATCCCGTTTTTTACTTCTTTGTCTGCCTTATTAAGATTGTTCATCAGATTTAAAAGCATTCCTGTTGCATGTTCTCCGACGGCATCACGGTTTCCTTCGGGCGAATTAAGACATTCAATTCCTTTACTTTTGCAATATTCAAGATCGATGCTTTCCATTCCGGCACCAACACGTGCAACAAAGCGCAGGTTAGTGGCTTTATCAATAAGTTCTTTGTCAACATTTATACGGCTGCGAATAACTATTCCGTAAAAATCAGGGATACAATCCAGAATCTCTGTACGGCTTAATTCATATCCTGCAATAACTTCGAAACCGCTTGTGCTCAATTTATCAGGAATTATCCTGTGAACAGTATCAATTAATAAAACTTTCTTTTGCATTGTAATTACATTGAATTACAAAGATAGGAATTGCGGTTAAAAGAAAAAACTTATAAAAAATTAATCTTCAGACAGAAAATAGATTCTGTTCACCTCAACTTCTGTAATTTCATTTTCAGGATCAAGAGCTTCGATAAAGAAAATAAGATTGTAACCTGTGTCCAGGCTTACAGAGTCGGCAATGAGAGAATCGGTTATCTCAGCTTTATGATTGTCAAGTTCTGAAGCTAGTGCTTCAATATCATTGTATTGCCTGCCTTTGTGAGCGTTAACAGATTTAGGGATATATTGCTGAATACATGCTTTTGTTGCCGGCAGAGAGTCCAGCCCAGATACGCTCAGATCATAATTATAAATAACTTCACAACTGAAAAACGAAAGTATTAAACTTAGAACTAACAATAAAGCCGGGATTCTTTTTTTCATTTTATAATTATTTTTCCGGAATAAGATGTTCCGTCAGCAAAAATAATATTTATTATGTAGAGATTTCCGGGAATTAGTCCAGGTATTCCTATTTCTTTCAGATTATCAGATTCAGCCGAAATAAGTTTTTTTCCTGTCAGGTCAAAGATAGATACAGAGTTGACGGATTTATCGGTTTCTATTGTGATAAAATTATTTCCTGCATTAATTAATGGTTTATTATTATTGTCATTTCTGATGTTTGCCGGGAAACAATAATTTAAGTTCTCAATTATCTGATTGTTCGGAATAGATTCTGAAACCATGTAATCGCACACGATTTTTATCTGTGGAGTGTACAGGATATCGTAAAGACTGAAAACATCAGTGGCATGGCCTGTTGCAAAGCATGGAAAGGTAACATTTGTAGAATCAATAAAAAACTGTATGTCCTCGTTGTTAAAAAGCTGATCAGAAATTCCCCAGACTACGAGTTGTTCGTTACCTGAACCCAATTGCCGGTAAACAGAATCAACAATAGGAGCTTCCATATAACAGTGAACACATGAACATGAGAAGAAATAAAGAATTACGGTTTTCCCATCTGCAATAGTTTCATAAAGGTTAACAACATTGCCGTTTATATCGGTTAAAGTGAAATCTTCTGCAGGACTGCTCTTTTCCTGAGCATACAGGTTTGCAAATAAAAATAAACCTGCAAAAAATCCCAATCCTCTCAACAAAAATGAATTCATACTTAATTTTAATTCTAAACAAAATTAAATAATAATTGTTTTAAAAACCGTCTGAAAATACAAAAGGTTGCAAGTTGATGCTGAAATGATATGAAATAATGAAAATATATGATAAAACAAAAAAATGGGAATAAGATGGGTTATTATTTTTTTATGTGGAAAAAAATACAGATTTTTGCACCGGTTTTTTAAGACATGAAAGTAAATAAGAATAAATTAATATTAACTAACTAAACTATGTGATTATGAGTACAGACTTGATGTTTTGGTTCATTCCTTTCGCTGCGGTTTTAGCATTGGTTTTTGCCTGGTATTTTTTCAGACAACTGATGAAATTAGATGAAGGAACCGACACCATGAAAAAGATTGCTCTATACGTAAGAAGAGGGGCAATGTCGTATTTGAAACAACAATACAAAATTGTAACAGTTGTTTTTGTTATTATGGCCATATTCTTTGCAGTTTTGGCTTATGGGTTCCATTTGCAGAATGAATGGGTTCCGTTTGCATTTTTAACCGGCGGTTTCTTTAGCGGGTTGGCAGGTTTCTTAGGAATGAAAACCGCGACTTATGCTTCTGCAAGAACTGCAAATGCTGCGAGAACTTCTCTGAATTCAGGCTTAAAGGTAGCTTTCCGTGCAGGTGCTGTTATGGGACTTGTTGTTGTTGGTCTTGCATTGTTGGATATCTCGGTATGGTATCTGATTCTGGATGCTTTTGTTGAAAATGCAGATGCAAAACACAAAGTTATTATGATTACTACCACAATGCTTACATTCGGTATGGGTGCATCATTGCAGGCATTATTTGCCCGCGTTGGCGGTGGTATTTACACTAAAGCTGCTGACGTAGGTGCTGACCTTGTCGGAAAAACTGAAGCAGGCATTCCTGAAGACGATCCGCGTAACCCTGCAACTATTGCCGATAACGTTGGTGATAATGTTGGTGACGTGGCCGGTATGGGAGCAGACCTTTATGAATCTTATGTAGGTTCTATTCTTGCAACTGCTGCTCTTGGGGCTGCTGCATTCGTAGGATCACAATGGACTCCTGAAATTCAGCTTAAAGCTGTTTTTGCTCCTATGCTTATTGCTGCTCTGGGTATTGTTCTTTCTATAATAGGAATTTTCCTTGTTAAAACAAAAGAAGGTGCTTCAATGAAACAATTACTCGGATCATTAGGATTAGGAGTAAATGTAAGTTCGGCTCTTATTGCTATCGGGACTTTTGGTATTATGTATATGCTTAATATCCCGAACTGGCAATATGTTTCTTTTGCCGTTGTTATTGGTCTTATCGTAGGGATAGTAATCGGACAGGGTACAGAATATTACACTTCACATGCTTATAAACCAACCCAAAAAATAGCCGGATCTGCAAAAACCGGTCCTGCAACTGTTATAATTTCAGGTGTGGGAACAGGTATGATTTCTACTGCAATCCCGGTTGTAGCAATTGTTGTCGGAATTATTCTTTCTTATTTATTCGCTGCAAAATTTGATTTCGCAAATCTTAGCATGGGCTTGTATGGTGTTGGTATTGCTGCTGTGGGTATGCTTTCTACATTAGGAATCACACTTGCAACTGATGCATATGGACCAATCGCAGATAATGCAGGCGGAAATGCAGAAATGAGTCACCTCGGACCGGAAGTACGTCAACGTACAGATGCTTTGGATGCTCTTGGAAATACTACTGCTGCAACCGGAAAAGGGTTCGCAATCGGTTCTGCTGCATTAACAGCATTGGCTCTTTTAGCTTCTTATCTTGAAGAGATTAAAATAGGCTTATTAAGAGTTGGAGAAACCTCTATTAACGTTGGAGGCCAAATGATCAATACCGCCGAAGCAACAATTATGGACTTTATGACACACTACGAAGTTCACCTTATGAATCCAAAAGTTCTGGGTGGTATCTTTATTGGTTCTGTTATGACTTTTGTATTCTCAGGTTTAACAATGAACGCTGTTGGTCGTGCTGCTCAGAAAATGGTTGAAGAAGTTCGTCGTCAGTTCAGAGAAATAAAAGGTATTTTAACCGGAGATGCTGAGCCTGATTATGAAAGATGTGTTGCTATTTCTACAAAAGGCGCTCAGAGAGAAATGGTTTTCCCTTCTGCAGTAGCTGTACTTGTCCCGATAATTGTAGGTATTGTCTTCGGAGTTCCCGGCGTAATCGGATTATTGGTTGGTGGGTTATCTTCAGGTTTCGTTTTGGCAGTATTTATGGCTAATTCAGGCGGAGCATGGGATAACGCTAAAAAATATGTTGAAGAGGGTAATCTCGGCGGAAAAGGAAGCGACGTTCACAAAGCTACCGTTGTTGGTGATACCGTTGGAGATCCTTTCAAAGATACTTCAGGCCCGAGTCTTAACATTCTTATTAAACTTATGACTATGGTTTCTATCGTTATGGCCGGTTTAACCGCTGTTTATTCGGTATTGTAATCTGAGTCAGTTCAAAATATAAAAAAGACCGGAGTGTGAGCTTCGGTCTTTTTTTTGTTTCGGCCACAACTGGTAAGGTTATAGTTGGTAAAAGTTTGGTTTTTACCCGATAATAAACAAATGATTAAATTTTTTTGTATTTTTAAAACAATTTATTATTCTTTTTCTGAAAAATGATTAAGCAGGGTGTATATGAACAATGGCGATTACTTAAAGATCTGTTTAAGAAAAGAGTTTTCGTATTAGTATCAGTTCTCACATTTACACTAGTCGTATTATCAAGTTTCTTAATTACAAATTATGTTGTAAAAAGGAGGACAAATAATTATGATTATTTAAATGGTGTTTATGATAATCAGCTGAAAGTACTCGAAACTTTTTATAATGCTGGACAACATTCTTATGCAATAATTGATACAAGAGCGGCAGAACAACCGGGTAAATTTAGTAATTTAAGTGCAATAGCCTATAGTTTAGAGAAAGAATCAGCAGAGTTAATAGCCCTGGTTAGTCAGATCAAATTAAAAATACTTCAGCAATCTTTAGGGACTGATGATATAGATCATTTGGAAATAACTTATCCAAATGATTATTCTTCAGCGAAGAAGATTTTAAAATCTGAAGAGTATGGCATACAATTAATTGAAAAGTTGAATTCTTTTAGCAAGATGGCATTAAAAACAGTTGAACCTGTTGATACAACAAATTCAAACAGAATAGAACGGCTTCTAAATATAAACTCAATAAATGAAGATTATAAAGGAACGGAAATGTTTTATGAAGAAATCCCGCTAATTGGATCATTTGTTTTATTAACAGCATTGCAAATTAGAATCCGGATTGCTGAAAATGAGTGTCTGGAATTATTAATAAAAGGTATTGAAAACTCTGATATAAGAATACTTGATTTTAAATCAATTGTGAGTCCGGATACAATTATTATTAAGTTGGGAAATGAGTATTCATCTGAAATTGGTATCGGAGCTTTTGATAAAACTATCAGACCTGAAATTTATCGTACATGTGATTATCCATATTGGGACTCTGCTATTGTAAATGGGTACTTAGATTATTCGCTGAGAAATAATAGTAATTATCTGCAATTGCCATTGAATAAAGATGGATGTGGAGTTTACAATATTAAATGTAACAGAGCCGGAAATTTTAGCTATGGTGGGCTTATCCATTATAGCTCAATTAGGGGAGATATGTGGATTCCATTTAATTCATCATATAAAGTAAAAAAGGAAGTAGATTATTAATATTCATCAGAGCCTATGGATTGGATAAATATCAAAGTGTTTTTTGAAAAGTACAAAATACTATTGGTATTTGCAATAATATTGCTTGGCTTTACAGCAATCATAACTTCATATCTTACCAATTTTTTAGTTAAACCAGGAAATGAAAAGTTCCAATATACAGTAAATTTAGAAACGATAGTTGTTTCCGAAAAACTTGAGCAAATGTTTGATATTAATAGTGTCACGTCTGTTGATTATATTCCTCATGATATTAGTTTGATGAGGTATCGGGGTATAATTAAAAAAATTAAATTGTTGGATAAAGAAACTAAAGAATTGGTTTTACTCGTTGATTCAATTGAATACGAAATAATTAACGAAAACTTAAAAAATAATAGCAAAACAGAATTGAATGATAATGAGATAAATTATTTCTATCCTGTGAAAAGTAATTTAAAAATAAATAAAATGCTATTAAGCCTGGAAAATAGCATTAAGAAGTACCGGGAATTTGTATTAAAAGAGATTGAAGATACTTTCTGTACTTATTACAAAGATATCGACCGGAATCTTCATTTTTATTCAGATGAGGATAATCCTTATCTTACTGAACAATTTTATATTGATAAACCTGCAATCAGAACAATTATTTTATTAAGTGATTTGCGAATCAGAGTATTAGAATCATCTTTGTGTTATTGGGATTTTGTTGTAAATTCGTATGATAATGGTGGTGTTACTCCTCTAAAAGCTTTGGTGTCTGCCTCAAAGAAAATTGTATTGGAGGGGGATCTTTATGATTCTGAAATATATCTGGGTATAAATTATAACGGAATTGGGAAAAATGTATTTATTACTTATGATTCACCATTCTACGATTCTGTAATTACTAAATCTGAAATTATTTATTCCTTGAATGACAGTGTAAAGTATGAAATTTTGCCGGTAAATCTTAAAGATGGGAAATCCATACATAAAAAGTTATGCAATAAAACAGGAATTTTTGAATATGGCGGACTTATCAATTTCACATATCGGGGGCAAGACCTCTGGATTCCTTTCCGATCAAATTATTATGTAAAAAAGTGAAAGCTACAGCACAAACAAGCGTCAGACACAAACAAAAAACTGATTGTCTTAAAAACCGGTATTAAACTACCCCGCATTCTTAAACTTCACAGCAGAAGTTTTATCCAGTTTAGATTCAGCGTAAGCTCTGTCAACCTTAAATTCTTTTTTATTTCCTGATGGCATGTCGAACATAGCTTCGAGCATAATTGACTCGCATATTGAACGCAGGCCCCTTGCTCCCAGCTTAAACGAAACAGCCTGATCTACAATAAACTCCAATGCATCATCAGTGAATTCAAGATTTATTTTGTCCATTTTGAACAATTTTTCGTATTGTCTGATGATTGAATTTTTAGGCTCGGTTAATATTTTTTTCAGGGCTTCTCTGTCAAGAGGGCTCAAATGAGTAAGTACCGGTAAACGGCCGACGATTTCGGGAATAAGTCCGAATTTGCGTATGTCGTCAGGTATAATGTACTGAAGCAGGTTGTCTTTGTCAATTTCTTCCTGTTTTTTCTGAGTGCCGTATCCCACAACCTGAGTGTTCATCCTTTTTGCAATATGTCTTTCGATGCCTTCGAATGCTCCGCCGCATACAAACAGAATATTCTTAGTGTCAACAGCTATCATCTTTTGTTCAGGATGTTTACGACCTCCCTGAGGTGGCACATTTACAACCGATCCTTCAAGTAATTTTAATAATCCCTGCTGAACTCCTTCGCCCGAAACATCTCTGGTTATGCTTGGATTGTCGCTTTTACGTGCTATTTTATCAATCTCATCAATAAAAACGATTCCGCGTTCGGCTGATTTTACATCATAGTCTGCAGCCTGCAGTAATCTTACCAAAAGACTTTCGATATCTTCACCCACATAGCCGGCTTCGGTAAGAACGGTTGCGTCAACAATAGCAAACGGAACATGAAGCATTTTGGCGATTGTTCTTGCCAGTAAAGTTTTTCCGGTTCCTGTTTCGCCAACCATTATAATATTTGACTTTTCTATGTCAATATCATCTTCGGTTGCAGGTTGTGACAATCTTTTATAGTGGTTGTAAACTGCAACAGACAGTACTTTCTTTGCATGTTCCTGTCCGATTACATATTGATCAATGAATTCTTTAATCTGCTTAGGTTTAAGCAATTTAATATCTCCGACGGAAAAACTATCATGAGATTTTCTTTCTTCCATTAAAATCTGGTGGCCTCTCTCTATGCACTCGTCACAAATATGACCGTCAACACCTGAGAAAAGCATACCAACCTCATTCTCCTTTCTTCCGCAGAGTGAGCATTTATCCATTATTTTTGACATTAAAATATTGTTTTATAATTACCGTAACAGAATTTCGTCAATCATTCCGTATTCTTTAGCTTCTTCAGCAGTCATCCAGTAGTCCCTGTCCGAATCTTTTTCGACTTTCTTAAACGTCTTGCCGGAATGGTGAGCTATAATTTCATATAACTCGTTACGTAACTTGATAATTTCTCTTGTTGTGATTTCGATATCCGAAACCTGTCCGTCAGTTCCGCCCATAGGCTGGTGAATCATCACGCGGCTGTGTTTAAGAGCAGATCTTTTTCCCGGAGCTCCGGCACATAATAAAACAGCACCCATTGACGCTGCAATACCGGTACATATTGTTGCCACATCAGATCCGATATACTGCATTGTGTCATATATTCCCAATCCGGCATAAACAGAACCTCCCGGAGTATTGAAATAAATCTGAATGTCTTTATTCGGGTCTGTACTCTCAAGAAACAGAAGCTGAGCCTGAATAATATTTGCAACATAATCGTCAATAGGCAATCCCAGCCATATTATTCTGTCCATCATCAAACGTGAAAAAACATCCATAGTTGCAATATTCAGGGATCTTTCTTCGATGATAGTAGGAGAAATATAATTATTGTAAATGCTGGTGTATTTGTCAAAAACCAAACCGTTTATGCCACGGTGCTTGGTTGCATATTTTCTGAATTCATTAGTGTTCATAATTACTATTTTATAAATTATTATCTTCAACAAAAATACAATATTATTTTGGAAATAAAAATCATAAGACCCAAATTACAAAAAACAGAACCCTGAAATGCAGATTGCACTTTTTAAATTTGTTATTAAACATTGTCAGGCCTTTCTTTTTTTATTTTTCGTTTCCAACTTTATTTTCTAATTTTGAGCAAACAAAAAATAATCAACTGTTATGGCACAAAAATTATTTGATATTATTGAGCCCGGCGTAATTACCGGAGACGATGTTCAGAGGGTGTTTAAACATGCTAAAGAAAACAACTATGCAATTCCGGCAGTAAATGTTGTAAGTACGAATTCAGTTAATGCAGTTCTTGAAGCAGCAAAGATTGTTAATTCACCTGTAATTATTCAGTTGTCTAATGGCGGAGCACAGTTTTATGCCGGTAAATCGTTACCTAACGATGAGCAACAGGCTTCGGTAGCAGGCGGAATATGTGCAGCCCAGCATATACACCAGCTTGCAGAAACTTACGGAGTCCCTGTGATTTTGCATACCGATCATGCTGCAAAAAAATTATTGCCATGGATAGATGGTTTGCTCGAAGCCGGAGAGGCATTTTACGAAGATTTCGGTATCCCGTTGTTTAGTTCGCACATGCTGGATTTGTCAGAAGAACCTATCAAAGAGAACATTGAAATATGTAAAAAGTATCTCGAAAGAATGAGCAAAATCGGGATGACACTGGAAATCGAACTGGGTGTAACCGGTGGTGAAGAAGATGGCGTTGACAACTCAGATGTTGATAATGCAAAATTATATTCTCAGCCTGAAGATGTTGCTTATGCTTATGAAGAGTTGTCCAAAATTTCGGATAAATTTACAATTGCAGCATCATTTGGAAATGTTCACGGAGTTTACAAACCCGGGAATGTTCATTTGCAGCCTAAAATCTTAAATAATTCGCAGAAATATGTTCAGGAAAAATTTGCAACAAAAGCAAATCCTGTAAATTTTGTATTTCATGGTGGCTCAGGATCAACACACGAAGAAATTCGCGAGGCAATCAGCTACGGAGTCATAAAAATGAATATTGATACAGATACCCAATGGGCTTTCTGGGATGGTATCAGAAACTACTATATTGCAAATGAAGCATATCTTCAGTCTCAGATTGGGAATCCCGAAGGCGAAGATAAACCTAATAAGAAAAAATACGATCCTCGTGTTTGGCTCAGAGAAGGAGAGAAGTCTCTTGTGAACAGAATAAAAGAAGCATTTGAGGATTTAAATTGTATTGATAAGTTATAAGTTCAGGATTTTCGGTTCACGGTTCAAAAGTTTAAACAAAGAACCGTGAACTGAGAACTGAAAACCAAAAAACCGGGAACCAAAAAACCATGGCTATACAACCAAGAGACAACTTTTCAGGAAAATTCGGGGTAATTGCAGCAGCAGCCGGTTCGGCAGTAGGATTGGGTAACATCTGGAGATTCCCTTATATAACGGGAGAAAACGGCGGAGGAGCTTTTCTTCTCATTTATGTGTTTTTTGTTATTGCAATAGGCGTTCCTGTTATGATGTCCGAGTTTGTTATCGGACGACGTTCGGGGTCTAACGCATTAGGGTCGTTTCGTAAGCTCGCCCCCGGTACACCGTGGTGGTTAATCGGCCTTATGGGAATTGTAGCAGCATTTGTAATATTATCTTTTTACAGTACCGTTTCCGGATGGACTCTGGAGTACATATTTCAGGCAATAAACGGAGGCTTTGCCGGGAAAAGTATGGAGCAGCTTAATTCAGACTTCGGAAGCTTTACTTCGGGTAGTTTCAGACCGGTTTTGTGGCAGATAATATTTATGATTATGACAACGGTTATTGTGATAGGAGGCATTCAAAAAGGAATTGAAAAAGCTACCAGAATCATGATGCCCGTTTTATTAATCCTGATAATTGCGGTTTGTGTGCGCAGTGTGACTTTGCCGGGAGCAACCGAAGGGTTGAGATTTTTGTTTGAGCCACATTTTGAAAAACTAACGTTTAAAGCAGTACTTATGGCTTTGGGACAAGCTGCATTTTCACTTAGTATCGGCATGGGGGCACTTATAACTTACGGTTCTTATATCAGAAAAGACACTCCTTTGCTTGCAACATCTTTGCAGGTGGCAGGAGCAGATACTCTTTTGGCAATTCTGAGTGGAGTAATGATTTTTCCTGCTTTATCTGCTTTGGGGATGGGAAATACCGGTGGACCCGGACTTGTCTTTGTAACTTTACCTGCCATCTTTCAGTCTATGCCAGGAGGCTATATATTTGCAATAGTATTTTTTATTTTGATTTCCGTTGCAGCATTGACAAGTACAATTTCTGTTCTCGAAGTTGTTGTTGCATACATGAAAGAGGAATTTAATATCAGCAGATTTAAGGCTTCCTTAATCGGAGCGGTATCGATAACAGCTTTAGGTGTAGTGTGTACTTTATCCTTTGGCCTGTTAAAAGATTTTACAATTTTCGGTATGACAGTTTTTGATTTGATGAATTACCTGTCTGCAAATGTATTTCTGACTTTCGGGGCTTTGTTTATTGTTATTTTCACAGGATGGAAGCTTGGTAAACTGAACTTTATTGATGAACTTAATCAAGGCGGTAAAATAAGCCCTCTGCTTGCCAGAATAATTATTTTTATTATTAAATACGTTGCTCCGCTGGCAATAGGTTCTATTGCGATAGGAGCTTTCTTTATTGACGGACTAACCTAAAAAGATATGATGGAAACAATCAACTCATGGATACAAGCTTATAATGAATATGTCGGTGGTTATGCAATATTAATCCTGCTGATTCCTACCGGGATTTTCTTCACATTTTATTTAAAATTTCTTCAGGTTTCAAAGTTTGGCCATGCATTGGGTATTGTTGCCGGTAAATATTCAACAAAAAAAACCAAAGGAGATGTGTCTTCCTTTAAAGCACTTACAACAGCACTTTCTGCAACTGTCGGAACCGGTAATATTGTAGGTGTAGCTCTTGCAATACACTGGGGCGGACCCGGAGCTATTTTCTGGATTTGGGTAGTAGGCTTTCTGGGTATGATGCTAAAACTTGTAGAGTGTACTCTTGCCCAGAAGTACAGAGTTACAAATGCTGATGGTTCTGTTTCCGGCGGCCCTATGTATTACATGGAATACGGACTAAAAGATAAACTGGGAAAGTTTGCCAAATATCTTGCCGTAGTGTTTGCTTTTGCAGCAGTACTTTGTTCTTTCGGCACAGGAAATATGGCCCAGGCAAATTCAATGGCAGATGCACTTAACTCAAGTTATGGAGTTCCGGTTATTGTTTCGGCTATTATTATTACTGCTCTGGTTTTGTTAATAATAGTCGGAGGCTTAAAAAGAATAGCTGAAGTTACTTCCAAACTCGTTCCTTTTATGGCTGTATTTTATTTTGTTGCGGCGATAATTGTTCTGGTAGTGTTCTATAAATCTATTCCGGGAGCGTTTGAGTTAATAATAACGGATGCATTTACCGGTACTGCTGCCGCCGGTGGCTTTGTGGGCTCAACTTTTATTATGACTCTTACCTGGGGAGTAAAAAGGGGATTGTTTTCAAATGAAGCAGGTCAGGGATCGGCTCCTATAGCACATGCTGCCGCAAAAACCGAACATCCTTTGCAGGAAGGGCTGGTCTCGTCTATTGAACCACTTGTGGATACGATAATTATTTGCACACTTACAGCTTTGGTCATAGTTGTTACAGGAGCATGGCAGGCTCATGACTCTGCCGGTGTCAGTATGACAATTCTTGGCTTTGAAAAAGGCCTTGACGGTATAGGAATAGGTTGGATTGCAAAACATGTTGTTTCAATAGGATTGTTTTTGTTTGCCTTCTCAACCGTGATTAGCTGGTCGTACTACGGAACCCGTGCTGTCCAGTATTTGTGGGGGGACAAAGCAATAAAACCTTTTTATTATGTTTACGGACTTTTTGTTTTCCTTGGCTGTGTCTGGGGACTTGATTTAGTCTGGAATTTTGTAGATATGGTTATTACTTTTATGTCTATTCCTAACCTTATTGCAATTGTCCTTCTGGCTCCTGTTATGAAAAAAGAAGTAACCCAATATTTCGCCTATATTGATAAAATAAAAGCAGAAAGACGTGCGGAGTAAGTTCTTTAAAGAATATTTCAGTTTCTCTAAAAGAGAAAGAAACGGACTGGTTGTACTTTTTGTAATACTGTCGGTTATAATTATTTCCAGACTTATAATTTCACACCAAACAAATAAATCTGTTAACGATTTCGAAGCATTTGAAAACGAAATAGATGCATTTCTGTCGTATAGTACTCCCGAACTTGATAACGGTGAACGGTTTAATTTTGATCCCAATACTGCTACAAAGGAAGATTTTATGCGTATGGGCCTGTGTATGAAAACTATTAACGGAATTATCAGTTTCAGGGATAAAGGATGGAAATTTTATAAACCCGAAGATCTTGAAAAAGTGTATGAAATTACACCCGAAGAGTATTTGGCAATAAAGGATTATATTGTTATTAAAAACGACTATAAAAAATCTGACACTAACAGTAATTACAAATCTGAAAAAAGTAGGGCAGGGGAATTATTTAATTTTGATCCGAATACTGTTGGCAAAGAAGATATGGAAGCATTGGGATTAAAATCGTGGCAGGCAGATAATGTTATTAAGTTCCGGGAGAAAGGAGGAGTCTTTAAAACTGCGGCTGATTTTGCAAAGATTTATGGACTTGATGAAGAGACTGTTAACAAACTAAAACCATACATTGAAATATCCGCAGATTATTCATCATCAACTCCTGCAATTGAAAAAGACAATACAATAATTCTTAGTCTTAATTCTTCGACAGCGGAGGAATTGCAAAAACTGAACGGAATAGGCCCTTCATATGCAAAAAGGATTATAGATTACAGAACCAGGCTTGGGGGTTATTTACGGGTGGAACAATTAATGGAAGTTTATGGTATGACTGAGGATTTGTACAATAATATCCGTGATAATTTTACTGTTGAAACAGATGCAATTAAAAAGATTAACATTAATAAGGCAGAATACAAAGATTTGGTTACCCATCCTTACATAAGTAAAGAAGATGCCAAAAATATTCTTAATTACCGCGGGTTTGCAGGCAAGATAGGTTCTTTTGAGGATCTTGTTAAGCAAAAGGCAGTATCCAGTGAATTTTACGAGAAGCTTTCACCATATATTACAACAAAATAATGCAGACATTATCTAAAGCCAAAACAAGTCTTATCAGTTCATTGTCCGTTAAAAAATACAGGCAGGAGCATAATCTTTTTGTTGCAGAAGGACATAAGATAATTTCTGAAGTAATAAATTCTGGACTTTGTATTAAATATCTGGTTTATAACGAAGACCGGGAAATTCCTTCTTTGTCGGGAGATTTTGAAGTTTTGGTTACCGATGAGGCCGGGATGAAGAAAATATCAAATCTTAAGAATCCTCCGCCGGTTCTGGCTGTGATTGAAATTCCTGAGAGAAAACCGGAATACATAAACCTGAAAGGCAAGTTGACAATGTGTGTTGATGATTTGCAGGACCCGGGTAATCTGGGGACTATCATCAGGATTTGTGATTGGTTCGGAATTGAAAATCTGATTTGCTCAAATAAGTCGGCAGATGTATATAATCCCAAAGTTATTCAGGCAACTATGGGAGCTTTTTTAAGGGTTAATGTATTTTACGAAAACCTTGTGGAGTTTTTACCTGAATACAGAAAAGTGACCGGTCATAATTGCTTTGGAACTTTTCTTGAGGGAGAAAACATTTACCAAACAGATTTGCCCGAATCTGCACTTTTTGTTCTTGGCAACGAAGGAAACGGAATCTCTCCGGAAGTAGCAGAGTTTCTTGACAGCAAAATTCTGATACCTCCGTATTCTCAGGCCGGAAACCATGCCGAATCGTTAAATATTTCCGTTGCTGCTGCTGTGGTATGCAGCGAATTCAGGAGGAGAGGCCCGGCATAAGGCCCAGAATATTTGCCCGGAACATATTACTGATCGGAATTCCTTTTTCTCCGATAAATACCATGCTGCGGCTTATAAAGTTAATCTTATTTACAGAAACAATGTATGAGCGGTGTACCCTTATAAATTCATCTGCAGGCAAAACCGACTCAATGGCTTTAAGAGACATCAATGTCAAAACAGGTTTTTTGCCGCAATAAATTTTTATGTAGTCTTTAAGTGATTCAATGTAATCAATATCTTTAAAATCAATTTTTATTATTTTATGTTCAGATTTGATGAATATACAGCTTTTTTTAGCCTGGCTGACTAATGCCGGAGCATTATTGTGGGAATGATATTCAAAAGCCTTATTAACTGCTTTAAAAAATCTTTCGAAAGATACCGGTTTAAGCAAATAATCTATAACATCAAGTTCATATCCCTGCATGGCATATTTATCATAAGCTGTTATAAAGATAACCATCGGCTTTGATTTTAATGTTTTAAGCATTTGCAATCCGTTCATGTCAGGCATTTCGATGTCGAGGAATAAAAGGTCAATATTGCCCGTACTTAAAATTTGTACAGCATCAAAAACACTTGAGCATTTTTTTACCAGGTTTAAAAAAGGAACCTTTTTTATGTTGTCTTCAATAAGGTCAAGAGACAACTGCTCATCGTCCACTGCAATACAGTTAATCATAATTCAATAATTAATGTAACACAAAATTTGTTATTCTCTTTACAAACCTCCAGTTTGTGTTTGTCGGGATATAGTAGTTCAAGTCTTTTTTCAACGTTAACCAGTCCGATTCCTCCGCTGTTTTTCTCTTTTGTTGTATTTGTGGTAAAAGGGTTTTCTATGCTGAAAAATAACTTGTTTTGTTCAGTTCTGGTTTTTATTTCTATATGAGAAACGTTCTGATAGCTGATACCATGTTTAAATGCATTTTCAACAAACGGGTACAAAAGCATGGGCTCAATAAGCAAATTCTGATTTGTGTCCATATAGTCAAAAACTATATCAGCATTTTTATCAAGGCGCATTCTCTGGATTTCAATATAATTATTCAGGAAGTTAATTTCTTTTTCAAGTAAAAACTTTTCGCCTTTATTTTCATACAGATTGTACCTTAATAATTCCGATAATCTTATGATAAAACTTTCGGTATCATCTGATTTTTTTCTGGCTAACGAACATATATTGTTTAGAACATTAAAAAAGAAATGCGGATCAATCTGAGCTCTAAGCACTTCAAGTTCTGCTTTTAATTTATCATTTTCCAGTTCCTTTCTTTGTCTTTCATTCTTAAACCACTCAATACTCATTCGTAAAGCAGTACTGATAATAAAAACAATTGTGAAAACGGGAAAGCCTCTGAACATCCCGTCAAAATCTCCGGGAGGTTTTGGAGGAGGGAGTTCAGACATTGATTTTACTTCATGGTGCATTTGTCCGGAGTCGTGATTAAAAAATTCAATTAATAAAGAAAATCCGGCAATAAATATGATAATAGAAACTGCGTAAATTAAGTACTTTTTCTTAAATAAAAGTTTAGGAATTAATACAAGATAATTACTGTAAAATAAAACCAGAATCAAAATCTGGATTCCCCACCATAACCCGGACTCTCTGAATATATCAGGTTTATTCTGGATATCATTTATTATTGCCGGGATAAAAAAATATCCAAGCCAACCAGCGATGTGAGCCAGAACAGTAAACGTTTTTTTATCTTTAATACGCTTCACGATTTTTTTTTCAAAAGTACGCAATTTTATTGAGAGAAAAACAAATATGACGTTACGTCTGTAACAACCGGCGGATCGGCAACCGGAGAAATATGGGTGCGGTTTTTTAGCTGTGTCCGTTGCTATAACTGTTAAGCAGGTGTTGGAGTTCTGGTTGCATATGAAATAATGGCCTGGCAGATACAAACGGATTTTAGTTTTATTCACAGTAAAAAAATGCCAGACTAAGGACAAAGCTTGCCTGTTGGTCTATTATTATTGTTTCGGGCATTTTTATGCAATATTTTTGACATAAATAATTTTAGAAATGAAACGCCTCGCTTGCTTATTTTGTGTTTTATTTTTCTGTTTTTTTATTACACATGTTTCTGCACAGAAAAATGCAGAACTTATGAAATGGCAGGAAAAAACCGTTGTCGTTGACGGAGATATTTCAGAATTTACCGACTTGCCAAGATTTTGTGATGCAGGAAGCAATCTGTTTTATGAGTTCAGAAATGACGGAGAAAATATTTATTTTATTTTTTATTCAACCAACAGGCTTACAAACATTAAGATTCTGAATTCAGGAATCAGCATTTCAATGGA
This sequence comes from Bacteroidales bacterium, assembly GCA_003249955.1. GTDB lineage: Bacteria > Bacteroidota > Bacteroidia > Bacteroidales > ML635J-15 > Bact-19. The sequence goes on along the minus strand of QKHS01000095.1, from coordinate 83,548 downwards.
TACTGTCAAGCTGAAGAAAAGCTGTAAAAACATCATAACTCTTAAACCTCCGCGTGGCAACAAAAAAATGAACAGGTCCGAAAATGATGTTCAGGCTTCAGAACCACATGAACACCCAAAGTCTTTGGATGGTCATGCAGATGTCAGGGAAGTTGTTATACCTGAGATTGTCGTGTCAGGATTTTATGAACCAGAATCCGTGGCAGAAAATATTTCTGCATGTTTTTACATGAAACGTGACAGTCTGGTTAAAGGCGAGGTTGTTATACCTGTTTCAATGCTTTTCTCCGGCAACTATGATAAAGATCCTGATTCATGGATATTGAATTTCAGAATACAGTTAAATGAACTTGAAGCGCCTCCCGGCATTTCGGGAAACGGACCCGGAGAGATGGATATGTCCCGTAATTCAGAAGGTATGGATGATATGCAACCGGGTAATGTTGGTTCGGGAGGTATGGATCGCGGAAATGCAGGTTCTCCTCCGGGTGGCGGGATGAGACCTCCTGAAGGCGGGGATAATAACGGCCCTCCTGATTTTCAGAAAACTGAAGATGCAAACTATGAGGCGGTAAAGATTTCGGGGAAGTTGAAATTAATGAAAGAAAATGAATAAACTTAAAATAATATTCTGTTCACTTTTAATATCAGTGTTATTCTGCAGTTCACTTTATTCTCAGAATAATACCGTAACAGGATATGTTACAGATGAAAATAATGAAGCTTTGATTGGCGTAAATATAGTTTTAAAAGATCGGGATTCGCTCTTTGTTGATGGTACCACAACAAATTCTTTGGGCAGATTTGTTTTGTCTTTCCCTCAGAAAGACGGATTTACTTTAGCTTTTTCATATCTCGGATACAAAAGCGAATCCCGTGATTTTAAAAATAACAGAAAGAATGTCGATTTAGGAACTGTCGTTTTAAAAAAGAACGTTGAAATTCTGGACGAAGTTGATGTGGTAGAGTTAAATCCGGCAGTTAAGCTATTGGGCGATACTACGGAGTTCAGTGCTAACTCTTATAAAGTCGCAGCTAATGCAACTGCTGAAGACTTAATATTAAAAATGCCGGGGATAACTCTTGAAGACGGGGTGGTAAAAGCACATGGTGAAGAAGTGCAAAAAGTATATGTTGACGGGAAAGAGTTTTTTGGAGATGATGCAAGTATCGCGTTTAAAAATATTCCTGCTGATATTATAGAGAAAATTCAGGTTTATGATAAAATGAGTGATATGGCCGAGTTTACCGGATTCAGAGACGGGGAAACTACAAAAACGGTTAATATCAAAACATATAGTAATATGAACAACGGATGGTTCGGGAAATTAACCGGAGCTTACGGGAACGGAAATCTTTATTCTGCCGGAGGAAACCTGAACTACTTTAAAGATGACATGAGGATATCACTTATAGGCTTATCTAATAATGTAAATCAGCAGAATTTTTCTATGCAGGATATGATAGGAATTGCTTCTTCGTCGGGATCGCGTGGCGGCCCACCTATGGGAGGAGGAAATTCCAACGTGCCCGGACCTCCTGACAACGGAGATAATTCACAGGGAAATACAATGTCAAATTATTTTGTCGGACAAAACGGCGGGATAAACAAGGTTAATTCTTTTGGAATAAACTATGTTGATGCATGGTCATCGAAAATAAACGTATCAGCAAGCTATTTTTTCAATAGTTCCGGGAATAAAACTACCTCGTTAACTAATCGTGATTATCTCTTGTCAGGCGAAGATGTAAGTAATTATCTGGAAAATCAGGATTACGCGAGCAGTAATTTTAATCACAGGTTTAAATTAAAATTTGATTATAAAATCAATGATAAAAACACATTGGTAATAACTCCGGGACTTAATTTTCAGAAAATGAGTTCTGAATCGGTTTCCGATATCGTATCATCTTATAATTCGATTGTCTCAAGTAGTAATGCTTCTGTTACAAGTAACAATTACAATGCTTTGTCTTTTAACAATTCCATACTTTACCGTCATAAGTTTGCTAAAACGGGACGTACAATTTCTCTTAATGTCCTTAATGATATAAGTAACAGGAATGGAGAATCGCTGATGAGTTCCGAAGCATATTATTCATCACTTACCGATTCAATATTTACAAATCAGAAAACCGAATCGCTTTCTTCTTCTAACACCATGTCTGCAAATGTAAGTTATACTGAGCCTTTAGGGGAATTTTCACAGCTTATGCTCTCAATTAATCCGTCATATTCAGAATCATTATCGGATAAGAATGTTTTTAACGGCGATACCGGTTTTGAAAACCTTGTCATTGATTCGGTTCTGACAGATTATTACTCATTTCAGACATACAGAACCAAAGCAGGAACATCATACCGTTATAATAAAAATAAAGTGAACCTGAATTTTGGTGTTGATTTTCAAAATCTGAGCCTTGTTGACAATCTCACAGACGATGCGGATAACGGCAGTAAAACATACAACAGCATACTTCCGAAACTTAATATGTTTTATAATATTGACAAAGGTAAATTCTTTCATCTTAATATCTCTTCAAATACCTCCACCCCGACTATTTCACAGTTACAGGATGTTATAGACAACAGCAATACTTCTGTTCTTGTTCAGGGGAATCCCGATCTGGATCAGCAGAGAACTAACTCGGTACATCTTGCTTTCCGGACAATAGACAAATCCTTTAATAAGTCGCTTTTCTTTGTAATAAGCGGACAAATGTCTGATAATTATATTGTCAGCACAAATTACACAGCCTTAACAGACAGTATATTGAGTGATGGAGTAATTCTTTATTCAGGATCACAGTTGAATTCATACAAGAACATGTCAGGATATAAAAATCTGAGAAGCTTTGTTACATTCAGCCTACCTCTTAAATTTATACGATCCAGTTTTAGTTTCAACGGAGGTTATTCGTGGTCGCAATTACCTGGATTGGTTAATAATGTTTCGAATATTACAAATTCTGATTATTTGTTCGGTGGAGTATCTGTTAACAGCAATATCAGCGATAAAGTCGATTTCCGTGTTTCTTATTCGTCGGGATACAACATGTTGGAAAACAAGCTGCAGCCAACGTCTGATTATAATTATTATTCCGGTAAACTGACAGGAAAAGCAAATCTTGTTCTGTTAAAAAAACTGAATGTCAGCAGTGATATTTCATACAATCACTATCTGGGAGAGCAAAGTGTGTCTGATAACAATAATCTTATATGGAATGCAGGCCTTGGGTTTATGTTCCTTAAAAACAGTGCGGCAGAAATAAAACTGTCAGCCTATGATATTCTCAATCAAAATAATTCATACTCACAAAATATTACCAGTGCATATGTGGAAAGAGTTTACACAAATGTTCTGCAAAGATATTTTCTTGTAAGTTTTACATATAATTTGAAAAACTTCGCTATTGAGGACAATTTTCATAATGGAGGACCTCCGCCGCCTCCGTTTTAGTAGTGAGCGGGTAGTTAATGGTTGATAGCGGCTTCGGAACTCCGGAGCCGTTTTTTTCTGAATTATGGCATATTTACAACGTATTGCTACATAATTTTATCTGATATTAATGTCATTTCAAGGATAAAAATTGTCCGGCCATAGGGCTAATTCCTAAGTCTGTCTATAATGTTTTGAAGTATTTTTTCCTGAATTTACATTTGTAGAAATTAACATTAACTTAACATTAACTTAAAGCTACTACTATGAAACGAATCCTTTCTTTGATTCTTTTTGCGTTTGTCGCAATTTCATGTTACCCTCAACAATGGGGTTATTACACTTTGTATGCTCCGAAAGACGGAACTCAGGCCTTCCTGATTGACACAGCGAATTCTCCTGTAACTTATAAGACATGGACGTTCAGTTCTTCGGCAAAAACCAAGTACTCGACTTATCTCCTCCCCGGAGATACCCTGCTAAGAACAACTTCATATACTGCAGCAGGGTCTCCGGGAATGGGAGGCGTTACCGGTAAATTTCAAAAAGTAACATGGGATGGAACGGTTGCATGGGAATATACTTATTCTTCATCAACCACACAAATGCATCACGATATATGCGCTTTGCCAAACGGGAATGTCCTTTTTATTTCAATTGATCTTAAGACTTCAAGTGAGGCACAGCAGGCCGGAGCATCATCATCGTCAACATTTTATTCCGAAAAATTAGTTGAAGTACGCCAGACAGGGCCAACAACAGGTGAAATAGTCTGGGAATGGAAACTTTGGGATCATTTATGCCAGAATTATAACTCTTCAAAAGATAATTATGTTTCTTCTATTGTGAATAATCCTCAATTATTAAACATTAACTACAATGGTGGCGGAAATTTGCCCGACAGATGGCATATGAACGGTATTGATTATAACGAAGAACTGGACCAGATTGTAATCAGTATGCACTATATGAATTCGGTGTTTGTAATTGACCACAGTACAACAACTGCCGAAGCTGCCGGACATACCGGCGGGAATTCCGGTAAAGGCGGCGACTTCCTTTACAGGTGGGGAAATCCGGCTTCTTATGGTGCAAGCGGTACAACAGTATTTAATGTAATTCATGATGCACACTGGGTTTCAAGTGATAATGTGAATTATCCTAATGCACTGGCTGCGTATAATAATCAGGGTGGAACAGGTGGTAAAACCGCTTTTGACGTATGGCAACCACCTTACGACGGGTATAATTATTCTTACACGTCAGGATCTGCTTATTCTCCTTCAACATATGGCTATCAATATACCTCTACTTTTTCAACAAGCAATGAGGGAAATTCACAACAGTTACCCAATGGGAATACCCTGCTGAATAATCCTCAGGGCTCCATTTACGAGATAAGTCCTACCGGCACTGTATTATGGACAAAAACAGGAGCAGGCTCTGCTCATGCTTACAGGTACGAAAAGTGTTATGTCAGGGGAATAACTGCAAGTGCAGAAGCTTCTGTCTCTACAATATGCCAGGGAGATAACTCAGAGTTGTCAGCGACGGCTGTTGCTGTTACCGAAGTAAATCCTTCTTATACTTATGTATGGACTTCTGTCCCTGAAGGTTTTAACTCTTCGGAATCTAATCCGGTGATTAGTCCTTCAGAAAATACTACATATAATGTTATTGTAACCAACACAGCATCAGGGTGCAGTGACGAAGCTTCAGTATCTGTACAGGTTATGAGTACTCCCGAAGTTCCGGTAATATCTGCAGAAGAAAACGTATTAAGCTCTACAGCATCTGCTACTTATCAGTGGTATTTTAACGGGAATTTAATTGCGGGAGCAACAAGTCAGACATATACTGCTACCGAAACAGGCTTATATCAGGTAGAAGTTACCAACGCCAGCGGGTGTTCAAATATGTCTGAGGAATACAGCTATGTGTCTGATATTTCAGGCATTGACAAACACATATCATCAGATGTTTCGGTATTCCCTAATCCAAATGATGGAATTTTTGAAATTGTTTCGGAGAAAGAATTCAGTTATGACATAGTTGCTGTTGGGGGTAGTGTGGTTTTCAGCGGAAAAAATTCCGGTACTGTTAATTTATCACATTTACCGGATGGAATGTATTATGTAATTATTAAGTCTGACGGATTAACAAAAGCAGAGAAACTGGTATTAATTAAATAAAGCGGGAAATGAGCGCGGGGCATATGGGAATTTAATTTCCGTATGTCCTTTTTAAAGTTTTATTTTACAATAAAAATATAATAGTCAGAGAGTAACATGGTAGTTTAATCAAAAATTTCGCAGATAATTTAAGTGCAACCATAGGAATATTCTTCCTTTCTGTTTATTAAATTATTATTAAGATCATTGTTGCGGTAATTTTGGAGATAACATTAAATTAACATTTACTTAAACTACAATTATGAAAAGATTATTTTTAGGATTATTCATGTCTGTAATTATTTGTCCGGTGTTTGCGCAACAATGGGGTTATTATACTTTGTATGCACCAAAAAACGGGACACAGGCATTTTTGGTTGATACTGCAAATTCTCCAGTTACTTATAAAACATGGACATTCAGTTCTTCGGCCAGAAATGCATATTCTACTTATTTAATACCCGGCGATACATTGGTAAGAACAACAAATTACACAGCCTCTACTCATCCGGGGACAGGTGGTATTACCGGGAAATTTCAGAAAGTTACATGGGATGGTACTGTAGCATGGGAATATTCATATTCTTCTTCAACAACACAGATGCATCATGATATATGCCCTTTGCCAAACGGGAATGTCCTTTTTATTTCGTATGATTCCAGAACTTCTTCCGAAGCAACTCAGGCCGGATCGTCAACAGCTTCTGCATACTGGTCGGAGAAAATTGTTGAAGTTCATCAGACCGGGCCGGCTACAGGCGAAATAGTATGGGAATGGAAACTCTGGGATCATTTATGTCAGAATTATAATTCGTCAAAAGATAATTATGTTAGTTCAATTTCAGACAATCCCCAATTGTTGAATATTAATTATGCCGGCAGCGGAAATCTTCCTGACAGGTGGCACATGAATGGTATTGATTATAATGAAGAACTTGATCAGATTGTGGTAAGCATGCACTTTATGAATTCTGTTTTTGTTATAGATCATAGTACAACAACCGCTGAAGCAGCCGGGCATACCGGCGGGAATTCCGGTAAAGGCGGCGATTTTCTTTATCGGTGGGGAAATCCGGCATCTTACGGAGCAAGTGGCACAACCATTTTTAATACAATTCACGATGCCCACTGGGTTTCGGGAGACAATGCCAATTACCCGAACGCACTGGCAGCGTATAATAATCAGGGAGGCACCGGTGGAAAAACAGCTTTTGACGTATGGCAACCACCTTATGACGGGTATAATTATTCTTACACATCAGGAAACGCCTATACTCCGTCAACTTATGATTATCAATATACTTCAACTTTCACAGCGAGTAACGAGGGTAATTCTCAGCAACTCCCAAACGGTAATTCTCTTATAAATAATTTTCAGGGCTCAATTTATGAAGTTAGCCCGACAGGAACTGTACTTTGGACAAAAACCGGGGCGCAATCCACACATGCATACCGTTTCGAGAAATGTTTTGTCAGAAGAATTACTGCAAGTGCAGATGCATCGGATTTAGTCATTTGTTCCGGCGACAATACAGAACTTTCGGCATCTGCAACAGCAATTACCGAAGTTAATCCGGTATTTACATATGTATGGACTTCTGTTCCTGCCGGCTTTAATTCTACTGATTCAAATCCGGTAGTAAGTCCGGACGAAACTGTAACTTATAATGTAATTGTTACCAATACAGCTTCGGGTTGCAGCGATGAGGCAAGTGTTACTGTTACAGTATTACCTTCTCCGGCTATACCGGAAGTTACACTTGATGATAATGAACTTAGTTGTTCTGAAGCATATGCATATCAATGGTATTTTAACGGAAACTTAATTGCAGATGCGACAAATCAGACATATCTTATAACTGAGAACGGGACATATCAGGCAGAGGTAATTGCAGAAAACGGCTGCTCTTCTATGTCTGAAGAAGTTGTATTTGCCGGGCTAAATGATTTTACAAGTGTGGCAGAGAATGATATCTCAATTTTTCCGAATCCGTCAGACGGTAAGTTTATGATAGAATCAAATAATATTAATTTTGAATTTTATGTGGTAAATATTGCAGGCGAAACAATATTTGCCGGTAAGAATAACACAGAAGTTGATTTAAGCAGTCTTGATAATGGGATGTATTATGTAAACTTTGTGTCAAATGAGAAAATAATAACACGAAAAATAATAATTATAAAATAGAAAATGTGAACCATGACAGACAGAAAATGTATTTATTCAGCATATATCCTGACTGTCTTTGTATTTGAATTTAAAAACCGGAATTATGAAAAAAATGACATTGTTTTTGTTTGTGATGATTTTCAGTCTGGCAATTGCTCACGGGCTTTTTGCTCAGGTTACATTTACAAATTATCAAACTCAGGACGGGCTGCCTGATAATTTTATCAGCGGAGGACTTTGTGTCGATCAAAACAACAATGTTTGGGTTGGTACCCAATCAGGTCTGGCAAAGTTTGACAGGACAGTATGGACGACATATACTGTTTCTGACGGATTGATTGACAATTACATAAACTGCATTAATGTTGATAATTCAAATAACATCTGGATCGGCACTTCAATGGGTATAAGTAAATTTAACGGGACAGACTTTGTTAATTATACCACTACTGAGGGGTTGATAGATAACTCTATTGTCTTTATTACCCCTGATTACTCGGGAAATGTCTGGATTGCCAGCAACAGCGGACTGACAAAATTTAACGGTACAGATTTTACAAATTATACTTCTGAGGACGGATTGCCATCAGATGATTTAATCAGCTATTTATGCGCTGACAATTCCGGTAATATCTGGATAGGCACATGGGCAAACGGGGTTGTAAAATATAACGGATCAGCATTTACAGTTGTCTATAATACCGGCAACGGTTTACTCGGAGATTATGTTTGCAGCATTGCAATTGATGCCGGTGGCAACAAACTTATAGGAACTTATTCGGGAATTTCTGTTTTTAATTCATCAGATGTCTGGGTGGAAAATTATACTACGGAAGACGGGCTTTACAATAATTTTATAAAAGATATTGCAATTGATGATAATGGTAATATATGGGCATGTGAATATGCCGATTATCTGGCCGAAGGCAGTGTAACCGTCTATAACGGAACAAACTGGACTATTTACAGCGTTGATGACGGACTGGTAGATGTGTTGGTGAAAAAGATAAAAATAGATAACGACGGAGATGCATGGATATCTACCGGAAACGGAGTTTCAAAGATGGATCTGAATGCCGGAGTAGCAAGTCATTATTACCTGCCTTCAGCAAATGTATATCCTAATCCGTGTTTTGATTTTATTTCAGTTACAAATATGAGTGACGGATATTCATACAATATTTTTGACATTACCGGTAAAAATGTAACAGATAAAACAACTTCTGCTACTTATGTAATTGATTTGCATTCTTTGCCACAAGGTGTATATTTAATAAAATTTGAGGATAAGGGTAAAGAGTTTTCAGCAAAAATACAGAAGAAATAAATGCCTCATTTAATATTAAAATATTTAAAGTCTTTGAGATCGTTTAAAAGATTTTATTTTACTCTTACTCTTGTTTTAATATGTGCAGTAAGCGCATTTTCCCAGGAAGGGTTTTATGACAGCGGTTCGGTTAGAGAAATAAAAATTTATTTTGAAGACGATAACTGGAAATATATTCTTGATTCACTGTTTTTAGCTGGTGATACCTATTCCAGAATTAAAGCAGATGTGGAAATAGACGGGGATCTTTATAAAAAATGCGGGATAAGATACAAAGGATTCAGTTCATGGAATGCAGATGAGGTCAAGAATCCGTTTAGCATTAATCTTGATTACACATATGTAAATCAGAATCATCAGGGTTACAAAAAATTAAAGCTTTCCAATGTAATTTACGATCCTTCTTTTGTGCGCGAAGTTCTGGCTTATGGCATTGCACGTAAGTATATGCCTGCATCAGAAGCAAATTTTGCCAATGTTTATATTAATGATACTCTTATAGGGCTTTACACCAATGTAGAGGCGGTGGACGAGTGCTTTGCTGATAAACATTTCGGAGATAAAAACAACCCGTTTTTTAAAGGAAATCCGGAGACTCTGTCATATCCATTCGGGCAGAATGCAAATCTTGCCTATACTCATGGCGAAGATTCATCGGGATATATGCCTTATTATAGCCTTGAATCGAAATATGGCTGGGAAGAGCTTTTCAATTTTATTAACGTTCTTAATAACGATACGGCAAACATTACAACAGTATTAAACGTTGACAGAGCTTTGTGGATGCATGCATTTAATTATGCCATACTAAATCTGGATAGTTATATCGCGTATGCTCAGAATTTTTATGTTTATCAGGATGAGAATCTGCAGTTTAATACAATTCCGTGGGATTTAAACATGTCGTTTGGTAGTTTCAGACATTCGGACGGGGCAACAAACTTTCAGGGAGTTACAATGACAAAATTGCCGCTTCTTAACCCGTTACAGCATATGACATTTTCGATTTCGCCGCGGCCTTTGATGAAAAATCTGTTTTTGAATTCTACATACAGAAAAATGTATCTTGCTCATTTGCGGACAATTATAAACGAAAATATAAATAACGGAAGCTATCTTGAGACAGGGGAACTACTTCATGATTTGATTGCGGATTATGTAGAAGCAGATACCAATAAATTTTATTCAAATGAAGATTTTGAAGAAAATCTGTATTCTACTACCGGCTTATCAACAGAGCAATTTCCCGGAATTCAGGATTTAATGGAATCCCGTGCTGCTTATATCGAAACGTACCCGGGCATTTCAGGATATCCGGTATTTGGAGAACCTGAGCTTTCAGCCACTATTGCAATACGTAACCATAATCTGGGGATTACAGTTAAAGTTTCCGGAGCCCAAAAAGTATGGGTGTATCACAGGGATAAGAGTAACGGGGTTTTTACAGCTTCTGTTATGTATGATGACGGAACAAACGGGGATGTGTGTGCCGGAGACTCATTATTTTATGCAGAAATTACTCCGGCAGGTAAAAATTTTGAGTATTACTTCTGGGCCGAAAACGATTCGTCAGGATCATTTTTGCCGGAACGTGCAGCATATGAGTTTTTTAATGTGCCTGTAAGAACAGAGCAAGGGGATATTGTAATAAATGAAATTATTTACAACAATTATGATTTTGGAGATGTTGCCGGGTTGAGTGATATTGAAGCTATAGAAATTTTTAATCCGGGAGAAGAAAAATTATTTTTGAAAAATATTAATATCCGTTGTCATGGGACTGGTTTTGATATTGTGGATACTACAATAGCCGGCAGGGGATTTTTACTTGCTTATCCTGGTCAGGCCGACGTATATTCAACAGAGTTAAATGAACAAAACGAAGATGTTGTAGAATTAATGTCAGATTCTGATATTCAGGTTGATTGCTTTTTGCCCGGGATATGCTCAGATAATCGCAGTGTCGGAAGATTCCCTGACGGGTATAATCAAAGCTCTGTGCTGGTGCCGACACCCGGAGCATTTAATTCTCAGCCGGAAAATATAAACAATACTATTCTGGTTTATCCGGTACCGTCTGCGGATGAGGTATATCTGGAACTTGCATCTTTAGAAAGCATTACAAACGTTTTAATTTATAATTCCGCAGGTGAACTTATGTACAGTTCCGGTCCGATAGGGAATGATTATTTCTCAATAGCCATAGATATAAAAACGTGGAAACCCTCTGTTTACTATGTAAGTGTGGTTTCGGAGTGTAATGTGAGATCTTCTGTGTTTGTTAAATTATAAAATTATTAGTATAGATTTGTAATGAATAAAATAAATTTAATATTATGTTGAAACGAAGTTTTGTTAGTCAGGTGGCAGTTGCTATTACCGTATTTGCAGCTTTGGTTTTTACTTCCTGTGAAAAGTCTCCGGGCGAAGGCGGTAACGCAACGATAACAGGGTCTGTTTGGGTACGTAATTATAACAGTACTTACACATCACTTATAAGTGAGTATGCCGGAGCAAAGGAAGATGTTTATATCGTTTATGGTGAAAATGTAGGATATGACGATAAGGTGGAAACAGATTATCAGGGATATTACAGGTTTAATTATCTGAGACCCGGTAAATACACAATTTATGTCTTTTCCGAAGATTCGACACTTACCTCTCCGGATGGAAATATTGCAATAGTAAAAGAAGTCGAAATTACCGAAAGTGATCAGGTTTTGGCAGTTCCGCAAATAATAATTTATAATTAGGATTATGAAAAAGATAATATTTTTCTTGTTAATGATTGTTCCGGTTATCGGGTTCTCTCAAAGTAAAACGGAGTTAAAATCGAATAAAATAAAGTCGAGAACTACGGAAAAAACAGAACAGAAAGATGGCGTAACTGTCACTTATAAGGAATCGTATGAGGAATACGATAAAAACGGCAATACTGTTCTTAAACAGGAGTTTAACAAGTCGGGCGAAGTAAAATCAAAAGAAACTTTTAAGTATGACAATTTTGGTAATGTTACCGAAAAAACCGATTATGAGAAAAAGTCGGGAAAGACAGAAAAGACGGTTTATAAATATGATGCAAAAGGGGAGAAAACAGAAGAAATAAAAACCGACAGCGAGGGTAATATAATCAGTAAACAGGTATATTCAACCGATAATAAAGGGCTGAAAAAAGATGCCAAAGAATACAACTCTAAGGGAGAGTTAAGGTGGGTAAAAAAATACTCATACACAAGTTATTAGTCTTTTGAAAAGCTTTAACGACATATTGAATGACTTTGAACCGGTTCAGCTCTCCCAGATTGATTCTGTTAAATTGCTGAACAGGGTGGATACCAAGTTTTTAATAAAAGTATCTGATTTGTCTGATCTTTTGTTAAAGCTTGAAGATGATTATTTTATACTTGAAATTAACGGGGTAAGAATGAGCAATTATAGAACCCTGTATTATGATACCCCATATTTTTATTTTTATTATCAGCACCAGTGTGGACGTTTTTCCAGGCTTAAAATAAGATTACGTACTTATATGGAGACAGGACAGAGTTTTCTGGAAATAAAAGTTAAAAATAATCATTCAAAGACTTCAAAAAACAGAATTCCGATTCCGGATTCTGATTCTCTTAAAGAGAAAAGCTACAAAAATTTTTTAAAATCATGCACAGATAAATATAAAGAAATAATTCCTGTTGTCGATGTGGCCTACTCGCGCATTACTCTGGTAAACAAAGCTTTTACAGAGAGACTTACCATTGATACAGGACTTAACTTTAAAAACGAAACTTCATCTGCCGGTTATTCCGGGTTATGTATTTTAGAACTTAAACAGGATAAATCGGCCAGATCTCCTTTAAGGGAAATTTTAAGAGAAAAAAGAATCTTTGAAAGTTCTCTTAGTAAATATTGCCTTGGAATAGCAAGTTTATACCCGGAGGTGAAAAAAAATAATATTAAAGAAAAAATAAGGTTTGTAAATAAGCTTTGTTCCGGGGAAGATGTGATTAAACCCGGAATAGAAAATTAACTAATAAAAACAGGAAAATAAATTTCAGGAATATGAAAATATACAGGATTTTAATGATTTTGACATTTGTCACAGGTTTCGCAATGTTTCAGCCTGTTTTGGTTTCAGCACAGGAAAATACAGAAACAATAACTACAGGTGAAGTCTGGGAACAGTCTTCTCAGGAAGAAACAACCGGAGCCGATTCTCTTGTTAATACCAAAACACAGGAAGTAAAGGAGTCGAAGAAAAAGAAAGACAAAGAAAAAGATGTTATAAAGTTAAACGCAGACTTTTTTATCAATTTGTTGATAGATGTAAGCTCTGTTCTTTTGATAATATTTCTTATTTATTACCCGAGGAATAAAAAGCTGGGATATATTTTTACTTTTATTTTGTTTAATGTGGTGATATTCCTGCTTACTTATGTACTTAATGAAGTAAAAATATCCATGGGAGCCGCTTTCGGCCTTTTTGCAGTTTTTTCGATGTTGAGATACCGTACCTCAGGCATTTCAATGAAAGATATGACTTATTTGTTCATATTTATTGCAATCGGTCTTATCAGTGCTATCCGGCTCGAATTTTACGAATTAATTATAATAAATTCGATTCTGATTTTTTTTATTTTTATTCTCGACAGCAGGTTAATCCTGAAAAGAGAATCTTCACGGAAGGTACTATATGATAACCTTGACCTGATACTTCCGGAAAGGAGAGAAGAGCTGATAGAAGATCTTAAGAAGCGTACCGGTTTTAATATTCACAGAATAGTAATCGGACAGATAAATTTGCTGAAAGATGCCGCAATAATAAAGATATATTTTTATGAATAAAGCAGTAAAAATATTTCTTCCGCTGTTATTTTGTGCCAGTTTATTCACGAATGTCTGTTCGCAGGTAAATGATGCAGGAGTATGGGCAGGATTCGGGGTCGAAAAACAGATTACTCAGGCTTTCTCGGTGGAATTTGCACACGATTCCAGATTTAATGAGAATGTTTCCGAATTAAGAAGCATAATAAACGAAATAGGGGTGAACTATAAATTTGATAAGAAGTCACAGGTTTCCCTGTTTTACAGATACTTTTATCAATTGCAACTTAACAATCAATATATTCCGGGAAGTAAAATTTATGCTGATTATTCCTATAAAACCGGGGTTGGTAATTTTGATATGTCTTTAAGGTTAAGATTTCAGATTCAGCAAAAGAATATATTTGTTTTTGACTCAGACGGTAGCACACGTTCTGCCGTAAGGCCTAAGTACAGTATTAAGTACAAGCTTGGAAAAACAGAACCATATTTGTCTGCAGAAGCATATTTTCCGGTTTTTTACAACGGGTATAAACCTTTGGATAAAATCAGAATCTGTGCCGGTATAGGATATTCTTTTAATAAAATGCATTCCATCGATTTAGGATATATGGTGCAAAAAGAATATTTTACAAAAAATCCGCTTACTGATTTTGTTTTTCAGGCAGGATATAAGTTTAAGTTCTGATTATTGATAAAACCTGATTATACAAGAGTTACAGGTAATTCAATAAGCTTTAAGAATCTTTGCTAACTGCTTATCCGTGTAAGATAATTCAATTAATGACAGTTTTATACTTCAATCACTTTTGTTTTAGATAATTTATCATGCCAGCCGGAAGCATCAGAGCCCAGGAATGAAAAAGGCTCGAAAGGAATAAATCTGCATAGAGATCGTACTAAAATTGACCCTAAATCAGGTTTTTCGCCTTTTTCGGTTACAACTTTTGTCTTTGTTATAAATTTGGCAATTGTTCTTCCTGTGGCAAATTCAAGAAATGTGTAATATATCATTCCTACAACAAATCCGAAGAAATAATTTATGAGTTTATTATCAGCATCAAAAAAAGAAACAGATTGCGGAGATATAATAGCAATCACAATTCCCAGACCTGCCCCGAAAATCATACTGATAACAATCAGGAATATATAGTCTAATAGAAAATTTGCAAATCTCTTTCCCTGACCCGCAGTTTTGGTTATTAATTCATTTTCAGTAATTTTGGATTCTGCTTCAGCTTTCAGTTTTATATCTTCATAAAAAGAATTGCATTTTAAATCAAAGTTTGCTTGCTTACCTGTAAGGCCACATATTATACCCTGTTTAAAATCGAAAGTCTGATTTTTACAAATCTTACAAAATTTTAAGTGTTCTTCTCTTGTCATTTTTATGCTTTTTGGTTTTGTTTATTAAAATATTGTATAACAACACTGGTGCTTTGCTTTAAGCCTTATTTACAAAAATAGTAAAATTTTAATGCTGACATAATGTATTCATAATATTTTACGAAAATGTTATCGATGAAATAGTGAATAAAAGAGATGTGTATAATGTTGTTGATGATTGAAAGCAGTACAAAAGAGAATAATTATCTGTACTGATAAAGCTTGATTCATCAAAAATTTCATGCATATGCAATGTGTATCCTACATTTTTCTAAAATCTCTTGGAGACAGACCGGTGCGAAGCTTGAAGTATTTTGATAAAAATGCCTGATCTGCAAAATTTAATTCGTCTGCAATTTTCTGCAAACTGTCCTGTGTCGATTTTAAACGGATTTTCAATTCTAAAATTACATAGTCGTCAATCCATTCTTTGGCTCCGTTTCCGCTTAGCTCCATAGTAATCACTGACAGGTATTTGGGAGAAATGCATAAAGTATTTGCATAGAAACAAACATCCCGGTTTGATTTATAGTTACGCATTACCAAATTAATAAATTCTTCAAAAATTTCAGATCTTCTGTTATGTCTTGACCCGGGGTTGGTTAATTCGTCTCTGCGAATTTTATCATATAATTCCAAAAAGAATATGCGTATAAAATTTACCAATATCTCTCTGCGGCAATAATTATCTTTATCATAAAACTTTTGCTGAATTACAGCAAAGCGGACTTGTTCTTCCTGTAGTAAATCGGAGCTGACTTTATAATAGAAATGTTGTCGCAAGAAACTTATAAAATCAGGGGGAAACCGAAATGTAACTTCAAGCAGCATTGTTGGCGAAATTGAAAAATACATTACAGAGAAATCACTGCTTACCTCATTTTGTTGCACAATTTGAGTCGGGAAGAGTACCATTATTTCCGATTCAACAAAGCGATGTTTCGTTAAGTTAACTTCCATATCTGCCCATCCTTTTAAACAATAACAAACTATACAGCGTCCTGATTTTGTTAACTTGCCGGATAAGGGTAATGAGTTGTTATTCAGAGACATTGTCATGTCTTCTTCCGATAAATCGGGCTTAGTAAAACTACTGCTTTGCGGATTCATGCATTTCTTATTTTGACTATAAAAATAATATAATTTATGCTATAAAAATAATTTTTGTGGAAATATTGACAAATATTGTAGTAAAAATGAAAAGTAGTTTGCACGAATAGAATCCGACTTTTGCCCCCTGATTTAAAATTTAAAAAATGAACATGAAAATAAGAACTTATTTGTTAATGCTATCAATACTGGTTGCGCAAAACATATTTTCACAAATTAATAACGGAATTGTAATCTCATTAGATTCTGCTTTTTTATTAGTAGAACGTAATAGTACGCAGTTAAAAATATCCCAATCTGTTTCTGAGACAGCACAACAATCTGTTTTAGTTGTAAAAAATTCTCAGTTACCAACAATTGACGTAGGAGTTTCAGTATTATATATGGGAGATGCTGCTATTCTTGATCGTAATTTTTCGAACAGCTTTAATGCCCCGATACCTCATCTGGGTAATAATTTTTCTGTTGAAGCTTCATATCTTGTCTTTGCCGGAGGAGCAGTTACAAACGCTATTGAAAAAGCAAATCTGGAGGCTCAGGTTGCTCAGCTTGCACACAATAATAATATTTCTGACATGAGGTTTTTGGTTGCAGGACAGTATCTGGATTTATACAATCTTTATAATCAACGTAAGGTTTTTCTGAAGAATATTGAACAAACCGAAGTGATTATTAAACAGGTTCTGGCTAAACAGAAAGAAGGAATGGTACTCAGCAATGACCTTACCCGTTATGAGCTGATGTTGCAAAACCTTAAACTTTCTCTTATTGAGATAGAAAATAATATCAGTATAATAAATCAAAGTCTGGTTGTTACTCTTGGCTTACCGGCAGAAACAATAGTTCTTCCCGATACAACTATTCAAAACATTAATCTGCTACAACAACCCATGAGTGAATTGATGCAGATAGCCGAAAAAAACAGATTTAATTTGCAAATAGCAGGTTTACAAAAGGATATTGCTGAAACTGAGATAAGATTGGTAAAAGCAAATTTCTATCCAGCGGTGGCGATTATTGGAGCTGAAAATCTGAATGGTCCGATAACTTTTGAAGTGCCTCCTATTAACAAAAATCTTAATTACTGGTATGTAGGAGTCGGAATAAAATACAATGTCGCCTCTCTTTATTCGTCTTCCTCAGATGTGCGTCTTGCAAAAAGTCGCAGGAATATTGCAAATTACATCTATGATGCAGAATCGGAACATGCTCAGATCGCAATTAATTCTGCATACACAAAATATCTGGAATCATTTGACAAGCTATATGCTTACGAAAAGAGTTTTCAGCTTGCTAAGGAAAACTACGCTGTAATTAATAACCGTTACCTGAACGATCTGGCATTAATCACAGAAATGTTAGATGCAAGTAATATGAAGCTTAATGCAGAATTGCAGGTAGTAAACGCAAATCTTAATGTTGTTTACAGCCATTTAAAATTACTTTGGGAAACAGGTAAGTTGTAGTTATAGAAATTTATAAGTCAGGAATAATCAAATTGAAATAATATGAAAAGTAAGAAAATGAAATTGGTGTACAATATAGTAGTCGGAGGATTGTTGGTAGCTTGCATAATTTGGGTCTGGAGTCGTTTCGTTCATTTTGGGAATGTAGAGTTTACAGATAATGCACAGGTAAAACAGCAGATAGTTCCTATAAATACAAGAGTTCAGGGTTATATTAAAAAGATATATTTTGATGAATATCAGAGTGTTAGCAAAGGAGATACTCTTTTGGTTATTGAAGATATGGAATACCGATATCGCCTGGCACAGGCTGAAGCAGATTACCAAAACGCCATAGCCGGGAAAAAAGCTATGGGAACTACAATTCTTACGACCCAGAGCAATATTGTAGTTTCTGAATCCGGAATTGAAGAAAGTCGCATATTAATGGAAAATGCAGAAAAAGAATATAATAGATATAAAAATTTGCTGGAACAGGAAGCTGTTACCAAACAGCAGTTTGATGATGTTAAGACTAATTATGATGCTGCCAGGGCCCGTTACGAACAAATGCTGGGAATGCGTAATACAACTTCGTTGGTAAAAGATGAGCAAACTTTGCGTCTGGATCAGAATGATGCCCTGATAAAATTAGCAGAAGCTGCGTTGGAACTTGCAAAACTTAATTTGTCCTATACTGTAATTATTGCGCCATGCGATGGCTTCACAGGTCGTAAAGTTATTGAAGAGGGACAACTTGTTCAACCCGGACAAAACGTACTGGATCTGGTAAATGAAACAGAAAAGTGGATAATTGCCAATTTTAAAGAAACGCAGATAGATAACATAAAAGAAGGACAAATCGTCGAAATTAAAGTAGATGCATTGCCCGACAAAATATTTACAGGAAAAGTAAAGTCTATCTCGAGAGCTACGGGAGCAAGTTTTTCTCTTTTTCCTCAGGATAATTCTGCAGGTAATTTTGTTAAAGTAGCACAACGCATTCCGGTTCGTATAGAATTTTCTGAGACTAACGAGGCAAAAGATTTATCGCTTTTACGCACTGGTATGAATGTGGAATGTGAAGTAAAGTATTAAACCTTATGCAACACGAAAATAAAACTTTTTTTATTCCTGATATCAGGAACTTTATTCCCGAAAAGATAAAGCCTTGGATACTTGTCGTATTTGTTATTGTCTATCAGTTGTCAGGTGGTATATATCTGGCATCTGTCAGTGAAATGACGGGTTCGATGGCATTGATGCAAGAAGACATAATGATGGCGGGATATGCATCATTAGTAGGTTTGGCTCTTACCTTTACTTTTATGTACCGGCTTAAATTCCGGTTTCCGATAAAAACAAGTTTGCTCGTTACTGCATTGGGACTTATAGCCTGTAACCTGATAAGTATGCATACACATAGTTTACCGCTTTTGGTTGCGGTGTCTTTTGTAGCCGGATTTTTAAGAATGTGGGGAACTTTTGCTTGTAATACAACAATTATGTTATGGATAACTCCAAAGCGAGATATGTCGGTATGGTTTGTTTATATTTATTTTTTAGTGCAGACATCTATACTGCTTTCCGGTTTGACAACTGTTTATGTTTCATACCTGCACACATGGAAATACATGCATTGGTTGGTTGTCGGACTTTTATTGTTAGTAATGTCAGTAACTATTGTAACTTTTCGCAATTATCGCTCCATGAAGAAGCTCCCGCTCTATGGAATTGACTGGATGGGACTGTTTTTATGGTCGGCAACAATACTAAGCATTATTTTTGTGCTTAATTACGGTGAATATCTGGATTGGTTTCAATCAGGATATATACGGCTTGGCGTGGTATTCGGGGTTGTTAGTTTAGCTCTTAATCTTTGGCGTGCTTCATTTATCCGGCATCCTTTTATTGAATTGAAAACATGGAGTTACCGAAATGTATGGCTTACATTTATACTTTACATTTTAGTTGACCTGTTGCTTAGTCCGGCACATTTATTTGAACATATCTACACAGAAGGTGTTCTGGGTTATGATGCACTAAATGCGATTTCGCTTAATTGGGTAGTTATTTTGGGGTTTGTTGCAGGTACATTGTTTACATACCATGTTTTTGCTCTGCGAAAGTGGAAATATAAGACAATGACATTAATCGGATTTTTATTAATCATAGGGTATTTGCTGGTAATGTATTTCATTATTGACTTTAATTTGCCAAAGGAAATGCTGATATTACCTTTGTTTTTAAGAGGAATGGGCTATATAATTATTGCGATAACTTTTATAACAGCACTTGTGCCCGTACCGTTTCAAAACTTTTTTCAGTCGCTTACAATACAGGCATTTGCAAGTGCCTGTATTGGAGCTTTATTGGGGACAACAATATTGAGCCGGGCATTTAAGTTAATTATGAAGAAGAACTTTATGTTGCTGAGTGCAAATCTCGACCATGTAAATCCGATAATAAAACAAATTCCTCAGGGGGAACTCTTGGGAGTTCTGCAACAGCAGTCAATTATGGTAAGCCTGAAAGAGATATACGGATGGTTGTGTTTATTGGGACTGTTTTGTCTGCTAGTTTTCAGCTTAAAAGAAAGTTCGCTTCGGCCAAAAGCGTTACATCCAAAATTTAAAACAATGCGAAAAGCAATTAATCATCAATTAAAAAAAGACAGCTTGTCAGAATGAGCTAAGTGGTTTTGCGGGTTTATGTGTCTCTGTATAGTTGCAGGCAACAGTACTTCCTTGTCAGTTTCGGCTGGCGGGGAGGTATCTGTTTTATTCAAATTTTTTATAACAGGCCGTTTTTTATTCTGATTTTTTAAATTAAAACTGAAAAGTTGACGATAATATATCAGAGCAGATAAAAAAATTTCAACATGTAAGGATTAATTTTACATCATTGGAAGTCTTCATTATCCAATTTCAATAAAAAATTATGAGCTAAATAATTTGATTTATCCGTTAGTTCTGTGATTTTTAATTGCAATGTTTTAAGAGAGCTGACATTTAATTGTCTCATTTCTCAAAATCTCCAGTTTTTTTGTCTTGTTTCTTTTTGCAATAAGAAAAATAAGCAAGATCGCGGGAATTAAAAATTACAAAACTTTTTTATATCAGGCTTAACGATCTGATCATCAAGCATATCGGCAATTTTAAAGTATTCGCATGCTATGTCAGGATCATAATACTGATATAAACTTACGGCTAAGTAATAATAATATTTTGCATTACTATTATCATAAGAAATTGCATTCTTAAATTTAAATGCGGCATTCGGGAATTTGTTATTCTTGTAATCATTTATCCCGCTTATAAAATATGCCTCTGCTATTTTTCTGTTTTTAATATTTACCTTTTCATCGTCCAGAAGAAAAGTAACTGGCAGAATGAAGAACGATGAAACAGCTTTGCCTTTTACGGTTGCAGGCTGCCAGTCCGGCATTTCCTGTATCATTTTTACAACCTGAGAATCCATTTCCTCACTTCCATGAAGTATAATATCAATATCCGTAATTTCGCCTGTTTCTGAAACCACAAATGTGGCTATTACTTTACCATAATATCCTTCCTGCGATGTTTTATGAGGGTAACGATAAGAATCCAGATGTACCTTGTATGCATCATGGCCACCCGGATACTTTGGTCTGTTTTGTAATTCGTAAAAGTCATAATTCGGAACATTTGCATATTCAGGGTTTGATGCCGGATTATTATCATATCTTTTCCAGTGGTTATCTGATTTTCCATCGGTGTAACTTCCTGTCAGAATTTTTGTCCCTGCAATATTATACTTTTGATATTCCCCGTTCATTAATCCATCTTTGTAAATAATGATTTCAGAAAGATTTCCGTTTATATGAAAGATTCTGAAGGTGTCGGTTTTGATTTTAATATCCTTGTCAAGATAATATCCTTTCATGTATAAACTGTCATTTAAATAATAGTCACATACAAACCATCGTGATTCATCTCTGGTGACTTCTCTTTTGTAGAGAGCATCCTGTTTTGGTGTTAGTTTTCCGGAATCTCCTATGTAATAAGTTTTCGTCTTTTGAGCGAATCCTGCTGCGGTGCAACTGAAAATAAAAATTATCAGTACAATTAACCTGGTTTTTGAGAAGTGTTTGGAAGAGTTTAATTTTATCATTATTTATTAAATTATGTTATGTTTTTGATTTAGTGATTATTGTAAATTATTCAGGCTGAAAAAAATCCCATATACCTGAAATTCAACCTGCCTCAAATATAATTTGTATTTTCATGTCTGCAAAAGTCTTTCTAAAATATTTATACATTATTGCTTGGGATGATAAATAATTGTATTTTATCGATGTGTAAAATTTTGTTTGTGAGATAATTATTGTTTTTAAAAGGCACATATATTTTTATTTGCCATTTTAAATTTCTGTATCTTTG
This sequence comes from Bacteroidales bacterium, assembly GCA_003249955.1. GTDB lineage: Bacteria > Bacteroidota > Bacteroidia > Bacteroidales > ML635J-15 > Bact-19. The sequence continues at coordinate 61,260 of QKHS01000095.1, read as the reverse complement.
AAAAAATTTCATGTCGATAATAAGTAAAGTGAGATTGATAGAACATCTGTTCGCTCAACTCGATAAAGAAATCAACACATTTAGATTAAAAACAAATCTTGATTGTGTAAGCGGATGCGGGAAGTGTTGTAATAATCCGGATATTGAAGCTTCTCCTTTAGAGTTTTTGCCATGGTCATTTCAGGTTTTTGTCAGCGGTAAAGCAGAAGACATTCTTAAACAATTAAATAATCTTCAGGAGACAGGATGCTTCCTTTATTCTCATTTATCAATTATTGATGATAATATCGGGAATTGCTCTGATTATTATCACCGTGGCCTTATTTGCAGGCTTTTTGGTAATGCCGCGCATGTAAATAAATATGGTAATCCTGAATTAATCACCTGTAAAATCATTAAAGAAAATAATCCTGAAAAAATTAAACAGATTTCGTCCGATATAATAAGTAGTCGGAATATTCCTCTTTTTACTGATTATTATATGAGGCTGTCGCAAATAGATTTTAAACTGGGGAATATTATTGTGCCAATTAATCTTGCAATGAAAATCGCCCTCGAAGAGGTGCTTAATTATTATTCATATCATCCTTTCCATAGCAGACTAAGGCACTCGGCGTAAAAGTAAATGTCAGGTTGAAAAACGTGAACTGTTATTCGCTGCGCTTTCAGAAGGCTGAAACCGGAAAACGCAGGCTGTCAGTTGGCTACGCCGTCAGATGGAAGACGAAGAAAAGGAAATCGTAAACTACCGTCGTCCGATTTTAGAGGACCTTTAACCGTCGAAAGGAAGGAGAAAAACATGGAATTGTAATTTGAATTTTGTAATTTTATCCTGAAATATTTTTGACATGAGAACTCATATAAGTCCGGTAGCAACCAGCGACAGAATATCTTCTGTCGATATACTTCGTGGCTTTGCACTATTTGGGATTTTGTTGGTTAATATTCTGGGGTTCAATGCTTCGTTTTTTAATTTCGGAGGATTTTACAGCAGCCTTCCCGACGAATTTCAGCAGAAATTTTATTCTGTTTTTATCAGTCTCAGCGCGGATAAATTTATCCTGTTATTCAGTTTCTTATTCGGATACGGCATTTTTCTGCAATATTCAAAGTTTAAAGAAAGAAACGAAAAATTCAATGGCTTTTTTAGCCGGAGGATGATGGCTTTGTCACTTTTTGGAATTGCGCATATTCTTTTTCTTTGGGCGGGAGACATATTGCTTACATATTCCATAGCAGGTTTTATGGTATTATTGTTTCATAAACTTTCTGTTAAATGGCAGATTCCGATAGCAGTTTTTTTCTATTTTTTTATAGGGATATGGCTTTGTCTTGGAGTTTGGGTTGCTCTTCCGGATGCAATGTCTTCAACCTGTACCGAATATCTGGATAAGGCAAAAACAGTTTATTCATCAGGGGACTACTTTGATTGCATGAAGTTACGTTTGCAGGAATATGCAGCATTCAGAAACATAAATTTGTTTTATTATTTGCCGAAAATTACCGGATTAACACTTTTTGGATATATCGCTTCAAAGTATAAACTGCATAAGCGAGTGTCTGAAAAAAAGTTAAGATGGTTTATTGTTTTAATAATTACTTCAACTATAGGAGCAGTTGCATATTTTGGTTACGAGAAAATTGTAAATTTTGAAAGTCCTTTTGCCAATGCAGTTTATATGAGCGGCTATGAATTTATGAATTTGTTTATTGCAAGCAGTTATCTTTTGTTGATATTGCTTATTGCATCATTCCGGCCAATGGCAAAATTACTCAGGCCTGTGGCATTGATGGGGCGGATGTCGCTGACAAATTACCTTATGCAATCGCTTATTCTTTCGATAATTTTTTATGGTTGGGGGTTCGGGCTTTTCGGACAGACAGATATAACTTCGGTTTTGCTTATTGCTGTATCTGTTTATATTTTCCAGTTGTTTGTAAATCTACTCTGGTTTAAGTTTAACAATCAGGGGCCGATGGAAAAATTATGGAGAAGATTGTCATATGGAAGCAGAGGTTCTGACTGATGTAAAAGAAAAGTTAACTAAAGATGAATGCCGGGAAGTTGTAAATGCCCTGCCTGTTTCAGAAAATACTGTTAGAAATAAAAAATCCCCCGGCATAAACCGGAGGATTGTATAAAATAAAAATTGTTTTATTTATTTGTGCACCACAACTTTCTGAACACTGATTTTCCCGTTAGAAATAACTCTTAGATAGTAAACAGAAGCTTCTTCATTGTAAAGATTTATTAATGATGTGCCTGATTGATGCTGTTCTGAGTAAATAATTCTTCCAAGGGCATCAGAAATTTCTATTGTGGCTTCAGAACTCAGATCAAGCTTAAACTGCCCGTTGTTCGGGTTCGGATAAATATTAAACTGAATATCTGAAACAGGTTCTATATTTTCCACAATAATGCTTTCACAAGCAGATGTGTCGCTACATGTTCCCAAAGAGACAATTACTGCATAGTCGCCGTTTACAGTAGCGGTAAAACTTTGGTTTGTCTCATTTTCAATTGGCAGATTTGTACTGCAATCAATCCATTGATATGAAGCTCCATCCTGATTTGAAACAATTATATTATCAGATGTTGTTACGCTAAGGTCTATGGTTTCAATTGTTAAATCAAGAGTAACCAGACTATCACAACCGTTAGCTGCCCCACCTGCAATATTGAAAGTAGCAGTGTTATTACTTTCTGTGTAAGTAATACCGTCAATCCATGTGTAAGAATCACATGCAGAAATAACATCGGTTCCTGTAGCAGAGTGATTTATTGTTAAGTTCAGAGTAACCAGACTGTCACAACCATTTGCTGCTCCACCAGCAATATTGAAAGTAGCCGTGTTGTTGTTGGCCGTGTAAGTAATTCCGTCGATCCATGTGTAAGAATCACAAGTAGAAATAACATCGGTTCCTGTAGCAGAATTATTTATTGTTAAGTTTAGGGTAACCAGACTATCGCAACCGTTAGCCGCACCACCGGCAATATTGAAAGTAGCAGTGTTGTTGCTTGCAGTGTAAGTAATTCCGTCAATCCAGGTGTAAGAATCACAAGCTGTAATTACGTCAGTTCCGGTTGTTGAGTGATTGATTGTTAAATTCAGCGTAACCAGACTATCGCAACCGTTAGCTGCTCCACCAGCAATATTGAAAGTAGCAGTGTTATTGCTGGCAGTGTAAGTAATTCCGTCAATCCATGTATAAGAATCACATGCAGAAATAACATCGGTTCCTGTAGCAGAGTGATTTATTGTTAAGTTCAGAGTAACCAGACTGTCACAACCGTTAGCCGCACCACCAGCAATATTGAAAGTAGCAGTGTTGTTGCTTGCCGTGTAAGTAATTCCGTCGATCCATGTGTAAGAATCGCATGCAGTAATAGCGTCAGTACCTGTAGCAGAGTGATTAATAGTTAAGTTTAGTGTAACCAGACTGTCGCAACCATTTGCTGCTCCACCAACAATATTGAAAGTAGACGTGTTGTTGCTTGCAGTGTAAGTGATACCGTCAACCCATGTGTAAGAATCGCATGCAGAAATAACATCGGTTCCTGTAGTAGAGTGATTTATTGTTAAGTTCAGAGTAACCAGACTGTCGCAACCATTTGCTGCTCCACCGGCAATATTGAAAGTAGCAGTGTTGTTGCTTGAAGTGTAAGTAATACCGTCAATCCATGTGTAAGAATCACAAGCAGAAATAACGTCAGTACCTGTAGCAGAGTGATTAATAGTTAAGTTTAGTGTAACCAGACTGTCGCAACCATTTGCTGCTCCACCAACAATATTGAAAGTAGCAGTGTTATTGCTGGCAGTGTAAGTAATTCCATCAATCCATGTATAAGAATCACATGCAGTAATTACATCTGTACCTGTAGCTGAGTGATTAATAGTTAAGTTTAGAGTAATCAGACTGTCACAACCGTTAGCTGCTCCACCTGCAATATTGAAAGTAGCTGTATTATTACTTGCCGTGTAAGTAATTCCATCAATCCATGTGTAGGAATCACATGCAGTAATTACATCTGTACCTGTAGCTGAGTGATTAATAGTTAGGTTCAGTGTAACCAGGCTATCGCAACCGTTAGCCGCACCACCAGCAATATTGAATATAGCGGTATTATTGCTAGCCGTGTAAATAATACCGTCAATCCATGTGTAAGAATTACAAGCAGTAATAACGTCTGTACCTGTAGTAGAATTATTTATTGTTAAATTCAGCGTAACCAGACTGTCGCAACCATTTGCTGCCCCACCGGCAATATTGAAAGTAGCTGTATTATTGCTTGCCGTGTAAGTAATACCGTCAATCCATGTGTAAGAATCACAGGCAGTAATAACGTCTGTACCTGTAGCTGAGTGATTAATTGTTAAATTCAAAGTAACCAGACTATCGCAACCATTTGCAGCTCCACCAGCGATATTGAAAGTAGCGGTGTTATTGCTTGCAGTGTAAGCAACCCCGTCAATCCATGTGTAAGAAGAATCACATGCAGTAATAACATCTGTTCCTGTAGCAGAATTATTTATTGTTAAGTTCAGGGTAACCAGACTGTCGCAACCATTTGCCGCTCCGCCAACAATATTGAAAGTAGCAGTATTATTACTGGCCGTGTAAGTAATCCCGTCAATCCATGTGTAAGAATCACATGCGGTAATAACATCTGTTCCTGTAGCAGAATTATTTATTGTTAAGTTCAGAGTAACCAGACTGTCGCAACCATTTGCTGCCCCACCGGCAATATTGAAAGTAGCTGTATTATTGCTAGCCGTGTAAATAATACCGTCAATCCATGTGTAAGAATTACAAGCAGTAATAAGGTCTGTACCTGTAGTAGAATTATTTATTGTTAAATTTAGCGTAACCAGACTGTCGCAACCATTTGCTGCCCCACCGGCAACATTGAAAGTAGCAGTATTATTACTTGCGGTGTAAGTAACCCCGTCAATCCATGTGTAAGAATCACATGCAGTAATAACGTCAGTTCCTGTAGCAGAATTATTAATAGTTAAGTTAAGAGTAACCAGACTGTCGCAACCATTTGCTGCTCCACCAGCAATATTGAAAGTAGCGGTATTATTGCTGGCCGTGTAAGTAATCCCGTCAATCCATGTGTAAGAATCACATGCAGTAATAACATCTGTTCCTGTAGCAGAATTATTTATTGTTAAGTTAAGAGTAACCAGACTGTCGCAACCGTTAGCCGCACCACCTGCAATATTGAAAGTAGCGGTGTTATTGCTTGCAGTGTAAGTAATTCCGTCAATCCATGTGTAAGAATCACATGCAGTAATAACATCTGTTCCTGTAGCAGAATTATTTATTGTTAAGTTCAGAGTAACCAGACTGTCGCAACCATTTGCTGCTCCACCAGCAATATTGAAAGTAGCGGTATTATTGCTGGCCGTGTAAGTAATCTCGTCAATCCATGTGTATGAGCCGCAAGAGGTAATAAAATCTGTTCCTGTTGTAGCGTGATTGATTGTAAGGTTTAAAGTGACGATGCTGTCGCAGCCATCTGCTGTAGCACCCGGGTAGGTAAAAGTAGCAGTATTGTTATCTGTAGTGTAAGTTAACCCGTCAATCCATGTATATGTTTCGCATGCCGAAATAACATCAGTTGAATAAGCCGGATTATTGACCGTGAAATTTAATGTAATAATGCTGTCACAAAGAGCTACATTGGTAAGTGTGTCTTTGTAAATTCCTGATGCTGTAAGGTTTTGTCCGTTAAAAATATAAGGAGTCCCAAAGCAAATTTCATCATAAATTGTAGTATAAGACTTGCATAAATCAAGTTCATACGCGCCTATGTCAACACTTGAGCCTGATATCCTGAGATTTCCGTCAAGATCTGTGGTAATATCTGAAGGAATAAAAGAGTCATCGCCTCTGTTAATTGCAATTGACGATGCCGAAACATGAAAGTCATTTGCAGCAACATCTGTAAATTGGGGATCTATGTTAAAGTTAGTGGCTCCGTTAGGATACAATTGAATAACGCTGTTTTTAACTTCCGAGCTGGTGGTTTGATCGTAATAACTCAGTAAATCATTAAAATAAATAATTGAGTTACGGAACTTTGCTGATGAATTATTTGTGTAAACTCCGCTCCCTTTGTTATCAGGGGTTGTATATGAACTGTAAGAAGTGTTTTTTGCAACAGTGAGGTTTGAAAAAACAGAAGAGCTTTCATTATAAATTCCCCCGCCATATGCTTTGTTGCGTCCTGTTACACTATTGTTATGAATAAGGCAATTAGATACCGGATCGGCTGATTTGGAGTAAAGACCTCCTCCGTAAGTATATGATGTATAACCTCCGCTTATATAGCCGGTTCCGGCAGATGCGTCATTATCAGATATAGTGTTATGGTAAAGTTTGCCGGTTCCTTCGTGGTAAATTCCTCCGCCCTGATTAAGCCCTCCTGCGACAGAAAGATCAACATAAGTGTCGTTATTGGAAATTTCGCAGTTAAGAATATCCATATTCCTTGAATAAATTCCTCCGCCTTTCATTTCGCTGTATGCATAACTACTGTATGAATTAGAAGTGTTATTGTTTATTGTGCAGTTTGAAATAAGACTTTTTTGACCGGATGTCGTATAATCATTGCATACTCCGCCACCAAAGCAATATCCTTTGAAATATGAAGACCAATAATAATATGAATCTATTGAGCTCATAGCCTCATTATTATCAATGCTTGAATTTTGGAGGATTAATTTTGAGCTGGAATATATCCCTCCTCCACTGGCTCTGGAAGATATTGACGGGAAAGTCATATTATTGTCAACATTGTAAGTCATGTCTGAGTGCAGTGTATTCGAGTTAATGCTGCAATTATTAAATTCAGCAAAGTTTGATGAATAAACGCCCCCGCCGTAAGCGTTACTTGCTTTGCTGGCATAAGCAGAAGTAGCAGTTGCTGAAATATTAGCATTATTATTATTTATCTGGCAGTCATTTAATCTTACTTTTAGCCCAAGGAATAATCCGCCACCGTAGAGGTAGCTACCGGAAAAACCTACAGATTGCAGAACATTATTGGAAAATTGACATTCCTGAACCGAAGCAGTGTCTGCAGATGATGAAATCAGACACAAACCACCACCACTTGCCGATCCTGCATAAATGCTGTTCATATTAAATTCGGAATTGGTAATGTTCGTGGATTTTTCCACTTCTGCATACATGCCGCAGCCAGATGTGTTATATACTGTAGCGGTGTACGAAGTGTTGATTCTGTTGCTGTTTGAATAACAATCAGAAATTTTCAAAGTGTCAGAACTAAGATAACTTCCGCCACCGCGGGCTTCTCCTTTTGAAGTTGTTATAGTATTATCTGAAATGTTATTTAAATTTAAATTTGAAACAGACGTTGCATTTCCATAACATGCTATTCCTCCGCCTTTAAGATATTTTGCCGATCCGGATGTTGAAATTACAGAATTGTTTATTATGCTGGTATTTGTAATGTCAAGATTTAAATTGTTTTCAATATATAACCCCCCGCCTTCACTGTCAGACCTGCCCGATTGTATCTTGTTATTTTCTATAAAACAGTTTGAAATTTGAGTCAACGGGCTGCTTACATAGATTCCGCCTCCAAGATATACAGCATTTGTAGAAACTAACGGGTCATCAATAATTCTGTTGCGGATAACGGCAGAGTTTTCCAGAATAAAAGAAGTGGTTGTCTGTACATAAAGTCCTCCGCCTTTACCGTATGTACCTGCAGTTCCGGTGTTGTTTGCAATGATTACATTTTTAAGAAATACATCATTTGTACTTTGAATATATATCCCGGAACCAATACCTTTTCCCGGATCTATACTTGCATTACCGCCTGTGATTTTCACACCGTCAATAATTACCGGAAGTGTATTCCCGACTATGTACATAATGTGATAGGCATTATCGGTGCTGTCATTTGCAACCCCGATGTCTCCGTTTAAAATGGTTTCATTAACCCTGTCGGTTCCGGCTGCATCAGGAATAAGTCCGACACGTTGGTTAATATCTGTTTCCGTTCCGGCAAAGTTCCCGTACAATTTAACTCCGTTTCCAAGAGCAAATGATGAACTTCTGTCGTTGGTTGATGAGGTGTAATACGTCCCTTTGGCAACCCAGATCTCGTCGCCGCTCATTGCAAATATCACAGCATATTCCAGGTCTGTGTAGGCATTAGCCCATGACGTTCCGTTGTTTGCTCCCGTAGCGGCATGATTAACATAAATTATTGAGGCATTAACATTTATCGCCACAATGATAAATAGTAAACAGGTAAAAATTGTTTTCATTAAAAAAATGTATTAAAAATTAAAAAATCTCAATTTTGTGAATTTAGGCAAAGCCGGCGCATGCAAAATTCACACCAAAAATCGGGAGATTTTTAAAAAAAATAAAATTAAAATTCAACACATGAGTTTAACAGAATAATATTACTATGTATTTGATTTTTAATGGAATTGTTCTGCATATTTTTTTGCACGCAGTGATATATCTCAAATTCTTTTCTAAATTTGCGTAAACTCAAAACTAACCATTATGAAAAAAACATGTTCCGGATTTTTATCAATCCTGTTAATCGGATTATTTGCTTTACCGTTTTTCTTTACCGGCTGTAAAAAAGATGAACCCAAAGAGGAAAATGCAAAAGTAAACATAAAACTTTATGATGCACGTGTTCCTCATACTACAACCAAAACTACATCTGAGGGAATTGCCGATGCAAGTCTTCTTACCAAATGTGAGATTACTTATTCTTCTATAATGTTGAAAAACAGCGACGGAGAATATATCGAACTGCTTAATGGAAGTAAAACAGTTGATTTGCGCGATTTTCAGGGTACTGTTGATGATCTTGTTTCGGCTGATATTCCTGTTGGTTCCTATACCGGTATTAAAATTACAGTTTCGGGAGTAAGTACAACTTATAACGGGAACAATTACACAGCATCTGTTTCTGCTTCGGCAACAGCTTCTATAGCAAATCCCGCACAAACATTTACCGAAGCTCAGGGGGTAACAAATGTTTTCGGAAGCGGAGCTGTAGTTTTTGAATATCCGCTTACATTTACATTGTCAGATGCAAGTGATGTAGAAAATATTCATCTTCAGTTCGATGCCGATGCTTCAGTTTACGTTATCTCATACAGCTACCTTAACTACACATGGGAATTTGCCGGTATAAGACCGTTGCTTAATATAGGAGTCCTTCTGGAGCAGGGAATACAGCAGATAAGACATTCTCCTCCGTACGGGATAACAATTGTTTCCAATGAGTCTGTTAATTATTATGGAATACATACATTTGTTGACTTTGATCAGAATGGAGGAACAATAAACTCACATACCTCACAACATGTTTTCAGAGGTTCAGACGGGACTTTAACTGTTGATGCCGAAGCAATGGCTGTTAATACAAATACATTGGTTCCCAACACTGTAAACGCAAACGGCGAAAGTGACATACGTTCTGATGAAACCTTTAATTATTCGCAGATTGTTTCTAATCTTGCTGCCGCCGGTTATACACTTGTATCAGGCCAGACATATTACTTCAGCTTGCGTAAAACATGGAATATTACAACCAACGGTACTACTTATGATTTAACCAGGATGTGCGAGCCTATTCCGGTGGTCATCCCGTAATATAAAGAAATTTTTATTTATCATAAAAGCTACTTTCGTAAGGAGGTAGCTTTTTTATTTTTACTCCGGTTCTGATTTGGTACGTAATTTCATTCAGCAACAAAATGCTGTTTAAATTGTTAAATTATGGTATAACCTAAAATGAAAATATTATGTCACGAGTCAGCACATATCTTAATTTCGCCCGTAACACAGAAGAGGCGTTTAACTTTTACAAATCGGTATTTGGCGGAGAATTCAGCGGAGGAGGAATTGCACGCTTAGGCGATATGCCGGCCATGGAGGGAATGCCTGCTTTGGCAGAAGAGGATAAAAATCTTATAATGCACATTGAATTGCCAATACTTGACGGATACCTGATTATGGGTACGGATGCCCCGGAATCGAGAGGCTTTAATTTGAATTTCGGAAATAATGTTCATATTAACCTTGACCCCGAAACACGTGCAGAAACCAAAAGATTATTTGATGCTTTATCTGCAGGTGGAAAAATAACTATGGACCTTCAGGAAACTTTTTGGGGAGCATATTATGGGTCCTGTACTGATAAGTTTGGGGTGCAATGGATGTTCAATTGTACGGGAAAAGTTTAAAACTATGGAAAATAATATAAAGGAATCGGTCTCAATCATGGTTCGTGTAAACTCTGATATTGAGACTGTGTGGAAACTTTGGACCTTGCCTGAACATATTGTAAAATGGAATAATGCTTCGGATGACTGGCACACGACTTATGCCGAAAATGATTTGCAGCCGGGTGGAAAGTTTTTGTCAAGGATGGAAGCTAAAGACGGTAGCCAGGGCTTTGATTTTTCGGGAGTTTATGACAGGGTGGAAAAATATGAGTTAATTGAATCTGTTCTTGATGACGGGCGCAAAGTAAAGACTCTTTTCACAGATATGGGAGAGCAGACTTTGATTGAACAAATATTCGAAGCCGAAACCGAAAATTCTGTTGAGCTACAACGCTTTGGCTGGCAGGCGATTTTAAATAATTTTAAGAAGTACGTTGAAAAAGCATAGGAATTATTTACTTATTAAGAAATAACCACAGTCTGATTTTTGGTGGTTTTTTCTCCGTTCCATCATTTACTTTTTGATTTGTAAATTTGAAAAATTTTAGTAACCATGCCCGCACAAAATATAACTGTAGGCGTTGGCAGTAATATTACAAGACTGAAAACAAAAGACAATATGACAAACATTGCAGACAGAATTTCAATCATGGAACTTATCAATTTGTATGCTCATTATGCAGATAGACGACAAGCAGGCAACCAATCGCAACTGTTCGCTAAAAACGCTGTTGTAAATGTTTATCAAGGCGAACCCGACACGCACAAACCAATACAGGTTTTGCAAGGACGACAAGAACTTAAAAATGCTTTTGGCGGACTAAAAGACTATGACCTGACAACGCATATTAACGGACAAACAAGTTTGACTATAAATGGCGATAAAGCGACAGGAGAAACGTATTGCGTTGCACACCATTTAAAAACCGAAAACGGACAACGAACTTTGACAATAATGTATATTCGTTACTATGACACATTTGTAAAAGAAGATAACAATTGGTTGTTTTCTGAAAGAAAACTAATTATTGATTGGACAGACAGCAGACCTTCAAATCCGTGAACCAAACTGAAAATACTACTGTCAACACTCAGTATAAGTAATGGCTGGGTTCGGTGAGTATTCGCAGGACGGATTTCCGCGTGATTATCTTCGCTCTGCAGACGTCAATCATCTTATAATCCCTCACTACGCCATACCATAAACCGTTAGGCTTTATTTATGGAATAATTGAAAAAATTGGAGATAAAAACACAACTAGATATAAATAAAAAACACAATCTGGCAATGTATAAGCAAAATAGGCGGGATAGTAGTGACCGGTCCTAAAATCTGGCTACACATATGTAGTAAATTAAGTTCAAAAATGTGTCAAAAACTTAATTACCTGTAATAGAGACATATTTGTAAAAGTTGCTTTAGGAAAGAGGAAGCTTTTCTTGTTTTACAAATTAATTTCACAAATATGTAAAAATATGTATTTTATTTACAACCTTATTGTTCAAGAGAGAGTCTGAATAGTAAATATAAAAAATTTAGGTAATAAGCTAAGAATATTACTTTATGTTTGTAAAATCATTTTTGGCTGTTCAGGGAAAGGAAAATAAAAAAGATGCTTATTACCAGAATAGTAAAAAGAATTAAAATTTAAAATTATGACAAAAAAGTTATTTCTCACACTGGCACTTTTGGTATCGGTATTTATCTTACAGGCACAAATGAGCCTGGAATTTAATACAAATTTATCGGCAGGCACAACCATTACATTGCCTTTATACGGAACTGTAGATGTAACAGTTGATTGGGGGGATGAGAGTTCAGAATCATTCTCAGGCCCGGGTAATAGAAACCATACCTACTCTGTAAATGGTATTTACACAGTAATTATAAATGGGACTCTTACTCATTTTGGTGTTTCTAATGAGGCTATTGCTTCTTCAAATGCCGGTAAACTTGTAAAAATTAATGATTTTGGAAATATTGGATTAACGGATTTATCTTATTCATGTCGTGATGCAATTCATCTTACAGTAGTTCCGGATGTATTGCCTGCAGGTGTTACAAATCTTAGTCATATGTTTGCTGGTGCTACTGCATTTAATCATGATATCGGAAGTTGGGATGTAAGTAGTGTTACCAGTATGAATTGTATGTTTTATTTTGCCTCTGCATTTAATCAGAATATTGGCAATTGGGATGTGAGTAGTGTTGTTGATATGTATTCAATGTTTTATGGAGCTATAGCATTTAATCAAAATATCGGAAGCTGGGATGTAAGTAATGTAACAGATATGCAAGGGATGTTTGAGTACACCCCAGCATTTAATCAGGATATAGGAAGCTGGGATGTGAGTAGTGTTATTTATATGAGTAGAATGTTTTCTGATGCCACGGCGTTTAATCAGAATATTGGCAATTGGAATGTGGGTAGTGTTACTCATATGAACTCTATGTTTGAGGATGCCACAGCATTTAATCAGGATATCGGAAACTGGAACGTGAGTAGTGTTACTAATTTTAATTATATGTTTTATCACGCCATTGCCTTTAATCAGGATATCGGAAGCTGGGATGTTAGTAGTGCGATAGATATGAGAGGTATGTTTCTTTATGCCTCAACATTTAATCAGGATATTGGGAGTTGGGATGTGAGTAGCGTAACACAGATGTCTGGTATGTTTAATTATGCCACTGCCTTCAATCAGGATATCGGAAACTGGGACGTGAGTAGTGTGATAAAAATGTATTTTATGTTTGCATACGCCACTGCATTTAATCAGGATATTGGAAGCTGGGATGTAAGTAATATAGAATTTATGGATGATATGTTTTATGGAGATAGTCTCTCGGTTGCAAATTATGATGCATTATTAATTGGTTGGGCAGCACAAACTTTATTCCCCAATGTAGCTTTCTGCGGGGGGAACAGCAAATATTCCTGCGCTGCAATAACTGCACATAACATACTAACCGGAACACCCAATAGTTGGATTATTACAGATGGCGGACTTGTTGATGATGGGGAGGACCCTACAATTACATGTCCTTCAAACTTTACGGTTGTTGCTGATGATAATAGCCAAACTTACACTGTACAAGGCACCGAATTGGATCCATTGGCATTTGATGACAATTGTATGGTTTCATATTTAATCAATGATTTCAGCAACTCAAACAGTTTAAATGGCAGTGTTCTTGATTTAGGGACAACAACTATTCTGTGGACTGTGGCAGATGCTTCGGGCAGACAAACTACATGTAATTTCGATGCCACAATAGAATCATTTGGTGGGATTGAAGATGAAACCAGCTTATTCTCAGTCTATCCAAATCCCACAACAGGAAATGTAAACATTGAAGCTGATAATTTGCAAAATTATAGTTTAATAATTATAAGTGATGAACTTGGCCGAATTATTAAAACAGAGAAAATAGAAAGCAATAATATGAGTATTGATTTAAGTGATAAAAACCCCGGCTTATATTTTATTGAAATCCAAGGTAATGAGAATTCAATATTTACTAAAGTTATGGTGGAATAGTTGGTTAAGATTTTTAGAATAAAATGGGTTGTTTCGATTTAAGCAACCCATTTTTTATTACACAAGAATATTTTTAATGATGGCTGTTTTAGCAACATTATTTTCTACCAACATAAATCCTCACAGCTCCGAACAACATTCGTTTTTCATTGATTTTTTTAAGATTATTATTCTCAAGCAACTTAAATACATCCACATTTTTTGCAAAATCAAAAATTGAAGATTGTAAGTATTTATAAGCTGATTTGTTTTTCGAAATAATCCTGCCAACTATCGGAAGGAACAGTTTTAAGTGAATGATGAATCCGAATCTGAACAGGAAAAACTCAGGCTGTGAGAATTCCATTATCGAAATTATTCCGTTTGGTTTTAATATACGGTGAATTTCGGCAAATGAAGTGTTAAGATCCGCGAAATTTCTGATACCGAATGAAACTGTAACCAGATCGCATGACGAATCGGGTAGGGGAATGCTTTCGGCAGTACAAACAATAAATTCTGCGTTTGGAACCTTATCTTTAGCTATGTCCAGCATGTTTTCGGCAGGATCGAGTGCATAATATTTGCTGGCATTTAATATCTGCAGTTTTACCAGTAAATCTCCTGTTCCCGAGGCTATATCGGCAATGGTTCCGTATTTCTGTTCCGGTAGGTTTTTAATGAATTTTCTTCGCCATTTTTTGTCAAGTCCGAAAGAGAGGATATGGTTTAATGAATCGTAAGTAGTCGCGATTTCATCGAACATTGCCGGGGTATTTTCTTTTTTGATATCCATTTTTAAAAAGGGAGCCTGAATTTACAGGCTCCCGGTTTTATTATTTTTTAGCTCTTTGTTGTTGCATTTTTGCTGCCTCTTCCAGTCTTTGTTGCCATTTTGACTTTGGTTTTACAGTCTTTTTCTTGGCTTCCATTTGTGCAAGAACTTTCTTTTCATCAATAATAAATTTCTGAATAATCCAGGTTTGAAGTATTGTGATAAGATTTGCAAGGAAATAATAGTAACTTAATCCTGAAGAGTATTTGTTGAACCAGAAAATCATCATCACAGGCATTAAATACATCATGTATTTCATTCCCGGCATGCTGTTGTTCTGTGGCTGATTGGCACTGGTCATAATTGTTGAAATCAACATTGAAATAGCCATCAGTAAAGTAAACAAACTTATGTGGTTACCATACATACTTGAAATTAAAGGAATGTTTCCGCTCCACTCAACAATAGCATCATAAGTTGACAGGTCATTTGCCCAAAGGAAACTTTGCTGGCGCAACTCTATGGATGCAGGGAAAAACCGGAACATCGCGATTAATATAGGGAACTGTATCAGCATAGGTAAACATCCTCCCATAGGACTGGCACCGGCTTTTTTATAAAGTGCCATTGTTGCCTGCTGTTTTTCCATTTCTTTTCCTTTAGGGAACTTGGCAGATAATGCATCAATCTGAGGTTTCAGAACTCTCATTTTAGCTGATGACATTGACGATTTATAAGTTAACGGGAAAAGAATTATTTTAATTATAAGGGTCAACAACAGTATTATAATACCGAAGTTACTTATGAATCCTCCAAGCCAGTTGAAAATAGGAATGATAAGGAAACGGTTTACCCAGCCAAAAATACCCCATCCCAAAGGAACAACTTTTTCTAATTTTAAATCATATTGTTTTAAAGTCGAGAATTTATTGGGGCCGAAGTAGAAACTAAAATTTTGTGATTGATTATCAGAATCATTAAGGTCGAAAGTAAATTCAGAATTAAAGTTTTTAAGATATTTACTTTCTTTATCTTCTATTTTAGTGAGGCTAACTGTCGGATTATCAAGTTTGTTTTTTGCAATTAATACTGACGAGAAAAACTGTTGCTTGTATGCTATCCATTTAATGGCTCCGCTACTGTCGAAATCATCTTTTGCTTTGGTTTCGCCCAGTTTTTCTATTTCGTCATCTGTCATGCGCATGAAAATAGTAGTGTTGTTTGATTCCCAGTCACGGCCTCTTTCAAGTCCGGGAATTTTGCTGTTCCATCTTAATGTAACATATGGATTTGCATCTATTTCTGATTTTAACCCGACGATGTTTATGTCAAAATCAATCATGTACTCGTCAGGTTTAACGGTGTAAAGGAATTCGATGTATTTGTCTTTGGATGCTTCAAGACGCATAGAAGCTTTAACTTCTTTGCCGTCTGTCTTTATTGTGTCTGCATCTGTTGTCGGGACAAAATACATGTCGTTGGTAATCAAAGGCTTTCCGTCTGCCATTAATTCCAGACCGAATACCGAAGCAGAATCGTTTACAAAAAGAATCAGAGGTTCCTGATAATAAGTTTTGTAATCTTTAAGTTCAACAGAATAAACTTTACCACCCCGGTTTGTAAGAGTGATAATCATCTTTTCGTTTTCGATAACCAGAAACTCTTCCGTTCCTGTTGCAGCATCTTTAAATGTTCCGTATTTTGATGCAAGAGCCAATGACTCAATAGAATCCTTTTGTTCAATACTTAAAGTATCTGAAATCACCGGAACTGAGTCGGTTGCTTTCGAAATACTGTCTTCCTGTTGAGCAATAATATCCCGCTGGACTCTTTCAAGAGAGTCTCTCTGATGTTCTACCTGAGCAATAGAATCCTGCTTTCTTTTCATTTCGGCTTTTTCCTCTTTGCTTGGTGCCGTTATAAGCATGTACCCAACGAGCAAAGCGCCGATAACCAATAATCCTATAATACTGTTTTTATCCATACTTTCTAATTTTGTTGCCATTCGTTTTCAAAATCTCAGAATCATTTATAGTCTGTATTTTGGAATTCAATGGATGCCGTTTTGTTATTTGTTGTTTCTTATTCTTTTATTGTAGCTTTAACAAAACTCACGAAAAGCGGGTGAGGATTGATAACTGTGCTTTTGTACTCAGGATGAAACTGAACGCCCACAAACCACTTGTGTTTTGGTATTTCTACTATCTCGACCAGTTCTGTTTCGGGATTGATTCCTGTTGCAATCATTCCTGCCTTTGAATACATTTCCTGATAAATATTATTAAACTCGTAACGGTGCCTGTGTCTTTCATTAATCTTTGCAGACTGGTATGCATCGTAAGCGTGAGTATCTTTAAGAAGTTTACAAGGGTAAGACCCCAAACGCATTGTGCCGCCTTTCTCGGTTATCATTTTTTGCTCTTCCATCAGGTTGATAACCGGATTTTTACACTTCCTGTCCATTTCCAGAGAATTCGGATCTTCAAGTTTGAGTACGTTTTTTGCAAATTCTATTACAGCAATCTGCATACCCAGACAAATGCCAAAATAAGGAACGTTATTTTCCCTTGCATATTGAGCTGCAAGCACCTTACCGGCAATACCCCTGTGTCCGAATCCCGGAGTTACAATAATTCCGTCAGCATCCTTAAGTAAATTCACATAAGTAGATTCGTTTACTTCTTCAGAATGAACATAGTTTATGTTTACCTTGGTTTCGTTTGCAGCACCTGCATGAACAAATGCTTCATTTATGGATTTGTAAGCATCTTTGAGTTCAACATATTTCCCTACAAGTGCAATTGTAACCTCGTGTTTCGGGTTTTTATACTTGTTAAGAAATGTTTTCCATGGCTTGAGGTCTGGTTTTGCCCCAAACTCTATATTAAAGTGATTAAGTACAATTTCGTCAAGTTTTTCTTTCTGCATTTCTATCGGCACTTCGTAAATCGTGTTTACATCACGGGATTCTACAACCGATTCTTTCTGAACATTACAGAAGTTTGCGACTTTATTTTTAATATCACTTGTAAGAGGATGCTCGGTTCTTAAAACCAGAACGTCAGGTTGAACTCCTGCTTCAAGTAAGGTTTTTACAGAATGTTGTGTGGGCTTGGTTTTTAACTCGCCGCTGGCAGCAAGGAACGGTACCAATGTAAGATGAATAACCATACATCTGTTTTTTAATTCCCATCTCAACTGACGTACCGATTCAACATATGGTAACGACTCTATGTCACCAACAGTCCCGCCTATTTCTGTAATAACAAAATCAAATTTGCCTCCTGTTCCCAAAAGTTTTATTCTTCTTTTGATTTCATCTGTAATATGAGGAATAATCTGGACTGTTTTGCCAAGAAAATCTCCATGTCTCTCTTTGTTAATTACATCCTGATATATTCTGCCGGTGGTAACATTGTTTGCCTGAGATGTAAACACATTCAGGAATCTTTCATAATGCCCCAGGTCCAGATCTGTTTCTGCTCCGTCTTCGGTTACATAGCATTCGCCATGTTCATATGGATTAAGCGTCCCCGGATCAACATTGATATAAGGATCAAGTTTTTGAATTGTAACGGAATATCCCCTTGCCTGAAGCAATTTTGCCAGTGATGCAGAAATGATACCCTTTCCTAATGATGAGGTAACTCCTCCGGTAACGAAAATGTACTTTGTTGTTGCCAAAACTATTAATTAAATTTAAAATGTTAAACTGAGACCCAAACTAGGCATTATCGGTAACTGATCTACACGGTTATAATCAACCCTGTCGAAATAAAATATGTTTTGCCTGTTATAAACATTAGTAATACTAAAGTTTATTTCAAGTTTCGAATATTTGCTGAAAGTAATAACCTTGCTGGCTGTAAAGTCAAGTCTGTGGTAGTAAGGCAAACGCCCGGTATTTAATTCTCCGTATATTATTCCCAAAGAGCCGTTGTTTTGCCAATACTGATAATTCAAGCTGTTGTACAAATCGGTTTCTTCGTAGAACCCTGCGGTCTGGGTGAACGGGAATCCTGAACCCAGATTCCATCTTGCACTGACATTCCATGACTGATTTTTCCCGAATTTGTAAGTAGTTACAAGATTAATGTTATGTCTGCGATCATAATGCGGGCTATAAATCTGCACTCCGTCATCACGTTTTACCCATCCAAGAGAGTAAACAAACCATATGTACAGATTTTTTTGATCATATTTAACCAGAAAGTCAACTCCATAAGCATATCCTGACTCAATTAAGAAATCTTTTCTTAAATATTCAGGTTTGTCCTGATTTATATCGTCGTCATCGTACACTTTATTCCTGTTGATGGTTGACAATTGAGAGAAGTTCTTAAGATATCCCTCAACATTTAAATTAATTTTATTTGTTAAATCAACTTCAAACCCAGCAATAATATGCTCTGATTTCTGGAGTTTATGAGTAACATCTTCTCCTTTGAAAGTGCTGGGGAGATTCAGGTCGCCGCTAAGGAACCCGTAGAAAAGGTTTACAACATCACGATCGCTGTTTGCAGCAACAAGGTTTTGTGAGTAAATTCCTGCTGCCATTTTAAAACGCAGGAATTCATTGATATTATATTTTAACCCTAATCTTGGTTCAGGAGAGGCAGAACTCATTGATGCATAATACTGAACTCTGAAACCAGGTTCAATAAGCAGATTTCCAAGATTCCATTTAAACTTAAAATATGTGCCCAATTCGGTTGTGTTCTCAAACTGGGTAATTAAACGGCCAACAGAATTGTAGAAATTGAAATCTGTGTTGAAACCGAGTGTTTCTATACCCCATACAAATTGATTTTTCCCAAGGAAATAAATGAAGTCAAGGCCAAAATTAAATCCTCTTATACCGCTTGAACTGGGTAAATTATCCAGAGTCTGCAAACTTATGTTATAATCAGAATAAGAAAGATTGGCCTTAATCATTACGGTTGAACCGGAAGGAACCAGAGAGACGTTTGCCCCTAAGCCGTAGGAATCCCAGCCAAGATCACTAAGTCCCTGATAACTAACATTGTCGGAAAATTTAAATCCGAAAAGATTTACTCTGCTTCCTTCCGGAGAATTAAGGGAAATTTTTCCGTACAGGTCTGTATAATTGAAAGGCAAACCTGCACCATCATTTATATATTTATATAAATATTTTGATGACTGTTCAAGAAATGAGGTTTTCCCAGACAGGATATAAGACAGACTGGACTTGCCTTCCTTATATTTTACAAGTGGACCCTCAAGTAAAAGTTTTGTCCCGAATGTGCTGCCTGATATTTTCCCTGCAAATCGGTTAGGATTTCCGTCACGCATAGAAATATCCATAACAGAAGAAATTCTTCCTCCGTATTCGGAGTTAAACCCTCCGGTATAAATATCCGCATTTCTTATAATGTCTGAATCAAAAACAGAAAACAATCCTATGGAATGAAACGGATTATAAATTGTCATTCCATCAAGGAGAACAAGATTCTGGATGTTGGACCCACCTCTTATATATAATTGTCCGCCCTGGTCTCCGGTAAAAGTAACTCCCGGTACAACCTGCATGTATTGGGCAATATCGGGCTCAGAGCCTATTGACGGAAGCTGTTTTATTTGTGTAGGAGAAACTTTAACTATAGAGATTCTTGTTTGTGTACGCATTTCCTCCCTTTCGGCTGAAACTACAGCCTCGTCAAGAACAAATGCCGCTTTGGACATATAATAATTCTTCGAGAAAATCTTGCCGTTGCTTATGGTGAAAGGCTCTGAAATACTGTCATAACTAACATATGTAATTACAATATTGTAAGTCCCGTCAGGTATTTTCGGAATGGAAAAATATCCATTCATATCTGTGGCTGCACCATAGGGAGTGCCATCTATAGAAACGTTTGCAAATGCACAGGGTTCACCATTGTCTTTGTCGTAAACAAAGCCTTTTATAGCTCCGGTCTGAGAAAATGCTGAATAGCCGAGTAAAATAAGTAATAACGCGAAACCAAGGGTTTTAATCTGTTTGTTCATTATTTTCTTCTTTCTTTTTAAGTTCTCTTTCGGCAAGGTCGATAGATTTTTTCTTTTCTTTTAAAGTTTTAATCTCCTCCTGTGCCCGTTCAATTTTCTTTTTAAAATCTTTGATAATGTTTTCAGATCCTGATGAGAAAAATCCCATGTTGTTTTCTATCTGAAGTATCTCTGAGTTTAATTCCTGAATTCTTTGCAAAACTCTGCTTCTTTCTTTTGCCAATGCTCCTGAAGAACCGGTATCTTTCATATTTTCAACTCTTGAGTTGAAGTTGCTGATTTCCAACGAGTTCCTGTTTAGATTAAGCTTGCTGAATATTTCATTAATAGCTCCTCTGAATTCTGCATAAAGTCTGTCTTTCTGGGAACTTGCAACATAACCTATTTCGGTCCATCTGCTTTGAAAATCTTTAACTTTTGCAATATTTTCCGACTGATTTTCACCAGGGACAAAAGTTTTTATTTCTTCAATAAGATCTTCTTTTTTCTTAAGATTATCTTTTTGTTCTATGTCAATATTTGAGTAAAATGCTGATTTTGCATTGAAAAAATGGTCACATGCAGCTCTGAATCTTTTCCAGATATGTTCTGAATTTTTCTTTGGTACAGAACCGATTTCTTTCCATTTTCTCTGCATATCAAGAAATGCTTCGGTGGTTTTTTTCCACTCGGTACTATCCTTCAAAAGCTCGGCATTAACACATAACTCGATCTTTTTCTGAAGGTTTGTGTTTAATTCATCATTTATAACTCCGAAGAATTCTTTTTTTGCATCAAAAAATTTATTGCAGGCAGCACGGAATCTTTCGTAAACCTCATTGTTTACAGCAGAAGGAACCATTCCGATAGTTTTCCATATTTTCTGAAGCTCAAGAACCTGCTCTGATAAATCAGCCCATTCTTTTCCGCTTTGGGGATTATTTTCTGTTAAAACCGATTCTGCTTTTTCACACAAAATCAGTTTTTGCTCATAATTAGCATTTCTCTCTTCTTTTAGTTTTTCAAAATGATCCTGATATGCCTGACGAATTTTTTTACTGGTCATGCTGAATCTGTCCCAGATTTCTTCGCGTTTATCTGACGGAACAGGCCCCAGCTCTTTCCATAAATCGTGATATTCCTGTAATTGTTTGTAAGCAGCCAATACGTCGGTCATTAAAAGAAGCTCTTCAGCTTTCTCACATAACTCAACTTTTTGCTCCAGATTGCGTTTGAAATCCAGATCACGTAATTCTTTGTTTATTTTTACAAGGTCGTAAAACCTTTCAATTTGTAATTGGTAGCCTTTCCAAAGATTATTTGCTTCGGTATTTGGCACAGGACCGATATTTTGCCATTCCTGCTGCAAAGCTTTAAATTCAGCAAATGTTTTATTAAGAGATTCTTCGCTGTTTGCAAGCCCTTTGATTTTTTCAATAATCTCCTCCTTCAGTTTCAGGTTTTTCATTTTTTCCTGTTCCTGTTTCTGGGCATATTCCTGTTTCTTTTGCCTGTAGTCAGCCATTAATTCTTTAAGATACTCTTCAGTATCATCTTTAGGCATTTCTACTTCAGCCTCGTCACCTGTAACATCTTTAAGTTCCTGTTTTATCTTGTCGTGTTCCAGCTTCAGATTTTTATAATATTGATTTTTAAGAGCTTCTATTTCTTTTCTCGATTCTTCAATATCTGTATCATGAATAAGAGTTTTAAGCTTTTCGAGAATCTCGTCTTTTGTCAGAGCAGAATAATCTGTAGCAGTAAGTTCGTTTATTTCTTCTTCAGATATAATATCTTCGGGCTTTTCAAAACTTACTTCTTCTTCATGTTTGATCAGTTCCTTGTCGGCAATAATCACTGCTTCAGATGTTTTTTCATTTATTTCTGTTTTTAGATTATTGTCTGTCAGATTTTCGGGTTCTTCAACAATAATTTCCTCTTGCTGTGTAGAATTTTCTTCCAAAACAGTCTCATATTCCTGTTCAGCTACAGATGAATTTTCTGAAATAACGTCAATTACTTCTGTATTAATCTCATTCTGAACATTGTTTTCAGCCTCGTTTTCCAAACCGTTTAGCTTGTTTTCCATTTCGATACTCATGTTAAGTCTCTGATCTTTAATTAGTTAACTATTAAAATGTTATAACATATAAAACTTACGAAGGTATATTTTAAATGGAACACAAACAAATTTTTATTGTTTTTTCTATCTTGTCATTGATAAAATTTAAAAGATAGTCAGTTTTTTGATAAGAAACAGAGTAATTTTCTTTTTCAAATTTTTTAATAACCGTGTGGTTTAATTACTTTTGCTGAATATTAACAAAAATTAGTATGAGAATCGACATAATCACTGTTTTACCTGAAATATTGAGCGGGCCTTTGAGCCATTCAATTGTTAAACGGGCAGTAGATAAACAAATTGCTGAGATTGTAGTGCACGATTTGCGGGATTTTGGTCTTGGTAAACACAGACAGGTTGACGATTATCCTTTTGGAGGAGAGGCAGGTATGGTAATAATGGTTGAACCTGTTTTTAACCTGATAAATAAATTGAAATCAGAACGCGAATACGATCTTGTAATTTACACATCACCTGATGGTAAACCATGGAATCAAAAATCGGCAAACCGCGTCTCAACTTATGAGAATATCATTATTCTTTGCGGACATTACAAGGGTGTTGACAACAGAATCAGGGAGCATCTGATAGATGAAGAATTCAGTATAGGCGATTTTGTCCTGACAGGAGGGGAACTTGTTGCTGCAATGATGTGTGACAGTATTGTGCGTTTGTTGCCCGGGGCTATCGGAGACGAGCAATCTGCACTTTCAGATTCTTTTCAGGACGATCTTCTTGCTCCGCCTGTTTACACCAGGCCTTCCGAATTTAACGGATGGAAAGTTCCGCCGGTTCTTTTGTCCGGAAATTTTGCAGAAATCGAAAAATGGAAAGAAGAACAATCCTTTAAGAGGACACAGGATTTAAGACCAGATTTGTTATAAAGTTACTGAGGTAATCCGGTTATGAATGGTTGACTTAGACGGTTATTTTTTTCGGGGCTGAATACCGGATATGGAAATCCGAAAACAGGTAATGTTTTGATAATCCGGTATCAGCACTATAATTGTACCTGTAAACATGTTTGATGAATTATATCCGTTTTCTGATTCCGGTCTTCCTTCCCTGTGAATCAATCAAGCTAAATAATTACAAAGTTTTTTATTACTTTTGCACAAATTATTTCAGGTATGAGCAGTTTTCTTCAGGGCGAAAATTTAAGTAAACGGTATGGTGAGAAGCTTTTATTCGAAGGGATAAACATACATATATCCGAAGGTCAGAAAATTGCTCTTGTTGCGAAAAACGGTACCGGTAAAACATCATTGCTTAATATTCTCGGAGGACTTGATACCGGTGATACGGGAACGTTAAGTATGAAGAGAGATCTTCGCATTGCTTACTTGCCTCAGGATATTGTGCTTGAACCCGAAAAATCTGTTTTACAGGCTGTTTTTTTTCAGGAAGATGAAATAATAACAACTATCCGGGAATACAATGACATAATGTCGGGGAAAGATCACTCGGGGCTTCAGAAAATTCTTGATAAAATGGACAGGTTAAACGCCTGGGATTATGAAGCAAGAGTAAAACAGATACTGGGAAAACTGAAGATTTTTGATCTGGAGAAAAAAATTAAGTTTCTTAGCGGAGGTCAAAAAAAACGGGTGGCTCTTGCCGGTACATTAATCAGCGAACCCGAATTGTTAATCCTTGATGAGCCTACAAACCATCTGGATCTCGACATGATAGAATGGCTTGAAGAGTATCTTGATAAATCCGGGATGACCATATTTATGGTTACTCATGACCGGTATTTTCTGGATAGGGTATGTAATATAATTCTCGAAATGGATTCGGGCCAGATATTTACTTATCAGGGTAATTATACATATTTTGTCGAAAAAAGGGCTGAGAGGATAGATAACCTTCAGGCAAATATTGAGCGTGCTCAGAATCTGATGAGAACAGAGCAGGAATGGATTCGCCGTATGCCCAAAGCCCGTACTCATAAATCAAAATTCAGGGTCGATGAATTTGAAAATATTAAAGCCCGTGCTTCTCAGAAAATTGATGATTCAAAACTTGAATTAGGAATTGCAACAGAAAGGCTGGGCAAAAAAATTATAGATGTTTACAATATTTCAAAATCTTTTGGGGATGAGTGTGTAATAGATGATTTCTCGTACAAACTGGCCAGAAACGAAAAAATAGGAATAGTCGGTAATAATGGTAGCGGAAAAACGACATTACTTAACATTTTAACGGGCAGATTAAAGGCAGATAAAGGCCGGATTGAAACAGGCAGTACCGTAAAAATTGCATATTATACGCAGGATGGGATAAGTTTTGACGAAGATTCCAAACCTATCGATATTGTGAAAAGTATTGCAGAAACTGTTAAAATGAAAAACGGAAAAACTTTTAGTGCATCAGGCTTTTTACAGTATTTTCTTTTTTCTCCTGACATGCAGTACACTTTTGTGCGGAAATTAAGCGGTGGGGAAAGGCGCAGGCTGTATCTCTGCACTGTACTGATGACACAGCCCAATGTATTGATAATGGACGAGCCTACAAACGATCTGGATATAATGACACTTCAGGTTCTTGAAGAATATCTTGCCATGATAGATGCTTGTGTGATAATTGTTTCGCACGACAGGTTTTTCATGGATAAAATAGTCGATCATGTTTTCGTTTTCAGCGGTAAAGGCCGTATTTCAGATTTTCCGGGGAATTATACCCAATACAGAAATTCAGAATTGTTTAAGGCAGATATTGAGACTCAAAAAACAGCAGTTACAGAAAAATCAAAAGTCGAAGGCGGACAGAAATCAAACTCCGGGTCTGTGGTGCAACCTTCTCAAAAAAGAAAGATGAGTTTTAATGAGAAATATGAATTTGAAAATCTGGAAAAAGAAATAGCTCAGCTGACAACAAGGAAGTCAGAACTGGAATCAATGTTAAATTCAGGGTCACTGGGACATGATGAACTAATTGAAAAATCGCATGAATACTCTGAGTTACTTGCAATAATAGAAGATAAAGAAATGAGATGGCTTGAATTAAGCGAAATTTCCGGCTGATATGAATGAATTATATTTTCGGAATCAGATGTAGGATTTTTTGTTTATTTGAATCTTTCACCTCCTTATATTCAGCTAATCACAGTTCACATTTCCCGGTTTAATCCCTAAAGTTTATATTCAGAAAATTTCAATAAAAATTGTGATTAAAGACAACCAAAACCACGTTTTTTAGTCATTAATCCGGGTGATTTTTAATAAGAGGGATTTAATTAGTGAAATTTGTATTAATTTTACATGAATTTCAGGTGATTATAAAATGATTTTTTTAAATTTGCTGGCTTAATAGCATAAAAAAAACATACTAAAGATATGAAAGCAGTTTTTTTGAGTTTTCTTTTTATTTTATTGATTTGGATTTCATCATCTGTAAATGCTCAGGACAATTGTGCAAATGCGATAGATATTCCGATTGATGTTTACGGAACATGCGGCGATATGGCATTTACAAATGTTGATTTTGACGGGGCTATCCCTTCTTCAGATGCACCTGCACCTGCTTGCGGCAGTTTTAGTGCAACAACAAATGATATGTGGTATCGTTTTACAGTTCCTTCAGGGGTTACCGAAATGGCGTTTCATGCTTTTGATGCTCCAACCGCTATGATGGCAGTTCCGCCGCTTATTCCTGGAGCTCCTGCCTGCGGACCGGGAATGGCTGTTTATCGCGGAAGTTGTGGAAGCCTTACTTTACTCGATTGTTTTAATGCTTCTGACGGTTTTATGTCAAATGCCGAAATAAGATGGGAAATTATATCAGGTTTAGTTCCTGGCGAAACTATTTATGTAAGATTATGGGAGGAAGATAATGACGTAACTTCTATGTTTTTTGCGGCATCAGTTTTAACTTCTTTACCCGAATCAGACTGTTCAAATCCTCCTGAGTTATCTTCTGCAGGATGTAATATTCTTGCTCCGGCAGGAACTGTTCAGGCTCCTGAAGATTGCGGATGGTCATCTACTGATAATGTGGTTTTTTATTCGTTCGAAGTCCTTCCGGGAGATCCACAACCAGTTACAATTAACATAGAATTTGGTCAGTGTTGGGCAAATGATGTACAGGGGCTGGTTCCTGCAACTCCTGAAATTCAGTTTGCAGTTTATTCATGGAATGGCGTTGACTGCACAGGTATTGGCGGAAGTCCTTTAAGCGACCCGCCTAATAATACGACATACTTTAATTGCAGACAAGGTACAGGAACAGTGGTGTATTCTGAAAATCTGACTCCCGGCCTTTATGTTCTTGCAATGGATGGATTTAGTTACGAAGCAGGGACATCTCTTTGTACTTTCGGAATAGCGGCTTCATTTCTGGAACCGGATCCTGAAGAATTGGATGTTACTCTTACTACAGTAGATGTTGGTTGTGGACAACAAGGTTCTGCAACTATAACCGTAAATTCTTCCTGTTCCGGGAATCCCACAATTAGCTGGGACGGAGGCTTAAGCGGGGCAACAGTTACAGGTCTTGTAGCCGGAAATCATTCGGTTACGGTTACGGATGATGCCGCCTGCGGAGATACAATTATAAATTTTACTATCGGGTCTGCGACTAATTTTGTCGTTTCGGTTACAACTTCAGGAAATCCTTGTTCGGGACCGGTTACTTTAACAGCTAATGTTATGGGGGCAAATCCCGGAGATGTCAGCTTCCATTGGGATAATCCTACTTCAAGCACTACACAAAGCATTGTTGTAAGTTCGCCGGGAACATATACCTGTACAGCTACATACGGGACATGCGTTGATTCTGATGATGCAACTGTAATAGATGGTGATTTTGACTTCAGTGTAAACTATACCCCGACAATATGTGCAGGAAGCACAGGCAGTGCACAGTTTAATCTTATTACAGGAACAGGACCTTTTATGTACGAATGGTCAACCGGAGATATTTCTCCGGGAATTGTTATCGAAAGCCCGGGTAATTTCTGCCTTACTGTAACGGATATGGCCAGCGGATGCCAGATGGTGGAGTGTTTTACCGTTACCGAAGTGCCTGCAGTTAGTGTCATCATTGATTCTGAAGATATTTCATGTTATGGAAAAGTTGACGGAACTGCAACAGCCGTAGTTACCGGAGGAGTAGAACCTTATACGTATAACTGGATGGGATGGAGTACAAGCCAGACTATTGCAGACCTTATTTCAGGGAATTATGCTGTTACTGTTACAGATTTGAACGGATGTACAGGTTACGCAACAGTATTTATTGAAGAACCTCCGCAATTCTTTTATTCAATAACACCTAATCAGGGAATATGTTTTGGGGAACAGGCAGATATTCATGTTACAGTAACAGGAGGTGTTGAACCATATTTATACTCATGGGAAGACTCTCCTGCAATGAATTCTGCAGACAGAACAGTAAGCCCTCCAAATACAACTCAATACACAGTAACAGTATATGATGATAATATGTGTACATATACTCCGCAGTCAACTACAGTAATTGTAAGTCAACCTATTGTAATTGATGTTGAGACTACAGATTTGCTTTGCCACGGAGTTTGTGACGGAAGTGCTGTTCTTGACATTACAGGTGGAATTCCCCCGTTTATTTATACATGGGGGAGTACAACAGACTATCTGGAGAATCTCTGTGCAGGAGAGTATTCGGTTACCCTTACAGACTTGTATGAATGTACAGGCTCTGCAAATTTTGAAATTACAGAACCGGATACTATTTATCTTTCAGTATTTTCAGGTCCGGCCACATGTTGGGGATATAACGACGGTTATGGAGAGGTTGATGTTGTGGGAGGTGTTCCGTTCAGTAATGAATTCGGAGAATTTTATCAGTATCAGTGGGATGATGGACAAACCATGGATTCAGTTGCACTGGGAGCAGGCTATCACTATGTTACCGTAAATGATGCCAACGGTTGTGAACATGTTACAATGGCTTTTGTTGACCAGCCGGAAGCTGTGTATGTTACAAATCCATGGGGTGGAACAATCTGTATAGGAGAAAGCTTTACAACATATGCACATGCTACAGGCGGATTAGGCCCTTATGAATTTGTATGGATGGGAACTGATGATTCTGTGTGGTACGGCGAAACTTTAACAGTCAGTCCAGAAGTTACTACTTCGTATCAGCTTGTTGTTACCGATTTCCGGGGATGCTTTGGCCCGGTTAAGAACATTACTGTACATGTTAATCCTGTTATAGATATTATCTCAACAACTTCGTCACCTCAGGACATTTGCATTGGAGAAAGTATTTATATTGAAATGGAGATAAGCGGAGGCAACGGCGGTCCTTACACGATTAACATGGAAGATTACGGAATTGTAAATATGCCAAAGACTTTTTATCCACAGGAAACCGGGTATTATCATTTTACAGTATCGGATAATTGCGGATCTCCTGTAGATTACGATTCAATTTATGTTATAGTTCATCCTTTACCGCAGGTTGCATTCTTTGCTGACCATACGGCTGCATGTCCGCCTTCATTATTCCAGTTTACCGAAACAACCCCCGATGCAGGACAAACCTATTTGTGGGATTTCGGCGATGGCGGATTCTCTGTGCAGAAGAACCCACAGCATACTTTTACTGTTTCGGGAACATATGATATTCAGTTAACTGCATGGTCAGAGTATGGTTGTGAACGTACACGCATATATACAAATATGATTTACCTTTATCCTATGCCAAGAGCAGAATTTGCTGCAACTCCCGAACTGCTTTCTGTCCTTAATGCTCAGGTGGAATTTAATAATTATACAGATGGAGCCGTTGAGTATTTCTGGGACTTTGGTGATGGCTTTACCAGCATGTGGACAAGCGAAATGCAAATGCACACCTATAAGGAAGTAGGGGAATATGATATTATGATGATTGCTAAAAACCAGTATGAATGTCTTGACACTGCATATAAAAAAGTGAGAGTTCATGATGAATTTACTTTCTATGCCCCGGATGCATTCACTCCTAACGGAGATGGCTTAAATGATATTTTTTATGTTATCGGACATGGTATTGACAAAACACAGTTCTATCTGGTAGTTTATGACAGATTCGGAAGTAAAGTTTTTGAAACCGATGTTTTTGATGAAAATAATCCATACCGGATGGCCTGGGACGGTTCTCATAATGGTAGTGTTGTTAAGGGAGACCCTGTTCTTACAAACGGGATGTACAGGTGGTATTGCTCTTTTGCCGACTTTACGGGAAAGCCTCACGAAGAAAGTGGTACAGTAACACTGATAAGATAAAGCAATTTTTTCGGGCCCGGTAATGTAATAACCAGGCCTGATTTGCGTTTATAGAATTAAAATTGTGCAGATGGTTAAAAAAATTGCAATATTTACAGTAGTAACACTTTGTTTTTTTTCTTTGTTTTTTATTAATTCATGTCAAAAAAATGCATTTACAACAGATCCGTCTGATAAACTCATTTTTTCGACAGATACAGTGCAGTTTGACACTGTTTTTACAACTGCCGGGAGTGCTACCAATTATTTCACTGTAAAAAATTCAAATAAGTCTAAAACAATAAAAATTGACAGGATATATCTGGCAAAAGATAAAAATTCGGCTTATCGTCTTAATATTGATGGCTATTCTGCTAACAGTGTTGAAGATATAGAACTGGCTCCGGGAGATTCTGTTTTTATATTTGTAGAAGTAACAATTGACCCCGGAAAAGATGAAATGATTGAGCAGGATTCTGTAGTTTTTATTTCTAACGGGAACAGGCAGGATGTTAAACTGGTATCTTTCGGACAGGACATTACATTAATTAATGGTCAGTATATTACAAATGATACGACCTGGACTTCTGAAAAGCCGGTTTTGATTTATAATTCGGCATTGGTGGAAGATAATGTTATTTTAACAATTTTACCAGGGACAAAAGTGTTTTTTCACCGGGGATCTTCTTTGTTTGTTCGCGGAACTTTAAAAGCTTATGGTGATGTCTCCGACAGAATTTTATTTACCTGTGACAGGCTTGAGGAATATTATTCTGAGGTTGCAGGGCAATGGGGAGCATTTACAGAAGATAATAACGGAAATACCACCGGTATTTATGGCGGAATTCATTTGCTTGCCGGTTCACAAAACAGCGAAATACTTAATTCTGACATAAAAAACGGAATTATCGGATTACAGGTAGATTCATGTGTTACACCAGGGACTCCGACTGTAAAACTGAAAAATACAAATATTGAAAATTCAAAGATTATAGGCCTTTATGCTCTGGGAGCAGCGATAGATGCCGAGAACTGTGTTTTTGCCAACAGCGGGCAGTATAATGTAGCCTGTATTATAGGCGGAGAATATTCTTTTATTCATTGTACTCTTGCAAACTATTGGATTGGCAACAGACAGACACCTCAGTTAATACTGAACAATTATTATGGTTATACAGACGGTAACGGAAATGATCAGATATCATACAGAGATCTCACGAATGCCTATTTTGGGAATTGCATAATCTACGGATCGCGGGAAGATGAACTTGAATTGGATCTGGCAACAGGGGCAATGGCAAACTTCCGTTTCGATAATTGTCTGATAAAGTATAGTAATCCTTCGGATTTTGAAGGTTCCGATTTCTTTATTGATAATATTTTTAATGAAAACCCTAAATTCGTTGAAACAACATCGCCATATGATTATCAGCTTGACACGCTTTCTCCGGCAAAAGATGCAGGTAAACTCAGCATAGGTAATCTTGTTCCCTCAGATCAGAACGGTAATAACAGAATTGTTGACGGAAAACCTGATCTGGGAGCGTTTGAGAGACAGGAATAATCAGATTTTGGGGTATCATATCTGCTGGAGGCTGAAGCTCGCAGCCTTTATAAAGCCGGTATTATTAACTTTTTTACAAACAGTGTGCTTACGAGCATTTAAATTTTGTAAATTTGGCAAAATTGCAGTATGAAAAAAACTTTGTTTACTTTTATTCCTTTATGTTTTCTTTTGTTGGCATTATCCTGTACAACAGGAAAGAACTCTGCGAATAATGACAGTAAGCTTAATTCTGAGTTTACAAATACCTCGTATCGTATAATGTTTTATAATACCGAAAACCTGTTCGATACAGAAGATGATCCTGAAACAAGTGATAGTGAGTTTTTGCCTGAGGGTGCCCGTTACTGGTCTGATTCACGTTACAAGCAAAAGCTGAGTAATATTTATAAAGTTATTGTTGCTGTCGGAGAGTGGGATTTGCCGAAGTTAGTAGGATTGAGCGAAATAGAAAACAGAAAGGTCCTGAACGACTTGTTGAATTACACACCTTTATATAAAACAGATTATAAAATTATTCAATATGAATCTCCTGATGCCAGAGGAATTGATGTCGCTTTACTCTATCGGTCTGATTATTTTACCCCGGTGGCTCAACGTGCAATAAGGGTTGTCTGGCCTGCAAGTATAGGTTCCGGTACAACCAGAGATATTTTGTATGTTAAGGGTGTTACAGCCAACGGAGATACTTTAAACGTATATGTAAACCATTGGCCTTCGCGTTGGGGAGGACAGATGGAAACTGAAGAAAAACGAATGTTTGTTGCAAAAATGGTTAAAAACCACTCTGATTCGATATTGAATGATAATCCTCAGGCAAATATTATCATAATGGGAGACCTTAATGATTATCCTACAGACAGAAGCCTGACAGAATCGTTAAAGGCTAATACATCATTTGACAGAATTAAATCTGATAAGCTTTATAATCTCTCATATTATCTTCAGGAAGTAAAAAAACTCGGGACACATAAATATAACGGTCAGTGGGGAATTTTAGACCAGATTATTGTTTCAGGAGCCCTGTTGGACACTGTTGGAAATATTTATACAACGCCGGACGATGCACATGTTTTTAATGCAGATTTTTTACTTGAACCGGATGATAAATTCCCGGGAAAACGTCCTGACAGAACTTATATCGGTTTTAAATATCATGGCGGATATAGCGATCACTTACCTACTTATATAGATTTAAAGAAAAGATAAAATCCCCGGATGCGGGAATTGCAATTTTGTAATTTATTCTTCATTTCTTAAAAATGAAATATACGGCAAGAATCAGAAAGACAAAGCCAATTATGTGATTTGTACGGAATTGCTCAGTTTTAAAAAATACAAGAGAAAAGACTACAAAAACAATTAATGTGATAACCTCCTGTATGACTTTTAGTTCTACAAGAGAGAAAGGCCCGCCATTTCCTTTAAACCCGAGTCTGTTTGCCGGAACCTGAAAAAAATATTCGAATAATGCAATTCCCCAGCTTATTAAAACGATACTAAAAAGAGATAGTCTGGCAAACCACGGAATTTCTTTAAATTTTAAATGTCCGTACCATGCAAATGTCATGAAAGAGTTGGACAATATTAAAAGAAGAATTGTATAAAAGCCTTTCATACAATGAAATTATTATCGTTATTGCTGAGAACTTTCCATTTTGCTGAGAACATCTTTCGCTTTTGCCAATGCATCATCAAAATCGTCACATATATTTGCTTTCCCAATCAGAAATGCCACCCTGGCTTTATCCAGCTCTTTCCTTACATCAGGTTGTACCCCTGACAGTATTATTTTCTTTCCGCTGCTTTTAAGAGTGGTTATGGCTTCCTTAAAGTTGTGTATTCCCGTTGAGTCAATAAAAGGGACATAACGCATACGTATAATCAGTATTTTAGTCGATGAGGCATGACCTTTAAGAACTTCACTGTAATGTTTTGCAGCCCCGAAGAAAAAAGGCCCGCTGATTTCATAAATCTCAATTTCTTTAGGCAGGTAGCCATAGTTCTCGATAATTTGAGAGTCTTTTTCTTTTAGTATTGCCTGGCCGTTGTCTGCCATACGTTTCATAAATAATATTGCAGAAAGCACTATGCCGATTTGAATTGCCACGGTAAGATCGACTAAAACAGTGAGAATAAAAGTAGTTAACAGAATGATAATATCAAATGCCGAACCCCTCAGAATGGCCCTGAAAGATCTCCATTCGCTCATATTGTATGAAACGAGAATAAGAATCCCGGCAAGACATGACATAGGAATCAGTTTTGCATATTTACCAAAAAACAAAAGTATGAGCAGTAGTGTAACCGCATGAATCATACCGGCGACAGGAGTCCTTCCACCGTTTTTTATATTGGTTGCAGTCCTTGCAATTGCACCTGTTGCCGGAATCCCTCCGAAAAACGGAGCTACTATATTGGCAATTCCCTGGGCAATAAGTTCGGTATTGCTCCGGTGATTACCACCTATCATACCGTCCGCTACTACTGCCGATAGCAACGACTCTATTGCTCCCAATAATGCAATTGTAAGAGCCGGGGCAAAGTAATAACTTATATTGCTCCAGTCGATTGCAGGAAATTCCATAGTTATTTTACCGGAAATCTCGCCAAACAGAGTTTCAATAGTTGTGACAGGCAGTTTAAATATTGCAACTGCAGCAGTAACAAAAATAATTGCAACAAAAGATCCCGGTATTTTATTGGTTATCTTGTTGAAAAACAAGCTTATGAGTATTGTCACAACAGTTATTATTATTGCCACATAGTTGATGCTTGAAAATGAGTGAAAATAAGTCTCCCATTTACCTATGAAATCGGCAGGAACCTGACCTGTTTGCAATCCGAAAGCATCTTTTATCTGTGTCGAAAAAATAATAAGTGCAATTCCGCTGGTAAAGCCTACTATAAGGGGATGAGGAATATATTTAAGTAAAGCACCCAGACGTAGTAATCCGAATGCAATAAGCATTATTCCGGCCAGAATTGTTGAAATAAGTAATCCTCCGACTCCGTACTGCGAAACAATTCCGAAAACAATTACAATAAATGCTCCTGTGGGGCCGCCAATCTGGACCCGGCTACCACCAAGCAATGAGATAATGAACCCGGCAATTACCGCTGTAATAATACCTTTCTCCGGAGATACTCCTGAGGCAACAGCAAATGCAATAGCCAACGGCAGGGCTACGATACCGACAATTATACCTGCAAATAAATCTTTTGTAAATTGTTGCCTGGTATAGCCTTCTTTTATAATGCTGAAAAATTTAGGTCTAAAAATATCTTTCATCGTAAAATCTGATTGAAAACGGGTGCAAAATTAGAAAAAGTATGAATGAAGAGACAGGATATTTTTATGTTTAAGAATTATATGATTATTTCCTTAGTTCAAAGTTTTCGCCGAGGTAAAGTTTTCTAACCTGTTCGTCGTCTGATAATTCTTCTGCTGTCCCGCTTTTAAGAATATTGCCTTCGAAAAGAAGATAAGCACGGTCAGTTATTGTAAGAGTTTCATGAACATTGTGGTCTGTGATTAATACCCCGATATTTCTTTCTTTAAGATGTCGGACTATTTTCTGAATGTCTTCTACGGCAATGGGGTCAACACCAGCAAATGGTTCGTCGAGTAAAATAAAATACGGATCTATCGCCAGTGCACGTGCAATTTCGGTTCTTCTTCTTTCTCCGCCTGATAACTGAAAACCTTTGCTCTTACGAATATGTGAAAGTCCGAACTCTTCAAGTAATTGTGATGTTTTGCGAAGTTGTTCACTTTTTGTCAGTTTGGTCATCTCAAGTATGGCCTTTATGTTATCCTGAACCGACATTTTCTGAAAAATTGATTCTTCCTGGGCAAGGTACCCTATGCCCTTTCGTGCACGCATATAAATCGGCTCCTTGGTTATCTCGGTTTCATCAAGGAAAATATGTCCTTCGTTGGGTTTTATCAATCCGACAATCATATAAAATGTTGTAGTTTTACCTGCTCCGTTTGGTCCAAGCAATCCAACAATTTCTCCCTGATTTACTTCAACGCTTACTCCTTTTACAACAGTTCTGCTGCCATATTTTTTTACTAACCCTGAAGTGTGCAGTTTCATTCCGTGCATTTTTTGTGCAAAGATAAAAAAAAGACATTAGACATTAGAAGATTGACAGAAAAAAAGCCCGTATGCTATAGTAAATATAATTTATGAAAAACGGCGAGGTTATGATGTAATACAGAATTTGAACAGCTTATTCGTGCAACATTCTCTTCAACTCCATCTTTTCTCCGTCAAAAACGGCATAACTGAAGTTAAAAAGCCAGTCGCCGAGGTTTGTAAAAACCGTATTATCTCCGATTTGTGCCTGAAAAGGAATGTGTCTGTGCCCGAAGACAAAAAAGTCTATATGTTCTTTTTCCAATACCGTTTTTGCAAACATTACCAGCCATTCGTCGTTAAAGTCTGTTTTTGCAGGGTATTTGTGTTTTTTACGGCTTGAAGATGACCATTTAAGGGCAATCCTGAAAGAAATTTCGGGATGAACAAGCTTAAACAAAAACTGGAAAAATTTTGATGAGAAAATCTTTTTTAGGAAATTATAACTTTTATCGTAAGGCCCAAGTCCGTCACCATGGCCTATATATAATTTCTTTCCGTTTATTTCCCTTATCTGTATTCCGCGAATAAGTTCAGCACCAATTGCCTCCGGCAGATAGCCGAATATCCACATATCATGATTTCCGGTAAAGTATGTAATTTTTATTCCGCTGTCGGAAATTTCTCTCAGCTTTGAAATTATACGGTTAAAACCTCTCGGAGCAACATGTTTGTACTCGAACCAGAAATCAAAAATATCTCCGGCCAAAACAATTTCTGTCGCATCTGTTTTAATTTCATCAAGCCATTTTATCAGCAGAAGTTCGCGATATTCCGAAGTAAATTCACTATTTATCCCCAGATGTACATCCGATACGAAATATATTTTGGTTCTAGTTGTCAAAACAATAAATATGGTTTTTCTCTGTAATTCAGTAAATTAATTTTGTCCAAAGATAGTGTAAATCTTATTTTCTGAAAGTAATTGTCGGTGTAAAAATTATTACTTGTTTCCCATATTGTTTCAGAGCCTTTTATCGGGAAGTAAACACATAAAAAATCATCCCATATTTTAATTTTAAGGCCTGCTTCGTAATAATAATAGGCAAAAGTGCTTCCATTAACGGAAGGACAGGCACCCAGATTAATGTATGCATCCAGAAACGGCAAAGGGGTGGAAGAATCAAAATTGATTGCTGCCAGCCAGTTATCACTTTGTCCATGAGGAGTCCAGAGAGTAAAACCTCCGTCATTTCTCAAAAACTGGTGACTCCAGAACAATTCAGGATGTTTCCCTATGTTTTCGTATCTGCCGGCAAAAAGATTATCATACAGGTAATCCTGAGAGCCAAGATTACCGGATAATCTGAAATTGTAATTGCCGTAGTAAACGGGTGCGTTGTACAAAAACTTACCGGCAAACAATCTTATTGTGAGTCCTTTTAACTTTTCCGAATATGTAATAGTCTGTTTTATTTCGGCCCAGGCTTTTACAAATCCTTTACCTGCTTCAGCATTGATTTTAAATGACCACGGGTTTATCTTGCGAAAGTCTGCATATGATGATTCTACACACTGAAAATTCATTAATTTCCCGGAATAAGCATTAGTTGCAGTAACTTGTCGCAAGGTTATTGTTGATTCCTGTCTTTCCACGGGGTTTGTCCTGAGTTTCATTTTTACGCCGTAAGCAATTTTTATTCTTGAATAAGTACTGTCTGTCCCGAAAACAGCCGCTTTTGCAAATAATTCATATTCTCTTACCGCACTTTTTGGGGGATGAATGTAAAAGCTCATATTTGTCAGGCCCGCAATGTCTCCGGATCTTGTCCCATACATCGGGACAATCTGATACTCAAATTTCTTTTTTGGGAAAGGGGTGGAGTAAAACATTATCCCCGGCATCCAGCCATCCGAGGTATTAAATGCTATTACCGGGATAAGCGGAAACTCTCTTATTTCAGGATTATCGATGAGATTCCCGATTTTGATTTTTACAGGGCTGTTTTGTGTTAAAAAGCCCGGACGATAGTAATTGTTATTTCTGTTATAATCAGGAGAGTAAAAGTCTCTGTCTATTGTAACATCTGTTTTAGCAGGCAACAGAAATTCCTTCCTGCCGGTAAAGCCATCATCAATTACAAGGGAGTCTCCTATGTAAAGGAAAAGAGGAATGGCGGCTCCACGATTGTTTTTTATTAAAATGCTGTCGCCACGCCGTCCGGCAATTTTGTAATCAGGAATTTTATTGTCAATTAATAATTCATTGAAATATTTATCTGTTACTGAATTATCTGTTTTACTTTTAAAAAACTCAGCAAATGTCTGCGAATAAATATGCCTGAATTTATAGGTTTGGAAAAAATCTTTCATTATAGATCTGAACGTGTCTTCGCCGAGATATTTCTCTACCGCGTATAAAACAGAAACAGGCTTGTTGTAAGCCATTATTACATAGTTACCCGCAGACATTTCTTCTGATCTTAATGCCGAAGACTGAGCCTGATTCTCTTTTACAAGATATAACCAGCTTAATTCTCTGATATACCTGCCGGGAATTTCCTGTAATGTTGAGTTTGTTCCTTTTATGTACGTAAGTTGTTCTAGCAACCCGGTTCCCGGATGATATCTGTCATTATATTTACTTTCGTAAAATGATGTAAATCCTTCGTCAATCCACGGGTCTGCTCTTTCGTTACTGGCCAGCATCCCGTAAAACCAGTTGTGCCCTGTTTCATGCATAATTACATTCTCCAATGAAGATGCCGAGGATGCCGACACAACTGTAATCGTCGGGTATTCCATTCCTCCGCCTGCATTTAGAGGGCCATCAACCGCGGTACAATTGGCATATGGATAATCACCGATTTCGGAAGAGAAAAAACTGACAGATTGTTTTACATAATTAATAGCATCTTTCCATAAGCCGGAGTGTTTTTTATTGTAAAAAGTCCAGCAAAAAACGGTTTTGTCGTTTCCCTCAAGCTTTACATTTTCTCTTCCGATTGCAAAATCCTTTGAAGTAAACCATGCAAAGTCATGAACGTTTTTTTCAACATACCTTATGGTTTTTTCTTTTTTTGCATCTCCGTACGGCGGGAGATTATCAGGGTATTTTGATTTTCTGCAAATTTCTGCATAATCTTCCATTCGCTGAAGTTCTTTTTTAGACTTAAGATTGCCGGTTGCTGCAACAATATAGTCGTCGGGTAGGGTAATCTGTACATCGAAACTGCCGAATTCGCTGTAAAATTCTCCCATGTCAAGATAATTCATCGGATGCCAGCCGTTTTTGTCATAAACAGCCGGTTTGGGGTACCATTGCGTAATGCAGAAGGTGTTTTCATCATAACCCATCCTGCTGAAAACTTCGGGAAGTTTTACATAAAACGGAGTTTTAATTTTTATTGTGTCACCCGGTAAAAAGGTTTCAGGTAAAATAAGCAGAATCACATCAATACCTTCAGGAGAATTTTTTATTTCGGCAGGGATTCCGTTTACTGTAAAATTAAGACTGTCAATATATCCTTTTTGTTCGTCAGAGGCAAAATAAAAATCGGTTTTACCGTAGGCCAATTGTTGTTTTGCAAATTCGGTTTCGTTGTTTTTGTATGCATTTGGCCATAAATGATAATAAATATAGTCGAGACTATTGGGGGAATTATTAATGTATTCGGTTTCAATTTGTCCGGTTAATGCTTTTGTGTTAACATCTAATTTTACTTCTATTGTGTGGTTTACTTCCTGTTGAAAATCCGGCTGTGTTTTTGCAACTAAATTCAAAATGAAAATAAGAACTGCCGTAAGAAATATCGGTTTCAATGCTTTGTTCATTTAATTTCCTGTAAGCCGGCATTTAATTTGTCAAAATCATCCGTCAATAATTCTATTTTGCCTTCGGAGTCCAGCAAAACAAATGAAGGTAAGGTTTTTATTCCGTAAATTTTCACAACAGAACCTTCCCATGTTTTAAAATCACAAAGATTAATCATGTTTTCCAGCTTGTTGGATTTTATAGCGGATTCCCAATTTTCCGGTTGAGTATCAAGTGAAACGAGAATTATTTTAAGCCTGGGTATTTTTTCGTAATTAATGAGTTCGGACACTGATTCTACAGATTTTTTGCTCCATGATGACCAGAAGCAGATTATCACATTATTGCCCTTAAAAGCAGATAAAGATGTTTTTTTACTGTTTACATCCGGTAAGACGAAGTCCGGAGCATCAACCCCGGGAGAAAGAGAAACATAATCCCGGTTTTTCTGTGTTTCTTTTAATTTGTTTTTGGAAATATCAGATTCAAGTAAAGCTGTTTGTTCAAGCTCAGGATGATACTTCTTTAATTCAGTAAGAACAAAATCGAAAATTTCAGGTTCGTTTTCTATCATCAGAATGGGAGAGGGCCCGATATATTGATAAAGAGCCATGTAAATTACGGCTGATTTATTGTTTTTTTTGATGAAATCTGTAAGAAATTCTTTGTCAGATTTATAAAGTTCACGTGCAGTTTCATTAGTTACTTCCCATAGAGAATCGGTGTTGTAATCCGGTATAAGTGCAGACTCATTCACTTTATTTTTGAGTTCGTTAAGAATGTCGGAACTTTTAATAAGTCTTAAATTCATTTCTTTTAAGAGTTTACAGTCTTCAGAGCCTTGTATTTCATAATTTCTGACAATTCCCGGATATTTTGCCGATATTTCAATCTTATCTCCGTCAATAATTCTAAGATAAATAACATTGTTGTCGTCAATCTTCATTCTGTGGAAACTGTCAGAGATACTGTCAAGCCGGATTTTAAAAGTCCCGTCGTCTTTAATCGTAGCAGTGGCAACAGTTTGAGTCTTACCAGGAGATAATTCTTCCAGATAAACCGTGCGACCGGATGCGTTTTCAATTTTGCCTGAAATTTCTGTAATATTACTTTTATTATTATTGCAGGAGTTGACAGATACCATTAATATTAATATAGCGCAGAAATAAATTGCTTTTAAATTGGCAGATGATAATGATATTTTAAATTTCATTTTTTACTTTTGCAAAAATTTACGAATTGAAAGTTTTTACAAATATAAACGAAAATATTCCAAAGAATTGTGTTGTTACTGTCGGATTTTTTGACGGAGTGCATAAAGGACACCGTTACTTACTCGACAGTTTGGCTAAAGAAGCAGTTACTTCAGGGAATGAAGAACTTGTAATTACACTCTGGCCGCATCCGGCAGTAGTTTTTGGAAAAACTGTTGATCTGCTCACAACTCTTGAAGAAAAAACTGAATTAATCAGACAATCAGGAATCCGTAATTTATTGGTTCTTAAGTTTGACAAAGAACTGGCAGCATTATCTGCAGGAAGATTTGTAAATGAGATTCTGCATGATGGTTTGCATTGTTCAAAAGTTATAATGGGCTATAATAATTCTTTCGGGAGCAAAAATCAGGCAGAACCCGATACTGCTGAACCGTTGCTGCAATTAAAACGGCTTGACAAATTTGAGATGGAATCGTATAACAATGTCAATTCATCTCAGATTCGTGAGTGCCTGCAAAACGGGAATGTTGAAAGTGCTGCCGAAATGCTCGGATATAATTACAGATTGGGGGGTAAGATTGTCAATGGTTATAAAATAGGAAGAAAAATAGGATTCCCTACGGCTAATCTCGGAGAATACAGTGAAGATAAGATAATCCCGGCTAATGGGGTTTACATTGTTAAAGCCAAAACAGATAGCCGGTCATATCCGGCAATGTTGAATATCGGGTTTCGTCCCAGTTTTAACGGTTCGGAAAGATCAGTAGAATTCCATATTCCTGATTTTGAAGGAGATTTATATGACATTGAAGTGGAAATCGAATTTTTTAAAAGACTGAGAGAAGAAAAGAAATTCAATGATATTAACGATTTGATCAATCAGCTAAAGCTTGATAAGGAAGAAACAAAAGCTTTCTTTTCATAAAATTTGTGAGTTCAATAAAAACTGACTAATTTTGTTAAAAATTTAATAACTAATTTAATTACAGATAAATGGAAGAATTATTCAGCACATTACCTTATAAAGTCAGAGACATAAATCTTGCTGAGTGGGGACGCAAAGAAATTGAAATAGCAGAAAAAGAAATGCCGGGTCTTATGAGTATCCGCAGAAAATTCTCTGCAGAAAAACCTTTGAAAGGAGCACGTATTACAGGATCATTACATATGACAATTCAAACTGCAGTGTTAATTGAAA
This sequence comes from Bacteroidales bacterium, assembly GCA_003249955.1. Taxonomy (GTDB): domain Bacteria; phylum Bacteroidota; class Bacteroidia; order Bacteroidales; family ML635J-15; genus Bact-19. The sequence goes on along the minus strand of QKHS01000095.1, from coordinate 19,505 downwards.
CACTTGTAGAGCTTGGAGCAGATGTGAGATGGGCAAGTTGTAATATCTTCTCAACCCAGGATCATGCAGCGGCAGCTATAGCAGCAGCAGGAACTCCCGTTTTTGCATGGAAAGGTGAAACACTTGAAGAATATTGGTGGTGTACATTACAGGCATTAACATTCCCTGGAAATTTAGGTCCGAATCTTATTGTTGATGATGGCGGAGATGCCAGTCTCTTGGTACATAAAGGATTTTTTGCAGAGAAAGATGCTTCAATTCTTAATGTAGAAGCCGGTAGCAACGAAGAAAGAATAGTTTTGCAAACATTGAAAAATGTTCTGGCACAGGATAACACCAAATGGACAAGAACTATTAGTGACTTAAAAGGAGTATCTGAAGAAACCACAACCGGTGTTCACCGTCTTTATCAGATGATGGAAAGAGGAGAGCTTTTGGTTCCGGCAATTAATGTAAATGATTCTGTAACAAAATCAAAATTTGACAATCTTTATGGCTGCCGCGAGTCTTTGGCTGACGGAATTAAGAGAGCTACCGACGTTATGATTGCAGGTAAAGTTGTGGTTGTTCTTGGTTATGGTGATGTAGGAAAAGGCTGTGCCCGTTCCATGAAAGGTTACGGAGCCCGTGTTATTGTTACAGAGATAGATCCTATTTGTGCTTTACAGGCAGCTATGGAAGGTTTTGAAGTAGCTACAATTGAAGACACATTAGGCGAAGGGAATATTTATGTTACCACAACCGGCAACAAGGATGTTATTACACTTGAGCATATGAAGCAGATGAAAGATCAGGCTATTGTATGTAACATAGGACACTTTGATAATGAAATTCAGGTTGATAAACTTGATGCATATAAAGGAGCTAAAAAAACAGAGATCAAACCTCAGGTTGATAAATATACTTTTGAAAGCGGGAATTCAATTTTCATGCTTGCCGAAGGTCGTTTGGTAAATCTTGGTTGTGCAACAGGACATCCTTCATTCGTAATGAGTAATTCATTCTCAAATCAGACTCTTGCTCAGCTTGATCTTTGGAAAAACAAATATGAAGTAGGTGTTTACAGATTACCGAAACATCTTGATGAAGAAGTTGCAAGGTTGCATCTCGAACAAATCGGAGTTAAGCTTACAAAATTATCTGAAGAACAGGCAAATTATATTGGGGTTCCGGTTGAAGGACCTTATAAAGCAGATCATTACAGATACTAAGAATACGGTTGGCCGGAGACCGGCTAACGAAGTTATAGAAACAAAAAAATCACCTGAGAACTCAGGTGATTTTTTTGTTTCTATAGTATGACTAACCGCATTTTCGCCTCCCGCCTCCCGCCTCCCGCCTCCCGTCTCCCGGCTTCGGGCTTCCGGCTTAATAAGAATTATACACAGAAAGAACATTATTCTCAAGATAAGTAGAATACTGTTTTACCGGATATTTTGTCGGCCCGTTTATTACGGAACCGTCAAGGAGCATAAATTTTGATTCACAGTTACGACATACAAGAAACAGACCTGTTGAATCCACATCAAGTATTGAGTTCGCGTTAGAAGGTTCATAAGGACAATTTCTTTCGTATGCCTTGTAAGAATCAGTGAATTCGCAATATAATATAATTCCGCTTACTCCTCCGGTTACATAAAGGTAGTTTCCGGGTGTCTTTAATTCTGTGAATTCCGGTAAATCCAGATAGACAACAAAGTCAACATAAGCATATGGAATTCTGTCTTCACGATCACAGGCCGGAATAACGGAAAAAAAACTTGCTAAAACTAAAAAAATCGCTATCTTTGGTAAAATTGATTTCATTATAAAAAGATTACTATCATTTATGACAAAATTAAGGAATTTATTACAATTATTAACATTCTTATTACTGTTTTTATTGCCTTCGCTTTGCTTTTCCCAATCAAATCGCAACATCGACGATGAGAAATACATGAAAAGTCAGAAATCAAAACACTATAGGCCCTCACGGGAAGAGCGTAGTGTTATGAAAATCGAAAAAAATCAGCAGAAAAAAAAAGATAAAAAGGAACGTATTGATTACCGCTTACATAAAAGAGCAGTAAAGAAACATAATAAATTAATTAATGGTGGAGGTAAAGACCTCGTTGGAGGGAAAAGGACATATAAAAGAATGAAGCGATCAAAGAAACAGGCAAAAAATACGAGGTGACAGAAAAAATGTTATTCATCTTGTTTTTAGTTACTTAGGTATATCTTTAAAAAAAAGTTAATTTTTTGCTAAGAAAAGATTTGGTCAATATTGAAAACTGTTCTATATTTACGGTTTTTCTTAATTGGGTTAAGTATTGTTAAAGTAAAACTCTGTTATGCTACGAAAATTACTAATAGTTATTATGGCACTTGTAACAAGTGCAGGGATGTATGCCCAATCGGCAGGTACCCTAAACGGAACGATTACAGATGCAGCAACCGGTGAACCGGTACCTTTTGCTAATGTATCGATTGAAGAGAATGGAAATGTAGTTACCGGCGGTATGACTGACTTCGACGGGAAGTTTAGTATTAAACCTATACCAGCAGGTAAATATACTGTGTCGGCGTCCTATGTAGGATATGCCACTTTGCAGTATAATAATGTACAGATTCCGGCAGGTAGAATAACCTTCCAGAATTTTGAACTTAGTGCATCAGCAGAAATTCTTGCTGAAGTAGAAATTAAGGAATATAAGGTTCCTTTGATTTCTAAGGACCAGACAACCTCAGGAGGGACTGTATCATCCGAGGACATCGCTAAGATGCCGGGACGTTCTGCTGCTGCTGTTGCCACTACTGTCGGAGGTGTATATTCCGAAGACGGAGAAGTTGGTAGTATCAGGGGAGCCCGTTCTGAAGGTACCGTTTATTATGTTGACGGTGTAAAGGTGCGCGGAAGTTCTTCCGTACCAAAATCTGCTATTGAGCAGGTTCAGGTTATTACCGGTGGTTTGCCTGCACAATATGGTGACGTTACCGGTGGTGTAATCAGTGTGTCAACAAAAGGCCCTTCTTCTCAGTATTTCGGAGGAGCAGAAATCGTTACTTCTCAGTATCTTGATCCTTACGGATACAACCTGGGAGGATTAATGCTGTCAGGACCTATCTGGACCGTTAAAGAAAAAGGTAGTGAACGCACAAGAACCGTTGCCGGATTTTTATTCTCGGCAGAGGGAAGAATGGTTGAAGACGGAAGCCCTTCGGCAGTAGGAGAATGGAGAGCAAATGATGATGTTATTGAAAGTATCAGAACTAATCCTTTGAAGTTGGTTCAGAATTCTTCAGGAGCGATTATTTATCAAAATACTGATTATTTGCACTCAGACGCATTTCAGAATTATAAGACAAGAGCCAATGCCGGAAGTAAAGGAATAAATGTTGCAGGGAAAATAGATATTTCTCCTGTTCGTGATCTTAACCTTACTTTTGGCGGAACACTTGATTATAGTGATAGCAGACTTTACAGTTATAGCAATCAGTTGTTTAATTCAGAAAATAACGGAAATCAGATTTATAATAACTGGAGGGTATACGGTCGCTTAACACAAAAGTTCAGAGATAACAGTGATGAAAGTGAAAAAGTTTCGGTTATTAAAAATCCGTATTATTCAATTCAGGTTGACTATTCAAGAACTTATGCAAAACAATATGATGATGATTATGATGATAATTTTTTTGAATATGGTTATGTAGGAAAATTTACAACTGTACCAGAAAAATATTATGCATGGGGCACTGATACTACAACAGGATTGGAAGGTTGGTTGCAAGAAACGTATTTTTACAGAATTACCGATTTTGAATCAGGTACTTTAAATCCAGACTTGGCAAGATATACAGAACAGTATTTTGACTATTTTCAGGATTATTATTATAAAGATGTTAATAGCGTTATCTCAAACGGAGGTTTGCTTAATGGTATGGGGGCTCCGGCTATTTATAGTATGTACAATAGCCCGGGGAATCCTTATACTTCATACCTTGAGAGTGATGCGACACAATTCAGAGTTTCTGCTTCAGGTTCTGCCGACGTTAAAGATCACGAAATAAGTTTAGGATTTGAGTTTGAACAGAGAAGTGACTCATATTTTCAGGTTGCTCCTTTTGGATTATGGACACTGGCGCGCAGTCTTACCAATAATCACATTCTTGAGAAAGACGCAAACAATCCTATTATTTATCGCGATGCCAATGGAATTTTCATGGATACAATAGACTATCCGAGATTATATAATGCAGAAGGACAGGCATATTTTGATAAAAACCTGAGAAAAGCATTAGGACTTGCAGAAAACAGTCTTACCTGGATTGATATTGATTCTTACGATCCCTCTACATTTGATCTGAGCTGGTTCAGTGCTGATGAACTTTTTAATCAGGGAAGCTCTTATGTCGCTTATTATGGATATGATTATTCCGGAAATAAGTTGACTTATAAACCTACTTTTGATGACTTCTTTAACAAAATAAATGAAGACGGATATAAAGAAAGGCCTATAGCACCATTTGAACCTAATTATGTAGCAGGTTATATTCAGGATAAATTTGCATTTAAAGACCTTATTTTTAACATAGGTGTACGTGTTGACAGATATGATGCAAATCAAATGGTTCTGAAGGATCAGTTTTTACTTAGTGAAGCATATACTGTTGGTGATAATGATGAAAAAGGTATTATTTCAGGGACAGATCATCCTTCTAATATTCCTGACGGAGCAGTAGTTTACGTAAATGATTTAAATAATCCGACAGCGATTAATGGTTATCGCGTTGGTAGCGTATGGTATAATGCAAGTGGAACAGAGGTAGAAAATCCTAATTCGATTGCATCTGCAAATGGAATAGCTCCATATTTGTTGGATCCTAATGAAGAATTAAACAGCAAAGCGTTTGAAGACTATAAGCCTCAGGTAGTTGTAATGCCTCGTATCTCTTTCTCTTTCCCGATTTCAGACGAAGCTTTGTTTTTTGCTCATTATGATATTCTTTCAAAACGTCCTACTTATTCTAACCGTTTAAATCCGATAGAATATCTTTATATTCGTCAGTTAAATGAAAATGTACTGAATAATCCTAATCTTCAGACAGAAAAGACAATTGACTATGAATTGGGATTCCAGCAAAAACTTGGGAACACATCTGCTTTAAAACTTTCAGCTTTTTACCGTGAAATGCGTGATATGCAACAAACAATTGCAGTATATGGTGCTTACCCGGTTAATTATTACACTTATGGTAACATTGACTTCGGAACTGTTAAAGGTTTTGGTGTTACTTATGATATGCGTCGTACCGGTAATGTTACTTTAAGAGCGTCTTATACTTTGCAGTTTGCAAATGGTACAGGTTCAAGTTTTGAATCAGGTGCAGCAATTGTTATGTCAGATAAACCAAATCTTAGAACAACAATTCCGCTTGATTTTGATCAGCGTCATAATATTGCTATTACTGTTGACTATCGCTATGGCGGAAAAGTTTCAGGGACTCCTTACAATGGCCCGAAAATAGGAGGCAAGAGTATTTTTGCCAACACCGGGGTTAATTTTGTTGTAAACAGTGGCTCAGGATCTCCTTATACAAAACGTAGCAAACCTAGTAATGGTGTTGTAGTAGGTTCTTTGAACGGTTCACGTAAACCTTGGAGAACTTCAATAAGTATGCGTGCAGATCGGGATATTCGTATAAAGCTGGCGGATAAGAAAGAAGATGGAACAAAAGAAAAATACGGATACTTGAATGTTTATGTTGAAGTTTCTAATCTGTTAAATACATTGAATGTTATTAATGTATATTCATATACGGGGAATGCTAATGATGATGGTTACCTTAGTTATGCAGATTATCAGAACCAGATAGCTACCCAGAACGATGTTGAGTCGTATAGAAACTACTATGCTATGTATATAAATTCTCCATATAATTATAGTTTGCCAAGAACTATTAAGTTGGGAGTTCAGTTTAATTTTTAAAAATAGAATTATAAAAAACGAGATATGAAAAATCTTAAGAAAGTATTATTCTTTGTAGTTCTTTTATCATTGTCAAATTACATGTTGGCAGATAAAGAGAGAGGAGAAATTAATCCGCCTACAACCAGAGCTACTGCTGGTTGTGAACCGGGAAAGACTTCTACAGAATTGGCAATAAACAATGTTCGTTCACTTATTCACACCGGAGGAGACATGTGGTGGGATTTACAGGGTAAAGCACGTTATGAAGTTCCTGTTGGCGGAGGCGTAAGTGCATTATTTGCCGGAGCTATCTGGGTTGGAGGTCATGATGCTAACGGACAGTTAAAGCTTGCAGCTCAGCGTTTTCGTCAGGATGGTATTGATTACTGGCCTGGTCCGTTAACTACTGACGGATTTGCTTATGTTAGTCCTGAAGTATGTCGTGAATATGACAAACACTTTGCAATAAGTAAAGAAATGGTTAAAGAGTTCAGGGAATGGTGGAAATGTACTCAGGATCCGGAATGCGTTGTTGAAACAGAATTCCCGGATTATCAGATTCCTGATATTATTACGAACTGGCCTGCTCACGGACCTGATGGTGGGTATGCTTACAACCTTGCTCCATGGTGGGATACAGACGGTGATGGGTATTATAATCCTTTAAACGGAGATTTTCCTTATTATGAATTCCCTAATGAGGGAATAACAGAAGATATTGCTTGCGAGAGACGTAGAGGCATATCTCCAAGATTATTTGGGGACTATACACTTTGGTGGGTATATAATGACAAAGGTAATATTCATACAGAAACGGGAGGAACTGCAATTGGTATGGAATTTCGTTCTCAGGCTTTTGCTTTTTCCACAAATGATGAACTTAATGATATGACTTTTGCTAATTATAACATAATTAACAGATCGACATATACGCTTACAGATACATATTTTGGTGTCTGGACTGATGCGGATTTGGGATATTCTGATGATGATTATACCGGATGTGATGTTCAGCGCGGGTTGGGATACATGTATAACGGAGACCCTTTTGATGAAGCAAGTTCAAAAAGTCCAGGATATGGAGATCAGCCTCCGGCCATAGGTATTGATTTTTTTGAAGGTCCTTATCAGGATCCTGACGGGTTGGATAATTCTACTTCTTATGATACCCTTAATGGCGTAAAAGTTTTAAATTGTTCAAAGGGAGATATTCTTAACGGGAATATTAATGGTCTTAACTTTCAGGATGGATACCCGGATAATGAAAGATGGGGAATGAGGAGATTTTTATATTTTAATAATCCTCCTTATGGTAATGCTGCTACTCAGGATCCTCATTCTGCAATTGAACATTATAACTATTTGACAGGTTTCTGGAAAGACAACTCTCCTTTATGCTATGGAGGTACTGGTCACACTTCAGGTGGAGGGAATGCCAGTGCTCCTACAAATTTTATGTTTCCGGGTAATCCTTCAACAGATCCTTGTGGATGGGGTCTTGGTGGAATTCCACAACAGGATCCATGGTCAGAAGAAACTGCGGATAATTATCCTGGTGACAGAAGGTTCGTGCAGTCTGCAGGTCCTTTTACACTTCAGCCGGGTGCTGTTAACGATATTACTATAGGAGCAGTATATGCACGTGCGGCATCAGGAGGCGCTTGGGCTTCAGTTGAGGCTGTCCGCAGAGCAGATGATAAAGCTCAGATTTTATTTGAAAACTGTTTCAGGGTACTTGATGGTCCTGATGCTCCGGAGTTGAAAATTATTGAAATGGATAAACGATTAATTTTCCATATATATAATAAACCTGGAAGTAATAATTATTTAGAAGCTTATAGTGAGAAAGATCCTTCTATTGTTTGTTCTTCGGATATTGATCCATGTGATGAATATTACAGATTTCAGGGATATCAGGTTTTTCAGTATAAGAATAGTTCTGTCAGTATTTCTGACAGATATAATGATGCTCTTGTAAGGCTGGTTTTTCAATGTGACATAAAAGATGATATCTCGCAGGTTGTAAATTATGATTGGTCGGATGAATTATCAGCAAACGTTCCTGTGGAAGAAGTTCAAGGCACTAACACTGGGATTACACATACCTTTGTTCTTGAAACAGATAAGTTTGCAACAGGAAATTCTAGACTCATTAATAATAGAGAGTATTACTATACTGTTATTGCTTATGGTTATAATGACTCATATTTATATAATCAATCTGTTCAGGAATCATTTAACGGGCAAAAGAAACCATATATGGCAGGACGTAATAACATAAGACGTTATGAGGCTGTTCCTCACATGAATGATGCTGATAATACAGGTACTGTGATGCAGGCTGATTATGGTGACGGCTTACAGATAACAATGTATGAAGGTAACGGTAATGCAAATAATATTATTGAGCTTTCTGATGAAACAGTTAATGAAATTATGTCAGGATATCCTTGGAAAGCCGATAAACGAGTTTATAAAAACGGAATGGGTCCGATAAATGTAAAAATTATAGACCCTCTTAATGTCCCGGACGGAACTTATACTTTAAAGTTTAATGATACTGCAAAAATTAATTCTTATGGAGTTATCGGAACAACATCTTCAGAGTTAACATCAGCGTTTTATATCCCGTTCTATTATACAGTGTATTTCGGGGAAGAGGATTCAGTTAGCAGCGAAGTTGCAGTTCAGTACGGAGCTGGTAACGAGCAGTTATTTATGGATTTGGGATTGTCTATTACAATAAGTCAGGAGAACTTCCCAGGTGCTAAGATGAGAAATGAAAAACAGAATGGTTTCCTTGATGCCAGTATGGATTTTGATGATGTAACAAAGCCATGGTTGTATTTCTTGCCGGATGGAGATAATCAGGATCCGTTGAACTGGATTCGCGTAGGTACCTATAAAGATGGAGCTACTGATTGTCCTGATAAGAGTTATGATGATTTACTTGGTTATGATGATGATCAGTATTTTGAAAAAATTCTTGATGGAACATGGGCTCCATACAGATTTACAAATTCCGGACAATATGGAATTTCTCTTAATGGAGCCAGAAATTTCCAGAATATTATGAAATATGAGCCATTGTCAAGTGTTGACCTTGTAATAACCAGTGATACTTCTAAATGGACTAAGTGTTGTGTCGTTGAAATGTGTGATAATGAATGGATGGTAGGGTTGGATGACGATTGTCCTTTACTTATTAAGGAAGTAACGCCTTGGGTTAATTACCAAAGTCGTGGAAATGCAAAGAAATTTGCATTAAGAAGCGATCCGTCTGTTGATAAAAACGGAAATGCATTGAATGACGGAACTCATGGTATGAGTTGGTTCCCTGGTTATGCAATAGATCAACGTACCGGAAGAAGATTAAATATAGTTTTTGGTGAAGATTCCTGGTTAATCGGAGATAATGGCGCAGACATGAAATGGAACCCGTCATCAGGTATATATTCTACTACTGGTCCGGTTTTCGGAGGAAAGCATGTAATTTACATTATGGGTGATAACCAAAACTTTGCAAATGCAGTTTACAATGCACCTTGTTATGATTCCTGTAAATTTATTTATGATAATCTCTTGAAGTATGAAGAGACAGGTGCTGCATCAACTTCTTTAAACAGAGCATGGGCCAGTGCAATGTGGTGTGCAATTCCATTACAGAATCCTGACTTTGATTTTCTTGCTACAGATGTAAGAATTAAGCTTAGAGTGTCAGGAGCTTATCATAAGGGAATGAATGAGTTTGCTGTTGAAGAACCTGAAAATGACAATTTCCCTTATTTCTCGTTTACAACGGCAGATGTTAAGACAATAAAAAATGATAACCCTACTGCGGTTAGTGCTTTGGATTTAATCAAAGTTGTTCCTAATCCATATTATGGTAATTCATATTATGAACACAGCCAGCTTGACAACTATGTAAGGATTACAAACTTACCTCAGAAATGTGTTATCTCTATTTATAATGCTAACGGAGGTTTGGTTCGTCGTTTTAACAAGGATAATGATAATCCTTTTGTTGAATGGGATTTGAAAAACACATACGGTATTTCTATTGCAAGTGGTGTTTACATTGTACACATCAATGCACCGGGTATCGGAGAAAAAGTTGTTAAGTGGTTCGGAGCATTACGTCCGGTGGATTTAAATAATTTCTAAAATATTGATATAATATAAATAGAGTAATATGAAAAATTTATATTTGGTTTCGGCGATATTGATAACTCTGGTAGCAGGATTGATTTCTACTGAGATGCAGGCTGGAAATGAACAGCGTGTCGGTTCTAACGGAGCGTCAGAATTGCAAATTAATCCTTGGGCACGAAGCTCGGGTTGGGGTGATGCAAATGTGGCTTGTGTTGTGGGTCTCGAAGGTATGTATCAGAATATAGCAGGTATGGCAATGACCCGCAAGACAGAACTTGCCTTTACTAACACTCAGTGGCTTGTCGGTTCCGGAGTTATAGTAAACAGTGGTGGATTTTCTACAAAAGTAGGAGAAACCGGGGTAATGGGAGTCTCTGTTATGAATACTAACTGGGGTGAAATAGATATTACCACAGATGCTTTACCGGAAGGTGGTATTGGTACTTTTAAACCTACTTTCAGTACAATTGCATTAGGTTATGCCCGTGAATTCTCGAATAGTATTTATGGAGGGCTTGCCGTAAAAATGATTAATGAAAGTATTTTTAATGTTAGTGCATCGGGGTTTGCTCTTGATGCCGGAATACAGTATGTTACCGGACTTGGTAAGGATAAAGCCGGGAATCGTAATCGCGACAACCTTAAATTCGGTATCACTATGAAAAATGTAGGAAGTACAATGAAATACAAAGGAGACGGTATGTCTTTCCTTGGATATTCTCTTAACGGTACAAGCATGACTGTTGAGCATAGAAGTCAGGAATTTGAATTACCTTCTTTGATTAAAATAGGATTTTCTTATTCTTTAAGATTAGCTCCTAAAGTTGACGAGGTGAATGAAACTGTAAGTTCTGATCATAACCTGACATTAGCTGTTAACTTTACAGCTAATTCATATACAAAAGATCAATTCCATTTTGGTCTTGAATACGGATTCAGAGATTTGTTTTTCCTGCGCGGAGGTTATATTTATGAAGACGGAATTATTGGTTCTGATGTAGATTTACGGTCTACTGCATTTACAGGCCCTACAGCAGGTATGACATTGCAGGTTCCGGTTAATAAAGAGAACAAATCAGTTCTGGCTATTGATTATTCTTACAGATTTACAAATCCTTTCGGAGGGGTTCATACATTTGGTGCAAGAGTTACATTGTAATTAAAATACTCTTTTATTAAAAGCCCGCTGTAAAGCGGGCTTTTTGTTTTTATAATATTACAAATGCCAGGTGCTTATAGTTCTGATTTGTTCCGGATTTGAAAAATACCGGTGTCTTTTTATATTTTTCACTTTTACCAAAAACAGGTGTTTTTACGCAGAAATATTGATCAAATTTAGAATTATTGTAAATATTTCTTGGCCCCTAAATACAAAAACTACCAGAAACCACTAGAAAAACTACCAGAAAAGCGTAATTAAATCTAGTGGTTTCACTTGAAAATGCATCGTGCAAACAGGTAATTTTCAAATTGAAAACTAGCTATATTTCTGATAATCAATAGTTTGCTGTTTTTGCTCTAAAAGAGTAGTTCTTGTGAATGTAATTTTTCTGTTTTTTTATTTCGTATTTTTATACAGATTCGTCAAAGTTGAGATGTATGAATTTATTTGAGCAAAAATATGAAAGTGCCGGTAACCTGATAAATAGTCTGGACAGTATAGACGCTCTTTGTTCAGATGCAAATACCCTTTATTATTCATATACACAGCTTTTGGGACTGATAAATAATGTTCCCGAATCAGAAATAAGCTTAAAGCGAATAATGGTTGAAAGCATATCCCCCGCAATGCATACATTTGTGAATGAACTGGAGCATGTTTCTGAGAATAAAACCAGAAGTTTTTATTCTTCGGATATCTCGTTTATTCTGGTTATTCTTGTTTTGTTAACCAGAATTCAGGAATATAATGCAGGTAATATGCAATGGTACTCCAGATTTGAGAATGATTCTTTTGTCGTTATAGAAAGACTGCTCAAGCAAAAAAACAGCACTTATTTTACTTCAAGACGCCTACATAAATCAGACTCTGTTTTGGGAGATGAGTTTGATGAATTGGTGAACCTCTGTAACCTTACAATTGGTGTTACAAGTTTGCCTTCAGTTGTGGGAGGTGTTATTGCTAAAGTGATTACTCATTGCAAAGAGTTTTGTGACAGAATTTTAAATGAATACGATACTTGTAGTTCCGCTTCCGGGACGGTAAACGTGACAGAAATGCAGGATTCGGATGTTGAGAAAATTTCATTGAACGTTCTGGACTCATTATATGCCGATATATGTAGCACGCTAATTTTCGCAGACGGGGGGCTGCGTGTTTGTGAGAGTGAAATTTTGTATAAAACTTATATAAAAACAATTCTATATTTTGAATTGGTTACCAAAACAATAGACATTAAAAAGCGAAGTGGCTTTTTTTATAGAAAAACAGAGCTAAAGCAGAACACATGAAAAGTATCAAACCTCAGCCATATATAGGGTTTAACTTTCCTCTCATTTACGTTTGAGAAATTCAGGTCTGCTTTTAGCTCGGTTTGTTTTATAGTTTATGCCAAAAATAAGTATGTTTTTAACCTGTGGTTGAGTAATAGTTATTTAGTAATTTTTTAATTTTTTTTATTATGACAAAAATCAGAAATGAAGTGCCTTCAGCAGTAAGGGCAACATGGTTAGCAAATTTTGATGCAGAGAAGAATAACATTTTTGCTGCTTTTCAATCAACTAAAATTGTTTTGTCGAGAACTATTTATCAGGCTTTAATGTTCGATTTTAGCTGTCACATTCGTATTTATTTCGGAGTAACCGATAACGGATTACCAAAAATAATAGCGGTTCCGTCATATCAGTTGGACGAGTCAGATATAGAGACGGGGGAAAAAGCCTGGGATAACATCTATCGTGCAGATTGTATCTATGATTTGTATGAAAACAGAGTTGCAACTATCCAGGAAGCAAAAAACTGGACAGCTAACTGGAATACCAGAAGTGCCAATGAGCTTTTTGTGTCGTCATTCCTTATTCCAAGGTCAAACATGATAGATATTTTTGAAAATCAGAATCGGGATTATGCCTTGTTTGATTTTGGCATCAAAAAAGAGATTAAAATTATGACTCAGGCTTGTAGTCTTTCCGGGACAAAAGACCAGAATCCGGTTGTCGGAGATAATGGACTACCATGCCCACCGAATTGTCCTATAATTAATTTTGGAGATTTGTAAAAGCTGAATTATGCTATATTTGCATTCTATACAATTGGGAATAATAAATGCTGAATTTATGCTTGACTTCTTTTTTAGTGACTCTTTTTTGCTAAGCCTTGCTGTTTATATTCCGTTCTTTGTAATTCTTTTCAGAATAAAAACAATCTGGAGTGTAAAGTCATTAAGAATATTTCAATTGTATGTTTTTGCAGATGTTGCTTCATGGATTTCACAACTGATATTGGCATTAAACAGTTATCATACTATAGTTGTCGCAAATATATTTTCAGTTGTGGAATTTTTTCTGATTTCACTTTTCTTTGTTGAAATCTTTAATTTCAGGAATAAGAAGGCATATCATTGGGGGATATGCTTTCTTACTTTTATTTTTAGTATAAGCGTATTCTCCGGGAGTAACGAGTCTTATGCGAATTTCAGCAAAGTGATAATATCGCTTATTTTTATTATTTCAGCATTATTGTTTTTTGCAAAACTGATGCGGGAACAAAAAGTCGAAAATCTTTTTGCATATCCGATATTTTGGTTTAATGCCGGAGTTCTGGTTTATTTTTCTTGTAGTATATTTATCATGATTTTCAGTAATTACTTTTTAAAGATGTCAATTGAAGCACAAAAAGTATTATGGTTGTTTCATTCGGTAATTAATTTGATTTGTTATGTTATCTTTGCTACAGGATTTTTTAAATGCAAACGGAAAACGAAATATTAGTTCTGGTCTTTTTCGGAATCTTAGCCATGCTGGTAATGGTTTTTGCTATTCTTATATTTGTTGTAATGTATCATAAGAGAGGTGCACAAAACAAACTTGAAATAGAAAAAATAAAAACCATACAGAAGGAAGAGTTAATAAACAGAATTTATGATGCTCAGGAAGAGGAGCGAAAAAGAATTTCAGTTAATTTACATGACGAAGTAGGATCTACCTTGTCATCTGTAAACCTTATGATAGGCAGAATCAGGCTTAACAGTAATGAAGAGTGCGCAAAACTGGCTGTACAGGCCGGAGAGCAGTTAGATATTGTAATGGCGGAAGTGCGTAATATTATTCAGAATATGAGCCCTTCGGTTGTAGAAAGATTCGGATTTTACGAGTCGGTTCAGGAAATATGTAACAGAATTTCCGCTTCAGGAATGATGAATGCAGAAATTGAAAGTAAATTTGAGTTTTCTGTCTCGGACAAATCACTCGAGTTAAAGCTATATCGTATTATTCAGGAATTGACCAATAATGCAGTAAAACATTCAGGAGCAAAAAATCTGATAATAATTTTTAAAGAAAATAACGGGAAGTTCTTTATGATTGTCTGTGACGATGGTGTTGGCATAAATACTGATGAGTCGGGGAAGGCAAAAGGTCTTGGTTTAAACAATATTTACAATCAGATCGAAATAATAGGCGGCAGTTTCAGCATTGATAATAACAAAGATGGAGGAGGAACAAATGCTCAGGTTATATTGCCTTCTGATAAAATAGTGAAAACCGGAAAACTTTGAATTATGGAAAAGATTAAAATTGCTATTGCTGACGATCATTCGCTCTTTGCTTCTACTTTGGCAGGTCTTCTTAATTCAGTTGAAAACATGGAAGTCGTTATTGTTGCATCTGACGGGAAAGAACTCCTTGAAGAAGTGGAAAAAACCGGTTTGCCTGATGTGATTATTCTTGATGTCGAGATGCCGGTTATGGACGGTTTTAAAACAGCATCCAGGTTGGTTTCCAGATACCCGTCGGCCAGAATTATTGCCCTGAGTATGCATAAAGAACGTAGTTTTATTGCAAAAATGATAAACAATGGGGTAAGTGGCTATTTGTTGAAAAATGCAAAGCCGGAAGAAGTTATTGAAGCAATAAACTCAGTTTACGACGGAGGGTTACCATTTAATAAAGAAGCTGTTTCTGTTATGAAAAGTACTTGCAGAAAAAGTGTTGAACAGCTTCCTTTGGAGGAATCCTTTACAAGGCGCGAAATAGAAATAATAAAATATATAAGTTACGAATACACCAATCAGGAAATTGCCGATAAACTTTTAATTTCAAAAAGTACTGTAGAAACGCATAAGAAAAATATTATCACCAAACTGAATGTAAGAAACTCAATAGGAATAGCTCTTTACGCTGTTTCCCGTGGACTGGTGGATGTTTGATTTTTGCCTGAATCGCCCGGTTATTTGTTAAGCAGATGAAAAGTTCAGAAAGACAATTGAAAAGCAGAGGATTTCTTCCGGAGAGTTTTAATACGGAAACGTATAAACTGAATCTGTCTGAAAAGCTTGATATGCTGAAAAGTAAAGAACCGGTTACCAGAACCCTTGCTGCACGTTTGCTGAAGAATGAAACTAAAGATACAGACACTGTTGATGCATTGATTTGTGCTTTGCTTGCCGAAGATAAGCTATATGCTAAAATTGAAATATCAGAAGCTTTGATATCCTGTGGCGAACTTGCGGTAAGTCCGCTTATAAGAAATCTTGGAAAAACCGGAAATAATCAACATAAAATTGTCCCTGAAAAGGGATTTAATAAACCGGGATTTCCTTTGCCGAGAGATATATCTGCAAGAATACTATCTCGAATGGGACAGGATGCGTTATCCCGGCTTGTATCATTTGTGAAACATGCAGACGAAAGTCAATTAAGCGAAGCTATTGACTCAATCGGATTTATATGCTTCTACAACTACAATCCGGAAGTTTTTCCGGTATTAAAAAGTATATATATCCAAAACTGGGAAAACGATTTAATCAAGTGGAAAGTAATAAGAGCTTGCAGTGGCATACCCGAAAGCCTGGAGTTTCTGAAAACAGAAAGAGGTACACTTAAAAATGCCTCTTTACGAAGCGAAATAGACCGGAGTATTAAATTGGTCATTAAAAACAGACCTGAAATTAATTGCAAAATATTGTGAATTCAGGTCTTGTATGTCGTAATGTTTAGTGATTTTGCATCGTAATTATCGTAAATATTTGCTACATATCAATACCTTGGATGATTGTTAAGAATCGGCTAAGTAATAATTTCTGTTTTTACTTATGCCATATTAAAAGCGATGGCGGGAATCACTTGTGAAAGTACTCCCCGCCATCAAAATAAAATTATTCAAAATGCTTGTTTATTCAACCTGATAAAACAGGTCATAATTTGAGCAATGTTCTTATTTACTTATAATTAACTTGTCACTTTTAATCAATTCCCCGTTCTGCGTAATCCGGTATTGGTAAACTCCGGATGCAAAATCATCTAATGAAACGGAATTGTAGCCGGCATCAAGATTTTGTCTTAAGATTAAATTTCCCAGAGTTCCATACAATTCAAAACTTATGTCATGAACAGTCATGTTTGATAATTCAATGAAAAGAAGATTGTTTGCAGGAAGTGGATACATATATATGTTTTTAGCTAAATCAGAATCGCCAACATTCATAACCTGAGGGTAATAATAGTTACTTTCAAGGTTTGCCGGCATTTCCATGTCAGATTCTCCTTCTTTGAGAATAACGGCACCTTTTGATGTTTGAGTGAATTCACATACAGATGCATTCCACGAGTTACATCCTGACCATATTCCACGGGTAACTCTGTATTTATGACCAACCAGAAACGTTCCGGCCGGGCTTAATATAGTACTGTTGAAATTTGGGTATGTATATCCGGGGAAGTTTAGGTTTATATAAAACTGAGAATTCCACCAATTAGATGGATTCGCCATTTCAGTTCCGGAAATAGGCTGGTCATTTGCATCTAATTCAACAACATTCCACATAAAATGAATGTAAGGATAATCTATTTTGTTTACATAAGGAGAACTCATATTTGCCGTAAAATTTTGTGAACCATATGAATGTCCAAATGAAGCACTTAAATTGTTATAAGTATTAACGGGTGTTCCGGAATATGCTGTTACACAATTTGTAACATAATGCCTTATGTAATAGTAATGGTCAAGTTGTAATCCTGTAAATTCAACCTGAGTTACACCGGAAATAGTTTGCAATAAGGTGCCTACACTTCCGCCTGATGTGCTTTCATACAGCTTCCATGTGTGATTGTATAAAGAAGTTCCGCTTGTGGCACGTATAGCAGGTTGATCATTTATACAGAGCAATTCTGTAATAAATGCAGTGCTTGGGCTCTTTATGTTTACCAGATAAACAGCAGAATCCTCTTTTACATTACAAAATTCATCTTCAACAGTATGATATATTTTATAATAAGCTCCGGCAATAAGAGATGTTCCGTTTGATGTCAGAACATAAGGGTCTGTTTGAGTGTCAATCTCCTGTAACACGCTTCCAATAAGAGTCCCGTTTGAATAACACCTTTGAATTTTCCAGACATTCCTTTGATAAACAACATTTGCGTTAACAGTAATTTTAACTTCGTTATTAACACAAGATGCACTTTTGGTAAAACCGGCATCCAAATTAAAGCTTAAATCATAGTTTTCAAAATTAGATCCGCCATCAATCTGATCTGCTAAAATATAATGACCTGTGCCATCCAAATAATAGCTGTAAACGCCGGAGATTGTTAATCCACTAAAGCCGGTTACTGAGGACCATGTTCCGGATGAAGGATTAAGCGGATTTGAAAATCTCTTTAATGTCCCGGTTCTGCCATTTATCATATATAGAGCATTATCATAACCCAATTCTATTTGTGATTTTTCAAAGTCTGAAGCATATTCTCCTGAAGGAAGAGAATAGGTGACCGGAGATGGCACAGTTCCTAATGTCTCCATAAAAGATAAATCCAGATAATAAAGTGCTGATTGCTGCTGAAAATTATAGAATATTTTCTTGCCATCAGGAGAAAATTCTAATCCTTTAATATAATAACCAGAATCCGGCAAATTATTTACATTTAAAACCTTAGTTCCAACATGGGTTGCATTTGCTGCATTAAACTTATAAAATACAATCTGGTTTTTTACTATATTGTTTTCTATTCCTAAAGCAGGTACTGCCAGATAATAAAAGTCCCCACCTGTCTCTTGAACCAATCTTACTTCCATTTCTTCTCGATAGGCAGCATCATTTTCCACGTTAAGACTTGGTAAATAAAGACTTGTTACAGGTGTTGGAGCGCTAGTTAAATTGTAAAATGTAGTAATATCATACACTTTAACATCATAAAGGTAATTAATGAAAAGAAACTGTTTCCCGTTTGAATACATTGGAGATGCTGCCAGCTGAACATTAGGCATGCACATTGTATTTGGGCCACAGGAACCAATAATTCCAACAGGATTGGTTAAACTTATCTCATCAGTACTGGTATTATAAGTTAATTTCCTAAAATACACATCTGCCTTTCCGTCAGAACCTCCTGAAGGTAGCGCAATAACCGAATATACAATATAATATTGATTTCCATGCCCTGGTACGGGAATAATAACAACTTCATTACCATGATAATAATTCAAATCCTCATTAGTATATATCTTTTCTGCACATATATCATCCGGAGTAATCTGGGTGTTTACAAAATTTCCGGTTCCCGTCGCCTCTATGTCGTCATAGTTATTTAAATGCAGGTATATCGGCGAATTATAACCTACTACATTAATGTAGTTAGAAACTCCATTCTTATTATATATCTTGTCGTCAACTATAAAGAACTGGAGTTCGTGGTTGCAATTGTAGCCTATAGCCTCGCAAAAGAAAGGTTGTTGCCCATAATAATGTAGTGCCCAACAATCAGGAGTCAAGATAGATGAAGGAAATGAAACCGTTGTGGACGTTTCGAAGTCCCGATACTTTTGATGAACCGGTAGTTTGGTCATTTGGGATTGTGAGTTGCATACAAATACTGATGCAACAAAAACGATAATTAATAATAATTTTTTCATAATTAAAAGATTTAAATGATGCCTACTCTTAAGCTTTTCGGCTACTGCTATTCTCTTTGTGGTTTTTACTTTTATACTCTTGTGCTAATTTAATTAATTTCTCAAAATTTATAAATTTTATTTTTATGTTATAAAGCATGTTTCTGTTTGCTATAGCTTTTATTGTTATGTAAATCAATAAATATCGTTTTATTGTTGTTTTTGTTGAATAAAATATCTGTTTTTAATCTATTTGTGTTATTTTTTATAATTATTTGGATTGTTTATTTTTTGTCAAAAATCTAATTTATACATAGTAAAGAGAAAATATTATAAAACTGAGTAGCATTTTT
>QKHS01000065.1 GCA_003249955.1 Bacteroidales bacterium | reverse complement strand
AAATTGCGTAACCTTTGCAGCAGACCTCACCGGTTCTGAAGGCTATGACCACTACTGGATACCAAAAGTAAACGGATCATTTACAAACCCGGAAGGCGCAACAGCTCCTAACGCCACATATTGTGCAGATGTACCTGCCGCATTTGGCGATACCGCCTATATCCGCACACAATTCCTGTGGGCAGTAAGAAACGGCGGCTGTATCTCCCTTGATACAATGAACGTAACACTCTATCAGCGACCAGTCGCTAATGCAGGGTTGAACGATGCCGTTTGCGGTAACAACTATGAACTTGGCGCAGTATATGACATAAGCGAAACCAGTGGCTATACCCCGTCCGGAATATGGTCCGTCTATACCGGTCCAACCGGCGAGTCAGCCAACATCGTTTCTGCACATAGCGATACAACCCTTGTTACCGTTAGTGAAGTAGGTATCTGGAATTTCATATTCAGGGAAAACAACAGCAATGCCACATTCTGTTACAGTACCGATACCGTACAGATAGAATTTGTAGAAAATCCCGTAATATCAGCAGGCGACGATTTTGATGTATGCGGAAACTGTACAGATCTTCACGGGATTTCAGGCGGTTACGGCGGTTCGTGGTTACCTAACGGAGCAGCTTTTGATGACTACAGCAATCCTACCACAGGCGTTTGCGTCAGCAATTATACCGCGCGAACCTTTATCTGGCTGGAAAGCAATCAGGCCACAACCACCAGCCTGTCCTGTTCCTCAACAGACGATGTAGTAGTCACCTTCTGGAGAGTACCTACGGCCAATATACTAACAGACGAAGCCGATTCCACAGTATGCGGACTGACCTTTGACCACCTTAGAGCCGAACTACCAGGCACGGGTATAGACGGAATCTGGTATTCCATAAATCCGGCTATAGAATACGGAGATGAAACCTCAAACAATACCTGGGCGACAGTACCGAGTTACGGCTATCACAACTTCTACTGGATAGAATCCACCGGTCCTGCCTTAACCCCCGGCTTCTGTAACGATACCGCCGGACCTTTGACCATAAGATTTATAGAAATCCCTGAGGCAAATGCAGGCGGCGATACCCTGTTTTGTGGCTATAGCGGCAGTTTACATGCCATTCCGAGTGTAGGAACCGGCGTATGGAGTACCCCTTCAATAAGCAATATAACATTTGCAAACCAGAACAATCCACAAACAGCAATTACCTCCAATGTTATCAATACCGGCAATCCGACGAACCCATATTTTAATCTGATATGGACCGAAGACAACTCAAATGGTTGTACCGATAAAGACACCATACAGGTAATCTTTGCAAGAGTACCATCCTCAGAAATAACCATCATACCACCTAAATGTTTCGGAGAGCCTGCAACGATAGCCGCAGTAGAAGACAGCCTATATCAATACAACTGGGATTTCCATGGAGGTATAGTAGACAGTACATCCCCAGCTAACCTTGCCGGCGGAATCTACGAACAATTTACTGGACAGATGAAGACACCATACACAAAGTAGGCCTGCTCACCAAGAACTATTGGGAGTGTATCAGTCCGGTAAATGTTGACACTGTTCATGAGCCACCAATTCCGTTATTCGATGTAACCCTTGTCTCCGATACCTGTTCTTTAGGCAAAGGCGGCATAATTTTCGGTGAGACAAGCGAAAACTCCTTCTTCTGGATAAATCCTGAAGTAGGTCCGGCTCCAGGCCCCGTAACCGAGGTTTATAACCTTCCAGCGGGAACATATGATATACGGGCATCCTATCTGACCCCAAACATAACCCACTATTCCTATTACATAAATACATTCGGAACTGCGAACTGTGTAGATACCGTACAATACGATATAGAGACAATCGGAATGATAGAAGCAGGAATCACAATATCCGCCGATGTTATACTGGAAGACCTTGTAGCCCCGAATGCCAATGTAATATTCCTCAATACCTCCGATTATGACAACGTAAGCAAACGCTGCGAGTGGCATTTTGATGACGGAACCATAGTAAAGAACTGCGACGAACTGGTAGAGCACGTATATACCGAAGCCGGTTGTTACGAGCCCTTCCTGATAGTAATGAACAGAGATTTGCCCGAGTGTAGAGATACCGCCTATCTTGATGCCTGTGTAAAAGTTGACAATGCCAGTAAGCTGGAGATCCCGAACGTATTCTCACCCAACGGCGACGGAATCAACGACTTCTTCCAGGTAAAAGCCAGAACCCTCAGGACATTCAGCGGAATTATAGTAAACCGTTGGGGACGTACTGTCTATGAATGGACCAACTGGGAAGATTACGAAGCCGGCTGGGACGGAAAACTCGACGGCGGTACCGAAGCTTCCCCCGGAGTATATTTCTATATCATCAAAGCCGAAGGTATGGATGAAGCCCTGTATGACGAGCAGGGAGCTTTCCATCTGATGAGGGAATAATTAAATTTTTGATATAAAAAGCCTGCGAAAGCAGGCTTTTTCATACAACGAAAAAGACTTTCGTGTTGTCTTATGTTTGTATTTATTTTTTTAATATAGAGGTTTATTATTATCTTGCAAAGTTTTAAAGCCCGATTAAACAAATAACGATATGAAAATTAAACACATTAGCCTTCTTATTATGTTGCTGTTAGTTCAGACAACATTTTCTTTTACTTTTGCTCAGGCAGAACCTTCAAATAATATTAACGGAAGATATCTTATTATAGATGATATCAGTACCTTCTTCAGGGATGCCGGTGAATACATGGTGACGGACAATTTCCAATTATATAATATTTTAGAAAATGAAAGTTCAAAACCTGTTTATGTAGGCGTAACCGAATTAATAAATGTTGTTAAATTTTCTATTGAGTCAGGCTCATCAACACATGAAAATCAGAGACGATGTAAACTTACAATAAATAAAACTGACTATCTGAACACTTTCAGGCTGGTGCTTTCCGGAATGGAGGTTAAATACATAATACATAAAGGAAATCTGTTGAGTGTTAATGATTTTTTTGATACTATACAATAAAAAATATAAGTTATGAGATATTCTGTCAATATATTATTCACCTTATTATTCGCTTCTGCAAGCATAATTGCAAATGCTCAGATTACAGCGCCGGCTTCAAATGCTTCTTTTCAAACTACCTATTCATCAGGGTTTATTAATTCCGGAGGAACAAATGATATAGTATATATTTTTTGTGGGAATCAGGATGAATCCAACATCGGAGAGCTTGAGTTAGTCGCACCTGGTTGTGATATTTCATGGTATGAATATGATGGTTTAAGTTTTGTCCCTATGTCAATTACAGGTACGGTTGCAAGTAATCTCGAATCAGGATTTTATATGGCACGTAAAAACTGTGGAGGAACAATAACCTGTTATCGTGCATGGGTTTGGGTTAATCAGACTTTTGCAGATATTGATCCTATCCCTGCAGGTTGTCAGACATTTACTCTTAACGGACAAGCAAATGCCCTTGATAACAGTTTTGATATCAATGACCCTCCGGGATCAGATTTTGTTGTGGACGAGAACACTTATATTAAAGTTTGTTTTTGGGCCACGCATACATATGTGTCAGATATTGGTTTTTATCTTAAGTCTCCGGGTAGTCAGGCTGCAAATCCGGGAGAAACAGGCGTTGTTCAGTTATGTCCTGCCGCTTCAGACTGGGGGCCTTCTGCGGCACAGGGAAGTTGGACCGGAATTCCGTGGTCGGCATTGGGATGCAGTGATCCAAGCGATGAAAATTCGGTTTGTAATTCAGGTAACGATGTAGGTAGTGGTGGAACCGGTTTCTGTTTCCAGACACACAGTGCACCGGGAGGTTCTGTTATGACAGCAGGAACCCCTTCGCTAACCCCTTGTATTTGTGATTTACCAACACCTTTAGTCGGTAACTTTGCATCTGTAGGGCCGTGGACAACTATTTACGGATCACATGCAGCAGAACCGGGTTGGACAGTTCAGATTTATGATTGTGAGGGGTCTGATGTAGGTTCTCTTACCAGATCAACAATAACATTTACAGGAGAGACAGACTGCGGAACGGCTACATTTACCTACGATTCAGGTTCTATCAATTCTGCAATAAACGATAATTCATGCAGCGCGTCAACAGCTTCAATTTATGTAGTTCCTCCGGGAGAACCTGCCGGTTCTTATTCTGTTACTTCTGCAATTACTTCAACTGTATGGGCTTCAGAACCTGCCGGATTCAGCAGTTCAAATCTCAGTCAGGAAGTTGTGCAGGGAACACCCGAATTTCCTGAAGAAACAACAGATTTTATACTTACGGTAACTGAAACTATTAATGTAGCCGGTAATCCTTCATGCCAGACAATTGCAACAGAGACATTTGTTACTCTTCCGGCAGATGCTACAATTACACCTGTTAACCCTATGTGCACAAATGATGCTCCTGCACAACTTATATCTGCTGATGGCGGCGGTACATGGACAACAAATGCTCCTGCCGGAACAATTCATGACGGGTATTTTGACCCTGAAATAGCAGGTCCGGGAACATATACTGTAACATATACAATTACAGGTCCTTGTGAAGATACAGATGAAATTACAGTTAATGTTTATGATAATATTGAAGTAGTTAACTTTTCTGACGATATTTGCTCCGGCGATAATACTCAGTATTTTGTTACTTTCGATGTTATAGGAACTGGTGGTGGTTCTGTTAATTTTTATGTGGATATGGGGACAGGGGCTATTCCTTACCCAGGAAGTTTTGCAGGTACTTTCCCTTCAAATACAATTTATAATATTACTGTTACCGATGCACACGGATGTAATGAGTATGAATTTCACGGGCTTACAAACTGTGGTTGTGAAACAGATGCCGGTGATATGGCAAGTCTTGTCCCGGTTGTTTTATGTGCAGATGAATGTTCTGATATGGTCACACATCAGGGAAATCAAAGTCTTGATACTGATGACGTTTTTGAATTTATTATACATGACGGATCTTACCCTGCAGTGATACTTGATTATAATACGACACCAGAGTTCTGTTTTAGTGATATTCCTGGAGCACAATATGGTGTAACATATTATATCTCAGCTATATGTGGTAATAATGCCGGTGGCCATGTCTCTCAGGCAGATCCGTGTTATTCTCAAAGCATAGGAACTCCGGTAATCTGGTTTGAAAATCCTATTGCTTTTATAAGTGAAACAGAATTATCTGTCTGTGGTTTGGGAATAAGTATTGAGGCAGAACCTCCAACAGGGACAATGTCAGGTAGTTGGAGTGCAAACGGTAATTTTATTCCAACGGGCGGAACAACAATAAATGATCCTACAATTAATGTGCTTGCGGGAGCCTACGGAGATTTAATTTTCACATGGACAATTTATAATGGGTATTGTCATGGTTCCGACCAGATAACAGTACATTTCGATCAGACACCGGTAGCTTATGCCGGTGAGGATTTTACAATATGCGGAACGGAAGCTCAACTACAGGCAGAATTAAGTATGACGGGATCTTCCGGTCATTGGAGTGGTCCCGGGTCTTTTGCTTTTCAGTCAAGTCCATCCACTACAGTAACTTCAAGTCTTGGAGTACAGGTTTTTAAATGGAGAGAAGAAAACGGAATATGCTGGGACGAAGATTTTGTAACAGTAACATTTGTTCAGGAACCAGGCCCAACAACTATAAGCAATGTCGATACCGTTTGTGCCAATACCTACAATCTGAATGTTTTAAACAGTGTTTACGACGGATACTGGACTGCATATTCAGGCGATCCGTTAACAGTAATGACCCCTGCTCCTTTATATTCTCCCTCAATATCCAGCCCTGAGGCATCGGCAACTATAGGGAATTACCCCGGATTGTCAAAAGATGTTGTCTTTGTCTGGACAGAAATTAATGAGATTAACGGAATTCCGTGTGTTAACGAGGCAAGTATTGATGTGACATTTGCAAAAACTCCGATAGCCAGTGTAGGCCCTGTTAATGAAGCTGAGTTTTGCGGAAGTTCTTATGCCCTGAATGCAGACACTACCGGCTCAGGTTGGGCAACCGGGACATGGTTCGTGAAAGATGTAATTGCAACATTTGACGATATTCACTCTCCTGTTACAAATGTAACGATTCAAACTCCGTCAAGTTTTGGGGATACAGCATGGGTAAGAGTCCCTTTCATATGGGCAATGAGGAATGGCGGTTGTGTTACAATGGATACAATGTTTGTAACATTTTATCAGCGTCCTGTCGCCAATGCCGGATTAGACGCAGCAGTTTGTGAGAACGATTATGAACTTGGCGCAGTATATGACATAAGCGAAACCAGTGGCTATACCCCGTCCGGAATATGGTCTGTCTATACCGGTCCTGCCGGAGAATCAGCCACAATAGCCTTTCCCCACAGCGATACCACTAATGTAACGGTAAGCGAAGTAGGAATCTGGAATTTCATATTCAGGGAAAACAACAGCAATGCCACATTCTGTTACAGTACCGATACCGTACAGATAGAGTTTGTAGAAAATCCCGTAATATCAGCAGGCGACGATTTTGATGTATGCGGAAACTGTACAGATCTTCACGGGATTTCAGGCGGTTACGGCGGTTCGTGGTTACCTAACGGAGCAGCTTTTGATGACTACAGCAA
>QKHS01000060.1 GCA_003249955.1 Bacteroidales bacterium | reverse complement strand
TAGGATGCACGTATGTCGTAGGTTCCCGCCGGAAGGTTATAAACCTCGGTTACAGGACCTGGAGCCGGACCTACTTCCGGATTTATCCAGAAGAAGGAGTTTTCGCTTGTCGCTCCGAAGATTATCCCGCCTTTGCCTAAGGAACAGGTATCGGAGACAAGGGTTACATCGAATAACGGAATTGGGGGCTCATGAACAGTGTCAACATTTACCGGACTTTCACAGCCCCAATAGTTCCTGGCGGTCAGGTCTACTTCGTGTGTGGTGTCTCCATCTGTCCAATAAACAAATTGTTCATAGATCCCGCCGGCAAGGTTAGCTGGTGATGTACTGTCTACTATTCCTCCCTGGAAATCCCAGTTGTATTGATAAAGACTGTCTTCTACTGCGGCTATCGTTGCAGGCTCTCCGAAACATTTAGGTGGTATGATGGTTATTCCTGATGATGGTTCTCTTGCAAATATAACAAGTATTGAATCTTTATCAGTACAGCCATTTGAGTTATCTTCGGTCCACCTGAATATAAAATGAGGGTTCGTTGCATTTCCGGTATTCAATACATCTGAGCAAACCAAAGTATTAGGATCATTTTGATTTTCAAAGGTGATATTACCCACAGATGGAGTACTCCAGACACCTGTTCCCACACTTGGAATTGCATTTAAACTTCCACAATATCCGCAGAACAGGGTGTCGTTGCCGGCATTGGCATGGGGTATTTCTATAAAGTTAATTGTCAACGGGCCTGCAGTATCAATACAAAAGCCGGGAGATAATTCAGGTCCGGTTTCTTCAATCCAGTAAAAGTCATGATACCCGTACTCAGGCACTTGTACCCATGTAGAATTTGAATACACATTACCATACTGGGCGGATGAATTTATGCAATACCAATAACCGGTAATGCCTGTACCGGATAATTCTGCTCTTAAATGATCAAATCTTAATCCGCATGTAAAATTATCGGCAGAATCTGTTAAGATTGTCGGCGTTGGTTTTGCCCAGAAAGTAATAATTACAGTATCTTTTGAACTACAAGACAATGTCGTAATATTCGAGTGATTGCTTTCCAGCCAGATAAATAGTTTTGGGCCTGAGATATTTACACATGCATTGGTAAGCGGATCATAATAATCGTCATATGTAGCCCCGTTCGGAACCCATAATCCATTATGCCCGCCATCAATTCCCTCCATCTCCGTACAAAATCCGCAAACATCTTTGTCTGGGCCGGCAGAAATTACAGGGACTTCTATAAATTCTATCCTGACAGTATCTGTATCATAACAACCGTTATAAAAAGCATTATTTTCTCTGAAAACAAAGTCCCAAATACCATAGTGAGAAACTGACACAGTTGTAGTATCACTATTTAAAGGCGAGATATCTGCAGAAGCAAGCGGGTCAGGTTTATCATAAACAGACCAGATTCCTGAAGGGACATATTCACTGCATTCTGCAAGACTATAAACGGCACCCAAGCCATAAATATTCCCGCAGACAGCATTATCCAATCCGGCATTGGCGACAGGACGCTGATAAAATGTCACAAACATGGTATCAATACTTGTGCAGCCATGATTATTCATAACCCACAAAAACGGCACTCTCACAGAAGCATCATCTCCAAAATTCCCTACTTCATTAATACAAAATGTTGAAACAGGATTATGTTGATTACCCGAAGTCCAGCTTCCTGATACATTCATAGGAATCCATGATCCGTCAGCCCATCCTGATCCTGTGGTATCTGCGGCTAACTCCATACATGTTCCACAACGTTCCGCTTCATTTACAGCGCCTACACTTGCAATAGGTTCACGGGCAAAAACCACATACTGGTGAGCTTCTGCACTACATTCCGTACCATACACCTGCATGGTTTCTGTCCAAACAAATTCAATTTCCTGAAAATACCCCTGATAATTGGGAATAATTACAGTAGTAACAGGACTTGTAATCCCTGACACATAAAACGGAGCAACCGCAAGTAATTCTCCATTACTGTATGCAGACCAGATGCCACTTCCCTGTACATTTCCGACACTTAAATTATATGTTGTTCCGCAGACAGTATCATGTAGCGGAAATATTACAGGATTAGGATTCGGGATAAATGTAACCAGAACCTGATCCACATCTGAACACTCTCCGACTGTTTCCTCCCATGAGAATGAATATGTTCCGGGGGGAGGACTTATATTTACTGTAGTAGCCGGACTGCTGACACTGCTGAAATTACCCGTCCCGGTCCATTGTCCTGTTGATCCTGAAGAAGAAGGAATTGCTGTCAGGTCTGCCGCATATCCGCAAACTGTAAAATCCTCTCCTGCGTTAGCATTGGGAATAGCAACAAATGTAACTGTTATTGTATCAAAAGCCATACAATTTCCGTTTGCAATGCACCTTACAAATTCGTGATT
The DNA here is from genome assembly GCA_003249955.1 of Bacteroidales bacterium. Taxonomy (GTDB): domain Bacteria; phylum Bacteroidota; class Bacteroidia; order Bacteroidales; family ML635J-15; genus Bact-19. Next base: position 3,018 of record QKHS01000060.1, on the reverse strand, counting down.
CCCATATTGTGTTACCAAGACACAAATTTCTTCAGAATAATTATTCGTTCCGTTTATAGGGAAATAAACCGAAGAAGAACTCCATGAACCTTCCATTCCGGGCATAGGTTCCGGAGCATCAAAACATGCTTCAAGACCACAAACTGAAAAATCATCAGTATTTATATATGCCACCGGATTTTGATACCACACAACCGGAGTTCCCTGAGAAACAGAAAAACAAGGATCATTTATATCCGGGATTCCCGGAGTTATTTCATTTCCCGCAACAGCAGAAATGTAGTAAATCTGGCCAAAGTTTAAACCTGAAATCAAATGGAAACAAAATTCGGGAGTACTGCTGTATGCAATAATGTTCAATGGAAACTCTCCTGTGTGTAATATAAATCCGAAAGTATCATCAGCATCAAGAACTTGATTCCCGTTATGATTAACATTATCTGAACACTCTCCATAACAGAGTTTAACAATCTGAAGACTTGTCATTGTCCCTGCCCATGTTACACAACCACAATCCCTAAAACCATTAAAAACGTATTCACTGCACTGCTGCTCAGGATCGGTCACCGTAATACTATAGGATGTCTGACTCGTGAAATTATGAGTAAAAGTACCGGAATAAAATTGGAACCCATCTCCGAAATCTGCAAGAAAACCGGTTAAATCGTCCAAATCATCTACGACATCAAAGCTAACAGTATATTCAGTATATGTATCATTACATAATTCATCCGTAAAATTCAAAATCTGGATGCTGTTAAAAACCGTCACTGTTTCAGTATCACTATCACTACAAGCCACATTACTCACAGAATAAGAAATTGTATGATTTCCTGCTCCGGCTTCTTCAGGGTTAAACACATTTGCTGAAACTCCGGGTCCGGACCATGTTCCCCCGGAAGAAACAGCATTAAGAGTGTAAACAGGATCATTTATGCACATATCAGGGATTTCACTTATTTCTGCATTAACCATAGGATAAACCGTGATGTTATAGGAACCGGATGCAGGGCAACCTTCTCCGCTATTGGCAGAGACAGTATATGTGCCTGACATGGCCGGAGTTGCATTCGGTCGTGAAATATTTTGCGTATAAGCAGTAAAATCACCGGCTCCTGTCCATTGATAATCTGAGAGACCTGCCGGGTTAGAATTTAACTGAATTGTTTCACCTTCGCAATATATGTTTGTTCCGGAAACAGTCAATTCCGGAGAAGGTAAAAGCTCGACCAGTGTCTGTCCTGTAGCACTACAGTTATACTGATTGGAAACAACAACACTGTATAGTCCTGACTGATATGTCTGAATATCTGATACTACAGGATTTTGTAATATACTTGTAAATCCTCCCGGACCTGACCATGAATACGAATTAAAATTTTGAGTAAACAATTCCAAATCTGCTCCGGAACAAACAGGCCCGTTATTGGATGCAACAGGAACAGGCAAAGGGTTAACAACAATATCTGCCTGCGAAGTAGCAGAGCAGCCATTATAATCAATTACAGTTAACTGGTATGTACCGGACTGACTTAGCTGGGAATTTAAAATCTGCGGATCAGAACCTGTATTACTATACCCTGCCGGGCCTGACCAGGCAACAGAATAGGGAGAAGTCCCTCCGGAATACGTTGCATGTAAATCCAAAGCTTCTCCTGCACATACAGATGGAGTAGTTGTTGATGCAGAGACATCAATTTCATTATTATACAAATAAATACAGCCGGTAGCAATTTCATTTTCAGAGTCTGTTACTGTTACACAATATTGGCCTTCACAAAGCCCGTATGCTGTAGAAGTTGTCTGAATCTGTCCATCATCCCATACTATGGTGTAAGGAGGTGTTCCTCCTGTAATATTTACTGTTGCTGTACCGTTACATGTAATAATCGGTTCAGGAGCACATTCTGCATTACAAGTGCCATAGGTCGGAGTCGCCGGACTATTATATCCCCAGGCTCCTCCGTCAGGAATTCTTCGGAATGTCTTATTCGATTGCGGAGCTACCGGAGAAATATAATTCTTTCTATCTGCCGGTATAGAATTATAGCTTGCAAGTTGTCCTGTATAATTACATCCGTTCACAACTCCCGGATTACATGCATTAAATGTAGAAGCATTATTGTTATTCCACGAAATAGCATCCTGAGGGACTCCAAACTTATCATAAAAAGCAAACCATCCTCCTGCATTAGGAAACCACAAACGGTAACCACCACTCAAACATATCCTTGACAAATCATTCACAATTATTTCAACTGTATTACCTCCATTTTGCACAAGTAGCTCTGAAGGAACGGCAGGTGCATTTATTCCACGAACAATAACAAATCCAAGAGGCGGAACAATTGTTCCTTCAGGCAATATAAAACCTGCAGGATACAAAGTAGAACTTTCATAAGCAGCATTTCCAAGAAAATAACATGAAATATCTACCGGTTTACAATTATCAGGATTATACAGTTCAATCCATTCTCCCCGACAATCCACACTAGGATTATGACTTGGAGTTATCCCATACACTGAACCATCAAAAGGATTTGGGGTAAGCATTATCTCATTTATAAGAATTGAAGGTCCATCATAATTACAGCCAACGCCATCACAAACCGTATTCTCGGTATAAGTTAACGAAACACTTAACTGCTGACTAAACGCAGAAATAACAGATAAAACAAATCCAAAGAGAACGAATATAAGCTTTTTCATACGAATAAAGATTAAGTGTTAAATATAATATATTTTATCAAGAAATAACAACAAATTTACAATAAATAAATTCTAAATAAAAGACAATTTACGTTATGATTTCGTTGCATAAAAAAAGAGGAAAAACCTGGTTTCTCCTCTTTTTCAAAATATGATATTTTCAACTTTTCTATTCCCTCATCAGATGGAAAGCCCCCTGCTCGTCATACAGGGCTTCATCCATACCTTCGGCTTTGATGATATAGAAATATACTCCGGGGGAAGCTTCGGTGCCGCCGTCGAGTTTTCCGTCCCAACCGGCTTCGTAAT
>QKHS01000075.1 GCA_003249955.1 Bacteroidales bacterium | reverse complement strand
ATTTAAATCGGGTTTTGAACTTAAATCGTCATAACTTCCGCTGGTTGCAACTGTCGCGAAATCAGGTTTCCCGCTTAAGCTTGTCCAGGTTCCGTCGAAGAGTACAGGTTTATTTGTAAGATCATTGTAATTACCGCTGAATAAAACGGGAAGATCCTCAAGATCGTGATATGAACCTGAATAGGCTACTGTCTGGAAGATAGGTTTTCCTCCCAGGCTCGCCCATGTTCCATCAAAAAGTGCTGGTTTATTCGTAAGATCTTCATAACTTCCGCTGAACATAACAGGAGTGTTTGTCAGCTCTGAGTAATCTCCGCCAAACAATACAGGAAGATTTGATAAATCATCGTAATTACCACTTGTTGCTACTGCCGAAAAATCAGGTTTCCCATTAATACTGTTCCATTCTCCGTCAAATAATGCCGGAGCATTATTCAAATCGTTATAGTCTCCGCTGAATAGTTCGGGTTTGTTTACAAGGGAGTTGTAATCTCCGTCGAAGATATCCGGAGTGTTTGACAGAGAATTGTAACTACCGTCAAAAAGTACCGGAAGGTTATCAAGATTATTATAATCTGCCTTTGCAGCATAATTCGCAAACGGAACTGCAAGCAAACGGCTAATTCCCATTTCTGTAAAATTTAAACCTGCATCCTGATCGATTTCTACTTTTAGCCAGATAAACTCCGAATTCCAGCTAATATTCTCAAAAGATCCTTCAACACTATATCCTTCTCCGATATTTAATGTCACCATACCATACTCATTTGTATTGATATCATATATCTCCGAATATTGGATATTGTCGAAAAATTCTCCGGTTAAAATACTGAATCTCAGTGAAACATTCTGATCTGCTAAAATATCCCCTGTTTCGCTTCTTAAAACTGCCTGATATTTAAAAGGCATGGCGTTCTGGGCCAGCAAGACTGCTGATACTGCAATTGCGATTATTGTTAATGCTAAAGTTTTCATAATTTTCTGTTTTTAGTTTACAGAGCAAACATACTGCAGAAAATAAGTGAGCACAAGGCAGTTTTAGGGAACGGCGGGAATTGATTAGTTTAAGGTGATTATCTTATGCCTGATTAACCAATGGAATTTAATTTAAAACAACATTTTCCAGTTTCACTTCAAATACAGCATTCTTTGAATGTTTGTCCTCAAAGTACGAAACCAGACATAATTTATCATTAAGGTAAACACTGGTTTGAAACCGTATCAGACCTTTATCCCCGGCAGATGCCGTGAATTCAGGACAAATAAGAGTTGCCAGCAATCTTAATTCAGAAGTTGCTTTTTTATTATCTGTGAAAAGTTTCAGACTTTTAACAACCGAATTTTCAAAATATGTTTCATAGATGCAATAAGACACAATATTAACTTTTGCCCTGGTAAAAGACAATGTGCCGTAATCAATATCATTGTAATACTCCGCCGGATTATCTGCTCCGAAAACGTATGGATATCCAACCTGTCGCAAAGTATCGAATTCTGTATAAGCAGTCATAACAGTTTCCGGGAAATCTTTTGTTTGGGCAAAAACTCCGGCACACATAAAAATTAAAAATACAAAAACAGAAAATTTCATAAAGGTATTTATCCGGTAAATAAACTCTTTCAATGTTTTTACAAATGCAATATAACAACGTTTATTTATCAAGGATATTTTTTACCAATAAAAAATAATAAATCACTAATCCCTCCAAAACAGACTTGTATATTCCATAATTTACATATGCTGGTGTGTGTTTCTCTGTAAATTTAGCCTATAACACGTTCTTTAGTATTTTACAAAAAGTCACAATCCAATTGCATAACATTGACAACTACTGATTCGGGGATTAAATTTGCAGGTTTTGCCTGAAGTATAAAAATATTTAAAAATTTATTTTGTCAGGATTAAAAATTGTGTATTTTTGCATTCTCAAAATACCACCCGGAGAGGTGGGTGAGTGGCTGAAACCACCAGTTTGCTAAACTGACGTACTGAGAAATTGGTACCGGGGGTTCGAATCCCCCTCTCTCCGCCAAAAAAGAAGCACTGGTTTTACCGGTGCTTTTGTTTTTATATGATTCTGTAATATGGAAACCCCATACAAAAAACGGCTCAAGCAAAATTTCTGGGGGGGGATTACAAAAACATGGAGTAAGAATATTTGCATTTAGAAAAACAAGAAAATATTCTGGATTATCTTTTTCTTTTGTCATTGCCACAAAAGAAACAAAAGGGCTAGGGAAAACAATGCTTCTCCCCGCCTCAATCAAAACAACAGAATTGTAAGGCAACCAAGACTAAAACAAAGTTCCATCACACATTCCTTTAAAACTTTGTTTTAGAAAATGACATAATAATGTCAGCTTGCCTCAATTCTAGTTGTTTTGATTTTCACCTCCGGAGCTGGCCCGCCGTTTTCCCATAGCCTGCCCGCGTCGCTTTTCTGAATATTCTTCGCTATGTTTTTTTTATTTAACGCACAAAACTTTCCCCCAGAAATTTTGCTTGATCCCAAAAAACCACAACCGATGGTTTACTATTTACAGTCGATGGCGAACATATCGAGTTAAGCACATAACGATACACTCACCCCGACAAATGGTCAATTGAGGATAGTTGTATGAAAGGCACAACTACAGAAGCTAAATCCACTAATTCCTATCCTGACGCACTCAAAGCCAAAGTGTACGATTATCAGCAGCAACTTATCAGGGAAGATGAAATTGTCAATGCCGAAAACATGCGGAATAAAATCCTGGACATTGAAAAACGCAAACACATACTTGTTCCCATTTTCCAACAACATAACGACGAAATCAAGGTGCTTATTGCCAAAGATTACGCTGCTGCTACGCTTGTCCGCTACGAAACATCACTCAAACATACTATCGATTTCATGAAATGGAAATACAAGATTTCCGATATTGATATCCGAAAAATCGACCATGAGTTTATTACAAGCTATGAATTTTATCTGAAAAGTGTTTGCAAATACTGTCAAAACTTCACTTCTAAATATATCAAAAACTTCGGCAAGATCATCCAAATGTAGTCAATCAGGATAAGCTTTTACCATTACTTAGCAATCAGAAAAAGAATTCCTATCTGAAGGAAATAGCCGATGCTTGCGGAATCAATAAAGAGCTGACCTTTCATATAGCCAGACATATCTTCGCTACCACTGTCACACTTTCAAACGGCGTTCCTATTGAAAGCGTATCCAAAATACTGGGCCATAAAAACCTAAAGACAACTCAACATTACGCCAAGATTCTTGATTTGAAAGTGAGTAACGATATGCAGATTTTGAAAGAAAAGTTTGGGAATGGACCATAATTGAAAATCAAGCAATCTGCTGAATAATTTTTTCAATTGGTTTACTTTAACCCCTCATGCTATACTTATAGTATATTATGTGGCTACAAAATAAACTACCTCAAGCAGAATTTTCTCAAATTAGCGATTTTGTGTTGATTATCTGTGAATGTATCATTTGGGGATAATCAGGTTGTTACACAAATAATATTCAAAATTAATTCCGAAAAAAGACATATATTTGCTTACTAAATCAATCCAATAAATAGTCGGGTATGCATAGAAAAGACCTCATGGTTGAAGATTTACGCCATTTATATGAAATTTTAGGCCTGTCTGTCCATGAGGCCGAAAGTTCTACCGGCTTTACTGTGCACTATTTGCAGGATACTTTTAAGGACTTGCCTTACACCTCGCCACCTTTTCGACCGGACTATTTCAGTTTCCTTTTCATTAAGGATGCTTTTGGAAAATATACCATTGACGACAAAAGTTTTTCGGTAGAGCCTAAAACCGTCTATTTTACCAATCCTGGCAACTATCGTGTTTTTGAATGGCATAAACTTACTGACACTTGCCTTATCACCTTCAATGAAGCTTTTCTGAAGGAATATGTGCATGCGGATATTTTCAATCAATTTTCATTTCTGCTCACAGAGATAGTTGAACCACAAACGCTTACTGAAAATCAGTTTGAGGTAATCGAAAAAATGTATCGATTAATTTACGAACAACATATTTCAAACTCTCCATTCAAAGCACAAATCACAGGTAACCTGACAGTTGCTCTATTGCTAAAAATAAAAGAGTATTTCTTTCAGGATTATAACCCCATTTACGAAGGAAACCGAAGTTCACTAATTGTAAAAACATTCAAACGAAATCTTGAAAACCATTTCAGAGAACTTATAACAGGTAAGACGGACAAACAATTCCGGGCACAGGATTACGCTGAATTACAGGCTTTGCATGTTAACTATCTCTCCAATGTTATCAGCACTAAAACAGGTAAAACAATTAGTGCATGGATAGCCGACAAAACGATTACAGAAGCCAAAGTATTATTACAGAATCCTCAGCTTAGTATCAAAGAAATTGCCGTTATGCTTGGTTTTAGTGAAGCTCCACATTTCAGCAATTACTTCAAGAAAAATACTGCACAAAGTCCGGGGGAATACAGAAAAACGCATATTAATCACACTTCTTAGATTTTTGCATCTCTTCCTGTATTTCTTGTACGTTACGGGGACTTTATGTTCACGACTTTTGTCATATCAATTTAAAACAAAAAGTCATGAACACATTGAACAGCAAAATTGCAGTAGTAACAGGCGGAAGTCGTGGACTTGGCCGCAATATGTCAATCGCACTTGCGAAAAAAGGCATAGACGTAATTCTTACTTATCATTCCAAAAAAGAAGAAGCGGAAAAAGTTGTTTTGGAAATTCAATCACTCGGACAAAATGCGTTTGCATTGCAGTTGGATACAAGAAACATTCAATCATTTGACAGTTTCTTTAAACAAGTAACGGAACATTTGCAAGAACACACAGGCAGCCCGAATTTTGATTTCCTTATCAACAACGCAGGAACAGGTGTTAACGCTCCGTTTGCAACAACCACTGAAGCACAAGTGGACGACATGATTAACACGCATTATAAAGGTGTATTTTTCTTAACACAAAAAGCATTGGCTTATCTAAACGATGGCGGTGGCATTGTGAACCTTTCATCAGGTTTGGCACGTTTCAGTGGCCCCGGCTTTGCTGCTTATGCTTCTATGAAAGGAGCTATCGAAACACTTACACGCTATCAGGCAAAAGAGTTGGGAGCAAGAGGCATTAGAGTAAATGCTGTTGCCCCGGGAGCAATTGCAACAGATTTTGGAGGTGGTGCAGTTAGAGATAATGAGCAATACAATTCATTCGTTAAATCAGTTACAGCATTAGGTCGTGTTGGCGAACCGGATGATATAGGCGGTGTCGTGGCATTTTTGTGTACGGATGAAGCACGTTGGATTACAGCACAACGCATTGAAGTTTCGGGTGGTATGAACCTTTAATTTACAATGTCCAGTAAAAACAATTATTCAAATTTAAAGTTAGAAAAATGAACTCACTTAAAAATAAGGTAGCCTTAATTACAGGCTCTGCCCGTGGGTTGGGAAAAGCAATTGCTGAACGTTATGCTGCTTTAGGTGCCAATATCGTATTGAATTATTCCAAAGACAAAGTTTCTGTGGATGAAGTGGAAAGCAATATTAAAGCTATGGGAGCCAATGTCTTCTCGGTACAGGCAGATGTAAGTAAAGTAGCAGATATTGAGCGTTTATTCACTGAAGCAAAAAATGCTTTTGGAAAAATTGATATTGTGGTGGCAAATGCCGGAATTGAAATGGTGGAAACACCTGTGACCGAATTTACCGAAGCACAATTTGATCAACTGTTTTCTATCAATACCAAAGGGGCATATTTTACCATGCAGCAGGCAGCATTAAATGTGGAAAATAATGGCCGAATCATTTATATCGCTTCAAGTACCACTGCTTTTCCCGTTCCAGGAATGGCAGTGTACGGCGGAAGCAAAACCACCCCTCGTTATGTGGTAGATGTGTTGTCCAAAGAAATCGGGCATCGCGGCGTAACTGTCAACTCCATTATTCCTTTTGCCGTTGACCATTCCGGAATTTTTGTTGATCCGAATGCATATCCTGAATTACGCAAATCCTTATTGGATAGCTGTCCGATGGGGCGTTTAGCTGAGGTGGAAGATGTCGCCAATATTGCGGAGTTTTTTGCAAGCGACCTGGCTTCATTCGTCAACGGTCAGCATCTTTTAGTAAACGGTGGAGCTAATCAATAATGCTAAAAATGAAGTTCTTAGTAGTTATATTGTTCGTTTGCAACTTTGTTGCTTGCGGGCAATCTTATCGAAGCTTATTTTTATTTTGATATGTTTGTTTTAGTCAATAGTAAAGCATAGTATCTAAGTGCACACATTCGTTTTCTTGAGCCATTCAACAAAAGAAAATTGAGCCATTCAACAAAACGCTCAATTTATTTCCATTGTACTTTTGCAGTATCCAAAATAAAAAATAATGGCAAAAGTTTGGTTTATCACAGGAAGCTCACGAGGATTGGGCAAAAGTATTACAGAAGCAGTTTTAGCAAATGGCGACAATGTTGCCGCCACAGCAAGAAATCCAAAACAATTAAATGATTTGGCGGATAAATACCCAAATCAAATTCTTACGTTACAATTAGATGTCGCGGACAAAGCACAAATTCATTCGGCAGTTGAACAGACTATAAAGCACTTCGGAAGAATTGACATTCTGGTGAACAATGCAGGTTTCGGTATTACAGGCGCAATTGAAGAATTTACAGACGAACAGGTAAAAAACCAGTTAGAAGTAAACTTGTATGCACCCATTGAAATCACAAGAGCCGTTTTGCCTCATTTGCGCAAACAGCGTTCAGGTTACATTTTCAATATAAGTTCCATTGGCGGCAGGGTTGGAACAGCTGGGCTTTCCATGTATCAGGCCGCAAAATTCGGCTTGCAGGGTTTTACCGAAGTGCTGAGCAAAGAAGTAGCAGCATTGGGCATAAAAGTCACATCTGTTGAACCGGGCGGTTTCCGCACCGATTGGGGTGGTGATTCAATGAGCTATGCTAAAGAAATTGAAGATTACAAACCGGTTTTAGACCCGTTGAAAGGTTATTTGGCAACAATTAAACCATTGGGCAACCCCGACAAGGCGGCAAAAGTAATGCTTGATTTGGTTGAACATTCCGAACCGCCTGTTCACCTGGTATTAGGTTCAGACGCTGTTACTGTTTTGGAAACGGTTGATGCAGACCGAAAAGCAGAGTTTGAGAAATGGAAAACAGTAAGCACTTCTACCGATTTTTATGATGCGGAAAATTTCTATGCGTCCGAAGAAAGTAAACAAAATATTCTTAGAAAAAACAAGTAAAAATGAACACTCAAAACAGAACATTGGAAATGGGTCCGCAGTGTTGCAACCAATTTTCATTGATACTAAAATCCTTATGCGTTAAAAAACTCAACAAAAAAATGTTCGTAATGAAAAAGAATTTAATTTTATTGGCAATATTGATATTATCAATTGTATATTCATGCAAAAACAATAGAACAAATATGACAGATAGAACGGAAATACAAGACTTAATAAATGTTTATGCTCATTGTGCAGACAATCGGGAAGCACAAAAACAGGCAGAACTGTTTACAGAAAATGCAGTAGTAAAAGTTTTTAGCGGAAAAGAAAAACAACCCGTGCAAACCTTGAATGGACGTAAAGAACTCGCCGAAGCATTTCAAACATTGAACCAATATGACGTAACAACGCATTTCAATGGACAAAGTATCGTTTCAATCAATGGCGATACAGCCACAAATGAAAGTTATTGTTTGGCGCATCACATCAAATACGCCGAAAAATCGTTGCTGATTATGAGTATTCGCTATCGGGACAAACTCGTAAAACAAAACAACAAATGGTTGTTTGCTGAAAGAGATTTGTTTATTGATTGGACAGACAGCAGAGAACTTAAACAATAAAAAGCGGATTACTCCGGTCTGATAAATATGAATAGTACGACAGAACTAATAAGTTTTTCCTGCCATATTTCAAACTATCGTGAAGGCGAACATTTTAACGCCTTCCATAGTTTGGGTATCGTTCTTTCTGGTGTTATGGAGTTGAATGACGGGCAGAGAAAAAAAGAATTCAAGCCAGGTGATTTATATTCAGTGAGGAAAAATCATTTGATGAAATTCGTAAAATACCCACCAACAAATGGCGAGTTTAAAGCATTGACAATGTCTTTTGATGAGGAATTGTTGCATGATTTTAGCAAAGAATATGGGTACAAAACGGAAACAAAACAAAAATCATCTGCATACATATCATTTCGGCCAAATAAAACGCTCACTTCGTTTATGCAATCATTGCTGGACTATGAAGAAATATTGAACAACAACAGCGATATGGAACTTATCCGACTGAAACAAAAAGAAGCGTTGCTCTTGTTGCTCAAATATGACATTACATTAAAGGACGTTTTGTTTGATTTTTCCGAACCATACAAAATAGATCTGGAAAGTTTTATGAACAATAACTTTCACTTCAATGTAAATCTTGACAGATTTGCGTATTTAACGGGCAGAAGTTTGGCGGCATTCAAAAGAGATTTTCAAAAAACATTCAATACATCGCCACGCAACTGGTTACAACAAAGACGTCTGCAACAAGCATATTCTTTGCTGGCGGAACAAAGAAAAACAGTTTCTGACGTGTATTTGGAGGTTGGATTCGAAAACTTGTCGCACTTCTCTTACGCATTTAAAAAAGAATACGGATACTCTCCGTCTAAATTATTAAAAACTTAATCCAAACACGTTGCTAAAATAATGAGTACTCCACAAGTTCTCAAAATGCCTTAATTACATATTTTGTTTTGAAACATCAGTACTTATCAAGAATTTATCACATGAAAAACATATCAAAAAACAGTCCTCTTTTCATTGATAATCAAAGGGGAATGTACATTTTCGTATAGAAGATTTTCAACCTAAAAATTACTATTTTGACAGTCAAATTTTAAGGGTGAAAAATCGGATACCCAGCTTTTTTACAGGTCTAACTTACTGGTATACATCATACTTTTAGCGGATACAAGAGCCTGTATCTCCGCCAAAAAAGAAGCACTGGTTTTACCGGTGCTTTTGTTTTTATATGATTCTGTAATATGGAAACCCCATACAGAGACAACCTGAAACAAATAAAAAAAAGAGGCTTTCGCCTCTCCTGTTTTTATCTCATATCTATTACCTCTGCATCAGGGAATAAAGATTTACTGTATTTAATTTCAGCATCAGGAATTGAAGGGTTTTCTGTAAATTTGGAAATCTCTATTAAATAGCTGACTCCATCTTTTCCTACATAGCGAACAGAATAAATCTGTTTTTTTGTTTTGTCAATTTTTACAGTAATCTTAGAATACTTCTTATTCTCAATTACCTTAGGAACCAGGTCTATTTCAACCAGAGGTCGGTTAGCTTCAAACTTATCTGCAATATACTTTACTTTGTAAGTGTTTTTATAATCCTTGAGTAAAGATTGCGGATTCATCATTACCGTCTGATTTTCAGCATTATCTGTAATGTTTATCTCTTCTGCATCTTTAAGATATGTCCAGTTTGTTTTGCCATCGGAGAAAACTATCTGTCCCATAATATCAAGTTTGTAAAAACCTGCTTTATAGCTGGCATTACCAAAATACGTATCGCGTTTCTTGGTTTGCAGATTCTCTACATACATTGAGAAATCAATTTTTAAACTTGAATATTTCTCGGTCTTTGCAGAAACTTCATCCAATAAGGCAATTGCTGCAGCATCTGTTTGCGAAAAGCCTGCAAATGATAATAACAGCAGGCCGATAATCAGAAAATTTTGTTTCATTTTACTTATTATTTTTTGTAATTAATTTATTTTTGGTTGAGGCTAATCAAATACTGTTCCAAAGATAATTCATCGGGATAAAATACCTGTCTTGCTTTTGATCCTTCATATGGACCTACAATTCCTGCTGCTTCCAACTGGTCAATAATTCTGCCTGCACGATTGTAGCCAATACTCATTTTCCTCTGTATTAAAGATGTTGATCCTTGCTGATGACGCACAACAATACGGGCAGCCTCATCAAATAATTCATCTTTATCGTTTGTGTCAAGTCCGCCACCGCCCCCACCGGCCTCTGCAACTTCCGGTTCGGGAAGCTCCAATGCATGAGGATATCCCTGTTGAGAACTGATATGATCGACTAACAATTCTACTTCGGGAGTGTCAACAAAAGCACACTGTACACGATTTATATGCCCGGTTTCTGAAATAAGCATATCCCCGCGGCCTATAAGCTGATTTGCTCCGGTAGTATCGAGAATAGTTTTTGAATCGTGCATATTTGTAACCTTAAAAGCTATTCGGGTAGGGAAGTTTGCTTTTATGACACCGGTAATTACATCTGTTGACGGACGCTGTGTTGCAACAATCAGGTGAATCCCGATAGCTCTGGCCTTTGCTGCCAGTCTGGAAATAGGAGCTTCAACCTGCTTTCCTTCCTGAACAATAATGTCTGCAAATTCATCGATAATAACCACAATATATGGCATATAGTAATGCCCTTTATTAGGATTTAATTTACGGGAAACGAACTTGGTATTATATTCAGTGATATTTCTTACCCCTGCCTGGGTTAATAATGTGTAACGGTTATCCATCTCAATACACAATGAATTCATAACGGGAACAACCTTGGTTACATCGGTAATAATAGGAGAATCTTCGCCAGGTAATTTTGCCAGATAGTGTTTTTCTATTCTGCTGTAAATGGAAAGCTCTACCATTTTAGGGTCAACAAATACAAACTTCAACTGCGAAGGATGCTTTTTATAAAGCAATGAAGTAATTATTGCATTTACTCCTACAGATTTACCCTGTCCGGTTGCTCCGGCGACAAGCAGGTGAGGTGTTTTTGCGAGATTAAAGACATAAGTTTCATTAGAGATTGTTTTTCCCATTGCAACAGGTAATTCAAAAGTAGATTCCTGGAATTTTGCAGATTTTATAACAGATCTCATGGATACTGTCTCGGGCTTGGAGTTCGGCACCTCAATACCAATGGTTCCTTTGCCGGGAATCGGGGCAATAATACGTATGCCTAACGCAGATAAACTAAGGGCAATATCATCTTCCAGATTTTTTATTTTTGAAATTCTGACTCCTGGAGCCGGAACAATTTCGTATAATGTAACCGTAGGGCCTATGGTTGCTGTAATTCTGGAAATTTCAATTTTATAATCCCTGAGTGTTCTTACAATTTTGTCTTTATTTGCATTTAACTCATCACGGGTAACATCTGCCTTTCGTGCCGGATAGTCAGTTAATATTTCAATAGGCGGCATTTTATAATATTCCAGATCTTTAGTAGGATCATAATCCTGAAGAAAATCTGAATTTATTTCATCGTCGGTAAGTGCTTCTTCTTCTATTACCTCATTTACAGCAAGAGAGAGCCCGCTTAAATCCGACATATCAACCTTTTCCTGTTCCTCTTCAAATATCTCTTCCTTAACATCTCCAACGACATTTTCAAGCTCCATTTCTTCCGGTTGATTGTCAGGACTAAAAATATCTTCCAGTAAAACCACTCCGTTGTTTTCGGCATTTTCCTCTTTGGGTTCCTGTTTAACTTCCGGTTTTTTCTCTTTTTTTACTTCATCAAAGCTATCACTTGCCAGTTCGTCAAAATCCTCTTTTTTAACTTTTGAGATCCTTGTAACGCTTTTTTTAAACCATCCAAGTGAATTTTTAAAAGTAAATACGATTATAATAAATGCCGAAAATAAAATTGCCGTATAAGCTCCTAATTTTCCGATAACTCCGCTTATCCAGTTAAATATAAAGTATCCGTGTGCCCCTCCTACCATAAAAAACCTGTCGGAAAACACAGAAGCCAGAGCAATGCTGAACCAGATACAGAAAACCATGCTTATAAACAAGAACTTCCACGGGTTTACAAATTTAACATTAAGGGAATTAAAACCGAACACTCCAAAAATAAGTACAAATGCATAGGATGGCAGTCCAAACCAATCGTGAATAAAAACATTTGATAACAATGCTCCCAATTTACCCATCCAGTTTTCTACCTGATAGGTACTATTCGAGAACAATCCCGAAATCCCCATGTCCAGAATACTTTGGTCAGCCTTCCATGTAAACAGATAAGAAGTAAAAGAAAGGCATAATACCAAAGCCGAAGCCAGCAAAAAAAGTCCGAAACTTACTCTGACTCTTTCATCCCGGAAAAAGCCCGTAAGATTTTCAAACCTTGATCCCAGAGGTTTTTTACCTTTCTTCGGGGGTTTTGCAGCTTCTGATTTATCTTTCTTTTTTACCATCGTGTAAAAATAAAAAAAATCCCCGAGTTGAGGATTCTTTTAAAAATATTTTATCATCGTAATTGTCAACAGATAATTATTGACAAATTCAATATCTTATCCACCAAACATACCACCAAGTTCTTCCATAGTTTTTACTTCATAATCATCAGGAATTACGAATAAACCACCTTTAACTTTAGCTTTTTTAACTTCCTTAACGGTCATTGTCATTGTCAGTCCCTGTTGAACTACAGTATATTGCATTAACATACCATTAATTCCTTTAAAACCATTGTTATCGTTCATCCCTGCAGGAACAGCAATTTCATCTGTGTAATAAACCTCAATAATGTCTTCTCCCTGAGTAACCTCAGCTTTTTTACATTTGTAACCTGCAATTACCTTTGATTCGTCAACAAATTTAATTGTAGGATCAGTAAGATCTGCTTCTGCTTTGTTTTTCTCAATGTCCTCTTTAGTCTGATTTACGGCAATTTTCATTCCCATAGCATCAATTAAAATAATAGCAGAACCTTTTTCCAGATCGGAAATAGAAGCCATTGAATAAAAAGCTGAAACCTGTTCGTTACGAACCTTATTTCCGCTCATGCTTACAACTATCTGTGTAGGCAACTGGGCTTTTGTTGTTTCGTCAATTTCGTCTCCGTCATAAGTAATATCATAAGTAATGATACCTGCAAATGTTTTAACTTTTTTTGCCTTTTGGGCCTGACTTGAGAATGACAAGCTTAACGCCACAAGTACAAATAATAATTTGATTGTTGTCTTCATAATTTAAATTTTATTGTTTAAGGTTCGTAAAATTTGCAATTAACATACCACAAAAATAAATAAATATTTTAACATTTAATTTTTTTTGGAATTTTTAACAAATCATTAAAGTATTTGTGTAAAAGATATTTCAAAATTCACTTTAAAAACAAATAAAGTTTCCTGTTTTTCTCAAAAAGCGTTTATTTTTTCGACATATTCAATACATTTTTCAACAGCAAATTTTCAATAAAAGCTACCGCAATAAGTTAATACGTCCTTTTCTGGTTTCATGACAACCATCTGTAAAAAACACCTGCAGTACATAAACATATGTATCCTGTTTGCATGGCTGCCCACCATAAGTACCGTCCCAACCATATGAAATATCCTGATACTCAAACATTTTTTCTGTCCATCTGTCATAAATTACCATATTGAAATAATAAATATTACTTCCAAAAACAAATAACGTGTCATTAATGCCATCCCCGTTCGGAGTAAAAGCATCGGGAATATATAGTGTGTGGTCTGTGCAGATAAATTCGGCAGGCTCAATCTTTATACTATCTGAGACATAACAGACATTATCTATCGTAAAAAAATAATTATATACACGTGGATGTAATAAGTCAAATGTAATATCTTCAGACGATGTCGAATGCCAGCTGTTATCAAAGTATATGTAATATTTAAAATCCGGATCCATCTCCTGATCCGGTGTTTTTGCAGGAAAAACAAACTCAGCAATACCGTCACGTGCCGATATACAGGTTTCATCAAGATGACTAACTCCCAGAACAGGCGGGACATGAACCTCATAATAAAAAATGCCACTACCGCATAATACAGTATCGACCAGAATAAACTGATAATACCCGTTATTTGCTTCAGTAACGTTTTCAATTCGTATCGTCTGTCCCGGGACAGTGTCTCCACCCGGAATAATCCAGCTATATGAGGATAATCCATCATTAGCACAATGTATAAACATGTCATCTCCGACACAAGTTGCATTCGCACCAACCCTGAGAATATCTCTTTGAAAAATATAAATTTCATCAGTTACACTACCACAGGCATTTGATATAGTCACGGAATATGCCTGCGGATTACTTACACTTATTATTTGTGTTGTAGCCGAAGTGGACCAGATATATGTCCCCGGAAGATATCCCGGACTCAACAAAACATCTGATCCCGGACATATAAAAATATCCGGCCCCAATGAAATTTCCGGTAAAGGATCTTCATAAATCACTGTAATTTCATCAGAAACTGTTCCGCATGAATTGGTTAAATATACAGCATAAACTCCGCTTTCGTTAACAGTTATAGTTTGTGTGGTTTCGCCGGTTGACCATAAATAGTCAGCTATCTGGGTGCCGGCATCAAGCACAACAGAACTGTAATCACAAATAATTCTGTCATCACCAAGATTTACAGGTGCTAAAACAGGATCAACTCTCAGTTCTATTGTATCTGAAGAAGACCCGCAGGCATTTGTAGCTACAACACTATAGATCCCATTTGTGCTGACTGCTATTATTTGCGCTGTTTCGCCGGTTGACCATAAATAAGTTGCTCCGTTATTTCCTGCATTAAGGAAAAGTGGTGTACCTTCACATAAACGGGCATCAGGACCGAAATCAACAGGAACCAAAGGCTGCTCTGCTGAAATTGCAATTGTGTCACCCACAGAACCACACAGGTTTGAAGCAACCAAGCTATAGGTTCCGGCAGAATTTACAACTACAGATTGTGTTATTTCTCCGGTTGACCATAAATAATCTGCTCCTGAGAAACCGGCATCAAGTATCAAAGAAACTGAGCTGCAAATTGTTGTATCATTACCAAAATCAACCGGAGGTAGCGGATCAATGGTTTGAAAAACAAGAGTATCGCTGTAAGATGTGCAGGCATTTGATACTGTATAATAATATGTTCCGGCAGAGCTGACACTTATTTGGGTGGTTGTTTCACCGGTTGACCATAAATGATTTGCTCCCGGATTACCGGAGTTTAACAAGAGTTCTTCGCCCGAACATAATGTAACGGTGTCTTCGGGCAAATACACCGTTGGTATAGGATAATCAACAAACACATTAATCTCGTCTGTGACCGTATCGCACGAATTTGTAACTGTAACACTGTAAGTAGTTGCAAGTCCGACCGAAACAATCTGTGTGGTTTCACCTGTTGACCATAAGTATTGGGCCCCCGGATTACCGGCGTCAAGATCGCGTGGAATTCTAACACATATTGTCGTATCATTACCAAGATTAACAGGCGTAAGCGGAGGTTGAGCGACCACATTAATTGTATCATAAACACTTCCGCAGGCATTGGTGATAATAACACTATATATTCCGGTAGCATTTACACTTATACTATGATTTGTTTCTCCGGTTGACCACAAATACGCGGCAGCCTGATTTCCGGCGCTTACAGATAAAGGATTGGCGGAGCATATTGTAGTATCATTCCCGATATTGTGATAGGATAAAGGAAAAACAAAGCCGACAGAAATTGCATCAGTAACAGTTCCGCATGAATTGGTTACGCTTACAATATATGTCCCGCCGGAATTCACATTTATTGTTTGGGTACTTTCTCCGGTTGACCATAAGTAATTACAATCCGGATTACCGGCATTCAATATTATATTGCTGCCGGCACAGATTGTAGTATCATTTCCAAGGCTTACATCAGGAATAATATCCGAATGTACTTCGACACTGTCTGTCTCAGTAACAGCAGGTACAGAACTATCTGTAACGGTTACTATATACCATCCTGCAGATAAATTACTGATATTCTGTCCTGTACTACCTTCTGACCAGCTATATGTATATGGTTCCGTTCCTCCAATCACTGTAATATTAACCGAGCCATCACTAATACTATTGTTACAGTTTGAATTAGTCGTTTGAAAAATTATTTGCAAGACATTCCTGTTCATTGAACTATCAGTTCTCTCTCCCATAACCGGTGACAGATAATCTGAAGATCCGAATAAAACATCTCCGTTAGTCCTCTGAAAATTGTTCAGACCAATTAATTCTTTTTTAAAGTTTTCAGAAATTAAAGTTTCCCGGCTTTCGTTTGAATAAGCCGGATATGCTTTAAAAACCAGAGTAATACACTGTATGTATAACAGTATGCGCAACTTATTCAAAATCATTCTTTTACAAATACTATAGCTTATATAATGCAATCAAATTTTGCTACTAAGATACAAACATTCTGCTTATATCAGGGGAAATAATAATATAATTATTTACAAAATAAAAACCGTAATCCTTCTTAGATCCCAGGGTCGGAATTTCTTTTTTACAATACACTGGAAATCATCACATTAAACAATAAGCAAAGATATTCACAGTCATAAAAACAAATAAAAAGAGTAAAGTAAACATGGGTTTAAAACATGCCATCAGGTAAATAATTATATAAAATTACTGATCAGACAAAATTCTTAAAAATCTTACAAAGAATTTTTTCTGATTCAGACGGATAATACAAGCATGGATTTGCTTAAAACCAAACTTATGTCATTTAAATAATCTGCTAAAGAACATGTTTTCATTTTTATATCATAAAAATAATTTAGATTTGCGACTTAACGTAAAAATATAAATGTATGGCAGAAAAGAAATTAGCAGTAGTAGCCTTTGGCGGAAACGCACTTTTGAGAGCAGGACAACGTGGAACCATAGACGAACAGGAAGCTAATGTTTACGAAACATGCGAAAGTTTATTAGGCCTTATCGAAAATGATTACAACCTCGTAATAGGACATGGCAACGGTCCTCAGGTAGGAAATATATTACTTCAGGTAAATGCCGGCGAAAAAGTTTATGGTATTCCTGAAATGCCTATGGATATTTGCGGAGCATATTCACAGGGACTTATCGGTTATATTATCGAACAACAGTTCATGAATGTTCTGAAAAAACACGGATATAATAAAGATATCATTACTCTTGTAACTCAGGTTATTGTTGACAAGAACGACCCGGCATTTCAGAACCCTACAAAACCAATCGGGCCTTATTATACCGAAGAAGAAGTTGAGGTTTTGAAAGCCAGAACTCCTGAAGATTCATTTGCAAAAGATCCTAAAGGCAAAGGCTGGAGAAAAGTTGTTGCTTCTCCCCGTCCTGTTGAAATTAATAATAAAAAAACCATAGAAAGACTGGCACGCGAAGGCAATATCGTTGTTACCGTTGGTGGCGGAGGAATTCCGGTATTTTATACAGAGCCCCTGAAGTTACAGGGTATTGATGCTGTAATTGACAAAGATCTGGCATCGTCAATGCTGGCAATTCAGATAAAAGCTGATGAATTCTACATTTTAACTGATGTCCCTAAAGTATGTCTTAATTTTAATACTCCGGACGAAATCAGATTAAGTACAGTAACTGTTGCCGAAGCAAAAAAATATCTGGCCGAAGGTCATTTTACAGAAGGAAGTATGGCTCCTAAAATCAGGGCTGCTTTAAATTTTGTTGAAAATGGTGGTAAAACATGTATTATAACAGAAGCAGGACAGTTAGGAAATCCTGAAGCCGGAACAAGGATTATAATGGGTTAAATAAAATAAATCACAAATTCTAAATAACAGATCCAAAGAAAATTTTGCGATTTGTTACGCGGCAAATGTGATTTGAAAATTTGAAATTTTTAATAGTATTAAACAAATAAAACAAAGTATTATGGGATTCAATTTAAGAAACAGGAATTTTTTAAAAGAGCTTGATTTTACTAAAGAAGAATTAGTATTCTTACTGAAATTATCCAAAGATCTTAAAAATGCAAAATATGCAGGTACTGAGCAACAGAGACTTAAAGGCAAAAATATTGCTTTGATTTTCGAAAAAACCTCAACACGTACACGTTGTGCATTTGAAGTTGCTGCTCACGACCAGGGAGCACATGTGACTTATCTTGAGCCGACAGGAAGCCAGATGGGCCATAAAGAAACTGTAAAAGATACAGCACGTGTACTGGGCAGAATGTATGATGGTATTGAGTACCGCGGTTTCGGACAGGCAATAGTTGAAGAACTTGCTCAATATGCAGGTGTCCCGGTATGGAACGGATTGACAAACGAATGGCACCCTACACAGATGTTGGCAGACGTTTTAACAATGATTGAGCACTCTGACAGCCCGATGGAAAAAATAGCCTATGCTTATTTGGGAGATGCACGTTTTAACATGGGTCGCTCATTATTGGTTATAGGTGCAATTCTTGGAATGGACGTTCGTATTGGTGCTCCAAAACAGTTATGGCCGGAAGAATCATTAATTAAAACATGTAACGAAATTGCAAAAACTTCAGGTGCAAGAATTACAATAACTGAAGATCCTGCTGTTGCTGTTAAAGGTGTTGAGTATGTTCATACTGACGTTTGGGTTTCAATGGGCGAAGCAAAAGAAGTTTGGGCTGAGCGCATCAAATTATTAACTCCTTATCAGGTAAACGCTGAAATTATGAAAAAATCAGGAAATCCTGATGTTAAATTCATGCATTGCCTGCCAGCATTCCACAATGCCGACACAAAAGTAGGTAAACAGGTATCTGAAGAATTCGGATTAAAAGACGGTATCGAAGTAACAGAAGAAGTTTTCGAAGGCAAAAATTCATTGGCTTTTGATCAGGCTGAAAACCGTATGCATACAATTAAAGCTGTTATGGTTGCTACTCTGGGAGCATAATTATCAGTTTTAAGATAAAATAAAAAGACTGCCTGACTTTTAAAAGTTATGCAGTCTTTTTATTTTTGCATCAGGAATCATGGAAAGATATCTCATGGGTAGTCAGAATCTGATTGATCGGCCAAAACAACATATAAATAAAGATTACAATGAAAAAGCTCGTAGTGCTATCAGGTGCCGGAATAAGTAAGGAAAGCGGGATTCCGACATTCAGAGACAATGACGGGTTATGGAAAACATACCTGTTTGAGGATGTTGCCTCTCCCCTTGCATGGCAGAGAGACCCTGAACTTGTTCTGGATTTTTACAACTTCCGTCGTAAAGCAGTAATCGAAGCAAAGCCAAACGAAGCTCATCTGGCATTAAAACGGCTTGAAGAAAAATTCGAAGTACAGATTATAACTCAAAATGTGGATGATTTGCATGAAAGAGCTGGTTCAAAAAACATCTTACATTTACATGGTGAAATCCGTAAAGCACGCAGTACATTTGACGAAAAGATTGTGGTTAACATTAAGGGAGCAGAACTTAATACCGGCGATTTATGCCCAAAAGGTTCACAACTAAGACCTCACATAGTTTGGTTCGGCGAAGCGGTACCGGCTATTCAGGAAGCGATAAATATTGTTCGCGGTGCCGATATTTTTCTGGTAACAGGCACAGGTTTACAAGTATATCCCGCTGCCGGATTAATAGATTATGTACCGCAAAAAGCACAAAAATTTCTTATTGATCCCGGAAATAATTTTTCATTAAGTTCAGGCTTTATGCACATAAAAGAAACAGCCGTTAATGGGATGAAATATTTTGAAAACTTAATCTGAAAGTCAAAAAAATTAAAATACATATTTACAATGCAGGCAGCGTAAAAAGATTTTTGATTGTGATTTTACTCTTTTCCCCAATATGCCGGATGGGTTAAAATCTCAATTCTATCCCCGGGAACACTGTTTCTCAATGCATTCATCATTCCGTCATAATCATCATCAAAGTTCCAGTCTCCTCCTGCCTCTGAATAATATTTGTTGTGATCAATAAAATATGCTTCATATGTAAATCCGAAATCAGCAAGGCTGTGCTGTCCTAATTGATAAGTCTCCCCATTGTATTCCACATTGGCCTTTCGGGCAAAATCTGAAAATATCTGATAATTTGCAACCGTTTGTTGTGCTATATATGAACCATGTGAAGCCGTTCCGTATATCGGGATTCCTATTGAAGAATAAAAGTCAAGCTCTTCCTGATTAAAAACCAAAGGGTCATAATGATACTTAATCATTGCAGTCAGCATATCGTTATGTATTCCTATTTCGTGCCCGAAATATTTAAGTTTAAGATAAGCCCCTTCCATGCATTTATTTCGGACCATTTTACCATTTATGAATCTTCCGTAATATGGCGAAGTTGCCAGAATATAGTAAGTAGTTTTTATCCCCATAAAATATTCTATTTCAGCCATTTCCTGAGCCTTAAATATCTGAGCATCAACATCATGCCTGAGACAGACAACAACTTTATTGTCATCGTAATAATCCTTCATCTGATAAACCGGCAGTACAACGTACTTATCTTTTGATAATTCTGTGAGTATCGCCTTATACTGATCCCATGTAAATCTGGGATGATTTTTATATTTTTCTGTAATTTCAGCTTTTAGAACCTCATAATCAACACCACTATCTGCTTCTTTTTTACAGGCAAAACCTAGTAACATCAAAGCAAGAATTGTTGTAATTAATATTTTCTTTTCACTAAAAATCATAATTCAAAATTATATAAAAAAACAAGAAATTTCACCTATTCGTAATATTAAATAAAAATATTTTATCCTCATTTTAATTTCAAAAAACAACTACTGATCCAATACTAATCTAAAACCATTGAAAGGATTTTGAAAATTCTGCACACTAAAACCACGTTCCCAAACACTACAAGATTTTGAACTCGCGACAATACAACCACCCCTTAATATTTTATCATTGCCACATATTGGGAAGGCATGCCCAGTTATAAAAGAGACTTTATATTCACCATACCAATCGCTACACCATTCCCAAACATTACCGGACATATCATAGATTCCCAGTTCGTTTGGATTTTTCTCTCCAACAGGATGTGTATTATTAGAAGCATTTTTCCAATACCAGGCAACACTATCTATATTGCTGCTACCACTATATTTGTAGTTATTACCTTCCCTGCCTCCGCGGGCAGCAAATTCCCATTCTGCTTCAGTAGGGAGACGATAATTTTTACCGGTTTGCTTATTAAGCCTATTTATAAACACATTAACATCATTCCAGCTTACCATTTCAACAGGACAATCAGGACAATTACCGTAATATGAAGGAAAATCAAACATTACAGCTCTCCATAAAGCTTGAGTAGCTTCAAATTTACCTATGTAAAAACTTTTCACTCTTACAATATGTTCCGGTAACTCATCATTTTCGCAATCTCCTGTTCTTTCATCAGGACATCCCATCTTAAAAATACCGCCATCAACCCTTATCATTTCAAATTCGACTCCATTAACGATTTCAACATATCTTTCTGATGTTATTTTCTTCTGTTCATGTTCTCCGAAAAACACAATAAATAATACTACATTGATGAATAGAAAAATCAATGCCAAACCAACAAATTTCCTTCTGTATTTTATTAGTTTCATAATAATCAGGCGCTAATGTACAACAAGTTCTGCTTCCCCATTTATCCACACACTTAAAACCTTGCTTTTCAGGATATCTTCCTTCTTACAATCAAGAATATTTATGTCCATAAAAACAAAATCGGCATACATTCCGGGTTCAATTTTACCTTTGACTTTTTCATCAAAACAGGCTTTTGCCGGCCAATAAGTTATTGACATCAATGCCTGCTCTCTGTTTAATTTCTGATCAGGTAAAAATCCTCCGTCCGGGAATCCTGATTTATCTTCACGAAATACAGATGCATAAAATGTCTCCACAGGATTGATATTTTCTACCGGAAAATCTGTTCCGTTTGGCAGCCAGCCATTTTGCTCAAGTAGTTCCTTTGTTCTGTATGCATCTTTAATTCTTTGGTCACCTAATCTTATTCCGGCCCAATCCATATCGCTTGTTGCATGAGTTGATTGAACCGATGGGATAACAGAATATTGAGAAAATTTTCCTATATCATCATCGTTCACAACCTGGGCATGTTCAATTCTCCAGCGCCTGTCATTTCCATATTTTAAAAATTCTGAATAAATATCAAGCATTACTCTGTTTGCCGAGTCGCCGATACAATGAGTGCAGACCTGAAGATTGTTTTCATAAGCATATTTGCAGATTTTGCGCAGATCCTCATAATCGGTTATTATAAGTCCTTTATTACCAGAATCATCAGAATATTCTTTAAGTAAACATGCTCCGCGCGAGCCCAAAGCTCCATCGGCATAAAGTTTTACAGAAACAACTTTCAACAATTCCGTTTCTGAGAATTTGTTTTTCAGAAAATCAAAATTGTCATCCGAAGGATTTAACATTGCATTTATGCGGATTTTTAATTTGCCGGTTTTTTGCAAAAAATTTATAAGTTTTATTTCATTTTTACCAAGCCCGGCATCGGTGAGCGAAGTAATACCATATTTCAGACATGTGTCCTGAGCCTGCAACAAAGCCTCAGACATTTGAGGAATTCCGGGTTCAGGAATAATTGCACTAACCAATTCTATCGCATTGTCAATGAGTAAACCTGTCGGTTCTCCGTTTATTAATTTTATTTCCCCGCCTGCAACAACAGATCTTTCTGTTAATTCTGCCATTTCAAAAGATTTTTTGTTACATAAAGCAGCATGACCGTCAACTCTAAGCAAAAAAACAGGTTTATCCGGGAATTCAGCATTTAATTTACTCCAGTCAGGCATATCTTTTATTTGCCAGTTGTTTTGATCCCACCCGCGACCACATATAAATACGGGAGAATACTTTTTATCATATTCTTTAAGAATTTCAATAATTTCATCGATAGAACCGGTATCTTTTAAATCTACATATTGAGCAAGATTGAACGCATATCCGAAAAAATGACAATGCGCATCATTAAAACCGGGATAAACATATGCAGATTTTGCATCGTAAAAATTTTTCGCATCATATTGTTTCAAAATACTTTCAGAATCACCCACCGCAGCAATTTTCCCTTTTTCAACAACAATACAACAATTTTCAATTATAACATTATCGATGCCCAAGACATTGGCATTTGTAATAATAAGGTCTGCTTCCTTTTTAGGAGAATTGCTTAAAGCAATCAATAAGCCAATAATAATTGTCAGATATTTCATGAAGGCAAAATTAAAAATTATACTTCAATTTTTATGCTCCGGTTTTATTTAAGAAACATTCCTGTTTGAATTTTACACTAAAAATATTTGCTTCAGTGGCTCAATTCTGGCGTACATTTTGCTTTGCAAAAAACAATAAAATCCTGTTACTTTGAAACACATTTACACTTATATTGCAGTTTTTATTTTAACAATTTCTGTAGCTTCAGCACAAAGTTTCAGAGTTATATCGTTTGAAGAGGATCAAAGTGATTTATCTGCAGTTAAGTATTCCCGTTCAGATGTAAACGACCAAAAATGTGCAATTATTAAGGTCTATACCAATCTTGACGGGTTATTTTTTGAAACACGTCTGGGTATAGAAGGAGATATTGTAGCAAAAACCGGAGAATTTTGGGTATATGTTTCTCCCCGTGAAAAACAGATAAAAGTTATTAAAAACGGTTTTATCCCACTCGAATATGCAATCCCTTTAAACATCGAAGAATCAAAAGTATATAAACTGACTCTTACGGGTAGTACACAATCTGTTATTGAAACACCTGAAGCAAAAACCGAATTTGTTGTATTTGAAACGACTCCGTCTGAGGCTCAGATTTTTATAAATGATAAACTTCGCGGAATATCTCCGTTAACAGTTCCGTTAACGGAAGGAATATATTCTGTAAGAATTGAAAAAGCACTTTATAAAGCAGCAGAATTTGACCTTGATGTAAAAGCCGGCAATACAATCAGTGTAAATAAAACTCTGTCTGAACTGGACATTTACGGCAGCATCAATATTACAACCGATAAATTTGCAGATATTTTTATTGACAATAAAAAAACCGGGACAGGAAATTATTCGGAGCGAATTATTGAAGGGGTTCATATTGTAGAAATAAGAGCAGAAAACTACAAAACATTTACAAAAGAAATTCTTGTTGTTGCAAATCGTGATTACAATCTTGAACGTAATCTGGAAGCAAAACTCGGAACTATTTCCATACAATCATCTCCAATGGGAGCATCGATATTTATTGACGGAGAATTTGCCGGAACTACTCCAAAATTTGTAAGGGAAATTAAAACCGGGAAGCGTCAGATTACTCTGGAAAAAGAAGGTTATGCAAGCAGTACAAGAACAATTGATGTATTGTATGATAAGACAGCCGAGTATAATTTTGAACTAAATCCGGGCCGTTTGGTAACAATTAAATCTGAACCCGGAGAAGCTGATGTTTACCTTAATGAAGTGTTGCTTGGAACCAGCCCTGTATCTTTTAATCTGGACTATACAAAAAACAACAAAATAAAAATCAGTAAAAGCGGGTACCATACAGTTTATGATGAAATTCCTCAAGGCAGCCTGCTTAAAGAAAAGACTTACAGAATGGAAAAACAACATAAAAGTGTAACTGTAAATAAAACCATCAAAATAAAAAATAAAGATTATCTTAAAGAACGCAGTATTCTGGGATGGTCTCTTTCAGGATTAAATGCAAGACCCGGAGGTATTTCCAGTTCTGTATATGTTGATTTTGGTAACAAATCTCAGTACGGAGCATTCTTTGAAGGAGCTTACCAGGTTAACAATTACAATAATTACTGTATTGACGGAGTCGTAAATTTCCCGAGATTTGACTTTGGAATTCAATATAACTTATGGCTAAGGAGTTTTGCTGTAATTGAATTATACGGAGCTATGGGCCGCGAGTATGCAATGGGACTAAAGTGGAAAAATTACGACATGTGGGATTTTCCTCCGGATGAGGTTTACACGAAGTTCATCAAATTCGGGTTAAGAGCCGGGGTAAGAATCTCTCCGCATGCAGAGCTTTTCGGAGCATATAACATAAATCTTACCGACGGACCTGCTTACGATATTTTTAATTCTCAAGCCGAAATTCTGGGGACAAGATATTATTACCAGACTATTTTCCCTGACAGAAACTCTGCGAACTGGGAATTAGGGATAAGGTTTGTTATATATTGAATAATTATCGGGTTATCAGTTATTCGGTTCTTCAGTTTATCAGTTCTTCAGTTCATCGGTTTATCGGTTTATCGGTTTATCGGTTAGAAGATTCGGCTGTTGTGTGGGCTATTTGAATTTTGATCCTTTGAAATTTGAATTAATCATATAATACATCAATTTAGATATTCCTGCAGCTAGGTCATCGCATTTTTTGTATGTTTCATCAAATTCCTCATTGGAAATATAAGCAAAATCTGCTGCCAGGTACAACTGTGATTTAACCTAGTTTAATGATGATTTTGCAATTGAAAGGAAATGAATGAATTCTTTATTACCGTCCCGTCCAAAGCCTTCTGCTATATTATCTATTACAGAACCTGAAGATCGTCTGATTTGATCTTTTAATGAGAAGTCTCCGGAAAAATTTTCTTTATAGGTAAGCTTAAATACCATAAAACATAAATTTCGTGAACCTGACCATATAGCAAGATCTTCAAATCTTTTAATTGTTGTCATATTAATTATTATTAAATTCCGACAAAGAAAAAGAGGTCAGGATTTGCAACAAAATTATAATCGCTTAGTTTCGTTTATTATTCGTTTGTTGTCGATTAAATCCGGAGGACATATCAATTAAAGCGAGAGCTAATGACCCGCTTAACCAAAGAACTGTCACCAACAATCATTTAAACAAAAAATTCCAGAACACTGTCTGTAATATATTTCAATGTTTTTTCGTCAAGTTCGGTATTCATCGGCAGAGACATAACCGTTTCGCAAAGTTTGTCTGTTACCGGAAAATCTGTAGGGTTGTAGCTGAATTCCTGAAATGCTTTTTGGTTGTGCAACGCCACCGGATAATAAACGGCAGACGCAACTCCTTTTGACGCAAGATGCTCCATAAGTGCTTTTCTGTCAACTCCGTCAAGCACTAAAGTATATTGATGAAATGTATGTGTTGACTTTTCTGATCTTGCAGGAGTTGTTATTTTATCGCAATTTGCAAATGCTTTGTCATAATAATCGGCAGCACTTCTTCTTGCAGCACTGTAATCATCAAGATGTGGTAATTTCACTCTTAACACGGCAGCCTGAATTGTATCCAATCTTGAATTAACGCCAATATTGTCGTGATAATATCTTACTTTCATCCCATGATTTACAATTGAAGATATTTTTTCTGCAATTTCATCATCATTTGTAAAGATTGCACCACCGTCGCCATAGCATCCCAGATTTTTTGAAGGAAAAAAAGATGTACATCCGACATGCCCTATTGTTCCGGCTTTTTTAGTCCAGCCTTTTTCTGATTTAAAATCGCAGCCTATTGCCTGAGCGGTATCTTCAATTACAAACAAATTATATTTTTCTGCAATTTCCATTATTCTGTCCATATCTGCAGTTTGACCAAACAGGTGAACCGGAATAATCGCCTTTGTTCTTGGAGTAATTGCTTTTTCGACTTTATCAGGATCAATAATATATGTATGAGGATCTACATCCACCATAACAGGAGTAAGCTTTAGCAATGCTATTGTTTCGACAGTTGCAATAAAAGTAAAGTCGGTCGAAATCACCTCATCACCGGGTTGTAATCCCAGAGCCATCATAGCTATCTGCAAAGCATCGGTACCGTTACCGCACGGAATTACATGTTTAACATTAAGGTATGAAGAGAGTTCTTTCTTAAACTCTTTAACTTCCGTACCATTAATAAACTCTGTGTTATCAATTACAGCAGCTATACGTGCATCAATCTCAGACTTAATTTTCAGATACTGAGATTTCAAATCAACCATCGGAATATTCATACAGTAAAATTTTTACAAAAATAAAAAAAAGTATGATTAATCAGATATTCAAAATAATGGTATGGAATCAGAAATAGTTGTCCACAATTTCCGGTATCTGTGTTAATCTGTTATTGAAGATATTGTCAGGACATTACTCAATTATTGCACCCATTCCGATTTTAATCCTTCCGTTAACATTTATCAAAAAAGCAATCTCTCACACCCGGTTTTTCTATAAAACGACATTTTTTTCAAATGATCTTCACTTTTTGTTGTTGAAAAAATTTATAAAACTTAATAATTAAAGCACCATATATCCATACCTTTGTCAATAATTAATTTAAAACATAGAAGCATGAAAAAAATGAGATTACTATTATTTATAATGATAGTCATTCCGGTGGCATCATTTGCACAACTGGTTATTAATTCTGCCGGTTCGGAGAATGTTATTGACTTCAACAGCACTGTGAACGGGGTCAACTTCGGGACTTTTACAGGCCTGGGTTTTTTAACAGATCCTACCGATGGATATCTGGACGCAGATGCATGGGAAATTAAAGGGATGAGCGATTTGTCGGGGGTAAAGGATTTCGGAACAGAAGCGACAACCGGAGATTATGCTATGGGAACAAGTGGTGGAGGCGTTACAACCGGTGGATTGTACTCTTACACATCATTATCTGAATGTTTGGGATTTCAGAGTTCTGATGATGACATGACACCTGGCTCCATTACTCTGAAAGTTGAGAACAATACAGGTGCAGATATAAACAGTTTTGGAGTTCAATATAAAATTTACATGTTGAACAATGCAGACAGATCAACAAGTTTTAACTGTAGCTGGTCAACTGACAATATAACTTTTATTAATGACTCAGAACACTTATTCAGCAGTATTGCAGAATCTGAAACAACCCCGGAATGGCAGGAATACAACAGAATAATAAAAGCCAACATTACCATTCCTGCAGGAGGATTTCTTTATTTAAAATGGTCAACAGACGATGCCGGCGGAACAGGCGAAAGAGATGAAATTGCCATTGATGATATTGATATTATTCTGTTCGCTGATGCAATGGAAGATTGCTCTCCGATAGCAACTTTTCCATGGACAGAAGATTTTGAATCTTATTCAGAAGTATACAATATGGTTGACTACTGCTGGCAGTACAAAACAGGAATTTTATCTGCACAGACAATGTTCTATGATGTGGATTATGATGATTATTTTTATTTCTATTTTTCATCTTTTGCAAATACAGGAGATAATGCTTTAGTTATAAATTTATATGACGAATCTGCAGTCGATTGGATGATAAGCCCTGCTTTTGATTTGGGCGACGGCTCTGTACACTACGCATTGTCTTTTGACATGGCACTAACAGATTATGAATCAACAAGCCATGGTAATTTTGAGGCTGACGATTATTATGCAATTTTAATCTCCACAGACGGAGGAATTAGCTGGAACCCGGCAAACACGATAAAGACAATCGATTCCGAAAGCGATGATATTCCGGCATCAGGAGCTCATTATCTGGTTGATTTGACAGCCTATACAGGAGTTGCTAAATTTGCATTCTACGGTGAAAGCACAATTGATGGTGGTCAGGATATTGAAATTTTTGTGGATAACTTAAGTATTTCCGAATTAACAGGGTGTGTAGATCCTTTTGGTGCATATGCAACAACTTTAAGCGGTTCAAGTGTTTTAATAAACTGGCAAAGCCTCAATTCCGGAGCAGAATTTAATCTGGAATACGGCGACTCCGGTTTTACTCCCGGGGCAGGAACTATGATAAATAATATCACAACACCGGAATATTTAATTACTGAATTAACAGAAGGAGAATATGATTACTATATTCTGGCAGTTTGCAGTCCTACAGAATCGTCATCATGGACAGGTCCGTTTAGTTTTAGTCTGGTTGAAGGAAGTAATTGTGCTACAGCCTTTAACTACGGAACAATAAACGATGCTGCAAGTTTTAACACGATAGAATCATCAGGATATCACTGGTACTCGGTTACTCTGGATCAAAATTATGACGGAGTATTGTTTTCTACCTGCAACTCCGATTTTGACACAAAAATAAATGTGTACAGTGATTGTAGCACTCAAATCGGGTATAATGACGATGATAACTACTACCTTTGCACTAATGATTTAAATTCAACTGTTTTCTATGAAAGCTTACCTGCAGGTGTTTATTATGTAATGGTTTACGGATATGATTCAGATGAATACGGCGATTATACTCTCGAAATCAGCAGCGATAATTCCTTACCGACCCTGACTGCTTCCGGATTAGATTTTTATGAATCAAACGATAATGACGGAGCTATATCAAATGCAATAACAATAACACTTGAAAATGATGAGTTTACCAACGTTGGTAATTTACTTACAGCAGGTAGTGACTATTATGTTTCTTATGTCCCATCAGGGCTTACATTTGAGGCACTTGTTCTTTCCACCACTCAGGTTATGCTATCATATACAGGTTATGCAGACTCTCACACTGCTGCAGACAATACCAGTTTCGATTTTAACTTTTCAAACAGTGCTTTTGTGAGCAACAATGCAGATGCCGTATTAAACAACTATTTATCAATAGATATAAATTATACCGATGTCACACTTACATCCGATTTAGCTCTTATTGAGCCCAGCTCAGGATACAACTGCGAATTAAACGAGACAACAAGTGTTCCTTACATGGTCGAAAACACCGGTACTTCAACTATTACTGCCGGAACAATGTTTACATTATATCTTGAATCTGAATCTGTTATAATGCTGAATGAAGATATTACAGTTTCCGAAGACATGTCTCCGGGCACCACTCAATTCGGATTTACTACCAACACCGTAGATTTATCTGCAATCGGAACTGTTGTTTTCAAAGCATACATTGATTATGAGCATGATGAAAATCTGAATAATGACACAATAAACGGATTTATTGTTCATTTTGATCAGGCAATATCTTTCCCTGCAGATGATGACATGAATGATACTATCATTACCGGAAGTTTCCCTTATTTAATTACAGCAGAAGTTACATACACTCCGGATTCATCTTATCTTACTCCTGTCTGGACATGGCTTGCAGGAAGTACAACCGGCGAACAGTCTGTTAATGCCGAAGGATGGTACAGTCTGATTTTAAACACCGAAGGATGTTATACAGAAGATTCTGTGTATATAAAACTATTTGTTTCAGCCCCTTCAATAAACACTGAAACATCTGTAAATGTATATCCGAATCCTAATCAGGGAAGATTCAATGTCGAAATAGTTTCTCAAAATGCAGAAACGGCATCAATTCAGATACTGGGAATAGACGGAAAACTCATACATTCCGAAGTTGTTAATTGCAATGGTACTGTAACAAAAGAGTTTGACATCAGTTCCTATGCATCGGGTGTTTATTTTGTAAAAATATCAAGCGGAGACAAAACACTAAACCAACGCATTGTAAAGCAATAGCAGAAAAAACAGCAAATTAATATTCAGCCCCGTGTAAAAGCCATTCTTTAATGTATGGTTTGTCACGGGGCTTTTTTATTTAAATACAATTTCTTTTAATTTGCTAATAATTAAGTCAATAAGAGGGTGGCTTTCTCCCAAAACATGTTACTTAACATAAAAAACCGGATTCAAATCATTCTTTATTTGAGTTTTAATCTCATATCTTTGTTGCAATTGATTAATGTTCAACAACAAATAAATGTAAAATTGTTAGTTATGGCAAAGAAAAATGTTATTATTATCGGAGCTGCAGGAAGAGACTTCCACAACTTCAACACTTATTACAGAGGCAATGCAAATTACAATGTAGTTGCATTTACAGCAGAACAAATCCCTGGTATTGACGGAAGACCTTACCCTAAGGAATTAGCAGGTGAAGACCTTTATCCTAATGGTATTCCGATTTTTAAAGAATCTGAACTTCCTTCTCTCATAAAAAAATACAATGTTGATGATTGCGTTTTCGCATATAGTGATAAACCATACGCTTATGTAATGGGAATCAGCGCTATTGTTAATGCTGCCGGAGCTAATTTTATTTTAATGGGCCCGAAAGACACAATGATTAAATCAACCAAACCGGTTATCGCAGTTGGTGCTACCCGTACAGGTTGCGGAAAATCTCAGACTTCAAGAAAAATTATTGAATATCTTGTAGGAATGGGATTAAAAGTTGTTGCAGTTCGTCACCCTATGCCTTATGATGCAGACCTTAACAAACAAAAAGTTCAGCGTTTTGCTACAGTTGAAGATTTGAAAAAACACAACTGTACAATCGAAGAAATGGAAGAATACGAACCACACGTAGTTTCAAAACGTAATGTAATTTATGCAGGTGTTGATTATGAAGCAATTCTTCGCGAAGCTGAAAAAGATCCTGACGGATGCGATATCGTTTTATGGGACGGTGGAAACAACGACTTCCCGTTCTATTCTCCGGATTTATTTGTAGGTGTTGCTGACCCTCTCCGTCCGGGTGCTGAAGTCAGCTATTATCCGGGTGAAGTAGTTGCACGTATGGCAGACGTTATTGTTATCAATAAAATTGACTCTGCTTCATTGGAAAACATCAATACTGTAAGACAAAACCTTGTTAAGATCAATCCTAACGCAATGATTATTGATGCTGCTTCTATTTTAACAATAGACAAACCTGAGTTAATCAAAGGTAAAAAAGTATTGGTAGTTGAAGACGGACCAACATTAACACACGGTGAAATGAAAATCGGTGCAGGAACTGTTGCTGCAATGAAATACGGTGCTTCTGAACTTATCGACCCAAGACCTTACACTGTTGGTTCTTTGAAAGACACTTTCGTAACTTATCCAAACATCGGCACATTATTACCTGCAATGGGATATGGCGAAGCTCAGATGAAAGACCTTGAAAACACTATCGCAAACACTCCTTGTGATGCAGTAGTTATCGGAACTCCGATTGATCTTCCACGCTTCGTAAACATTAAACAACCTGTTGTAAAAATAGGTTACGAATTACAGGAAATCGGACAACCTACTTTAGAAGGTGTTTTGGAAGACTTCGTAAAAAAACACAATCTTAAGAAATAATATTTATTAAATATCTTACAAAAAAGAGGCTTCCCGATACTTTTCGGAGAGCCTCTTTTTTTTCATATTTTATTGTATCTTTGCGCCGGATTTTGAAATATGATTTTAAATGAAGAATACGCGTAATTTTTGCATTATAGCACACATTGATCACGGTAAAAGCACATTGGCAGACAGACTTTTACAAATGACCGGTTCAGTTACTGACAGAGAATTCCAGAACCAGGTGCTTGATGATATGGATCTTGAAAGAGAAAGAGGGATAACAATAAAAAGTCACGCGATTCAGATGGAATACGAAGAAGACGGGCAAAAATACCTGCTTAATCTTATTGACACTCCCGGCCATGTTGACTTTTCGTACGAAGTAAGCCGCTCTATTGCTGCCTGCGAAGGAGCTCTGCTTATTGTTGATGCAACCCAGGGAGTTCAGGCCCAGACAATTTCTGTACTTTATCAGGCAATAGATAACAATCTTGAAATAATACCTATCCTCAACAAAATGGATCTGGATGCTGCAATGCCGGACGAAGTTGAAGATCAGATTATTGACCTTATAGGATGCAATCGCGAAGATATAATTCACGCCAGCGGAAAAACCGGTTATGGGGTAGATAAAATCCTTGATTCAATTATTCACAAAATTCCTGCTCCCGTAGGAGATCCGGATGCACCTCTTCAGGCTCTCATCTTTGATTCTGTATTTAATTCTTTCCGTGGAATTATTGCTTATTTCAGAGTTTTGAACGGAACCGTTAAAACCAAGGACTTTGTAAAATTCGTTAACACCAATAAAGAATATTATGCGGATGAAATCGGCGTTTTAAAGATGACTATGTCTCCGAGAAATATGCTTTCGGCCGGGGATGTGGGATATATTATTTCCGGAATTAAAACCGCTGCCGAAGTTAAAGTCGGCGACACAATTACACATGTTACACGTCCGTGTACAAATGTAATTGCCGGGTTTTCAGAAGTAAAACCTATGCTTTTTGCAGGTATTTATCCTGTTGATGCAGATGATTACGAAGAACTCAGAGCTTCTATTGAAAGATTGCAACTAAATGATGCATCGCTTTCATATACTCTGGAATCTTCAGCAGCTTTGGGATTTGGATTCAGATGCGGCTTTCTGGGATTACTGCACATGGAAATTGTTCAGGAACGTCTTGACCGCGAATTTAACATGGACGTTATCACAACCGTTCCCAACGTTCAATATCTTGCTTATACCACAAAAGGAGAATGTGTGGAAGTGCACAATCCTTCCGGTATGCCGGGACCTAACCATCTGGATTATGTAGAAGAGCCTTTTATAAAAGGGTCTGTTATTACCAGAGCCGAATATGTAGGGTCAATAATAAAACTTTGCATGGACAAACGAGGGTCTTTGCTGAATCAGATATATCTTGCCCCTGACAGGGTTGAGCTTACATTTGATTTACCTCTCGGAGAAATTGTGTTTGATTTCTATGATAAATTAAAAAGCATTTCAAAAGGATATGCTTCGTTCGACTATCACCAGACAGGATATAAAGTATCGAAGCTGGTACGCATGGATATTTTACTTAACGGCGAAATGGTCGATGCATTGTCAACATTAACTCACGTAAACAATGCCATTTCTTTGGGACGAAGAATGTGTGAAAAGCTTAAAGAACTTATCCCGCGCCAGCAGTTTGATGTTGCAATTCAGGCTGCAATAGGAAGTAAAATTATATCGCGCGAAACCGTTAAAGCTGTCCGCAAAGACGTAACTGCAAAATGTTACGGTGGTGATATTACCCGTAAACGCAAACTGCTCGAAAAACAAAAAGCAGGTAAAAAACGTATGAGACAGGTTGGCAATGTTGAAGTGCCGCAATCTGCGTTTTTAGCTGTTCTGAAACTGGATTAAATATTGTAAAACTCAGAACTTACAATCACATATCCTGAGTGATATGTGTATAATCCCTGATAATAGTTGTAAGGTAAGTATAATCAGAGTAATTCTGTTTGGAAGTTTTGGTAACATTTTCAACTTTTATTCTGAGTTTTTCCAGCATATGATTGTCGTTTGATTTTACAGCAGTCTGAAATAAATCTTTTATTATCTGCATATCTCTGTCTGTAAGGCTTATAACGGAAGGATATGTTGCGACATAATTTTCTCCTGTGGTTTCCAGTATTGATGAGCTTATTCTGTGCTTGTTTTTTATGCTGATTACAGCAGTCCCCGATGCCAGTCCGCCCAGACGCTGATTATTTTTTGAAACAATTACGCTTACTATTCCGACAACTGC
Organism: Bacteroidales bacterium; assembly: GCA_003249955.1. Taxonomy (GTDB): domain Bacteria; phylum Bacteroidota; class Bacteroidia; order Bacteroidales; family ML635J-15; genus Bact-19. Next base: position 27,419 of record QKHS01000075.1, on the reverse strand, counting down.
AAAACCAAACCAGATATCAACAATACGCATGATCCATCTTATAAAATAATCTGCAAAAGAAGCCGAGTAACCATCAACTTTAACAACTTTTATTTTTAAAATCATCTTACCCAGAGTCTGTCCTCTGAAAAACAGCTCCGAAAGAAAGGTATATAATCCTGCAGGCAATCCCAGAATACTCTGGACAGCAATTTCTGACCATCTGTCCGTACTTAAAAAAGAGATATTAAAAATGCTTAACAAATACGAAACAATATACATGTAACTGATAATAACAAACAGGTCTATCAGTGACGCAAGCAGTCTTTCGCCAAAGCCCGCAAGTTCAAAATTAATGTTAACATTTTGTGTAGTATTTATTTGTACAGTACTCATATTATTCTTATTTTAGTCGCTATATGCGGGAAGCAGCTTTCATAAAACAAAATAAAGAAAAATGGTTAGAATTTGAAACAAAAATTTTCAAAAATTCCAAAACAAATCCTGACGATTTATCCAAGCTATACATTCAGTTAATGAATGACTTAGCTTATGCCCAGACTTATTATCCTAAAAGCAAAACCATTCTGTATCTGAATGATTTGGCAGCACGGGCTTTTCAAAGAATTTATAAAACAAAAAAAGAAGAAAGTAACAGACTTGTATCGTTTTTTAAGACGGAAGTTCCGTTATTGGTTCATGAATACCGGCGATATATGTATTACGCGTTTGCGTTCTTTTTTGTCTTTGTCTTTATCGGCGTTATTTCTGCCAGATACGACAATAATTTTATCCGGCTGGTTCTTGGGGACTCGTATGTTAACACAACAATAGAAAACATAAAAGACGGAGACCCGGTGGCCATATACAAGAGCGGTTCAAACTGGGGCAGCCATATAGGAATTACTATTAACAATCTCAGAGTAGGCCTTTTTAACTTTATCGGAGGTGTATTCGGAGGTTTGGGAACTATATACATCCTGTTTCAGAACTGTCTTATGCTTGGGGCATTTCAGTACATGTTTTTTAAATACGATGTGTTCTGGGAAAGCGTAAGAGGCATATGGATTCACGGAACGATGGAGATATTCGCGATTGTTATCGAGGCTATGGCCGGTCTTATTCTGGGAGCGAGTATTCTGTTCCCTAAAACATATTCACGTTATGAGTCATTTAAAAGAGGTATGAAAATATCTTTAAAGATTTTTATAAGCACTATTCCGTTTACAATTATAGCCGGTTTTCTGGAAGGTTATGTCACCAGATACAGCAACATAATGCCCAATTGGTTATCTGTGGGAATAATATTACTGACTCTCGGGATAATAAGTTTTTATTATTTCATATATCCTAAAATGGTATATGCTGATCTGGCAAAAAAAGAAAACGAGTATAAAATAAAGTTCTCCGGAGATAACAATTTTATTGTTGCCGGAAGATCGGATAAGTAAGAACGCAAACAGAAAAATATTTTTATAAATAGTTCCTGAGTTATTGATTAAAATTAGAAAAGACAGAATTTATGCAGCTACTGAGAAAAAGAACATTCGGAGATTACTTTAATGACACATTCGGGTTTATCAGAGAAAACGGTAAACATTATTTTAAAAACTACTTTATCTTATGCGGAATTCCTATTGCTATTATGATACTGATCGGATTCTTTGTAGCTACTTCAGTTTACAGTCTTTCTTCTTTTCGAGGAGGATTCGGCCAGGTCATTGAAAATTACATGCATAATAATCTGATACTTTTTATTTTCATTGCTATTTTGTTTTCTATTGTTGCAATCATCTTCTCAATTATTCAATACACTTATAATCCTGCTTATTTAATATTGTACCAGCAAAGAGGATCTGATTTCACACATAAAGATATTTTAAGATTTATTTTTAAAGAAAAGATAAAAAAAATTATAATCTTCTTTCTGTTCTCAATGCTGATATCAATTCCTGTTTACATCCTGGTAGGGCTGGTAGCTTTAGTTTTTCTGATTACCATTGTAGGGGTCTTTATCCCGATAGCAGGAGTAACTCTATGGTATAGCATGGCATTAATGGCATACTTAAAAGATGACAAAAGAGTTGGCGAAAGTTTCTCATACGCATGGAACCTTATGTTTCATAAATTTTGGAAGAACGTAGGTGCTGTTGCTATTTTTATGCTGATGGTATTATTAATAAACTGGGGATTTAACATGATTATGTCACTGTTTTCGAGCCTTGCAACTCTTGGATCAGATAACAATGCCGGCAGTATTCTGGCAGTAATAATTCTTGTTGGTACCACGGCTTTAACGCAAATGGTAAGTTTTTTCTTACAGGTTTTTCTGCAATTGATGCAGGGAATTGTATTCTTCAGCCTGGTAGAAGACACTGAGAACGAAGCAAGCATTGAAGAAATTGACAAAATAGGCTTAGGTGAATAAAAAGTATCTTTATATAATACTAATTCTCTGCCTCTTTTCGCAAAAAGCATTCTCATTGCAAAGAGACAGCCTTAATGTGGACACAAACGGCCAAATCACTATTCACCGCTTACCTGAAAATTTTAAAGAAAAATACGACGGCAGGGAATTTATTTACGAATATAATCAAAGCGATGAATTAAGCTGGAGCGAACGTCTGTCCCGCTGGTTTTACAACTTATTATTAAGAATTTTTGATTTTAAACCAACTCAGCAAGGACTAAAAGTAACCGGTTATATCATTAAGGCTTTATATTATATTGCTCTGGTTACGATAATCTTTTTTATTGTAAGGGCAATAGTACGCAAAGAAGGCTACTGGGTATTCGGTAAAAAAACTGAAAAACTTGATATTCTCACGGAAGATATTGAAATCAATTTGTTGGAAACCGATTTTGATGTATTAATAAACGATGCAGTAAACAACAAAAAATATAATCTGGCAACCCGCTATTATTATCTTAAAATCTTAAAAACTCTTAACGAAAAAGAAATCATAGTCTGGGATACAGAAAAAACAAATACCGATTATTTAATGGAGATAAAAAGCATTCCGTTGCAAAAGCAGTTTCGGTATATATCGTACATATATGATTATTGCTGGTACGGGGAGTTTATGCTGGATGCAGATTCATATCGTGAAGCAGAAACCGGTTTTAAGTCGTTATTAAAATCCGTTATATAATGAAGAAAGTCTATTTATATACCGGTGTTTTTATTCTGCTTATAGTAGCATTGTTTATTATCGAAAGCAGCATACCAAAACCAATTGACTGGAGTCCCACATTTAACGAAACTCATAAAAAACCTTTCGGCACATTTGTTTTGCACTCCGAATTACAAAACCTGTTTCCGGGCTCTTCCAATGAGGATGTTTTTAAAACTCCGTACGAAAAACTTTCTTATGAGAATAATTGTCACAACACTACTTATTTGTTTATTGATGGAGACAATTCTCTGGATACGGAATCAATTGACCAGTTACTGAATTTTGTTTACGAAGGGAATAAGGTATTTATTTCTGCCTGTTCCATGCCTTATTATTTACTTGATACGCTGGATGTAAGCATTAAAGAGCAACACGATTATGATTTAAATAATGATTCAATAAAAAAACCGCTATATTTTTCCAACAAAAAACTAACAACGAAATATGAGTTTGACTTTGGGTTCAGTCGCAGTTATTTCAGGAAATATAATACCAAAACGACACAGGCACTTGGCTTTCATAGTTTTGATAATGAAGAATACGTTAATTACATTAAAGTAAATTACGGAAAAGGAAATTTCTTTTTACACACTCAACCTTTTGCATTTACAAATTATCACCTTCTTAAAGATAATCATGCCGGTTATGTAAGCGATGTCTTTTCATATCTGGATAACGAGACTATATTATGGGACAGTAAAATAAATTCAGGTGAAGAAGGCACCGGCAACTTAGATTTTATTTTAAGAGAACCCTCATTGCGCTTTGCATGGAGACTCGCTCTTACAGGGATTTTAATTTTCGTATTTTTTATGGCCAGAAGACGGCAACGCATTGTTCCTGTAATTGAAAAACTGCCGAACACTTCGGTTGATTTTGTCAAAACTATCGGCAATTTGTATTATCAGGAGGGTATGGCAAAAGATATTGTAACGAAAAAAATCACTTTCTTCCTTGAAAGAATAAGAAATACTTATTTAATTGACACCAGCGTGCTTAACGATGATTTTAAAAAACGGCTGCAGCAAAAAACCGGTGTTCCCGATAAAGACATTAACAAACTGATTAATTATATTGTATTTCTGAACAACATGACAGAAATTAACGAAGTACATTTAATTGATCTGAACAAATTAATTGATAATTTTAACCGTAAGACATTATAAAATAATTATAAAGACGACTATTATGAATGAAAATACAGAATTAAATTTCCGGGAAGAAAGACCGGAAAGCATACATTTTCAGAACCGTATAGACTTATCAGAACTTCAAAATTCTGTAATTGCCATCCGTAAAGAATTACATAAAGTAATCATCGGACAGAAGGAAATGATTGATTTGCTTATTGCTTCTATTCTTACAAACGGACATTCCTTAATTGAAGGCGTACCGGGAGTTGCTAAAACCATAAGTGCAAAATTACTGGCAAAAACAATGAATGTTGACTTCAGCCGTATTCAATTCACACCCGATTTAATGCCATCTGACATTTTGGGGACATCGGTTTTTAACAACAAGACTACTGAGTTTGAATTCAGAAAAGGCCCGGTTTTTTCAAATATTATTTTGATTGATGAGATTAACCGTTCTCCGGCGAAAACCCAGGCTGCTTTGTTCGAGGTTATGGAAGAACGACAAATAACAATAGACGGAAAAACCTACATTATGGAATCTCCGTTTCTGGTATTTGCAACCCAAAACCCTATTGAACAGGAAGGGACATACCGTCTGCCGGAAGCTCAGTTAGACAGGTTTCTTTTTAAGATAAAAGTTGACTATCCGGATCTTGAAGAAGAAGTTCAGATTATTGAAACTCATCACCTGAGAAAAGATGTTGAAAAAACTTCGGTAATTGAACCTGTAATCAATGCTGTTCAGATTAAAAACTTCCAGAAACAGGTTCAGGAGATTATCATCGAAAAACAACTTATAAGCTACATTGCCAAAATAGTAACTCAAACCCGCGAGAACCCGTTTTTGTATCTTGGGGCATCGCCAAGGGCATCGCTGGCAATAATGAATGCATCCAAAGCTTTTGCCGCTATGCAGGGACGGGACTTTGTAACTCCCGAAGATATTAAGAAATGTGTTGTCCCTGTTCTCGAACACAGAATTATTGTAACTCCCGAAAGAGAAATGGAAGGAATAACAGGTAAACAGATACTGGATCAAATGATTGAAAACATAGAAATTCCAAGATAATTGAAAATAAAAAATCTATATATTGAATTATATTTTTTCTACGCTATAGTTGCACTGGTTGTTTTGTTCGTGCTGTCATTTTTCTACGAACCTATGTATAATTTAAGTATTGCACTTTTTCTTGCATTGACCGGGGCTACTTTACTGGATATTTTCGTGTTGTTTTTTACAAACAAAGGTATTTCGGCAAAGCGTATTTTACCGGAAAAGTTTTCCAATGGTGACGACAATCCTGTTGAAATTTACATAAAAAATCAATACTCTTTTCAGGTCAGAATAACCGTTATAGATGAGATTCCTTTTCAATTTCAAAAAAGAGATTTCGGAATCATCAAAAAAATCACAGCAAATTCCGACCTTGGTTTTAAATATATGTTACGTCCTACCGAAAGAGGCGAATATTATTTCGGCAAGCTGAGAATATATGTGCAAAGTCCTCTAAACCTTGTGTCCCGGAGATTTGAATTTTCGCAGGATCAGATGATTCCCACATACCCTTCATTTGTTCAATTACGCAAATTTGACCTTATTGCATTGGCATATAAAAATGAATTCGGATTGAAAAAAGTCAGGCGAATAGGCCACACCATGGAATTTGAACAAATTAAAGAATATATTTCGGGTGATGATATCCGCACAATTAATTGGAAAGCTACTGCAAAACGCAATCAATTAATGGTAAATAAGTATCAGGACGAGAAGTCTCAGCCTATTTACTCGGTAATTGATAAAGGCAGGGTAATGAAGATGCCTTTTGACGGATTATGCTTATTGGATTATGCTATTAATGCTGCACTTGTAATGAGCAGTGTTACCATAAAAAATCACGATAAAACCGGATTGTTTTGTTTTTCAAAAATTGTGGAAAACCGTGTTGTTGCCGAAAGACGAACAAGTCAGATGGCCTTGATAATTAATGCTTTGTACAATATTAAAACAGACTTTAAGGAATCTGATTTCGGCCGTTTATACGCGGATATTAAGCATAGCTTACACCAGCGAAGCCTGTTGTTTTTATACACTAACTTTGAAACACTGGAGGGCCTGGAACGCCAGTTGCCTTACATTCTGGCTATTGCAAAACAACATGTGCTGGTTGTTATCTTTTTCGAGAACACCGAATTACAGGAACTTATTGTAAAAGAAGCGACAAACATTAAGGAAATTTACAATAAAACAATAGCCGAAAAGTTCTCTTACGAGAAAAGACAGATTGTAAAAGAACTGGAAAAGAGAGGTGTTTTCCCGATACTGACAAAGCCCGAAAATCTTACAATAAATGTTATTAATAAATATCTGGAGATAAAGTCGAGGGGGATAATTTAATTGGAATAACTAAAACTTAGATTCAAATCCCGGAAGGATGCGGAGAAATTCAGATGCAACAAAATTGTAGAAAGTTATGTTCAGAGCTTTATATTGATTATAATATGTATGTGGCAATTTTGGGGATAGGACGAATCGTGACCATTTCAATTTTTATCGGAAGTGTTGTAATCAAGATCCGTTAGTCCCTTATTACAAATAGGTTCTTTATATATTTATGATTCTTAAAGTTTTAACATCAAAATCTCCGAAATTTCTCTTTAATTCCGAGGTTAAATGCTGATATGTTATTGCACTTTTGCCTTCAATAGCAGTATCTTTGTAAATATATCCACAGACAGAACCAGCAGAGTATTTATCAATACTTATTATCTGAAATTCAAATTCAGTTTCGAAGCACTGAGCTAATATAAACTTTTCTACACCAGGAATGTACGAAATAGGATTATAGAACTGAATTATTGTTCCCCTGTAAAGTTCATTATCTGTATTATTATTTGCGTAAGCCATGTCATATATTTTTTATAAAAGAAATTTTCCGAATATTCTTTTCTTTTACTCTGGCTCTATCAACATCAAACTGAGTCTGAAAGTTCATCCAATAAATTGCCGGAACACCCAAAGCTTTTTCCAGTAAAATTGCAAAGTCGGCAGTTAAAGCACGTTTTCCTTTTAATATTTCATTTAAAAATGTTGGCAACACGCCCAGCTCCGCGGCGAGTTCCTTCTGGCTTATGCCTCTTGCCTTAATTTCATCACTTATCAGAGTTCCAGGATGAGTTGCCTTATAAGGGATTGGTTGCGTTTTGTCCATACCAGTTTAAGTTTAATCTGAATCTGTATTGAACCAATAGTCACATTACAAAATTTTTACAAAGATATGAAGCATTTTATTATTATTCACTTTTTTAGTGAATTTAATAAATTCTTTTGACCATTCAATATTAACCTATTAGAACTTATTTTATATACTTGTTTCCCTTTTTTGCTTCCACTATAATTTTTTCAATTTCGACATCAGAAAAACCAACATTCTTTAACATCTTTTTAGACTCTTCGGTTTGCACAATGATTTGTGCATTAGTAGGGACTGTTCCTAATAATGGTTCAATACCCAAAAACCTAAAATTAATCATCACAAGTTGTTTTAATAGCTCCTGAATTTTATCCTGTTGAATATTATTTTCTATTCTATTTATTTTTGTATTAACATCATTAAATCTAAAATCCAAAGTATCAAACTGTTTAAGTTCAACTTTTAGCTCATCTGTTAAATTTTTCAAAGAATCATAATCTTCTGACAACTCTTCAAACTTTTTAACCGTCTGTTCCATTTTATTAAACTCTTTGCTAAAATCCGCAAATTGGTAATAGCCAAAAAACCCAGCTACAGAAATCACTGCTATTGCCATAAACTTATGCAATTCAATCTTAGCATCAAGCTTAAAGTAGTTTTCTTTTTCTTCAATCTCCTTTCCAACTTTTGCTTTATTTTTAAAAAACCTTAAGTATCTAAAATTAAACCATGTTAAAACAATCAAAATAAGAACTATCAACAAACTTATATATATATTCTCCATAAAATAAATTTTAAAATTCATAAGGCACCATAAACTGCTCCAGCCTATCATTAATAATAATCACCTCACAATCATCATCAACATAATTCTTAATCAAACTCTCACTTGCATTCGGGTCCTGATAATAAATCCTAGTTTTTCGGCCTTTTAACTCATTGAAAAGCATCTGATCAACCTGCCGGTTAAATGGAGGAAAGGAATAACCTATAACGACAATAACATCAGATTCTTTAAATACTTTCTTTGCGTATTCGCGCTTTTGTTTAGCCAATTCTGACTGTTCCCATGCATAATTTATATGATCGTTCACGCGCACCTCACGATGTGTAAGTTTATCATAAACATATTCAATAGAACCTAAAATTTCTGAAATTTGTTTAGATTCAGAGACATCGAAAAAACAATATTCATCATTTTTTTCGGCAATTCTATTACTAAAAAAGAATCCTCCATACCCATTTAAATGAATAATGTTTAAATCTAATTCTTGGCCATTAAAATCAAAACGGAATTTAAAATACTTATTTAAATCTTCCATATTGATTTTCCATTTATCTGGTAAAAATGATTTATATGCTTTTTCAATCTGCAAATCATAATTCCAAGAAACAACCCGAATTCTATTATTTATTACCGGAAATTTATCTGATTTTTCAAGAAATGTTGCCAATAAAGATATGTAACGCAAATCAATACAAGATAATGGAATTTGTTTATTGGCACTATTAGTCCTGAACCTAATTGAATCATTTGTAATTTCCCAAATTGTAAAAAAAATACTTACAGACAATTTCAAGTGATGCAGTTCTTCAGAATGGTCTCTGTTTAAATATAGTTTCTTGGCATAAGTATCTATTGTTCCATATTCAATGGCCTTTCTTCCGAAATAGCCAATATTTTGCATAATGTTTTCTGAGTTATCTCCGCTATCTTTTATAAAATTATAATTCTCTTGATACTTATCTCCTAAATAATTGCGAGACATTAGAATCATTTTCTCTCCTAATTCACTTAAAATTGGACACGCCTGATAACTTGCACCTGCACCAAGTAAGTATGTAATTTTTTTGTCACTCATGTACTCTATAATTAATATTCAAAATACTCTTACTCAATAAAAAGAAAGTTATTCAGTATTCAATAAATTTCTTTCACCCATAAAATTATAGCAAAATCTCATCTAAAACGAAAAAGCCATCGCTTTTGTTGACAAAATTTATTAACACGTAATGATGAAAAAGTTTTTACAACTTATTTGAAGTCCCTGATTTGCGTAATCTCTACCCTTCCCTTTTCAGAGTAAATGCAATTGTGGTTCCGACTCCGACTGTACTGCGCACATTTAGTTTTTGCCCGTGGGCTTCGATAATATGTTTAACAATGGCAAGCCCCAGACCCGAGCCACCGGAGTTTAAAGCGCGGCTTTTATCAACACGGTAGAACCTCTCGAAAACTCTGGGTAAATCTTCCTCCGGAATGCCAACCCCGTTATCGGTAATTTCGACAAGAATATTTTTTCCCATTTCAAAAAACTCTGCTTTTACCATTCCACCCGGGTTATTATAATGTATGGCATTAATTATAAGATTTGAAAAGACCTGACGGATAAATTCTTTATCTGCTTTAACATTAAATTGTTTTTCGAGATGATTTACAATTTCAAGTCTGATATTTTTTTCTTTTGATATTTTTTCTGATGATTCAAATGAGTCTTTGCACAATTCAACCGGATCAAAAACTTTCATTCTTAGCTTGAGCTGTCCGGCCTCAAGCCTTGTAATTTCATCAAGATCATTAACAATGTTTATCATTCTGTTAATGTTTTTTTCAATTTTTCTGAGATAGCGTTCATTTATGCTTTCATCCTGCAATCCTCCCTCAAGCAAGGTAAGAGTGTATCCCTGAATATTAAATATAGGGGTTTTAAGCTCATGAGACACATTTCCGACAAACTCCTTGCGGTAATTGCTGGTCTCTATAATCTGCTCCATCTGCTGTTCCTGCTCCGAAGCCCAGTTATGCACATCCTCATCAACCTGTTTTATAAGGTCGGTTGAATAATTAAATTTTTCACGGTTGATATTCCTGCCTTCTTTTCTTTTATGAATTGTTTTGTAAATAAGCTTAATGCGGTTGTAGATAAATGAAAACAATAAAAACCTGAGCATTAAAAATGAAACCACCAAACAAATGGCTGTTACAACGAGTACTATTCCCCAGTTTATTTTCAGCCCCAGCGAAAAATCGAATATGCCGATAAAAGTCAAAACTATCGCGGCTATTATTGCCGAATAAATAATTGCCAGAATATTAGCACTGAAATTTTTCATTTTTTTAAACATTAAATTTATAGCCAATACCTTTGAGTGTAACAATAAAATCTTCTCCTATTTTCTCACGGAGTTTTCTTATGTGAACATCTATTGTTCTGTCACCTACAACGACTTCATTTCCCCATACGGCAGAATAAATATCGTCTCTCGAAAACACCTTGCCGGGAGACGAAACCAGAAGTTTTAACAATAAGAATTCTTTTTTTGCAAGAATAACCGGCACTCCGTCAACTTTTACATCGTGGGATTTAAACTCTATTTCAAGTTTTCCGGATTTAAAATCACCTGTTTCCCGTTCTTCCCTGAACATGTTTGCCCTGCGTAACATTGCTTCTATTTTCTTCATAAACACTGCGGGCTGTACAGGTTTTGTAACATAGTCATCGGCTCCGGCATTAAAACCTGCTATGTGCGAGTAATCTTCGCCACGGGCAGTGAGAAAACATATTAAAATATTTTCGGTTTGTTTTTCTTTTCTCAGAGCTTCACAAACTTCTATGCCATCCATACCGGGCATCATAACATCAAGAATTATCAAATCCGGCAAATGTTTCTTTGCTTTGCTGATAGCTTTTTCTCCGTTTTCGGCCAGATAGACATCATAAGATTCTTTACGTAAATTGTAAGACATAAATTCTCTGATGTCCGGATCGTCATCAACCAAAAGGATTTTTATCTGATTTTTGTCTTTCATAAAATCATTTAAAATTGTTTGTGTTCAGGAGTTAAAGTTAAAAAAACTTCTTAACAATGCAAAAACAATCAAAATCTGAAATAAATAAACGGATTAAATCCTGAAGAACTTATATCTGCCACACAGACAATAAGTAACAACATACAGCAAATACTCATAACCAGATATCTACTTACCGGATATTGCTGGTACAGTATTTTATCCTCCAGTTTTTTACCCGGTTTAATCGCAGTAATAAAACTAAATATAACTGCTATTATCAATACTGTGATAAATTCCAGGTCGGGATATCCGGCGGGTCCGAAGTTAAATGAAAACAATTTCCCGATATAAGCAAAAGCGAAGTCCAGAGAAACAGACCTGAATATTACCCAGCCTATCATAGTTACAATAAAGGTAAAAATCATAGCAGGTAATTTTCCTATTTTGTCAAGGACTTTAAGCAAAAAGAGTCTGTCAAGAATAAGGAATAAGCCATGAAATGCACCCCACGCGATGAAAGTCCATGCTGCACCATGCCATAATCCCGACACAAGAAAAACAAACCATAAATTAAAATACAGCCTGAATTTTGAATTTACCCTGTTACCTCCCAACGGGATATAAAGATAGTCTTTCATCCAACGGCCAAGAGTCATATGCCAACGTCTCCAGAACTCTGAAATTGAGCGTGACACATAAGGATTATCAAAATTCTCGGGAAATTTAAATCCTATCATTTTACCCAAACCAATAGCCATATCGGAATATCCTGAAAAATCGAAATAAATCTGGAAAGTATAGGCCAGAATACCTATCCATGCTACTGACGAATTCATCATGTCAGGATTCATTGCAAAAATTTTATCAGCTTCTGCTCCCATCACATTTGCAATAAGAACTTTTTTTGACAGACCAAGAATAAACCTGAACAGGCCGGTCAGTTTATTATCAATTGTTTCGTTTTGCTGCCTGTCTTCAAGTTGATCGGCTATTTCACCGTAACGAACAATAGGCCCCGCGATAAGCTGCGGGAAAAGCAAAATATATAATGCCAGATCTGTGACTTTTTTAAGTGGTTTATGTTTTCCTCTGAAAACATCAATACCGTAAGTAAATTTCTGAAACGAAAAAAACGAAATCCCTATAGGCATTATGATTTTGGTCATCTGTATCGCTCCGGCACCTGTTATTCCAAGCAAAACATTAAGGTTATCAACAAAGAAATTTGCATATTTAAAATATGCCAGCAGACCTAAATTAAGTAAAACAGAGGTGGTAAGCAATAATTTTTTCTTTAGCCCTGTTGATTCGTACATTTTCTGAACAATGAAAAAATCAACTATAATAGACCCAAGAACTATGAATATAAAATCAGGAGCTCCCCAGGCATAGAAAAAAATGCTGGCCGCCAATGCGATATAATTCTTGTATTTTACATCTGAAAGATAGTAAACCGTGAGAAATACTGGTAAAAAATAAAGTAAAAAAAGAGTACTACTGAATACCATGGCTTACTCAATTGTTATTTCATAAACTTCACCTACATAATCTTTTGCCGGAAACGGGATATTTTCCTGCAGATAAGGAGATCCGGGCCACCAGTTTGTGTTATGGAATTCCTGTGTGATTATAAGCAACATCTGGTTATCGGGTATTGCCGAAATAGTATTGTCAATGTACCCGACTTCATAAAGTTTGTTTTTTTCCGGGCCTATACGCCATATAATTTTATCGGGCTGCCAGTCAATCTGGAAATAATAATACTCGCTTCCGAACAAATCATCATCCGGAGCCATATGTTTTGTGGTAACAGCTCTGTAGCAATCTTCCCATCTGTGAGCATAATATATTTTACCGTTATGTGTAACGGTATGGCATCCTGCTGAAAAGTTTTTAGGCTCCCAACAGGCCATATCCCAGTTTGTACAACAAACAGCAATATTTTTTTTATCTTTATCAACATCATCAGGCATTTGGGTATTCCATGCATTTACTTTGTTTGTACGGGCTTCGTAATTATCGTAAACCGGCGGAAACTTTTCGCTTGGACAATATGGTACAGTTTTCAGAATTTCAAAATCAATCTCGGAATAAGCAACACGTTCAACACGCTCATCTTCGCGACCGCCCCAATATGTTTTCATGTAGCCTTTCTTTTTACACGGACGGCGAAGATTCCAGCCGGTTTCGTTCTGACCTCTGCCCCCCTGATAAATCAGCCATATAGCATTGGTAATGCCGTTCCAGACAAAGTCCTCATTGAGAAGTTCGGTTAATTTTGCCTTAACCGTGAATTTTCCATAGGTAAAACCATTTCGCGTAATCATTCCTACATTTTGCTTCTTCCATTCTCCGTATTCGCATTTCGGATTTTTCAGAACAATCTTTCTGTCAATAGTATCGCTATATATTGTTTCGCAAGGTTTCTTTGCAACCTGAGGTAAAACAGCTATTCTGTCTTCTGTCTTGTAGAATGCTCTAAGCCAGTTATATTCTTCCTGAGTAAAACTTCCGTCAAAAAAATCAGAAATAACCGGGACATTATTAAATTTTGAAGACTCATCGATATAATGAATAAACTGCCCTACAGGAGCTTCTTCGTTTAATTTTTCGTCGTTGTTGCAGTTACAATTGAAATAATCCGAGTAGCCGGGCTCTTCAGAGTTCTTAAATTTATAATCATCAATATAAACTCCCTTTCCTAAATCGGGAGATGCCTTAATATTTATAAATTTATCAGTAAAACTAACTATGCAATTATCAAATGACTTTCCTTCTCCATGTAAAAAATAAAAAAACGGGGAAGCAAACATTTCATTTTCTGCGAGCTTAATATTTTTTATGTTTTCAGGAACTTTATTCAGACCTTCCTCATCAATAATTACAATCATGAAGCTATAATCTCCTACCCTTGGATTTCTTTTCCATCTGTCATTTTCTCCTTCGAAAAAATACTTATCCTCGTTGCGCGGATTTCCGACAATTCTGAAATTATCTGTTATCTGTTTTTCTTCGCCGGGAGCAATTTCTCCGCATGGTTTAAAATAAGTATCTGTATCTTCCCAGCTACCATAAAAGTTCTCATGGGCAAACTGGTTTTGTTTGGTTTCGTCATTTTCATCAAAGTCAGGGAACTTATATGACTCATTCTGATAATATATCTTATAGAAAAGTTTCTTAGGGGTTTCACTTTCATTTTTAACGGTAAAATTAAAATCGAACCGGCCGTCAGCAGTCTGAGAAGCGGAAGGAATTACGAAACCATGCATTGCTCCTGTATAGTCCATATAAAGTACGTCTTTCGGATAATTAGTAAGCAAATTAAGCTCTGTAAGACTGAAATCTGTAGTTTTAATCTTCGCTTTTTTTTCGCCGTTACATGAAAACATTAACGGGAATATTAATATTATAAGTAATCTATATTTTTTCATAATTATTTACTGAATGAATACATTTCTGTTTTTTGTGTTAACCAGTCAACCTTGCTTATGTTATCCTGGAAAATAATTATTTCGCTGCAGCCATCTCCTGAAAAATCCCCGCATATAATTTTTGAGACTTCATAATATTTCGGGTTCTGCTTTTTAGGGAATCCTTTAAATTCCACATTAAATAAAATATTATAAGTCATGATATCAAAATTTATTATCCTTAAGTCGAAACGTTTTGTCTTGTTCAACTGCAACAACTCCTTTTCCCCGGTTTTATCATAATCAATTACAGAATAGTCACTTGCAAAATCAAGCTGATCATAGGATTGTACTGAGTTGCCTTTATATTTATCTGACAATGCCCATCCTTTTATTCCTGCATTGTAAGTTAAGAGCACATACTTATCCTGACTTTTTTCCAGATAAATCAGCAATACATCTTCTTTATTAATTCCGAAAAAATCTGCTTTCAAGAATTTTAAATTCCCCTGATACGGGTTGACCGGTTTATTCCCGGAAACCTGAGCATAAGATCCAGATTTAAGGGCATAAGTTAAAATGTTCCCGTCATTTTCAAATACCGAAAAAGAATTATCAGGATTAGCTGTAACTGCAATTACTTTATCGACTCCCGAACATTTAATACGTCCCGTTTCAATAAATTTATTTTGATTAGCCTGATATTTATGTACACATATTAAACCATCAACAGGATTGATTGAAAACAAAAATTCTTTGTCCGCAAATAATCTTGAATCTTTACTTATTGCCGGATGAAAAGAAACTTCTTTAGAAACGACAGATCCGTTCTCAAGATACAAAATATTATATTTCCCCGATTCTTCATAAAAGATCTGATCTTTCCCCGTACTTTCATCAAATTTCCCGGTCAGAATCCTTGATTTTCTCGTAAATATTTTATTCAGAGACACAACACTTTCTGCATCAGCTTTCTGCAAATTAACTACATATGAATTATACGGAGGTCTGTTTGCTCCCGGTTGAAATTTCTTTTGGCCAATAAGATCAAAGGCTGGTTGTACGCTATCGTTTGTCTTGCTGTTTTCTTTAATAACGATATAAACATCATCCAGAAACACCTGATTTTCATTTCTGTTCCAGAGATAAATCTTTAAGCTGTTTTCTGGTTTTGCAATTTCTTCAGGAATAAGGATGCTGCCATTTGCTGTTTCCCAGACCTTTTCTTTAAAGTCGGCTTTTGACAAGTCTATTCCCTGCCACAGCAAGTCCTTTGAGGTTGAATCGCAAACAGAAACTACAAAAACGGCATTCAGATCTGATGTTTCGCTCAGATAATTAAAACTAAGTGAGACACTGTTTATGTTGCTTATATCCAAATCCTTAAACGGGATAATTACGGATTCAGAAAAACCATTCTCGCCTTTTGCATAAGTGCTGTAATAACCGGACTTGGCATATTTTGAGCTGATTCTCTTATCATTTGATTCTTCGAAGTCTATTAATTTGGATCTGGGAGATCCGTTGTCTGCATTTTCCTTTAACGATACTGAGACATCATCAATATATACAGGAGTATAGTCTTTATTGTTGCTCATTAAATACAATTTCAAAGAATATGTAGTATTTATAAATTCCTTAGGATATTTGAACCTGCAGGTAAACGAATACCAATTATCTATTGCAAAAGAGTTTCCTTTTACAGGATATCCTTCCCAATGAACCTGATTATTATTTTGGTCTACAATAGAAAAAGCCATAGCAACATCTATTCCCGGAGTTGATGGATTAAGCCAGAATTTAACAATGATATCAGATATTTCAGAGGTATCATTTGTAGGAACCGGAATAATTACTGCCGGCCCATATTTGCCGTTTTTATCTATAAGTCCACATTGCTTGCCCGATAATGCTTTTGTAGATGTAAGCAAACTATTGGGACCAAGATATTTATCTGTCTCAAAGTCTATAAAATATTTAAAGTCGTTAACAACCTGAATGTCTTCAACAGCACTAACCTTGGGGGGGGTATCCAACTTCTTTCCGATAAAAAAAATAAATAGCGTTATTACAATAAAAATAATTGAAAAAATTATCAAAAACGTTCGTCCTGATTTTATCTTTTTTATTTCTTTAGTCATCCTTCTTTCCTTAATGGTTTTATATAGCTATACAATTTTGAGTTTTCAAAAATACAAATTACTTTTTAACTTTTAAATCGGTTTGAAAAGATTCTGAAACTTATAAATCTCCGGGATAACTGACATTTATAATACTGTTGCTAACAGAGGCTTTCCTAAATCTGAAAAGTTTCTGACATTTTAAATTCCGAGTTTATTTCTGGCGTTTTTAACTAAATAATCTGCATCATTAAACAACTGGACTTCAAATTCTACTCCGTTTTGCTCTGCCTTATCTGCGATATAGTTTTTATATTCAGCACTGGAGAGTATAAAATTTTCGGCATATAATATCGCTTCTTCTTCTGTCCTGTACTTTCCTACATAAAAAGCTTTAACACTCTCTGAAAAAATTTCAACGGTATCGATATTTGCACAAAAAATGAAAGATTCCATCATTTTCTGGTCGTCTGCAATATCTAAAATAACATATGTATTTTCTTTAACTTCCTGAAAATTACCCAAACCAATGTTATATCCGTTATCCCTCAATTTGTAAATATAGAAAAGTGAGTTTTGTTCATAATTACCTGATATCAATACAATGGGGTCCATCCCGGAGGGAATTAGTTTTTCCACTCTGTCTCTGAGAAAAACCTTAACATTCTTTTGCCATGATTCCTCAATTGCAAGAAACTTAACAAGTTTTAACTGCTTCTGCAACGGATAATACAATACCCCGATAAATGCAATAATCATTACAATTTCCTTAATTTGAGGTCTTTTCACAAACCATGTCAGCATATTTATAATCTGATATATTGATATAGCTGACAAAATAACCCAGAAAGTAACTTCCGGAAAACAATACCACTCCAGTTTGGTTTTTGTTACAGAAATAATCAACAAGTGAGTAAAAGCCAACAATAATGAAAAAATAAAAATATTTTTCACTTGTTTATTCTTCTCAAAGAATGTTAATAACAAGCCTGCAGGAATAAGCCAATACCACCAACCTAAAGCGTAATCTGTCAGGAAATTGAAATAAAACAAAAATGGTTTTGAATGTCCTTCAATAGAGGTGAATGCCCTGCCTCCGAATTCATTATCATAAACAGCCTTAATATAACCGGGATTATAACTTTCCCGTAATAAATAATATCCGCCCAATACAATAAGAGGAATTAATAATGAAAAATAAAAATGCTTGTTTTTCAGCAACGGCAAAAGTTCCTTTTTTAGCAGAATATAAATACCGATACCGGGAAGAAAGAACAGCGAGGCTGAACTTTTAGAGAGAAAAGCCAGCGTAAATAAAGACATTGCCCAATATAAAGTTCTGTTATTTTTCCTTTCCGTATAATACAGGAAGGCTAAAGAGTATGCAGCAGAAAAGAACAAAATAAATGCCTCAAAATCACCTTGCCTCAGAGCATGATACGGAAGTAGTCCAGGAGTAGCGAGAAAAACTCCTGCTGCCAGAAAACCAAGAGGCTTTGATTTTGTAAGTGTTGATATAAGCAGGAAAATAAGCAAAACTGTTAAGGTCGAAACAATAGCACTTGGCAACCTGACTGCTGTCTCATTATTGCCGAATAGCTTAATACAAACAGCCTGACAATCAATGAGCAATGGTGGCTTTGTGTTCCACATGTCTGTTGTTCCATTATATGTTGGCATTAAAAAACTATTGTTTTTACTCACTTCATATGCACTTATTCCATTTCTGGATTCATCCCATATGTGAAGGGTTTTATTTCCTAATGCAAAAAAGAAAGCAAAATAACAAAACAATAGCAATATGCCTATATAGGCAGGGTTTTGTAAGGACTTCGGGTTAAAACTCATTTTACATGATTTATAATTACGATTATAATAATACTCACAACAATTGAATATTAATCTTCAAATAATACAGACTCTACATTATATCTGGGCCGGCCTTTAACTTCTGTGTATATTTTTCCAATGTACTCTCCTATAATCCCCAGAGAGATCAAAGTCAAAGAACCTATAAACCATAAAGAACTCATTAATGATGTCCATCCCTGAATATTATATCCTCTGAAATAGGTTACAATGATATAAATAAAAGATACACAACTTACAAATAAGCTGATAAGCCCTATTATGGAAATTATCCTCAGTGGTTTAACGCTGAAAGATGTAATGCCTTCCAAGGCAAAATTCAGCATTTTTTTTAACGGATACTTTGATGTGCCGGCAAATCTGTTTTCTCTTTTATAATAAACTTTCTCCGTTTTATATCCTATCAGAGGGACGATGCCTCTCAAAAACAGATTTTTCTCCTGAAATAATGAAAGTTGTTTTAATGCTCTGGAACTCATCAGCCTGTAATCGGCATGGTTATATACTGTATCTACTCCCAGAAAACGCATTACTTTATAAAAAAACAATGCCGAGTTTTTCTTAAAAAAGGTATCCTTATCTCTGGAACTTCTTACTCCATAAACAATATCATTTCCCAACGAGTATTGATCAACCATTTGTTCTATAACATCTACATCATCCTGCAGGTCTGCATCAATAGAAACTGCGATATCACACTTATTTACTACAAATTCGAGCCCCGAAACCAATGCATTCTGATGCCCTACATTTCTTGCAAGATTAAGGCCTTTAAAAACCTTATTGTTTTCATGTAAGTCAGTAATTATTGACCATGTTAAATCACGGCTCCCGTCATTTACAAATAACACGTAACTTGAAGAAGATATTTTATCTTTCCCCACCATATTATCAATGACATTTTTAAGCCTCGCAGAAGTCTCCCCGAGAACTTCTTCTTCATTATAACAAGGAACAACTATTGCTAATTTAAACATATATGCTTTTTTATTTATTTTTTAAAAGTCAGAAAACGATTAAGTAAATATCCCGGAACAGTATATATTACCATTGCTGTTATTTGCGATAAATACTCGTTCCAGTTGAGTTTCTCAACAAAAAGTTTCAAACATAAAAATTGGATTAAGTAGCAAATAAGAAAAACACCTAAGAACAAACTCATTTCTTTAACAATTTGCCTGGTTCCACGTTTTTTAAAAACCCACAATTTATTCCAGATAAAGCTATTAATCAAACCCACAATATATCCTATTAAATTAGAAATGTCATAGGCAATCTTAAACACATACATACACAACATTATTGTAAAAAGTGAAATTAAAGTATTAATAATTCCTACAGCTATGTATTTAAACATACTGATATTTGATTTTAATAATTTAATAACAGATGATACCATTTTTTAGGTTATATACTTTAATAATGACAAAAATACGTATTATTATTTTAAAATAATTGACATCGTGGTTTTTTATTAAAAAGTTATAAAGTGCTTATCCTTATATCACAAAAAAGTTTAAAATATGCTGAAAAGCCTTCACATGCTGTATCGCCACATTCTGATTACAGCAAATAAGTATTCCCTGAAATAACCGGCCAATATTTAACCATAATGTGAGTTACAGATTTATCTTAATCTTATTATAAAATAACTAAAATAAATGATTGAAATTGTGTAAATTGTTTTATTAGTTTTTTCGGGTGTTTTATTTCGAAAAAGAAGTGTATTATCATACATGAAAAAACAATTAACATGTCGGCATCCGATAATCCGTAAAACGGACAGGATTAAGCAATTTTTACTGATCGGAATCTTCTGATTCTCTCTCTTTAACCAGATTTACAATAGCTTTTACTTTAAACAATCCTGTAGCAAATGCAAGTAACAGTCCTGCACACAGAGACACTACAGCAGAAATAATCCAATTGAGTTCTAATGTTGAAACAAATGCCGTTAAGAAAAAGCTCAACAGGATAAATATTCCCAGTGATATTATCAGTTTATAATTAAATTTAAAATCAAATATTTTCCACGCTATAATCAACTGGCTTAATCCTGTAAGTATCTGTGTAATCATACTTGCCGTTGCTGATCCTACAACCTGAAAATGCGGGATAAGTATAAGATTAAGAATAATATTTAAAAGCATACCTGAAGCCGCCATAATATTGAGGTGCTTCATATTTCCGTTTGAAGTAAGCAGGGTTCCGAAAATATATGTAGTACATATACCTAAAAAACCTGTCATCAGCAAGCTTAAGGTTGTTGCACTCGAAGCAACATGATCCCAATACATCAGAGACATTATTTCTTCATTGTAAAAATGACAAATATTCATCCCCAGAATTGCAGGTACAATAATAAGTACAAATGACAATTTTGCAAGATCTTCAATATTTTGCCGTTTTTTGAGCATTTTTGCAAACATGGGCAGTAAAAGACTCGAAAACAGGAATGCAAACATAGACGCGGCTTCAAGAATTCTGAATGCCTGTGCATAAATTCCGGCCTGCTCTTTCCCGTCAGGTAAAAGTCTTTCAAGCATTACTGAGTCAATCCTGTTGTAAAACGCCATCAGTAATATAAGTAACGCATAGGGATAACTTCTCTTTAGAAATACTCTGAAGAATCTGAAGTCAAAGTTAAGTTTAAAGAATGTGGTTTTGCTGATAACTACAGCCAGTGCCACAAGAGCTGTTATAAGATAGGCGATAGTCTGGGCCAGCACAAACCATTCAATCTTCAACGTTAAGCCGGTAATATTACCCCAAATCAGAATACTGCATATAATTATCATCAGAAGGCGATCCAAAACAGACAACATGCTATCTGTTTTAAACATCTGTAACCCGCTGACATTTGAACGCAAATACAGAATAAGCGACAGCAAAAACTGATTAAAAATCAATATTGCCAAAATTCCCAACTGACGCAAATCATAACCTATAATTAGTGCTGCAGTCAAAGACAATACGGCATATACAACAGCAAGTAATAGTTTTAATGCTACAATATTTGAGACATGTTTGCTAAGAATATTATGATTCTGGGAAATATTTCTGTTGTTAAAGTTTGTTATCCCAAAATCGAGGATAATATTTAACAAAAGAGAAAAATTAAGTAAAGAAAAGTAGAACCCAAATTCCGATGCTCCTACAATATTCTGAACAGACCTTTCAACCCCAAAAATCCAGAAAGGCTTTACCAGAACATTAAGGAAAAGCAGGAAAATTAAGTTTATGACAAATTTTTTCTTCACTGTTTTTTGATTTAAATGCAAAGATAGAAAAAAGACGGCTTTATTTTTAAAATATAATTTAAAGCTGTTTCTTTTAAACTCAATGTTTAAAAGCAGTCTTTCAAAAACAATATTTCTCAATTATTAATAGTATAGGGTTTGTACTTATTTATTTTTTATTATTTTTGTCAGCCAAATTAAAATTGTTAAGAGATTGATATTAAATAAATTAAATTAACTTTTACGAATAATATGAAAAATTATCAAACGGATCAGATCAGAAACATAGCTTTGGTAGGGAATTCAGGCTCTGGCAAAACCATTATGGCCGAATCTATGTTACAAATCGGAGGAGTAATTAATAGAAAAGGTGATATAGCAAGTAAAAACACTGTATCAGATTACCGTCCTATTGAACAGGAAAACGGTAACTCATTGTTTTCTACAGTATTATACACAGAAATTGCCAATACAAAAATCAATATACTTGATAATCCGGGAATGGATGATTTTATCGGGAGTCTTGTTTCTTCGCTATATGCTGCCGATACTGCTTTAATGCTTATCAATGCTCAGAACGGAGTTGAAGTAGGTACTGAAATTCAGGGTCGCTATGTTGAAAAAGCAGAGAAACCTATGATTATCGCCATTAACCACCTTGATCATGAAAAAACCAATTTCGAGAAAGCTGTGGAAATGGTTAAAGAAACATTTGGCGGAAATGCTGTTTTAGCTCAGTTCCCGGTAAATGCAGGAACAGGGTTCAATGCAATAATAGATGTTATTACCAATAAAATGTACACTTTAAAAGGTAATGATGTCGAAATAAGTGATATCCCTGCCGAACATGCTGATCAGGCTGAAGAAGTAAAAACCCAGTTAATCGAAAAAGCTGCTGAAGCTGATGAGTCTTTAATGGAACTTTTCTTTGAAAATGACACATTGACAGAAGAAGAAATGATGCGTGGTATTGCAGCAGGATTGCCTTTAAGAGGTATCTTCCCTATTTTCTGTACCAATGCAAGAAACGATCTCGGCGTAAAACGTTTAATGGAATTTATTGCTCAGGTAACTCCGTCTCCTGACAAATTTGCTCCGGTAAAGGATCTTGAAGGTAAAGAAATAAAATGTGACTCATCGGCAAAACCATCACTTTTTGTTTTCAAAACATCTGTAGAAGAACACATAGGAGAAATTTGTTATTTTAAAGTTCTGAGCGGAACCCTCACAGAAAGTATTGACATGTACAACTCAAAGAACAACACCAAGGAAAGACTTTCTTCTTTGTTCGTTTGTGCAGGTAAAAACAGGGTTAAAGTTGACAAAATGTTTGCCGGAGATATCGGTGCTACTGTAAAATTAAAAAGTACAAAAACCTGCCATACTTTGGTTTCTCCAGGTCAGGACTGGGAAGCTCAGGGAATAAACTGGCCGAATCCGAAATACAGAATTGCTGTAAAAGCTTTGAGTGAAGGTGATGAAGAAAAACTTGGCGAAGCTCTTAACAGAATGAAAGACGAAGATCCTACAATTATTGTTGAATATTCAAAAGAATTAAAACAATTATTAGTTCAGGGTCAGGGCGAATACCATCTTAATATCATGAAATGGCACCTCGACAATCAATTCAAAATTCCTACAGAATTCCTGAAACCAAGAATTCAATATCGCGAGACAATAACAAAAGTTGCTTTTGCAGACTATCGTCATAAAAAACAATCAGGCGGAGCAGGCCAGTTTGGTGAAGTTCATATGATTATGGAACCTTATACCGAAGGTATGCCGGATCCGACAATGTATAAAATTGATGGTAAAGAATTCAAAATTTCTGTTCGCGGAAAAGATGAGTACAATCTGGATTGGGGCGGAAAACTAGTTTACTATAACTGTATTGTTGGTGGTTCTATCGAAGCCAGATTCTTACCTGCTATTTTAAAAGGTATTATGGAAAAACTTGAAGTTGGTCCGCTTACAGGTTCTTATGCCCGTGACATTCGTGTTTGTATTGTTGATGGTAAAATGCACCCTGTTGATTCAAATGAAATCTCATTTAAACTTGCAGGTCGTAACGCATTCAGCAAAGCATTTAAAAATGCCGGTCCTAAAATTATGGAACCTATTTACAATGTTGAAATTCTCGTTCCCGGTGACAGAATGGGTGATGTTATGAGTGATTTACAGGGACGTCGTGCAATTGTAATGGGTATGAGCAGCGAAAAAGGATTTGAGAAAATCATGGCAAGAGTTCCGCTGGCAGAAATGTCAAACTACTCAACTGCATTAAGATCAAATACTGCCGGTCGCGCAATGTACGAAATGTCGTTCTTCGAGTATCAGCAGGTTCCGCCGGATGTTCAGGAACAATTGCTCAAAGAATACGAAGCAGAACAGGAAGAAGATTAATATTATCAAAAAGATTAATAACAAAAGGGTGGAAATATTTCCACCCTTTTTTCTGACACAATTCTGAACAAAAATACTAATGTCTTACGAGTTGTAAACCACCTTTCTGCTCAATTTTGTTTCCGAACTTATCCTCTCCTCTGATAATATAATAATATAAGCCCTCGCTTGCATCGTTATTTCCATTAATCTTTCCGTCCCATGAACGATTAATGTCGTTGGTTTCATAAACAATCTCGCCCAATCTGTTGATAATTGTAATTCCGTAATTTGCCAGATCGCCTTCGTAAATAACTTTAAACTCATCACCGATCCCATCTCCGTTAGGAGTAAAAATATTTGGGATCCTGAAGTTTGAACCTGAAATCAGAATTGTTTCAGAATATGTGCTCTGACATGTTTCGCTAAGAACTGCTATCAATTCCACAACATTATTTCCTTCGGCTGTAAATTCATAGGTAGGATTATCGCTTTGCGGCAATTCTTCTCCATTTACCTTCCAGATAAATTCAATATTCTGATTTCTTTCATAGCCGTAATCATCAACATTGGTTAGATTTCTGAAATAATATTTATTCTTATTAACCAGATCCCGTTCGCTGATAAAGAACGGACTGATATTAAGGCTGTCCCTTATTAATAAAGTATCGTTTAACCTGCAACCATAAGCATAGTTTATTGCCAGACAATATATACCTGAATTCAGATTTTCAAATTTACCGTCTTTGCTTATTAATTCATTATTGAGTATATAAGATACCGGAGCGAAATTAGTGCAGTTTATGGTCAGGCTTGCATTTGATCCTGCACACACACTTGGTGTTGATGCATATTTGTAATCAGGGGTTTCTGCCACATTAATCTCTCTGGCATATTCCGTCTTACAATTATTATCTGACAACGTAAATGTAAGATTATTCTTTCCCGGGGCAAAACCACTAACAATATATTTACCTGCTGATAATTGTCTGTAGCTAAGGTCTCTGTTGGTCCAGTCAGGGGTAACATTAATATTCTTTATTATTAAAGTCATATCTTCTTCCGGACATAAATTTTCTTTAGAGACACTTACATCGGCAGGTAATAAATTATTAAAAGATATTGTCATGCTGTCAGATAAAACTCTGCTGCTGTTTTTTTCCGAATACAATATCTTATAATTGCCGGCTTTTGAACATACTATCCTAAGCCTGTCATTAAGTGAGATAAGTTTTAAGCCTGCCGGAACAATTAAATTTTCTGCAGAACCTTTAATTGTAGTTTCGTAAACACTTCCACACACCAATGTATCATCAGAGTTAAAAACATTTATTGTTATAATTTCCATAGCATCAGATTTCTCTATGACAGGCAAATTATCACTTGTAATGTTGTTATTCCCGTTATTTGTTTTCACGGTATTTTCAGTGGCATCATTCTGTGTAACAACAGTTATTTCGGTATTATCCTGAATTTCAGTATTTCTGTCATCAGATGTAACATTATTTTTGTTTTCGGGGGTATTAACAGACGAGCTTAAAATAATAATCGCTGTAGTTATTAGTACTGCTGATGCAGCAATAAAATAATATTTATTATTATTCAAAAAGTCAAGAAATGTTCTCTTAGGATAATTAGAACGGATATTATTAAAGACTTCCTGAGAAGGGGTTTCTCTGAAATCTTCAAGTTTGTTTTTTAATATGTCGTTAAAATCGTTCATTTATAATTTTCATTTATTAAGGCGATTAATGCTTCGCGTGCTTTTTTGTATTGGGTCCGGCATGTAATATCACTTATCTCCAGTAATTCGGCAATTTCAGTATGTTTATATCCCTCAATTACATGAAGATTAAAAACTGTCCTGTACCCTGCCGGAAGCCGGTTTATTATGCTTATTATTTCTTTGGCACTCAAGTCGCTTATAACATCTGAACCAAAATTATCATCCTGAATTTCATATTCTCCTACATCTTCCGACATAAAACTCTTTTTTGACTTCAGGAAGTTAATAGCATTATTAACCGTTAATCGTCTCAACCAACCTTCAAAAGAACCTTTAAATTCGTAATCGCCTATCTTATTAAGGATTTTTATAAAACACTCCTGCATTAAATCTTCAGCCTCTGCTCTGTCTTTAGTGTATCTTATACAAATCCCGTAAACTAATGAAGAATAATTTTTATAAAGCTCATCGAAAGCCCTTGCTGACTTTTTCTGACATTGCTTTATTAATTTTTCATTATCCGTCATTTGTTAACTGTTTTTAAGACAATATTACATTCCAAAACGTTGTATAAGACAAAAGAAAATACTGATTTATTCCCTCATCAGATGGAAAGCTCCCTGCTCGTCATACAGGGCTTCATCCATACCTTCGGCTTTGATGATATAGAAATATACTCCGGGGGAAGCTTCAGTGCCGCCATCGAGTTTTCCGTCCCAACCGGCTTCGTAATCTTCCCAGTTGGTCCATTCATAGACGGTTCGTCCCCAACGGTTTACTATGATTCCGCTGAATGTCCTGAGTGTTCTGGCTTTTACCTGGAAGAAGTCGTTGATTCCGTCGCCGTTAGGGGAGAATACGTTCGGGATCTCCAGCTTGCTGGCATTGTCCACTTTTACGCAGGCATCAAGATAGGCAGTATCTCTACACTCGGGAAGATCTCTGTTCATTACTATCAGGAAGGGCTCGTAGCAGCCGGCTTCGGTATATACGTGCTCTACTAATTCGTCGCAGTTCTTTACTATGGTTCCGTCATCAAAATGCCATTCGCAGCGTTTGCTTACGTTGTCATAATCGGAGGTGTTCAGGAATATTACATTGGCATTCGGTGCTACAAGGTCTTCCAGTATAACATCGGCAGATATTGAAATACCTGCTTCTATCATTCCGATTGTCTCTATATCGTATTGTACGGTATCTACGCAGTTAGCAGTTCCGAACGTGTTTATGTAATAGGAATAGTGGGTTATGTTTGGGGTCAGATAGGATGCACGTATGTCGTAGGTTCCCGCCGGAAGGTTATAAACCTCGGTTACAGGACCTGGAGCCGGACCTACTTCCGGATTTATCCAGAAGAAGGAGTTTTCGCTTGTCGCTCCGAAGATTATCCCGCCTTTA
>QKHS01000009.1 GCA_003249955.1 Bacteroidales bacterium | reverse complement strand
CTTGCATTGTTTGCTAAAACTGATAACGTAATATCTGTACCCTCACACTGCATAGCTGATACCGGCTGAGTTGCAATTGACGGCAAAAGATTAATTGTTAAAACTGCAGCGTTACTTGTAAGTGTCTGACATGTATTGATTACGTTTACAGTATAACTTGCTGCATCTACGGATGAAACAGAATTTAACATCAGATTTGCACTTGTTGCCCCGCTTATATTTGTCCCGTTTTTCTTCCATTGGTAAGATGTTGCATTTGTTGCTGCAACTGATAATGTTACATTTGTTCCTTCACAAGCTGATTGTGTTACGGGCTGGGTTGTGATTGCCGGTAATGGATTTACTGTTAATACAGCAGCGTTACTGGTAAGTGTCTGACATGTATTGATTACGTTTACAGTATAACTTGCTGCATCTACGGATGAAACAGCGTTTAATACCAGACTTGAACTTGTTGCCCCGCTTATATTGGTCCCGTTTTTCTCCCATTGGTAAGATGTTGCATTTGTTGCTGCAACTGATAATGTTACATTCGTTCCTGCACATGCTGATTGTGTTAGGGGCTGGGTTGTGATTGCCGGTAATGGATTAATACTTAATACAGCAGTATTGCTTACAACGGACTGACAAGAATTGCTTACGCTTACCGTATAATTTGCTGCATCTGAGGATGAAACAGAACTTAACACCAGATTTGCACTTGTAGCTCCGCTTATATTTGTTCCGTTTTTCTTCCATTGATATGATGTCGCATTTGTTGCTAAAACCGACAATATTACATTTGTTCCTGCACAAGCTGATTGTGTTACAGGCTGGGTTGTGATTGATATGCTGCCGGTCACTGTTAAAGATGCTGTACTGCTGGTTATTGACTCGCTGCATAAGGTGTTGGAAACCTGACAGGTGTAATTACCTGTATTTGCTGTCGTCACATTATTCAGAGTTAATGTGTTGGTTGTTTGTCCGGAAATATTTGAACCGTTCTTCTTCCACTGCCAGGCATTTGCTTTATTTGCTGATACGGTAAAGGTAATATCATCATTATTTCCATCACATGCCGATTGACTTACCGGTTGAGTTAGTATTGTCAGCGGATCGTTATTTAAACCTGCACTTAAAATCTCGATACAAGAATTGGCATCCGTAACTGTAATTGTATAATTTGCTGCCGGCAAATTACTTGCTGAAGCTGTTGACTGGCCACTGCTCCATGCATAAGAATAAGGTGTTGTTCCACCGCTTGCCGAAATTGTTATGATACCATTACTCAATGACGGACATGGCTGCTGAGAAACTGTTGCTGTAGCAGCAAATCCATTACACGGAGCTGCATTTATTCTTGCAACTCTTGTTCTCCCTGTTCCGTTATAAGATGTAAATGCTCCGCCGGCTATAAGTTTATTGTCCGGTTGCAAAGAGATGGTTCTTATCATCGCGGAAGGCCCGGTTCCGGTAACAAAACCTTCATCAATTGCACCATCTGTTTTTAATCTTACAAACATATTTTTTGAATTACCGTCATATGTTGTAAAATTCCCGCCAACAATAACTCTTTGATCTGCTTGTAACAAAATTGAATAAACAATTCCGTCAAATCCGCTGCCTGTATTAAATACTGTATTTAATGTCCCGTCTGAATTTAATCCGGCCAGGCGGTTTTGTGCCGATCCGTTAAAAGTAGTAAAGTCTCCGCCGGCTAAAATAACTCCGCTTGTTTGAACGGCAATTGAACGGACATCGTTATTAAAACCGCTACCTGTTGTAAAACCTGAGTCGGTTGTACCTGTCGTACTTATTCTCACTATTTTATTTGCACTTATTCCGTTGTACGTTGTGAATGAGCCACCTGCCAGTACTTTACCATCAGATTGTAAAACAAGACAGTAAACGGTATTATCCATTCCCGAACCTGAATTAAATGTTGCATCAATGCTCCCGTCCGAATTCAGTCTTACTATCCGGTTTGCAGTTACCCCATTGAAAGTTGTAAATGCGCCTCCGACCAAAATCTTACCATCACTTTGCAAAGCAATTGCATATATAATATCGTTTGCACCTGTTCCCGGATCAAATCCGGCATCTATATTTCCATTGGAATTTAGTCTGGCAATTCTGTTTCTGGTACTCCCGTCAACAGTCGTAAAAGAACCGGCAATTATAACTTTTCCGTCAGGTTGGATCTTTACAGCATTTACATCTGCATTTGCTCCGGGAACTCCTGAAAATGTATTGTCCGCTGAACCATCGGTGTTAATACGTACAATCCTGTTTCGGGCAATATTGTTATAAGTTTGAAATGCACCTCCGATTATAATCCTGCCGTCAGCTTGGATATCACTGGCATAAACATTTGCTCCCGCACCATTTCTTGCCATAAAAGTTGGATCTAAAGTCCCGTCTGCATTAAGTTTTGCAAGTTTAAACCTTGTCTCTGCATCGAATGTTCCAAATTCACCACCAATTACAAGTTTGCCATTTGCTAAAAGAAGTACACTTCTGACAATTCCGTTTGCTCCTGTTGAATAAGTATATCCTGTATCTGTACTGCCATCAGTATTAAATTTTACAATGCGGTTTCTTGTAAGCGAATTTACAGTTGTGAAATTACCGACTACGATAAGTTTATTGTCACTTTGAACAGATATTCTGTAAGCATACTGGCTTCCTATTCCGGTAGAAGGCGCGAATCCTGTATCCAGGCTTCCGTTTGAATTTAACCGGGCGATACGGTTCCTGACAGTTCCGTTATATGATGTAAACCACCCGGCAATAACAATCTTACCATCATTTGTAAGAGCAATATTTTCTACTGTAGAACTTGCTCCTGTTCCCGGATCAAAACTTGTGTCGAGGCTACCGTTTGTATTAACCCGTGCAATAAAATTTCTTGCTGTTCCGTCATAAGAAGTAAACGGACCACAAATAAGTATCTTTCCGTCGGGTTGAATTGCCATTCCATATACTGTATTTTGTGCTCCCGCTCCCGGATCGAAACCTGTATCAAGGCTACCGTCGCTGTTTAATCTGGCAATACGGTTTCTTGCGACTCCGTTATATTCGGTAAAATATCCGGTTATAAGAATTTTTCCATCTGTTTGAACTCTGACACAGCTAACAATATTGTTTGCTCCTGCTCCCGGGTCAAAACCTGTATCAAGGCTACCATCCGTATTTAATCTGGCAATGCGATTTCTGGAAACGCCGCCATAAGTTGTAAACCATCCGCCGATTAATATTTTACCATCACTCTGTAAAGTAACGCTGTTTATACGATTGTCCGCACGTGTTCCTCCTGCATTGAAGTTTTCGTCAACTCTGCTGTCCGGGTATAACCTGACAATACGATTGGTGTTCGAAGCTGTTTCAAAATCAAGAAAAGGTCCTACAACAATAAGTTTTCCGTCTGTCTGCTCAACAACATCAGATACAATATCATTTGGGGGTGTCCCTATTCCAAATCCACCGTCAATTGAGTTAAAAGTCTCATCCAGACTTCCATGAGTCTGAGCATTTAATAAACTAAAGTCACATACTGTTGTCAACAATAAGGCAATAGCAAAAAATAATCCTGTGGTCTTTTTCATTTTTATTCTATTTAATACTTAATCAGATGCTAAACTATGCACTTATATAATTATCAAATAAAATTAATGGCGGACTGCCTGTAAAAAATGGTGAAGCAAAGAAATTACCGTGTGAGGAATTCCCGGTCATAGAAATTTCTGTCTGCACAATGGTACAAATCAGAATATTTTATGCAGAAGTCTGTAAAAAGCAGAAGGCTTTTACTCAACAATCAATTTTGCTTTTATCAGTTTTCCACCTGTGTCAACTATTGCAAAATAAATTCCGCTGTCAAGGTTTGCTGTATTAAAAAAGACATCACAATTTTCTCCGTTTTGTTCTTTTTCTGTATTAACAAAAACTTCCTGTCCACTAACATTAAATAATTTTACCGAAGAGGTAAAAAAATCTTCTGAAACAAAACTGATTCTTACTGTTCCGGCTGCCGGGTTAGGATAAATACTTACCGGCCCGCTTGCCTCAATATTGTTTACATAACTTATATTATTTATTGAAAGAGTGTAAGTTTTGGAGCCTGTCCCTATTTCTTTATTTGTTACAACCAGAACAAGGTTAGAAAGCACATACGTATCAGGATAATTAAAAAGCAAATAATTTTCGCTGAATGGAATAAATTCTTTTAAGACATCATCTTCAAATGTAAGCAGGTTAAGCTCCCACTCGCCTCCCTGCGGGAAAGAAGCTACAATTTCAAGGCTTGTAAAATCTGTAATGAATTTATAGTAGCTGGCAGCACAGGCATTTAAAGTTGTTGTTTTGGAAGCAGGGTAAGAAGTAAAATATTGTTTATTTGTAAATGCCGGCAAATCAAGTATCTCATAGCCATACAATCCGCTTTCCACAGAAGTATCATCTATGTAATTTGCAATTGTCCAGTTTGTAAGTATTTGCTGGAAACCGATAGGAAATTCAATTGAAGTCAGTGTATTTTCTATGCTTGCCACCCCGTTTAGCGGATTTGCAACAAGACTGGTAATAAAATCCGGCCCTGTTGTATGCTCCGAGAGGTAAGTAAAGAAAAGCATTGTTTTAACATAATCAGAATAGGCCTGATTCCATGCGGTAAGATTATTATCCGAATTGGTGTTAAAGCTGGTTACAGGATCAGGTTGTCCGAATAAAACCATTGCAAATTCGGCACATCCCTCATCAAGCCATGACTCTTCATTAGAATCGTGTCCGAAATGAATAAGATGTTCCAATTCGTGCGACAAAACAGTCAAAGTTCCCAAACTTGTAGGATCAACAGGATAGCAGCTCATATAAAGCATTTCGCATTCGTTACTGTGCGAGGACGAACTTTGGGCTTCTGCCTCAGTCATTTGATTAAATGCAGAAAAATACCCGTCGAAAACAGAACCGTTATAAGATCCAAGTGAAGAATAATAAAAAATTACTTTCGGGTCAGAATCCAGTTCGTCAGGAATTGTTCCGAAATATGTCTCGTCCATCTCCACAATTCCCATATCAGTTGATGCTGCTGTTTCATTTTCGAGATAATTTAAAACGATATCCACATCTTCCTGAGTCATTTTAGTTCCCCAATCGGCATCTGCAACAAACACATAGGATTTTTCTCCTACAGCCCGGCATGTTGCAGATTGCTGTATCCAGGATGGCGGCATCACACTAAGATTATATCGCCAGAACATCCTTGAATCGCCTATGTTATAAGCTGTACTTTCCTTTGACATCTTTATTTGACTATGTTGTTCTTTGTCCGCATATTTATTATATGCATCTTTAGCATTTTCTGTGTGTTCCTGTAACTGAGCCTGAACAGTAAATGACATTAATAAAAACAGTGCTGAAATAATCAGAAGTAAATTTTTTTTCATAATCCGGGTATTTTAAATCCTTTGCCACAAATATAGTAATTAATTACCGGTTTACATATTTTATCTTTTTTTGTTTCTTAATTTTGTCATGCAATGTTCAATTAATAAACACGGCAAAAACTTATGCATTTTTTTGTTGCATGATAAATATTTTTTATATTTTTGCAGTCTCAAAAATGGCGGGGTGTGGCGCAGTTGGTAGCGCGCTACGTTCGGGACGTAGAGGCCGGAAGTTCGAGTCTTCTCACCCCGACAAAACAAAAAAGCAGCTTTAAAGCTGCTTTTTTGTTTATTTTCAATTTAATTTTACAAAAATTCTATCTAGTCTTCAATCTTAACAAACTCCGCTCCTGCCCAAATATTATTTCCCCCTGCAGCAATGTAATAATTTTTTACACGGATCTTAACGGGCAAACTCTCTGTTTCGGTAATTCTTGCTTTCTGCTCATCAGACAACAATGCCATCAAATCATCAATATTTGAAATAGTTGTCCACAAAAACAGTGGTTTTTCAATATTATTGAATTTCATTGTCGCTTTTTCCTGCATTTTAACATCCGGGGTAAACTCAATTCCACCATCCATCATACTTACCGATAAACTACCGCTTAAAACGACTTCTCCTTCTGTTTCAAAACTGAATTCCTGCTCATGGACATATTTAAAGTTCTTTATTTTCAGGCCACAAATATCATCACCGTTCTTAATATCTTTAACAAAAAAGGATGCAGGCTCTTCTGTTTTATCTTTTTCCGGCTCTTCAGTATTTTTTGTAGTTTCAGATTTATTTTCTTCATCTTTAACTGCAGAATTTCCTCCACACGACACTAAAAATGCCAACTGGGCAACAAACAACATTTTAAAAAT
The DNA here is from genome assembly GCA_003249955.1 of Bacteroidales bacterium. GTDB lineage: Bacteria > Bacteroidota > Bacteroidia > Bacteroidales > ML635J-15 > Bact-19. The sequence goes on along the minus strand of QKHS01000009.1, from coordinate 56,904 downwards.
CTGTTTCATAATTTTAAATTTTAACAATTATAATTTATTGCAATTATTATGCTTTAAGAGTTAACAAAAATACTCTGTACATAAATCAAAAATAAAATAAATACTGATAGCAAAATAAATAATTATTAAAATTTCACAAAACAAATTCCTGGCTAAACAAAACCTTACTCATGTGGTGGTTCTTCGACTCAATAACTAGAATTATTTTTCATTGGAAAATATATAAGCCGGTTTCAGGACCGGCTTAAATTTCTGAAAAATATTTTCGGACACAATTGAGAAGCTATTTGTCTCTGAAAGTCAACTATTTCTGATTTCTCAGATAATCGGCTGCGCTTAAAGCAGCAATAGTTCCATCTGAAACGGCAGTTGTAATCTGGCGATATCTTTTCGCGATGCAATCTCCGGCAGCAAAAACTCCCGGTATTCCGGCATTCATTTCAGAATCGACAACTATTTCTGAATTTTGATTCAGAGTCAGCAGACTTTCCAGTCCTTCAGTATTGGGTACATAGCCTATAAAGACAAATACTCCGTCTATTTTCATTTCGGATTTCTTTCCTGAAGGAATATGCTCAATAATTGCTTTTCTCAAAGACTCATCTCCTGAAAGTTCAGCAATACGCGATTCCATTATAAATTCAATTTTCGGATTTGCTTTTGCTTCGTCAATAACTGCCGGAAAAGCCTGAAAATTATCAAACTGGTGAACAACCGTAACTTTACTTGCAAAATTTGTCAAGGTTCCGGCTTCTTCAAGTGCAGAGTTTCCACCACCTACAACAATAATTTCTTTACCGGTAAAGAAATCCCCGTCACATGTTGCACAATAAGAGACCCCGCTTCCCTTATATATATCTTCTCCCGGGACCCCCAGATATCTTGGTTTTCCTCCGGTTGAAAAAATAACTGTTTTTGATTTTACAATTCTGCCGTCTTCAAGTTCAAATGTCTTTACATCACCGGTTATCTGGTATTTCACAATTTTGACATTACTCATTAGTTTACAGCCAAACTCTTTAGCCTGCTTTTTCATCGTATTGGCCAAAATATAGCCGTTTGTTTGCTCCACACCGGGATAATTGGCTACTTCATTTGTCATAACTACCTGCCCGCCGAAACTGCCTTCATTAATAATTACAGTTGACAATTTAGCTCTTGAACTGTATATTCCGGCTGTTAGTCCTGCCGGCCCCCCTCCTATTATTGCTACATCAAAAATATCGTTCATAATTTTATTTTTTGCTGATTTTAAACAAACTGCCGCACTATAATAAGCACGGCAGTTTAAAAACATACTAAAGTCAGGATTAAAATTTAGTTTTAAGGACATCTGTTATTTGTTGTCTGCTCTGAATGCTTGTTGTTGCATGAGCGACACTTCCGTTTTTATAATACATTGTAAAAGGCAATCCCATAAATCCTCTGCAAGCCGGGTCGTTTCTGATAATTCCGGACTCAGGACTGTCAAATGCCATTGCTGCAAATTTCACATTAGGATATTCTTCTTCGAGTTCTTCCATAACATCGTAAACAGGAATACACATAGGCCCCATTCTTCCGCAACATACCATCAGGTTCGGATATTCCTGCTGCATTTTCTTTAGTTCTTCCGCGGTTTCAATCTCATGTAAATTTGTGCGTAAATACTTCATAATTTTTTATTTTAAATTTGTTAATAAATTCCTTTTGCAAATAAACAGCCTTTGCTTAAATTGTTTTTGAAAAACCTCATGAACAAACCCATATATAAACCTGAATTCAAACAGTTTTTTTTATGTCATTAAATAGTTTTATAACTTTGTAACAAAATATTCATAAATGGAAAAGAACAAGGCAAGAAATATTGAAGATTCGGCAAATTGTTTCGCCACATTGTATCCTGAAGAACTTGAATTTATCAGGGATAAAAAGAAACAACTGGAGTATTCACGCGGAGAACAGATTTTTAAACAAGGTGCTTTTTCTCCATATGTTATGTATATTATTGACGGATTGGTAAAAGTGTCTTTACAAACAGGTTTTGATAAGCAAATGAATATCAGGCTGGCAAGAACAGGAGAATTTCTGGCTTTTTCTTCAATTTTCGGGGATGAGTCTTATAATTATTCCGCTACAGCAATAAGGAACTCCACTGTTTGCATGATTGACAAGGATGCTTTAAAAAATCTGCTCTATGAGAATGCCGAATTCGCAATGCGGATAACCTCAAAGAATTGCAAAAACGAAAGCCGCTTGTTTGAAATAATAAAAAATGTTTCCTACAAACAAATGCGCGGTAAACTTGCATCTGCAATTATATATTTATCATCCCCGGACTTTGCAGGAGAAAGTATTTTTACGCTGTTGACCCGTCAGGAACTTGCCGATTTTGCATCAATTTCAACCGAAAGCGCAATAAAAATCCTTAAAGAGTTTGAACAGGAAGGAATTCTGGAGCTAAAAGGAAAAGACATTATTATTCTTAAACACGACAAACTGGAAGAAATAAGCACTAAAGGCTAAAAGATTGTCCGGGAATTACATCAATAATTTTGACTCCCAGTTTTGCAGATTCTGCTTTTGCTCTGCTTATTGGCTCATCCCACGAATGCACAGACAAACTAAAAGCTGAATTATGTACCGGTAACAACATATCTGCATTCAAATCAATAACTGCCTGCACAGTTTCCTCTGGCATCATATGTATTTCGTGCCATAACTCATTGTACTGCCCGCATTCCATCATTGCAAGGTTAAAAGGACCATACTTTTCTCCTATTTGTTTAAACTCATTAAAATAACCTGAGTCTCCGCTAAAAAACAAAGTTTCATTATTTCCTTTTATCACCCAGGATGACCATAATGACGAATTTCTGTGCCTCGGATCACGCCCGCTGAAATGTTGAGCCGGAGTGCAGGCAAAAAGTAACCCTTCATATTTTGTTTCTTCCCACCAGTCAAGTTCAGTTATTTTTCCGGGATTAATACCCCATCTCAATAAATGTTCACCAACTGCCAAAGGAACGAAGAAATGCCTTACCTGATCTTTTATTTTTAAAATTGTTCTGTAATCCAAATGGTCAAAATGATCGTGTGAAATAATAACAGCATCAATAATGCCCAGGTTTTTCAGTCCCTCATCAGAAAAATGAATAGCATTCTTAAACCTGCTTACTGCAAAAGGAAATGGTGAAGCATGATCGCTAAGCATGGGGTCCAGAAGCAGTCGTTTTCCGTCAATATCAACCATCAGGGCCGAGTGTCCCAACCATGTTACCTGCGTTACGCCATCTTCCGTTTTCCTAAAATCAATCAGGCTTTTATCAGAAATAATCGCATCTTCAGGGGGACGTTTTTCTGAAGAAGATGAGAAAAAAGCTTTCAACATTTTGCGAAACTTTTCTCCGTTCATTTTCATCTCAACCATTCCGGAATTATGAAATGAATTACGCAGAAACTGAGGCGAGTTAAGTATTTTTTTATTATCTCTGTAATCAGGAATTTTTCCGAACTGGGCCAGTTTAAAAACAAGGTTGAAGACAATAATAAAGATAATTACAACTACAATAACTGCGATAAGAAATAATCTCATATAAAAACTGCTTTAATATTTAATTGAAAGTATTAACAAATTCATGACTCTCTGGTTTTTGACTTTACAAAAGTAACGGCAGAAAGTTATCAGCAAACATTTTAAAACAAAAAATCACATTATTTTAATTTTTTATTAAGAATATATTTTTGTATTGAACTATAACCAATGGCATATTTTTTGATAATCCGGCAGCATTCTTTTTAACAATTTAAAACAGCAATGCCATGAAACAACTTTTCTCTTTAATTGCCGGAATGTTAATATTATCCGGAACATCTTATGCCCAGTTTAATGAAATCAAATCAAAAACCGAAAACATAAAGGTCCCGAAGATTTCCAAAGCAAAAAATGAGGTAACAAATGAAAATAATGACAGCAACCCCTCTTCAACAGAGATCTATGAACAGAACAGAATCAGTGAAAACCAACGCTTTGCATCTGAAAAAACGTATAAGGACTTTTTTTATCAGCAAGCCAGCCTTGCTGAAAGTTATAAAATAAACAACAGCAACGGACCTTGTGATTATAAAGATTTTATTGCAAAAAAAACGGAATACTCCGAAAGCAAAATGGCTCATAACGAAATCACAGACAATTATATAAGCGAACTTAATGATTTTTACACCGTTTATATGCCTAACGATCATATCAACAAAAACATCGAATCGTTTGAAAGAAGAGGAAACAGATGGTTTGTCAAAGATGAATGGGCCGGACAACCACAGGAAGGAATAACAAAACTTAATAGTCTCCTGAAAGATATTGAAAACATCGAAAGATTGTCTCCTGTTGAAAATCAGCGCATTTCTACTTTGAAACAAAACTGTATTTCAGAAAAAGCAAAAATTGAAGATTACCTTAACAACGGAGAATATGCCATCCATCAACGCGAATTCGAAAAATCCACTATTGAAAACAGACGCTTAAATGCTGCTAAAATGTCTGACAGTGAAGTAGAAAATTATGTAAAGACAAATATTGACAGTGAAAAATACGGTTCGCCATTAAGAGTTGTCATAATAAGTCCTAACTGGATTGTTGAGAAAAACAGCTTTGATATCCCGGAATATAAATATGTAAAAGTTGAAATTGCCACAAAAAAAGCTGACGGATCATGTTACTGTGTAAAAGGATCTGTCGGAAGAACCTACGAAGGCGGCGGCAACTATGGCGGATTGTATATGAATATATATTATACCGAAGGAGAAATGAATTGTGAGAATGTAAATAAATAACAGACCTCTACTATATAACAACAAAAAAACGGTGTTTAATAAAACACCGTTTTTTTGTTGTTAATATTCGTTTAATCAAGAAATCCCTGCTTCTTCAAAACATCAAAAAGCACTTTTGAGAAATGCTCATTATTTGCTTTTGGGTATCTGACGTCTGCAAATACCTGTGCCAGAGTCTCTTTATTATTTTCCTCAACAAATTGTTTATTATCTTCACGAGCTTCCTTATCAGCATAAATTTCATCAATGGCAGCTTCGTCAAAATCGTGATATTTACCGTAATGCACAATTGCAGACAAAGGTAGCCTGTCTGTTAACTCAGGAGTTTCTGACGGATAACCCATTGTGACTGCTGTAACCGGAACAACACCTTTCGGAAGGTTAAGTGTCTCTATTATTTTATCAGGATTATAGATTGCAGTTCCCAGATAACAAATTCCAAGACCTTGTGCTTCGGCTTCAAGACACGCATTTTGTGCGGCGATTATTGCATCAATTGCTGCTGTTAAAAATGACAGAAAATTATCATATCCGGGCTCTGCTTTTCTTTGGCGACACCACTTGTTAAAACGATTAAAGTCAGCACAAAAAGTTAAAACAGCAGGAGCCTGTTTGACCATGGGTTGATTGAAATGTGCAGGAGCGAGAGCTTCCTTTGTTTCCTCATCAGTTGTAACAACAATACTGTAAACCTGCATATTCCCGGTATTCGAAGCCCTGGCTGCTGCTTCAAGAATGCTGTTCATCACTTCAACCGGAATTTCCTTGTTTTCATACTTTCTTATTGACCTGTGTTCAAATATTTCTTTAATCATAACAGTAAAATTTTTACAAAGATAAAAAAAGACCGAAGACTGAAGGCAGAAGACCGACACAAAAAAATCATTTGCTATGCAAATGATTTTTTTGTGTTCATATCTAAATTTAATCTGATTTCTTTCAAGCACTTAAGAACAGTCTGCCAGATACCTCAGGAATTAAGTCTTTTAGCCTATATTCGAGATTTTTTCCAGCATTTTAATATCCAGAACTTTTATTCTGCGCCCTTCAAGAGCAATAACCCGTTCGGCAGCAAATGTAGAAAGTGTTCTTATCGCATTACTGGTTGTCATATTACTAAGACTGGCAATATCCTCCCTTGATAAAAGAGCCTTAATGGTTGTGCCATCCTCATAATAGCCATATGTATCAATTAAAAACAACAAAGATTCTGCAAGTCTGCCTCTGATATGCTTTTGTGTAAGACTTACAGTTCTCATATTTGAAAATCCGAGCTCTGTTGCTAAAGATTTCAAAATTGAGAAAGTAAAATTCGGATCATTTTTCATAACAGAGAACAAAGCATTTTTTTCGACAGTACAGGCAATCGAGTTTTCAATTGCAACGGCTGAGGCATGATAATTCTGGCCTGCAAAAAGTGCTCTGTATCCGATAAAACCACCCGGACGCGACAGTCTTACAATCTGATCACGACCACCTGCTCCTTCTTTAAATATTTTAACTTTCCCTTCCGACAAGCATATCAGCCCGGAAGGTTTTGTATTTTCAAGAAAGACCAGTTCATTTTTTTTATAGGTCCGGCATTCAGTATTGCTTAACAGCAAATCTTTGTCTTCTTTTGACAGTTTAAAAAATAAGGAATCCTGAGAGTTGAATAAAGACTCTTTTGAGCTGGCTTCGGTTTTCATTTTGTCAATTTTTTGCAAAATTAACACTTTTACGCAGTATTAACATTTAAAACTTAAAAAAAAGTTAAATAAATCTTAAAATATAACTATTATTTTCCGTATCTTGCCCCCAAAATTAAGAACTAATTATTAACTTAAACTTGGAATTTATGAGAAAATTTACAATTTTATTAGCTATGGCATTGGTTTCTTCTGTTGTTTTTGGACAATCTGCAACCAAAGAAATGCAATTGCGTAAGGACTTGCCAGCTTACGAAAAAAAACAAAGTGTTGACTATTCTTCTTTAATTAAATCTGCTGTTTGGACAAATGATTTCTCAACTGCTTCAGACTGGACCGTTGGTCATGCTTCAGGAGCAGAAGCAAAAGATTGGGCTCTTTGTACTTATTCTACTGCTCCTTCAGGATGGCTTCCTATTTTTGGAATGAGCGGAACATTTGCTTCTGCAACTGTTGATAATGGTTTTGCAGTTTTTAATTCTGACTATGCAAGCGGAGAAGGTGATCCTTTCCAGGATTCATGGGTTCAATTGGTTAACCCGATTGATCTTTCTGCGGTAAATGCTCCTCGTTTTATTTTCTCATCTTACTATAAAAAATGGGCAGATGTTGTCTATTTCGAATACAGTACAGACGGTGGAACAACATGGGGCAGCAAAGAATTATTCACTGAAGTTACACAAGGTGGAGCAACTGCTGTTGATCAGATTAATTTCGTAAATGTTCCTGAAGTTGGAAACGCATCAAGTGTATTAATACGTTTTCGTTTTACCGGTGACTGGGATTATGGAATTTTTATTGATGACATTTCTGTTGTAGATGCGCCTCCTTATGATTTACAATTGCTGGAAACCGCTGTTAACTTCTTCCAGGCTTATGACTACGCAACTAGTGGTAGCGGTTACCACTACAGTTCACATTATGGAAATGTTCCTTATAGTGTGTTAACCAACACTGATGCTTATATCGTTTTTAATGCTATTGTAAAAAATAACGGTACTGCTAATGCTACTCCTGTAGTTAACGTAACAATTACAGATCCTGAAAATGTAGAAGTTTATAATTTCACATTCACTTCTGATGTTGAATTAGCTCCTGAAGAAATTGACACTCTTGATATTGCATGGACTGTAGGTGAAGAGTTCTATGTTACCACTGACATCTGGAAATTAGGAGAATTCGATATCGATTATGAATTAAGTATAGTTGGACAGGAAGACGGTGCACCTGGAAACAATTCCTATTCTACTTATTTTAATGCTACTGATAATGTATATAGTAAAGATGGCGGAAATCTTGACGGAGTAACCGGTCCTGCGATCTGGTTAAGTGGTGGAACTGACGGAGATATGTTTGGTGTTAACTATTTACTTTTTGAAACAACAACTATCGACTCTGTTCAGGCTTATATTACATCAAGCTCTGATCCGGGAACAAGTGTAATTGCACATGTTATGATGTATGATGAAGGATCTTCTGACTGGGTTGCAGTTGCTTCTTCAACTCTTCTTTTAATAGACGAAACTCACCTTGGAACATGGGTATCTTTCACTTTTGCAGATCCTGCAACCGTTAGTTCTCCAACAGGAGAAGGAGCTTTTGAATTTAAAGTTGCCCTTGAGTTTTATTATGGAGGTGCTGATTTATGGATAGGTGAAGACAACACTGTTCCTTCAAGTATTTACAGTACAAGTTGGAAATTTGTAGGTGAAGACTGGACTTATATCTCTAATTATTATGATGCTTGCCCAATGTTAAGAGCATGTTTACCAGTTCTTGGTGTTAGCGCTAATGAAGAAATTGCTGCAAATATCAGCATATATCCTAACCCGACTACAGGCATTGTTAATATCAATAATGTAGAAGGTGCAACCATCGAAGTTCTTAATTTAATGGGACAGGTTGTTAAAACAATTGAAAATGCTTCAGCAATTAACAATATTGACCTTTCAAATAATGCAAACGGAACTTATTTTGTAAGAGTTGTTAAAGGAAACGAAGTTTCTACCACAAAAATCAACATTGTAAAATAATTGATTTTAATTATATGAGAAAAGGTGTGCCTTAAACGGCACACCTTTTTTTATAAAAATATTTTAACTGTTTTACCGGATAATTCTTCTTTTAATCCACAACACAGATTGAAGTAATAAGACTATAAAAGAAACCACTATTGACATTCTTGCAATATAGTCCCCGTACAAAACATAAAAAGTGATTTCATTGTTGGCATTCAAACTTGATTTTATTGCTCCGCGTTGCCACCAACCAAGATACTGAATAATATCCCCACGCTGATTTATAAAACAACTTATTCCTGTATTAGCACTACGTGCAATACTCCTTCGTGTTTCAACAGCCCGCAATCTTGCATAACTCATATGTTGTTTATAGCCTGGGGTATCTCCCCACCAACCATCGTTAGTAATAATAAACAAAAGGGTTGCGCCTTTTGAAACAAACTCTGTTATAAACTCCCCATATACAGATTCATAGCATATAGGAACTCCTATATTTATATCAGGTTTTTTATTACCGAATACCTCTCTTTCCTTCTGAACCCCATGGCTACCGGTCATACCTCCAAGATCAAGCATTATATTTTTCAGGAACCCAAACATATGAGGATATGGCATAACCTCCACTCCGGGAACCAATCTGCTCTTATGATATATTAATACATTAACGGAAGTATCAACCTGTAATGATGAATTAAACAAATCGTAATAATCATCTGTATTCTCAAATTTGTCTGCCGTATCAGATTTATCCTTCCCGCCTGGATATTTTAATCTTGTAGTTGCTCCTATTATGAACTTTGCCTCCGGAAAACCGGAAAGAAAATCTCTTATCATTGTAATTGCATAGTTTCCGGATATTTCATTCTCCCACATACCGTTTGGCAAAGCAGTTTCAGGGCAAACAAAATAATCTGTTTCATTGTCTGCATAATCAGAGGCAATGCCTGTAAATATATTTAACTGCTGCTTTACCGGAACCGTAAACTTTTCTTCATAAGGGTCAATATTGGGTTGAATTACCACTATATTAACCGGATACTCTGTCTCTTCATAAGTAACATATCTTAAAACCGAATATGTAACAGGAACAATCAGAATTATAGCAAGAAAAACCGAATACCTTATAATCAAATGTTTATCTGTATTTGTAATTCCACGACGATAAGTTTCATAGATCAGAACATTCACAATCAATATCCACAATGATCCTCCGAACTGACCGGTAAATTCATACCACTGAATAAGACTTATATTGTTTGCAAAAGCATTACCAAGAATCAACCATGGCCACGAAACCTGAGAATGCATAAACAAATACTCAAAAGCTATCCAGTTTGTTACAAATACCAGATAACCTAACCTGCGCCCTGACATCTCGAAACAACGAAAACTAAAAAACATTACAACAGACATAAAAACAGATGTCATCATAATTGCGACAATTGCTCCTGCTGTTGTTGAATAGAAGATCCACCATGTTGTGACTGAATTCCAGATAATAAAGGTAATAAAAGAAAAACCTGCAAATTCTGTAGCAGAATTCTTTTTCCCTGAATTCATCAGCTTATCTGTTATAATCAGAATCGGAACAAAAGCAATAAAAGCAATCCAGCCTGTACCGGGCAGAATCCAGCTCACACTAAGCAATAAGCCTGATATAATACTAAGAATAAGCTTTACAAAAAAGGATTTCTTCATTTATCTGATATTTGTTTTTTTTATTCATAAGATTAAGCATATCTACAAAAACTGCAACAATTTACAACGGAATTTAATCCTCCACCACAAGTCATATCATACAAAATTGTAAAGACATAAGTATCCCCGACATGTTTCTGCAAAAAGGCAGGACTATACAATTTCTGTTTCATTAGAACATACGGACCTTCGCATGTATAGATATAATTATTAAATAAATCCATGATTTTATATTTTCGCTCTTCATTAAATATTGTGGTATAAAAATTGAATGTCAAAGCTAAAAAAATATTCAGTAACCTGTTTTAGATTTTAAATTTAAAACTCATTTATGACTAAAGGTTTTAAGATTATGAAAAAGTTAGCAATAATATTAACAATTGCATTCTTTGCTCTGATGGCAGAAGAAGCATCTGCACAAATATTTAAATTACCGAAATACTATCGCCATAGTTTAAACGTTGACAGCTTGGTTGCGAACACTCCGGACGGACTTATTCTCTTCCCGGAGGTAACTGTTTATCCTCACAACAATCCTAAAAACAAACGTGAGAAAAGAAAATATGAGAAACTTGTTCGTAACTTTATAAAAGTATATCCATACGCACTTGAAATTTCAAAAACATACAAAAATATTGATGACACTCTGGCGATGTTTTCAAATGATAAAAGCAGAGAGAAATACCTGAAAGTGCGTGAAGCTCAGATCATGGATCATTATAAACCTATATTGTCCGACTTTACTTTATCGCAAGGTGTATTAATGGTAAAACTGATGGACAGAGAGAGCGGCAGTACTGCTTATGAAATAGTTGATGATCTCAAAGGCTCTGTAACTGCATTTTTCTGGCAAAGTTTTGCATTAATGTTCGGGAACAGCCTTAAAGCAGAATACGATTCAAACGGAGATGATAAAGAAATAGAATATCTGGTAAAAAGATACAAGGATAAGACTCTTTAATTTCTAAATATCCGGCAATATGTGTTAAAATGAATCCTCAATTACTGCAGTAAGAACCTCGCACATTGTTTTCCCGATTGTTCTTATTTGCTTAGGAACAATACTCTCGGCACTCATACCGGGTATTGAATTTAGTTCCAGAAAGAAAGGAATTCCGTTTTTAATTATATAATCTATACGAACAATTCCTTTGCAATGTAATTCATCATATATCCTGGAACTAAACTGTTGAACAAGTTTTGTTTCTTCGCCGGTAATACGTGCAGGAGTTATTTCCTGAGTAAGCGCTGGATTATATTTTGCTTCGGTATCAAAATAATCATTCTGTGTTGCTATTTCTGTAACAGGGAAAACAAGTTCTGTATCTTTGGTTTTCAGCACCCCGCATGACACTTCCGTACCTTTGATAAATTCTTCAACTATTATCACATTATCTTCCTGGCAGGCAAGGTTTACTGCGTCTATAAACTTATCTTTTTCATAAACTTTGGTTACTCCGAAGCTTGACCCTGAGGTATTTGGTTTTACAAAACACGGAAGGCCTGTAACAGCTAAAACTTCATCTACCGAAAAATCTTCACCGTTTATTAAAACAACCGATTTTGCTAAATTAACATCCGAATTTAACAGCATTTTTTTACACGCAACTTTATTAAACGTCAATGCTGATGAAAACACATCACATGCAGAATATGGTATTCCCAGAATGTCAAGTAATCCCTGAATTTTACCATCTTCACCCGGAGAGCCGTGTAACGCAATGTATGCATAATCAAATTTTGTAGTTTTACCTTCGATAACTACTGAAAAATCAGTAAGATTAACCCGGCACTTCTCTCCCTGCAAAATGCAGAAAAGCCCGTCCGTGTTAACCTCGACAAGATATGAATTGTATAGCTTCGCATCCAGACTGTTTAATATCTGCATTCCTGAGTTCAGGCTTATTTGTCTTTCCGAGGTATAACCTCCTGCTAAAACTGCAATGTTTCTCATATTAGGATTTCTTTCTGATTTTTAATTTTTGGCCTATTCTTAAACTTGACGCATTTGTGATTCCGTTAAGTTTTAATATTTCGTCAGATGTAGTTCCGGGATATTTTAATGAAATTCCATAAGGAGTATCTCCGGATTTAACGGTATAATATTCATAATCAGGATCCATAGGTTCTTCTTTTGGAGTATTGGTAGCCGGATTTATTCCGATCATCCTCTGCTTTTCTTCAAAAGTAAGATTGTTCACAATCTTGTATTTTGATTCAAGAGCCTGAGGGACATATACTTTAAGCACCTGCCCGACCCTTATATTATTGCCAGACAATCCGTTCCATGCCTTAAGTCTGGCGATATCAACACCGTACCATGATGAAATAAGACCTACTGCATCTCCGGATTTAACGGTATATGTAAGAGCAATTGTTCCTTCCGGTTGTTCTGCAACAGGTGCATAATCAACAAATTTCTCATCAGGTTTATAAGTATATTTCTGAGGGTTAAAAAATATTGTGTCTTTAAAGTTATAAACAGAATCTTCCAGCTCAATAAATTTACTGATATACTGTCTTCTCATTCTTAAAGGATATGCCTGACTTTTTGCAGGAATAATATCCATTTTATATTGAGGGTTTAAATCTCTTGTCTGGCCTATATCAATTCCCAAAACCGAGTCAAGTTGCGCAAAATGCAATTCCTGAGTTATCATTACAGTGTCCACATCATCATAAAACTCAATTTTTTCAGGTTTATATCCATGTTGATCGGCGTAAGTAAATAAATATACAATTGCAATAAAACCCGGAACATAATTTCTTGTTTCGTTCGGAAGATAAGGATATAAATCCCAATAGTTAGTTGCCCCACCCGATCTGCGTATTGCATTATTTATTACTCCCGGGCCGGCATTATATGCTGCCAATGCCAATGTCCAGTCCCCATAAGTTTCATACAGGCTCTTCAGGTACCGGCAGGCTGCATCAGTCGATTTTTCAGGGTCCATTCTTTCGTCAACATAAGAATTTATTTCCAGTCCCATACCTTGCCCCGTTTTGAACATAAACTGCCAGAGTCCTGTTGCCCCTGCAGGTGATTTTGCACGAGGATTTAAAGCTGATTCAATGACAGGCAGATATTTGAGTTCCAAAGGCATGTTGTAAGAGTCAAGTTTCTCTTCAAACATAGGGAAATACTGATGTGATAATCCTAAGAATTTAGGAGCAATCCACCTTCCGTTTTTCACATAACGGTCGAGATATTTCTGTACATTTTTATTGTATGTAAGATCAAGCGGAGTTTCAATTTTTTTTATTCTCTCAGCATAAACAGAGTCTGACACTTCTGTATTAAAAGTATATCTATCGGAAGGGTTTAAAAATGTAAGTGTATCTCTGCCTGTATAGTAATACCAGGAAAGCAGAAGACTGTCAAGATTGTCAGCCATAGTATAGCCATCATTTCTTTTTATAACTACAGAGTCGTTATCTGCAAACAAATAAGGGAATACCGAAAAAAAAGCGATTATCAGTATAAAAGATTTTTTCATAGCTTAAAACTTAATGACACACCCGACACCCAATACAGGAGTGCCGTTATATGCCTGATTAATTGAACCCGGGCTTAACTTCAATGACAGATCATCACTTATATCAAAATCAAAAAGATTGGCATCAACATTTGCATCCACAATCTGAATGGCATAGAAAACAATACTACCTATCAGACAAAGATCCCGTTGCTTCCTGTACCTGTCCATATTATTAATCAATCCTTGTTCACTGGTAATGTAATCGTAAAACTCGTCGGTTCCACCATCCTTACGGATAATATAAGCATTTCTATACCTGTTAAATTCAACCTGATTAGCATATGCAAGATATGAAAACGATCCTATTCCTGCATAAATGACAGGTATCTTCCAGTATTTATGATTGTACCCCTGACCTAAGCCCGGTAATACGGCGGAATAGATTGTTGCTCTACGCGGAGAATGCTCTGCAACTCCGGCATTATCTGCTTTTTGTGAAAAACAGACAAGCGAAATCGCTGTCAAAATAAATATCAAAGATATTTTTTTACAAATTCTCAAAATTTACGCGTTTAATTTATCTAGTATTGCAATAATTCTTTCCAGCTCGTTATCATCTTTAAAAGGAATTACGATTTTACCGTTTCCACGTGCAGCCCTTTTAAAATCTACATTTGTCGCAAAACAAGCCGACAAATGCTTTTGAAGCTGCAAATAATCTTCAGCGGTTGCAGGAACTTTTTTCTTTACTTTTTTAACCTCCGCTTTATCCTCATTGTTCAGTTCTCGGATAATATCCTCCACACGTCTTACAGAGAAATCATATTTAAGAATCTGGTCGAAAATCATCAACTGTGTATCGTCATCTTTAAGCGCAAGCAATGCTCGTGCGTGTCCCATAGATATTTTCTCGTCGCGTATTCCCAACTGTATTTTAGCAGGCAAATTAAGTAACCGGGTATAGTTAGCAACTGTTGATCTTTTTTTACCTACTCTCTGGCTTAACAAATCCTGAGTAAGATTACATTCATCCATCAGTCTCTGGTAACTTATTGCAACTTCAATGGCATTCAGGTCTTCGCGTTGAATATTCTCAACCAGAGCCATTTCGAGCATTCCCTGATCGTCAGCAATACGGGTATAAGCAGGTATTTGTGTCAAACCGGCAAGTTTGGACGCTCTTAACCTTCTTTCACCGGAAATAAGCTGGTATTTTCCGCTCTCAAGAACACGTACGGTAATAGGTTGAATTACGCCAAGTTCTTTTATAGAGTCTGCCAGTTCTGCCAGTGCCTCCTCATCAAATGTTGAACGTGGCTGATAAGGATTTGCTTCTATAAGATTTATATCAATTTCATTGGGCTCTCTCTGATTGTCGTGATTACTAACCGCCGACGAAGTATCAATCAATGCATCAAGGCCACGGCCCAAAGCGTTCTTTTTTGCCATATTAGTTAATTATTTTTTCTTCTTCGTTAATTTTTGTCATACTGTTTCTCTGCAATAATTCCCTCGCAACATTCAAATAATTAGTAGCCCCTTTGGATGCTACATCATAATCAAAAATAGTCTGTCCGAAACTTGGTGCTTCGCCAAGTTTTACATTTCTGTGAACTACAGTTTCAAATACCATTTTATCAAAATGTTTCTTAACTTCTTCCAATATCTGGTCTGACAATCTGAGTCTGGAATCGTACATGGTCATCAGAAATCCTTCAATATCAAGATCCGGGTTAAGGTGTCCCTGAACAATACGAATAGTATTCAAAAGCTTACCCAATCCTTCAAGTGCAAAATATTCACATTGCACCGGAATAAGGACTGAATCTGAAGCAGTAAGAGCATTTACAACTATAAGCCCAAGAGAAGGAGAACAATCTATCAGAATAAAGTCATAATCGTCTTTTACTTTTTCAAGAACAAGTTTCATAACCTTCTCACGATTCGGAAGCTCCAGCATTTCAATCTCTGCACCAACCAGATCGATATGACTCGGCAGCAAATACAATCCGGGTATTGTTCCTGATAAAATCACGTTACGTGGATCTTCATCACGAATAAGAGTTTCGTAAAGTCCGGTTCTGATATTTCTCACATCAAAACCTAAACCCGAAGTAGCATTTGCCTGTGGATCGGCATCAACTATAAGGACTTTATATTCGAGTACTGCCAGACTTGCAGCAAGGTTTATTGCTGTTGTTGTTTTTCCTACTCCACCCTTCTGATTAGCTAAGGTTATTATCTTTCCCATCTGAGACTGTTTTATTATTTGAGTTCCAAAATTACTATTATTAAACCAATAATTTTATCAGGATATTGCTGTTTTTTCAACATTATTAACAATTTTTACAAAAATCAGACTCATACCACTGATAACCAGATATTTACAAATGTTAATTGTTAATATTTTCCAGAAAAAGAATTAAATCATCAATAGTATTAATCTCTTTCGGCAACGGAAACTCAGAAAACCTTTCCACAAAATCATAAATCGCTGATCTGTTGTACACATTATTTTTTGAATCTGTCTTAATTTTCAAATGATTGTTCCCGTGTACCAGAAAATATCCGTAAAAATATTTTCCCTCAGTTTTACATGCACATGTTTTAAACTGAAACCTTGTTTCTGCAAGCATTATACCATCACCTGCAAGCACTCTTCCGAAACTCCATGACTCCATTCCATAGTTTTCCTCATCAAAAAACATACTTACATAACGGGAATCTTTTCCGTCAACAAATCTAACTTCTTCAGGGATTAAAATTTCGGTTTTCGAATCCTGTTCATTTGATTTTGCCCGTATAAATGTATAATATGTGCTGTTTTTGGCGAGGATATCAGCAGATTTCTCAAAACCATCGGCATATACTAAATTTGCCGGTTGCCATTCCTTTTTCACAGAACAGGAATAACTTAAAAACAAAACAATGACAATTTTACTAATCGTCAATATCTTCAACGCCGAATGATTCGAGATCAAATTCATCAATCAGATTAAATTTTAGCTTTAGCATTTTCAACACGGCAACAGCAGCTTCCACTCCTTTATTCCCATGTTTACCGCCAGCTCTGGCCAAAGCCTGTTCCTGATTTTCTGTTGTTAACAAACCGAAAGAAACAGGAGCTTCGGTATCCATGTTTAACCTCATAATTCCCTGAGTTACTCCGGCGCAAACAAAATCAAAATGTCTGGTTTCTCCCTGAATAACGCACCCCAGACAAATAACAGCATCTGCTTCGGCATAATTTATCAGATATTGGGCTGCCAGGGGTAATTCAAAACTACCGGGTACCGACTTAATAATCATATCTTCATCTGAGAACCCGTATTTTTTAAGTGTCTCTACAGCCCCCTTAAGCAAAGCTGATGTCACTTCTTCATTCCACTCCGATACTGCGATCCCGATTCGTAAATAACCAAACTCCTGACGACTTGCTATTTCTGATTCGGAATATAACGAAAGATTTTTTTTTGAACTGGCCATAATATTAAAAAAACGGGGCATAAAGCCCCTGATGTGTAAAATAATTTGTTAAACTCTAAAGTTTCATTTCAACTCTTTTGATATACTTCTCAATTTCTCTCTGCTGAGGAGTGTTGTAATATTCAGATTCTATTCTCTTATAAATTTCAAGAGCCTGATTAAAATCACCAAGTAATTCACAGGTACGGCCTGCTTTCATAAGAAAAACAGGTGACAGAAAATCGTTTCCTGCATTTTCTGCTGCTTCGAGGTAAAGCTTAAGAGCTTCATCCATGTTGCCAAGTTCCATGTTTGCATCACCAATCAGGTTTGTTGCCATAGGCCCAACCATACGATCATCACTGTCAAAATCTTCAAGTTCAGATATAGCAGATTCAAAATCACCAAGACGCATATAACAAACTCCTGCATAATATTTTGCTGCATTTCCCATAGGGGTACTTCCATAATCATCAATAATATCCAAAAATCCCGGGAAAGCACCGTCTCCGTTCAATGCAAGATTGAAAGAATCCTTTTCAAAATAGAACTCAGCTTTGTAAGATTCAGACCAAGCTTCTTCAATACGTGGTTCTCTGACCAGTTTAAAGTAAGCTATAACTCCCAGAACAACAACCAGAACCCCACCAAGCCCATACATAAATGCTTTTTGGTGTGTCTCAATAAAATTTTCCGCACGACTCAATGCTGATTCAACAGATTTAAAACTTTCATTCGCCTGAGATGTCTTCTTATTTTTTGCCATAATACCTTTAAGATTTCAAAATTAAGGCTGCAAATTTAAATTATTTATTCGAATAATTAATAATATAATCAGTTTTTTTTAAATGATGTTTTATGCTCATAATCAAAGCGTTATAAATTTTTATTTTTATAACAGCAAAAACTGTTAATTCTGCACTGCCCTATTTAGCTAAAATTTTGTAGTTTTGTGAAGTTAATACGGATTTTGATGTACCTTAAGACTTTATCACTTATAAACTTTAAAAATTTCGAAAATTTTGACACAGAATTGTGCCCTAAAATTAATTGTTTTATAGGAGACAACGGTACCGGAAAAACAAACCTGTTGGATAGTATTCATTATTTATCGTTTTGCAAAAGTTTCATAAATCTAAGCGATCGCCAGAACATTAAAACCGGTGAAGATTTTTTTGTATTGCAGGGAGAATTTGAGCTTAACGGAGAATCTGAAAATATTTATTGCGGGTTACAGAAAGACAAACGCAAATCTTTCAGAAGAAACGGAGCCGAATACCAAAAACTTTCTGAACACATTGGCTTTTTGCCCGTTGTTTTTACAACCCCGTATGATTCGAATCTTATTCATGAAGGAAGCGAATTAAGAAGGAAATTTGCCGACTCTGTAATTTCTCAGTTCGACCATAATTATCTTAACAACCTTATTTCGTATAACCGCATTTTAGACCAGCGTAACAGCATATTGAAAAATGCACAGAAGGGAGTACGGGTAGAACATGATGAAATTGACATCTGGGATATGCAGCTTGCCGATACAGGGAAAAAGATTTTTGAATCCAGAGATTCTTTTGCCAACGAAGTAATAAGCATATTTCAAAAATACTACAGCCGTATTTCGGACGACCGGGAAAAAGTACAATTAATTTACCAGTCTCAGTTAAAATCAGAAAACCTTTATGATTTGCTGCATAAAAATTTTGAAAAAGACAAAATACTGGGATACACATCTGCCGGAATACATAAAGACGATTTCGACTTCAGAATTGACGATCAGCCGATAAAACGCTACGGTTCTCAGGGACAACAAAAAACATTTGTAATAAGTCTTAAATTTGCATGGTTTGAGTACATTAAACAAAAAATAAATCTGGCACCTATATTGCTTCTGGATGACATCTTTGACAAACTGGATAAAAAGCGGGTCAAAGTTATAACCAAACTTGTGTCCGAACCTGATTTCGGACAGATTTTTATAACCGACACAAGCTACACCAGAATGCCTGATATTTTAAAAGAATTGGAAATTGATTACAAAATATTAAATTTGTCGAGCGGAGAAATAACCGCAAACAAATTACAGCAATAAAAAGATAAAGTAAACAAAGAAACAAACATTAATTATTCAATAACATGAACAGGAGAATATTATTAGTAACGGTTGTTATGCTGGTGATTACAGGGAGTGCCTTTTCACAAAATCTCAAATCACAACATACAAAAAACATTGTGGGAACATGGAAAGTTGATTCGCTTGATATCGGAAGTTTTAACCTGAGTCCGCAATATGAAGCCCTTTTGCGTGATAAAATGCCCGAAATAATTGCAATGACAGAAGTAAAATTTACTTCCGGCAAGAAATATCACAAACAAGGTTTCGAAGGCGAAACCGAAGGAACCTGGGACATTTCAAAAGACGGTTCTTACATACTTGTAAAGCTAAACGGAGAATCTAAAGTTACACGTACCAAAATAGTAATGCTTACCGAAGACAAAATGGTTATGGCTCCGGATGACGAAAATGCGGTAAATTCAAAAGCATATTTATATAAAGTCAAGTAATGGACAGAACCGGCAACAAATTAACAATAGCCGTTGATTTTGACGGCACCATAGTAGAACACAGATATCCTGATATCGGAGAAATTATTCCAGGAGCATTTGAAGTCTTGCGCGATCTGCAGGCAAACGGTCACCGGCTGATTTTATGGACAGTGCGTGATGGTATTGACCTTAAAAATGCTGTGGACTTTTGTCTTGATCACGGAATAATTTTCTATGCTGTTAATGAAAGTTACCCAAACGAAGAATTTAATAAATATATCAGCAGGAAAATAGATGCGGATCTTTTCATTGACGACAGAAATGTAGGCGGATTCCCGGGCTGGGATAAAATTCGTGAAATTCTTCTTCCCGAGACATCTGCAACAGTAAAAAAAACAGACAAAGAAATTCCTGATAAGAACAAAAAAGGTTTCTGGGGTAAGGTATTCGGAGAATAGCCTGCGTAACAAAAACACATTTACATTTTTGCATCATTCCTGTTTTTTACATTTTGAGCCTTTTAATATTTTAAGCCTTTTTCCAAATTAAGGTACTTTTTTTTTACTTTTGCCGTTTATATGAATTAATGAAACTTTCGGTTGTTATAGTAAACTACAATGTAAAGCACTTTCTGGAACAGTGTTTAAATTCTGTATTTGAATCGGCTAAACATTGCGAAACAGAAGTATTTGTAGTTGACAACAATTCTGTGGACGGATCATGTGCAATGGTTAAATCCCGGTTTCCGCAGGTAAAGCTTATCGAAAATAAAATCAATTACGGATTCTCTTATGCCAATAACCAGGCAATCAGATTATCGGAAGGAGAATATGTTTTATTGCTGAATCCTGATACTGTAATAGAGGAAAAAACACTTAAAGCCACCTGTGATTTTATGGACAGCCATGCAGATGCCGGCGGATTAGGTGTAAAAATGATTGACGGCAAAGCCAGATTTCTACCGGAATCCAAACGCGGATTGCCAACCCCGGAAGTATCATTCTATAAAATTTTCGGATTATCAAAGATTTTTCCAAAATCTGCCAGATTCGGACAATACCATTTAACATATCTTGACAAAGAAAAGGTGCATGAGGTGGATGTTCTTTCCGGAGCTTTCATGCTTCTCCGTAAAGAAACTCTTAACAAAACCGGTTTGCTCGACGAAACATTTTTTATGTACGGCGAAGATATTGACATGTCTTACCGCATAACACTGGCAGGATACAAAAACTATTATTTCCCTGAAACCACAATAATTCATTATAAAGGAGAAAGCACGAAAAAAGGAAGCATAAATTATGTTTTGGTGTTTTACAATGCCATGATAATCTTTGCAAAAAAGCATTTCTCAAAACGAAACGCCGGGACTTTTATCGCGTTAATAAAAATTGCAATTTATTTAAGAGCATTGCTTGCAATTATTTATCGTTTCGGACGCAGTATTATTACTCCTATTATAGATGCTTTAATAATTTTATCGGGATTTATTCTGATTTCTCCGATCTGGTCAAACTTCAAATTCGGTTCACAAAACGCCTACCCTCAGGATGTTTTTATTTATTCGCTAGCCGGATATATTTTAATATGGATTATTTCATTAATGTTTCTCGGCGGTTACGATAAGCCGGTTAAGCTAAAGAACGTTTATAAAGGATTACTTGCCGGAACAATACTTATATTGGTTTTATACTCCCTTTTACCTGTAAATTTAAGGTTCTCAAGAGCAATAATTATTCTTGGTGCTGCCTGGTCAACACTTATAATCCCGGTTTTCAGACTTGGATTACATTATACAGGACGCAGCATCTTTAAAATAAACCTTCCCGGTAAAAAGCGGGTTGCAATTGTAGGGTCAAAAAAAGAAAGTTCTGAACTGGTAAAATTGCTTAACAACAACAACCCCAAAATAAAAATAAGTGCTTTTGTTAATCCCGGAAAAGAAACCTCTGATGATTTTTTTGCCGGAGATCTTAGCCAATTAGACGAGGTTGTAAAAATTAACAAAATTGATGAAATAATCTTTTGTGCAAAAAACCTGCAATCCCAACAGATTATAAGGACAATGCTGCAACTTAACAATGCCAGACTTGATTATAAAATTGCAAGTCCTGACGGAATTTCTGTAATCGGGAGCAACTCGATAAACACGACAGGAGAATTATATAATATTGACATAAATAGTATTGCAAAACCTGAGAACCAAAGGAACAAACGCATGCTCGATTTTATTTTCGCCGTATTTTTAATATGCCTTATCCCGTTATTGGTTCTTTTTGTAAAAAAACCGGGTAAGATGATTAAAAATTTGTTTATGATATTAACAGGCTCGCTATCTTTTGTATCGTATTGCGGATCAGACGGAATTGACACAAGCCTGCTGCCTAAAATAAGAAAAGGAATATTCTCACCTGTAAGTTTATTGAAAAAATCTGAATTTACTCCTGCACTTGCCGAGAGATTAAATGTTATGTATGCCAAAGATTACAGATTGATGCAGGATATTAACATCATATTGAAATCATGGAAAGAACTGGGGCAAAACTAGAAAACAATAATATAATTCTTAGAAAGCCGGAGCCTGAAGACATTGAATTTTTGTTTAGTCTTGAGAACAACTACGACTATTGGTTTGTAAGTGATACAAAAACCCCGTTTTCAAAATGGCAGATTAAACTTCATATCGAACATAGCATTTATGATATTTACACCAACAAAGAACTACGACTGATTATTCAGGAGAAAAACAGCGGAATTCCTGTAGGTGTAACTGACTTGTTCGAATTTGACCCTATTCACGAGAGAGCCGGAATAGGAATAGTTATTAATGAAAAATTTCAAAAGTCAGGATACGCAACACAGGCTATGGAAATTTTAATCAATTATTCATTCAACATTCTGAATCTGAATCAGTTGTGGTGCAATATTGACACGGATAATTATGTCAGCATCAAGCTATTCTCCAAATTAGGTTTTGTAAAATGTGGAGAATTAAAAAGCTGGAAAAAAAACGGAAAAAACTTTTCTGATGTAAACATGTATCAACTTATAAACAAAGGTTAAAACGTTCCTTAATTAATAACAAGAAGAAAAAAATAATAGCAATATGAAAAAACTAAGGATCAGATATTACTCTTTAAAGGCTACATTAATTTTATCCTTTCTTACATTTATGGGGTTTGCGGCCTGCGATGGAGAAGATGTTCAACCGGAATACGGAGTTCCTGCTGTTCGGGAAAAGACATCAAAAGACAATCAGCAGGGAAAAGACACTATCGCAAAAATTATGGAAATAAAAACCGAAGATAAAACCGGCAAATAACTAGCTCTCAATTAGCTGAGAATAACTTTTAACCTCGGGGAAGAATATTATATCCTTGCCACGCCTGCACTCTCCCATAATAAAATTCATTCCGTTGGTAATCAAGAAATAAGGGGCTCCGATTTCATAATTATAATTCCATATCTGGTCAAAAACAGCCTGTTCAAGTTTAACTGAAGGAGCTTTGCACTCTATAATCATCAAAGGAGTTACTTCTTTATCATATACCAAAGCATCAAAACGATAATTACGTCCGGCAACTACAAGTGACTTTTCAAGAGCAATAAGATTTGCAGGGAAAGCGAATTCAGAAATAAGAAACCTGATCAGATTTTGCCTTACCCACTCTTCAGGGGTGCATACCAGCCATTTTTTCCTTAATTCATCAAAAATTATAATTCTTCCGTTTTCATTTTTCAAACGAAAATCATAAGTATTATAACAAAGGTCGGCGAAAGGATTATTCATCTTTAAACCTTATCATTATATAATCCATACATGCATTATTTGCATTACTCGCTTCTGTCCATACATAAACAGAGTCGTTGCCCATGCGCATATAATTGATATTTCTCGGGTAATCGGTCAAAGAATTTTCGAATTTCCACAAAACAGGATCGGGCCTTTGCAGATTAAAACGGGCATAGGTTCTGGTATTTTTAACATTAGCAGACATTTGATAAACTATATCAGAGTTAAAATATCTGATCCTCATTGTATCGAAAACTATAGTATCCTGATTAAACATTCTGTATGTTTTACCTGTAAGAGATCCATCTGTAGCCCCACGCCATTCCTCATAAGAACTACCTGTTTCAGAACGAATCTCCCAAACACCTTTAAGCCAATCCGGAAAATCTGACTGTGTCTGCGAAAATGCGCCAAAGGCCAAAGCCATAAATAATATCTGAAGAAATACCTTTTTCACTTTTCAAAATTACAAATATTCTGTGACAATCAAAAAATAAGCCGGTTTTTATGAAAAAAAAACACATGTTAAAAACTGTTTTCTTTAAATAATACATAATTTACAGATACGACTTTTAAAGATTTGTTCGTATCTTTGTTAAAACATGTACTAACAAATACAAATTAACACATAGAAATTATGAAAACAATTAAAATTATTGTATTTATTTCCCTGTTAATTTCTTCAATTTCAGCATTTGCTCAAAATCAGGATACTGTACCGTCAAAGGAGCCTGAACGATATGTCATAACGAAACAAAACGGAAACGAGTACATAGGAGTCATTCTACAGGATGATGGCCGCGAGGTTTTGATTGAGACAGTCAAGCTTGGAAAGATTTATATTCCCAAGTCTGAAATAAGCAGTATAGTTAAAATCGAAAACGATAAGGAAATAGTATTCGGAGAATACAGATCTTCCGGGCCTTTTACTACAAGATATGCATTCACAACAAATTCCCATCCCGTAAAAAAAGGAGAAAACTATGCCATGCTTAACCTGTACGGACCTGAAGTACATTTTGCCGTACTTGACAACCTTAGCATAGGCGTTATGTCAACATGGATAGCCAGTCCAATGGTACTTGCACTTAAATATTCTGTAAAAACCCGTAATCCGAAATTAAATTTTTCCGTAGGAACATTAATGGGAAGCTCAGGGTACCTGTATTCATTCAGAGGTTACGGAGGGCTTCATTGGGCAAGTATTACCTATGGCGACAGAATGAATAACATAAGTCTTTCGGGCGGATATGCATATGTAAAATCCGGAAGCAATGAAACCCCTATAGAAGGCATTTACTATAACAGAGACCCCGACAAGATGCCATCTCCTCTTACCCCGGCTGTAATGTTTTCTCTTGCAGGAGTCGCAAAAGTAGGAGCTAAAGCAAGTTTTGTTTTTGATTCAATGGGCTTTGTTTTCAGCTTTGAAGAATCTGATCAGAATTACGTTGAAACCAGCCCTTCCTATTATGATGAAATATCTGGCACATATGTAAATGCACAATACACAATAACTGTCACAAAAAAAATAAGTCAGTATTTAGGATTAATGCTTATGCCGGGATTCCGATTCCAGAAAAATCAGAATCAGGCATTTCAGGTTTCTTTATCAGGAGTTTCAATTATAGGTTCCGGAGACGATTTCTCATTCCCGATGCCAATGTGCTCATGGTTCTACAGATTTTAACTAAATAATGTAGTCTTAAAACATTAAATTCTTTTGACAAACAATTTGGCAGATATCATTTTTTTATTTTACTTCGTTAATTAAAAACTATCTGAACCAGAGTGAAAAAAACACTGCTTTTAATATTCTCATTTTTTTACGTCTGTCTTTTAATTGCCCAAAGCGACAGTACAAAACTTGTAAAATATGACTATAGTTTCTATTTCAAAGAAGGATTGTACACCGATTTCAATTCTTTCAGGAACAATTCACCCTCTCCTTTCGAGTCTTTGGTTTACCCATCATATTCAGACCCTGATTTTTTTGAAATTCTTGATACCGCCAAAACAATAATCTTTAACGACAAATACGGAGTAACTGCAGGTGTAAGCACTAATGATATGTGGGGATACAGCAGAAACGGGAAACCGTTTATCTTTTGGGCAGACAAATATAACCTTATTCCTTTTGTCGGTTCTATGAGTCATTTTATAACAACCGTTAAAGTTCTGTACTCAACATATCAGGACCCTTTTTATGACCCGTATTATTACAACCCTTCTTCACGAATGTATGAGAGTGAAGAAATACGACAGTTTATTATTGATATGGAAACAGGTAAGATTCTCGAATATAACCTTAAAAACGTGGAATCAATTTTGCAAAGAGAACCAGAAATTTATAAAGAATTTTCAGCACTCGGGAAACGTAAAAAAAACAAGGAAATGTTTTATTACGTAAGATTATACAACGAAAAAAGAGGATTGTGGATTCCTGAATAATGAAATAAAAATTATTTTAATAATCAGACAGATAAAATATTTTAAAGAAAAATAAACTATACACATACAAGATATATGAAAAAAATAATCCTTATCCTTACACTTGCAACAATTGCATTTCATAGCATTTCCCAGATAAAAATTCCTGTCGGGACAAAAACCGACATAAATAAATTTATGAAAACCACCACATATGTTGTATTAAAAAACGACAGAATGTCCGACTATAATACAGCCATGCAGGAGGCTATAGAAAAACACTGGACAATAACACCATATAAGTTTGTTTATGAATCAGATTTTAAAAACATTAAAAACGATCCTGACAAATCATTTTTAATGATTAATCAGGTGTATTTTGAAAAAGACAAATCGCAAACCCTTTTCGATTTTATAATTCTTACAATGGGTGGCAATTATAAAACCGCAGACGACATGCCTACTCTGTGTGCAGTTCCATTATGCTACAAAGGAGCTCTGGAGACAGATTATGATTATAAAATCGGCTTAATGGTAAAATTTGTTCAGAACCATATTACAACATGCCAGCAAAACCCTGCATTAACAGAAGATAATATTGCAGAATATTATATGGACAAATCCGGGAGTCCTAAAAAGAAAACTCTTTATTTACTTAAAGAAGAAGTTGACCCGGAAATAAGAACAAAAAATTCATTTGCCGGATCATACCCTTTCAATTTTGACTATACAACAAAAGAGAATATCTCCTCACTTATTGAAAATAATGACAAAAATGCATTGGTATTACATGTTTTAGGCCCTCAGTTAAGCAGTACTCTGTCTTATTGTGTAAAAATAATTATTGATACTGAGAATGGACTAATATATTATTATGATATGCATAAAGTCAGCGATAAAAACTCTGACTATCTTTTAAAAAGCGATCTAAAAAAACTTGCAAACAAAGAATGAACTACGATCAGGTTTTAGAATTTATGTTTAACTCGCTGCCAATGTATCAGCGGGTAGGACAAGCGGCATACAAGGCAAATCTTGACAACACACTTGCATTGGATAAACAATTCGGGTTCCCGCACAGAGAGTTTAAAACAATTCATGTAGCCGGAACCAACGGGAAAGGATCAGTCTCTCACAGTCTGGCATCCGTTCTGCAGGAAGCAGGTTACAAAACAGGACTTTACACCTCCCCTCATCTGGTTGATTACAGAGAAAGAATTCGTGTAAACGGAAAAATGATTTCAAAAGAATTTATTACCGGATTTATAAACTCAAATGCTGAATTGCTGGAAGAATTAAAACCTTCTTTCTTTGAAATGTCAGTTGCCATGGCATTCGATTATTTCAGATTTTGCAAAGTTGACATTGCCGTAGTTGAAGTTGGTATGGGAGGGCGTTTGGATTCTACAAATATTATCACTCCCGAAATCTCAGTAATAACCAACATCGGCCTTGACCACACTCAGTTTCTTGGCGACAGCCTTGAAAAAATTGCTGCAGAAAAAGCAGGAATTATAAAATCAGGAATTCCTGTTGTCATAGGAGAATCTCAGCCTGAAACCAAAAATGTATTTTCGTTGAAAGCCTCAGAATTAAACTCTGAAATATCTTTTGCTGATGAAGAGTATGAAATTCAGATTCTTGAAACCGGGTTAAGGACAGCTACTTATTCTGTGACAAACAAAGACTCTGAATTCAGTATTGAATTCGGATTAACCGGAGAATATCAGAAAAAGAATCTGGGAACGATATTGAATGCTTTGGAAAAGCTAAGGCAAAAAGGAATAAAAATAAACAACAATGACATTAGCCGCGGACTTAAAAATGTTCAGGAAAATACCGGACTGCACGGCAGATGGGAAGTAATTGCCCAAAATCCTCTTTGCATATGCGATACCGGTCATAACAAAGAAGGATTAAGCTATGTCATGAAACAAATATCAACTCTGCAATATAAAAATCTTCACATAGTTCTTGGTTTTGTAAATGATAAAAATGTTTCCGGAGTATTGCCGATGTTCCCCAAAGAAGCAAAATATTATTTTACTCAGGCATCTATTCCAAGAGCAATGCCCGCAGGACAACTTAAAGAGGAAGCTGCAAAACACGGATTAACCGGAGATATTTTCGAAAATGTGATTTCTGCATATCAAAATGCACGCAGAAATGCAGATAAAAATGATATGATTTTTGTTGGAGGAAGTACTTTTGTTGTTGGAGATCTGATTAAATACATCTGATAATCAATACATTACAAATTTATTTAAAATTCTTAAAAAAATATTTGGCAAATAAATAAATGTGCTATATATTTGCAGTCCCAAAACGGGAATACGTTCTACAAAAAAGGGAGCTTAGCTCAGTTGGTTCAGAGCACCTGCCTTACAAGCAGGGGGTCGCTGGTTCGAATCCAGCAGTTCCCACAAAGACATCACTTATTTTAAAGTGGTGTTTTTTTTTGCATATTCTTCATTGACTATAAGTGCAAAACAACTAATGTAAACGAAAAGAAAAATCAATTCTGTTGGTTCGGAGCATCCCGACATAGTCGGGAGGGTCGCTGGTTCGAACATTTATTTCACGACCATAGGGAGTAATCCAGCAGTTCCCACAAAGACATCACTTATTTTAAAGTGGTGTCTTTTTTTTTTCATATTCTTCATTGACTATAAGTAAAAAACAACTAATGTAAACGAAAAGAAAAATCAATTCTGTTGGGTCGGAGCATACCGACATAGTCGGGAGGGTCGCTGGTTCGAACATTTATTTCACGACCATAGGGAGTAATCCAGCAGTTCCCACAAAGACATCACTTATTTTCAAGTGGTGTCTTTTTTTTGCATATTCTCCATTGACTATAAGTGCAAAACAACTAATGTAAATAAAAAGAAAAATCAATTCTGTTGGGTCGGAGCATCCCGACATAGTCGGGAGGGTCGCTGGTTCGAACATTTATTTCACGACCATAGGGAGTAATCCGGCAGTTCCCACAAAGACATCACTTATTTTAAAGTGGAGTCTTTTTTTGCACATTTTTCATATATGGAAAAATTACAACACCAAATATAAACGGGAATAAGGAGTTAATCAAAATTTATCACCTATTTAACTCTACAATGGTTGTTTCATAAATTCCTCCAAATAATATTATTCAATAAAAGGATATTCATCCCAATATATATCATCCTCATCATAATAATAATCCCACTTTTCGTCTTCCTGATCATCATCAGAATGAAAAAAGCGTTTAGAGGTGCTGGCACGTCCGGTTATCTGCACTTCATATTTATTCCCGTTTTCACTTGTAAACTCACAATATCCGCTTTTATTGATAGCCGGGGAATTAAAATTACTATCATCCTTATACCCGTCATTAATCCAACATATTTTAATTAATACATTTTTTTTCGCTTCAACATTCAATTTATAAACTGATGTTATGCCAGAATCATCATTATAACATTTAACTTCTGCGTGATACTCCCCGGTAAATGTGTTATTTACAAACTTAAAGCAACTTCCGCATCCGGAAACAAAAACAATTATTAATAAAAACAAAAAAAGCTTAACAGATCTCATAATATTAAATTTAGAATGTTATTTAACAATCAATAACATCATGCATCAAATATAGAAATTTTTAAGATATAAGTTTTTATTCATTTTAAATAATTAACCATTTTTAACAAAACATTAAAAGCTTACTTGTGACTGCAACTTAGTTACAAACATGCTTATTGGCTTACAGTAACGTAAACAGGAGAACAAGCCCATGTTAATTTATTTAAAAATGCATTTCACAGTAGAAATTTTTAATTTTTATCCTATCCTGATAATATTTTAAATATCTTTACATAATTAAAAACCAATAATTTTATTGGCACATAATTTGATAATTTTGAGCTCGTTAAAATTAAAAAAAATTAAAAAAAGTTAGCCATGAAAACAAAAATTACAATGTTATTAGTTGTTGGTGCATTATTCTTCATTTCCAATGTGGTAAATGCACAGCAAGTTCTTAACGGAACAAAAGTCGTTAAATCAAGAGGCGTTTCCGAGTATGTTATCCCGACAGGAGATGTTGCAATTGAAAAGCCGGTATTATCAAGAGGTGGTTGCGTAGTTAAATTTGACAACTGGACCGGATACTATATTGATTTATGGGTTGATAAAGTTTACAAAGGCAGATTAAACCCATGGGAAAATTCTCAATTAGTCCTACCGGAAGGATATGCCGAAGTTTTTTGCCGCACATTAGGAGAAACATATCAATGGCAATCTTCAGGAGAATGTAACGAGGAATTTCTTTTAAAACTGGAAACTGAAGAATCAGGAGCTTCTTCAACCGAAGGCGGAGACTTTTAATAAAAAAGACATTAGAAATGAGTACACTTTAGTGTGCTCATTTTTTTTAATCAGTAAATCATGAAAAAATCAGTAATAATTTTTGTTATTGCTATTTTCTCGGGAATTTTTGCAAAAGCTGAGAAATATGCTCTGATAATTGCCATTGGAGAATACAATCAAAGTCTTACAGGCTGGTACCCTATAAGTGCAGGCAATGACGTCCCGTTAATTGAAAAAACATTAACAGGACTCGGATTCCCGCAACAAAATATAATGTATTTAAGAGATGCCGATGCAACTAAGGAAGGAATAGAAAATGCATTAACAGCGTTATACTCTGAAATAAATGCCGGAGACGATGTTGTTATTCATTACAGTGGTCACGGGCATCAGATTTTTGATGACAATGGTGATGAAATTGATGGTCTTGATGAAGCTCTGGTTAGCTTTGATGCTCCTATGAGTATGAAAGACGGTTACGACGGAAGAAACCATTTCAGGGACGATGAACTTGGAGATTGGATTAATAAACTAAGAATAAAACTTGGAGCAAACGGACATATATTACTATTTCTGGACTCATGTCATTCCGGTAC
Organism: Bacteroidales bacterium; assembly: GCA_003249955.1. GTDB lineage: Bacteria > Bacteroidota > Bacteroidia > Bacteroidales > ML635J-15 > Bact-19. Next base: position 26,031 of record QKHS01000009.1, on the reverse strand, counting down.
AGGAACAAGAGGATCGGCAAAAGTAAGAGGTGGTGCTCCGCCTCTTGTGCCCGAAAACTGGACACCAAAAACTGTTAAAGATAATAAAATAGGCTTTGGAATGGGAACATCAGACTCCCCTGCAAGTCGCGGTGTAAAAACAGATCAGATGGCAAAGTTTGTTGTATTTTCAGGAGCAAGTGCAAATGAACTAAACTATGAAACCTACGATGATGAGAACAATGCTGTAGGGTCTCTTTCTTATTGCATCTACAAAGCTTTTTCTCAAATGAAAGAAGGAGACACTTACCGTCAGGTTTTTGCTCGAATCATGGCAGAAATGGCAACAAAAGCCCCTTTCCAGAATCCAGCAATTGAAGGCGATATCGATTACGCAGTTTTTGGAGGCGATTACGAAATTCAAACTGAATATTTCAACCTTAGCTCAATAAAGACAGACTCAGTTGTTGAAATAAATGCAGGCCGTCTTGCCGGAATTAATCCGGGTACATTAATCGTATTTGCAGAACCTGGAACTGCAAACATAACAAATGCAACACAACTTATGAACTCAGGCAAAGTTGTCAGTTCAACCAATTTCACATCTGTTGTTGCTCTTGACACCAAAATGAAATTTAAAAACAATCAGAGTGCCTGGGCTTTTGTTAAAGCCAGAACATTTTCTGATCAAAAAGTAAAAGTTGCAATTGATCCTAAAATGGATGCCGATGTAAAAGAATCACTTCAAACAGGAATCTCAAATTCAAGCTTTGCCGTAATTGACAATGAAAATCCTGAAATCACACTTAGCTATGCAAAAACAAGAGGGGCAAAAACAATTACTGTAAACAATTCAATTTACAATAAAGAATTGCACAAAATCTCAAATGCAGATACCCAAATTCTTAACTCTGACGTTATTTCCACACTTAATAATTATGCTCAGGGCAAAATAATTAAAGATCTTGATTACTACAACGAAAGATTTGACGTAGTAATGGAACTTATTCCTGTAGAAGCACAAATAAATGACGACGGAAGTTTTGACATTCTTGGTTATCCCGATCCTTCGTCGGTGTTGATAAATGATATTCCTGTGTTCAGCCCGAATGTTATGGCGCTGATTAAAGTAACCAATTACGGCACAAAAAAATCTTTTTTCAACATTATCGACATACAACCAGATGGTTTTATCAACCCTGTAATTCCTACCATTAATGATGTTGATGGCCGTGAATATGTATTAGAACCCGGAGAATCTGCTGTCCTTAAAAATACTTTAGTAATGTTCGGGCCTCCATATGGCAACGAAATCTTCAAACTAATTGCTTCTGATAAGGCTTTTAATCTTTCGGCCACTATTTTACAACATGGCAATTCAACCCGCGGAGACGCATCCAATATTTTCGAATCTGCATTACAGGTCGGGAAAACAGGGACAAACACCAGAGGTGCATCAACTGTAAGTGCTAAAAACAACGACGACAGAATCTGCACTTTTGAATATACGTTCAAAATAGAAGAATAAAAAAACTCCAAAGTAATAAAGAAGTTTTTCAACTCTTTGGTTTTACAAAAATCTGCCGTACAATATTAATTGTTGTTTACATTCAACTGATTTATTGAAATGTCCTGTCAATTGTGTATTTTTACATTTTATTATTAAATATCAGGTTTTGAAACCATTAGCAGAAAGATTACGACCAAAGACATTTGATGAGTATGCCGGCCAACAGCACCTTGCCGGCAAAGACGCTCCGTTACGTAAAATAATAGAATCAGGGAATATCCCCTCTATGATTCTTTGGGGGCCTCCCGGAGTTGGAAAGACGACATTGGTTAATGTAATCTCCGGAATTACAAACAGAAGTTTTCACACGCTAAGTGCTGTTAATTCAGGAGTAAAAGATGTCAGAGACGTAATTGAAAAAGCGAAGAAAAACAATCTGTTTTCAAAATCAAATCCGATATTATTTATTGACGAAATTCACCGTTTCAGCAAATCGCAGCAAGACTCATTACTTGGGGCTGTTGAAGACGGCACAATAACCTTAATTGGAGCCACAACAGAAAACCCTTCATTTGAAGTCATTTCCCCGTTGCTTTCACGCTGCCAGGTTTACATTCTCAAACACCTCGGCGAAAAAGACCTTGACACTCTTATTGACCGGGCAATTACAGAAGATGAAGAATTAAAAAAATTAAAAATAGAAATCAAAGAAAGAGACGCTCTTTATCGTTTCTCTGGCGGAGATGCAAGAAAACTTTACAATCTTCTCGAACTTATTTGCAACACAGCAGCAAATGGAAAAATAACTATTACAAATAAATCTGTGGTTGAAAAACTTCAGGAGAATCTGGCAATTTATGATAAGACAGGTGAACAACATTACGACATTATTTCGGCATTTATTAAATCTGTACGCGGATCTGATGCTGATGCCGCAATATACTGGCTTGCCAGAATGCTTGAAGGAGGCGAAGACATAAAATTTATCGCACGGCGCATGATTATTCTGGCCTCCGAAGACGTTGGTCTTGCAAACCCAAACGCCCTGTTAATTGCCAACGCATGTTTTGATGCTGTAAGCAAAATCGGCATGCCAGAAGCAAGGATTATCCTTTCTGAGACTGTAATATATCTGGCTACAAGCCCTAAAAGCAATTCAGCTTACATGGCAATTGATAATGCTTTGGCATTAGTACGCGAAACCGGAGACTTACCGGTACCTTTGCACTTACGTAATGCTCCTACCAAACTAATGAAGAATCTTGACTACGGTAAAAACTACAAATATGCTCATTCTTTTGAAAATAATTATGTAGAGCAACAATACCTGCCAGATAAAATAGATAAAAAAACATTTTACGAACCCGGACGGAATCAAAAAGAAGAAAGCATAAAAAAATTCATGGAATCAATTCGTAAAAATAAAAACGAAAAATAAAAAAAGCTACCCGTAATTGCAGAGCAGCTTTTTCTATTTTATATCTTTCAATTAGTTAGCAGGAGTCATAGAAAGTATTATATCCAACAAACTCGATTCCCATTTGTCATAAGCTTCGCTTGTCCCAAAAAATACAAGAGTCATTACATTAACATCGTCAGGCATAAAAATCATAACTGTAGTTGACATCTGATCTTTTGATCCATCCTCGTTTTTATAATAGCCATAGCCGTCATTGGCAATAAAACTGATACCGTTATTCTCAAATTCAGAAAGATCTTCTGCCCAAACAATATCTTCAAGCAATGACTCAACGACATCAAAAGATTCATTTACAAGATCATCAATCGCAGTTTCTGATGTGGGATCCGAAGATGCCCAAATCATGGTAATTAATCTTGATGATTCTCCTTCATCTTTAGGAACAATACTAAACAATCCGTCTTCGGTAGATACTGTCCAGTCCGAAGTTGGCACACTAATATTTACAATTGATTTTCCTGAAGCAGGAATGCCGAATACCTTCTGCGCAAACCCAACAGATGAAATCAACATAAATAATGCAGAAATCAATAATAGCTTTTTCATAATTGATCAGGTTTTTAATTAATAATCTGTTCACTTTTCGTAAAACAAAGATATTATTATTTTGTTTGACAGGAATACATTTCACAAATCTTATGCCTTAAAAAAACAGCATTATTTTTAATACAAGGCAACATTTATCATTAAATATCGAATCTTAAACACTTAAATAATCGCAGATAAAACGCACAGATTCTACAATCTGCAACCATTTACACACATTAAATGTCTTTAGTATAAATTTAATCATCACACTTTCATACTTACAATTATTTTACATATTTTTACTAAAAATAATAATGTTGATTTTATGAAAAAATTATTCGCCCTATCATTTGTGGTTTTGTTGGCAGGAAGCATTTATGCACAAAATTTCGCATCGCTTCAGTCTGGGAAAACCAAAGCTGAAATCTTAACCAACACAAACCAAAATCTTATTTTTACGAATTCTCTGGAAGGATTTTACATGACTTCAGTAAAAACTACTGACGGTACTTATTCAAGAATTATTGTTCCTGAATATTTCCCTGATAAAAAAACAGGCTTTCCTGAATTACCCGTTATGACAAAACTGATCGAAGTTCCGTTGGACGCTGAATTCGAAATCAATGTAATAAGCTACGATGAGCAAGTCATAAACATGAATGACTATAACGTTAGTCTGCCATTGGTTCCAAATCAGGTTTCACTGTTTAAAAATCAGGACCCCGGAACCGTAGCTTTCGAAAAAAACAATTCTGTTTACAGAGACAAAGAATTCTATTCAACAGAACCTGTAAAAGCAGAATTAATAAGTAAAATGAGAGGCATTCAGGTTGCCCAGATTACAGTAAGTCCTTTTTCTTATGACATTGAGACAAATACTTTGACAATTAAAAACAATATTAAAGCTGAAATAGTTTTTAAGAATACAGATATTACAAAATCGGTTCAGCTTAAAGCTGATAAATATTCTCCCGCATTTACAAACGCATATAACGACCTGTGGAATTACAAAACGCCGGCAACCAAAGATGCAATATCTCAATACCCTATAAAATACGTAATTATCGCCGACAGAATGTTTGAAAGCGCACTACAGTCTTTTATCGAATGGAAAACGATGAAGGGTTTCTACGTAACTGTAGGTTACACAGATGAGATCGGTTCCACAACTACTGAAATTAAATCATTTATTCAGGGGCTTTACGATGCCGGAACCGCGGAAGACCCGGCTCCTACGTTTGTTTTGTTGGTTGGGGATGTTGCCCAGGTACCATCCTTCAACATGTCTCAACACTATTCCGACATGTATTATTGTGAATTTGACGGCGGGACTGATTATATACCTGAAATTTACTTCGGTAGATTTTCGGCAACCAATGTTACACAGTTATTACCTCAAATCGAAAAAACACTGATGTTTGAAGAATACACTTTCCCGGATCCGTCTTATCTGAACGAAGTTGTATTGGTTGCCGGCGATGATGGCACTTATGGACCTACACATGCAAACGGGCAGATAAATTATGCTCACAATTACTATTTTAATTCAGAACATGGTTTAACTGATTATACGTTTCTATACCCGTCAGCCGGATCTTCTGCAACTGAAATTAAAGCTGATATCAGTGACGGAGTTGGTTTTGTAAACTACACGGCACATTGCGGTGTTACAGGATGGGCAGGTCCAAGCTTTACCAACTCAGATATTCCGGCACTTCAAAATAACGACGAATATTTTTTCAGTATAGGTAACTGCTGTCAATCTAACACCTTCTATGAAAGTGAATGTTTTGGAGAAGCTTTATTGAGAGCTGAAAAGAAAGGAGCAGTAGTTCACATAGGCGGTTCAAACAGCACCTTGTGGGACGAAGATTTTTACTGGAGTTGCGGAGTAACAAGTTCTGTTTCTGCAACAACAAGTTACGAACAAACAACTCAGGCTGCATACGATCACTTATTTCACGAAAACGGAGAAACACGCTATGCATCAGCCTACGAAATCACATATGCCGGAAACATGGCTGTAACGGCCAGTACTTCTTCTTCAAAAAAATACTACTGGGAAATTTACCATGTTATGGGAGACCCTTCATTAATGCCATACATAGGAGTTCCCGATGAAATCGAAGCAAATTATTTACCATCATTAACATTAGGGATGTCTTCTCTTACTGTTACAACAGAACCGGAAGCTTATGCTGCAATAAGTATCGACGGTGTTCTTCTCGATGCAAAACTAGCTGACGGCTCAGGACAGGCAATTCTGGAATTTGATCCTCTGAATACTGTTGCTACAGCAACTGTGGTAGTCACCAAACAGTTCAGAGCTCCTCATATCGGTGAAGTAATGATTATTCCGAATGATAATGACTACGACGCAATGTTGCAGATAATTAATACCCCCGGAAGTCAGGTTCATATATCAGAAGCAACCTTATCCCCGTCAGTTTCAATATTAAATCTCGGCCAGATAACCATGACCTCTCTGACAGTAGGATATACTCTCAACGGAGGAACTGCTGTAGAAATTCCATGGACGGGGAATCTCGCAACTCTTGCATCCGATGTTGTAATTTTCCCGGAAATAACACTTCCGTCCGGGAATAACACGATTGTTGCATATGTTAACAATCCTAACGGACAGACAGACGAATACACGGCAAATGATCAGGCAACAAAGAATGTTTTGGTTTATGCCGGCAATGTAAAAATAATTTCAGCAGAAACTCCTGAAGCAATCTACTGTAACACAAGCACTTTTACACCTCAGGTTACAATTAAAAATCTTGATTTATATCCGCTTACATCTGCAGTTCTTTCTTTCAACCTGCCGGGATTTCACCACGAATATACATGGACAGGAAATCTGGGACAAAATGAAACGACCCAGATTACATTCCCTTTGTGGTGGTTCTCTGAAGGAGAACATATTCTGACTTACAACATCGAAAGTGTTAATGGCGGAAGTAATATTGCAACAACTGGAACCAGCCTTGCTGTTGACTTTACAATAATAACAAACGGACAAATGGTTGTTGTTGATGTTTTAACCGACTGTTATCCTGAGGAGACAACATGGCAACTTGTAAATGATGCTACATCAGAAATTATATATTCAGAAGGACCTTTTGATGGAGAAAATTCACATAATATAAAAGAGATGTGTTTGGCAGACGGCTGTTATACCTTTACTATATTTGATAGCTGGGGTGACGGGATGAGCGGATCAAGCTGGAGTAATCCTGCTGATGGTCTGGTTACAATAACAAACACAAGCACTTCTGAAGTTTACATGAATTTCCCGGCAGGATCGGACTGGAGTGAGCATTCAACACAATTCTGCATAGCAGTAAGCAATATTGAGAGTGCCGAAAACAATACCAATGAAATTTATCCTAATCCTACAACCGGGATTATTAATTTAGAATTCTCCGATATCATTTCAAAAATTGAAATATACAATAACCTGGGTCAAATGCTTATTCATTCTGATGTGTCAGATAAAAATGCAAGTGTAAATTTAAATGATCTACCTAATGGTATTTATATGATAAAAGTTACTACCGGGAACGAAACAATAGTAAAAAGATTTGTTTTGGAGAAATAACAATTCACAATATTATTAATATTTAAAAGCCGGTTTTATTGCCGGCTTTTTCTATTAGATTAATTTATTAAAAAAATCTTTTTACTATTGTTTGAACAATGAAAAAACAACATGTATATTCGAAAAATGTTTATGCATTGTTGTTCTGTATTATGACAATTATTTTTTTCCATTAAGCCTTAAATTACATGAAACACATTATATACACATTAACATTTTCCTTATCAATAATAAGCTGTGCTCCTACCAACAAAAGTCTCAACCGATCAAATCCTGAATTTAATAATAATGTTTTTCTTAATATTGAGATCCTTAATATTTCACCCGATAATTCAGTATCATCCAGTGATTCCCTGTTAATATTATATACATTCAAAAACACAGATAGCATTGCTTATTGGATTAACACACAAGGATTATTAACGTATATTAGCATCCAAGATTCTAACCATAACATGCCTAATCGTATATGCATGGGAAATGATGACTACCTAAATGATCCGCTACCCTATTTTATTTTGCTTTCGCCCAAAGACAGTGTTAAAATACATCACACTTCATATATTTTAAGAGATTTTTATTTTAAAGAGTGTGAAGAATATTCATTATCTATCGGATATTGTGGCTTAATTCCCAAAAAACAGAGTAAAAATAAAACGATTATTGGCCGAATTGATTCTCAAACGATACACATAAATATTTGTCCTTAATTAAAAACCTATAAAAATATCATCCTAATCACAAACCTGATTTTAATAAACATTATCGGGTATTCACAAACGATAAATCGCAGATCCAGATACTACACAGAACTTTTGCGAACAGCATAAATTGTCAAGATAATAGCATATATGACTGTGTTTATTTAGGACAGATACAACAAACCTTCCGCACGATTAGAGAGGAGGATGGAAAAACAGATCTGTCAACTCTGTTAAAATTGAAGAATTACAAAGACAAATTAATGAATTAAAAAAATAAAAAACGGATAGTTTTCGTAATCAAAGGCTGTGAACAAAAATTCACAGCCTTTTTTATTCGTTTGTTGTCGTTTATTTTAATTATATTTGTTTAAAAATTTCTGACACTATGAAAAGAATATGCCCGGTTTGCGAATGTGAATTTGATGGCAGAATTGACAAAAAATTTTGCTGCGATCAGTGCCGAAACACTTTTAATAACAGACAAAATCAGGATACAGTTAATTACAGCCGTAACATTAACAGGATACTGAAAACAAACCGCAGAATATTAAACGATTTTTTTGAAAAGAGCAGCCACAAAGTTAATAGGGACAAACTTATTGCTGCCGGTTTTAACTTTGACTATATGACAAATATTTTCAGAACAAAAACCGGTAAAGTTTATTACTTTTGCTACGATTTTGGTTACCTGATTCACGATGACGGAAATTGTACTGTTGTAGAGAAAAAGGAATATGTTGACTAAAGTCAGAAAACAATAAACAGATTTCAGTATCCAATGGGCTCTGCATGGGTTTTGTGATTTACAACCTGAAGTTTGGAACTTGTAATTTGGGACTTAATTAATTTGTAATTTAATTTTATAAAATCATGATAAAAATAACCGATAAATATGTAATTGAAGAAAGCATAGCTTATATCATTACAGACAAAGCACAGGTAAACGACCTTCAGTTGTCAAAAACTGAAATTGATTATGCAAACAAAATGATTGAAAACAAATCAGATTTTGTTCATATTAATTCATTTTATAAATCGTCTTTCATTGTATTGGCTAAAGCTGAAAAAGAAAAAAACAGCAGAACCGAAGAAATCAGGAATTCTGCCTTCAAGGCAGCAGCAATTATGTCTGAGCAAAAACAGGAAATACTCAACATTATTGATCTGAGTAATGATTTATACTCACTGGCATTTGCCGAGGCTGTTATGCTTAGTAAATATTCATTCAACAAATATTTCAAAGACAAAGCCGAAAAAGAATCTACCCTGAAAGAAATAAAAATTGTAAGCAGTAACCTTTCTGATAAAGACATAAAAGAAACCGAAGCTGTTGTTGCAGGTGTATGTCATGCAAGAGATATTGTTAACGAGCCTGTTTCGCACATGACTGCAAAAAAATTGTCAGAAGAAATAGAAGAACTTGGCAAAAAATATGGCTTTAAAACCGAAATTCTGGATAAAGGTAAAATAGAAAGCCTTAAAATGGGAGGTTTGCTGGCTGTTAACCGTGGCAGTGTTGAGCCTCCTACATTCTCAATTTTACAATGGGAACCTGAAAATGCAGTTAATACAGAACCAATAGTATTGGTAGGAAAAGGTCTCGTTTTCGATACAGGTGGAATAAATCTGAAACCAAGCGGATCTCTTGAAACAATGAAATGTGACAAATCAGGAGCTGCAACAGTAGTAGGTGTAATTTGCGCTCTTGCCCAAGCAAACATTCCTTTAAAAGTCACAGGACTTATTCCTGCAACAGATAACAGGCCCGGCAATAATGCTTATGTTCCTCAGGATATTATCACTATGTTTGACGGAACTACAGTAGAAGTTCTTAATACTGATGCTGAAGGGAGAATGATCCTTGCTGACGCTCTGGCTTATGCAAAAAAATATAACCCTCAACTTGTAATTGATCTGGCAACTCTAACCGGTGCTGCAGTAGTTGCAATAGGAGAAAGCGCTACCGCAGTTATGGGTAATACCCCTTCCCATATCGCAGGACTTAAAGAATCAGGATTTGAAGTCTGGGAAAGACTGGTTGAGCTTCCTTTATGGGAAGATTATGCGGAACAGCTTAAATCCTCAGTTGCCGACATTAAAAACATTGGCAGCAGATGGGGAGGTGCAATAACTGCCGGAAAATTTCTGGAACATTTTACAGATTACAAATGGGTACACCTTGATATTGCAGGACCTGCTTTTACAGAGAAGAAAGACAGTTATCGCGGACAAGGCGGAACAGGTGTCGGAGTAAGATTATTGTTCGATTTTTTGAAAAAAAATAAAAGGATAGCTTAAAATAAACAATAAAGGTGACTTCGGCTACGCTCAGTCACCTAAGTATGTTTTGACTAAACGACTTGTACTGAGCATTATCGAAGTGAATCGAAAGCAACAATAAAAAAACAAACGAAAAATAAAATATAAGAACATGACAAAACTGAAAATAGGAATAACACAAGGCGATATCAACGGAATCGGTTACGAAGTAATCCTCAAAACATTATCAGATCCGAGAGTAATCAGCAACATAACTCCTATAATTTACGGATCACCAAAAGTTCTGGCATATTACAAAAAAACGTTCGGCAACAATATTCAGACTGTAACAATAGGTACTGTTGAAGAAGCAAAGCCACGCACTATAAATATCATCAACTGCAATAGTGAAGACATAAGAGTAGAAATCGGCAAATCGACAGAAGCAGGTGGATTAGCATCGTATCAATCATTGGAAAAAGCATCTGACGATCTGAAAAACGGGAAAATAGATATTATTGTTACTGCTCCGATAAACAAAAAAAATATTCAGGCTGCAGGCTTTAATTTCCCCGGACACACCGAATATCTTGCAAAAGAATTCGGGAACGGAGAACATTTAATGATTTTGATGAATGATGTAATAAAAATCGGTGTGGTTACCGGCCACATACCTATTTCACAAGTATCTGGTGAAATATCCAAAGACCTGATTCTAAAAAAACTCAAAGTTTTAAATGATAGTCTGATTAACGATTTTCTGATCCGCAAACCCAGAATTGCAGTTTTAAGCCTTAACCCTCATTGCGGAGATGAAGGCGTAATCGGCAATGATGAAACTGAAAAAATAATTCCTGCCATTATGGAAGCCAAAGACAATAACATTATGGCATTTGGCCCCTACCCTGCCGACGGATTTTTCGGAGCAACCGAATTCAAAAAATTCGACGCAGTATTAGCAATGTACCATGATCAGGGACTGGCTCCGTTTAAAGTTATTGCTTTTGATGATGGTGTTAACTTCACCGCCGGCTTACCGATAGTAAGAACATCTCCTGCTCACGGCACCGCTTACGATCTGGCAGGACAGGGTAATGCCAGCGAGCAATCGTTCCGCAGCGCACTAAATACAGCTATAAATATTTACAACAACAGAAACTTTCAGTACAATCTCGAAAAAAACAAACTTAACATTGCGGAATTGGGAGATTTAAGTGAAATTAACAAAAACGGAGAATAATGGCAATTTACACAAAACAGGAGGCACTTGATTACCATAGTCAGGGTAGAAAAGGAAAAATAGAAGTTATTTCAAGCAAAGGATTCAGCACACAAAAGGATTTATCTCTGGCATACACTCCCGGAGTAGCAGAACCATGTCTTGAAATAAAAGAAAATACTGAGACTGTTTATGAATATACTGCAAAAGGAAATCTGGTGGCAGTAATTTCTAACGGAACTGCTGTTCTTGGCTTGGGTAATATAGGACCGGAAGCATCAAAACCGGTAATGGAAGGCAAAGGATTACTTTTTAAAGTTTTTGCCGACGTTGATGTATTTGATCTTGAAATAAATGAAAAAGACCCTCAGAAACTTATCGAAATTGTCAAATCACTTGAGCCTACATTCGGAGGAATAAATCTTGAAGACATAAAATCCCCTGAATGCTTCGTAATTGAAGAGGAATTAAAGAAACTGATGAATATTCCGGTTTTTCATGACGATCAGCACGGGACAGCTATCATTTCGGGAGGAGCTTTGATAAATGCATTAAAAATTGCTAAAAAAAATATAGAAGAAGTAAAAATTGTTTTCAACGGTGCTGGAGCAGCCGGAATTAGCTGTGCAAGACTGTTTGTTTCTCTGGGAGCAAAAAAAGAAAACATTGTTTTATGCGATTCAAAAGGAGTTGTAAGAAAAGACAATGCCGGCAATAATATTTACAAACAGGAATTTGCTACCTCAAGAGATTTACAAAGTCTTTCAGACGCACTTAAAAATGCAGATGTTTTTGCAGGTGTTTCTGTCGGCAATGTAGTAAGTCCCGATATGGTTAAGTCTATGGCTCCAAATCCTGTTGTTTTTGCAATGGCTAACCCCACACCTGAGATATCTTATGAAGATGCTGTAGGAGCAAGACCTGATGTAATTATGGCAACAGGACGAAGCGATTATCCTAATCAGGTGAATAACGTATTGGGATTTCCGTTTATTTTCCGCGGAGCACTTGACGTGTATGCAACAAAAATAAATGAGGAAATGAAAATCGCGGCGGCCCATGCATTGGCAGAACTGGCACATTTGCCTGTACCTGAATATGTTTGTAAGGCATATAACAAGGAAATCATCGAGTTCGGCCCCGAATACATCATTCCGAAGCCTCTGGATCTTCGTGTAATTGAACATGTTGCTACTGCTGTTGCAAAAGCTGCTATAGAAAGCGGTGTCGCAAGAAAAGAAATTAAAGACTGGGACGAATATAAACTTATTCTCAGAAACAGAGTTAAAAGAGTACATGAGAATTATGTCAAAAACAACTAAACTATTCGTTCATAGTTAATCTGTTTTCTGTTTATTAATTTATTGAAATTTAAGGAATTTACACATTTAAAATTCTTTATAAATACAATATCATTTGATTATTTTCTTTACTTTTGTTAAAAAGAGAAAAGAAATGAGAAAATATACGCTTTTATTATCGCTATTTGCATTATTAGCAACACAGTCTTTATTCGCACAACAAAAATCAGAAAAATATACCCGATCGGAAGAACTGACAGAACTTGGTATGTATTCCGACGCTGCTGCAATTCTGGAAGAATTATGCCTTGAAGACTCAGGCAATTACCTGTATTTTCAGGATTTGGGATATGCATATCTAAACATGCTTGACTTTGATGCGGCAATAAGAAACTATACTACTGCAACAGTATTAAATCCTGATTGTTACAGATGTTATTCCCACATGGCAAGAGCTTATTACGAAAAAGGCGAATATGCAACAGCAGAAGAAACAGTTGCAAAAGGCTTTACAATAAGCGATACTACTGCTCATCTTTATATGACACGCGGGCTTATTTATCAACAAACAGAAAGAGGTTCCCTTGCTCTTGCTGATTTCACAAAAGCTATTTCTTTAGCTCCCGACGACGATGATTTTTACATTCTCAGAGCAAATTACTACCTTACTGTATCTGAACCATATAATGCTTACAGCGATATCTCATCAGCAATAAAAATTGACACTGAAAATTCTGAATACTACTATTACAGAGCCTATATTCTTACAAATTTAAACATTCAGGACGAAGCTTTGATTGATATAGACAAGGCAATAAAGCTAAAAAACAATGTCGCGGATTATTATAATCTTAAGTTTACAATTCATATGAACCGTAAGGAATATGATCTTGCCGAACAGGCAGTACTAAAGTCCATAGACATAAAACCAGGGGACTATTATGCATATGTAAGTCTGGGGGATCTTTATATGCAAATGAATAATATGGACCGGTACTGTGAATGTTATCAAAAAGCTATTGAACTGTATCCTGATGAAGAATCTGAAGAGAAAACAAATTTAATAAATTACCATGACAGATACTGCAGCGAAAATAAAATGCCATATTATTTCGTAAGATCTCTGGGACATTACAACAATTCCAATTTCGGCGATTGCATTGTTGTTGCAGAAAAAGGGATTGCCACGACAGGAGCCAGCTCCGTATTATATAATATGAAAGCTTCTGCTCATCTGGCCAGACTTGAATATGAACAGGCCAAAACAGAGTTTAACAACTGTCTGGCAACAAAAGATATGCTGGCTAAAGAAGTGCCGGATTTTTACAGTCACCCGTTAAATGATGAAGATGTTGCCAGAGTTGCCAGGTCATATATTGTAAAATCCAATTTCGGTATTTCTGTAGTTAACCTGATAATGCATGATTATGACGAGGCTCTTGAAAATATTATCAAAGCTATTGACATGGCTGAATTTATTAAAGACTTTGACGGACTGGAATTTCTGTATAATACAAAAGGGATGATTTATCTGGCCCAAAATGATCTTGACAATGCAATAAAAAGTTTTAACACTGCAGACGGGAAAAACCCTTACAACAGCATTTCAAAACTGAACCTTGCCTTAATCAGAGTATTACAATCCACAAAATACAACGCAAAGAATCTGCACTTTGAATATGTGCCGGAACTGTTGTCACCACGACTTATTCTGCCATCCATGAAGTTGGCAAAAACATACAATCCCGATTCTCTTAACGAGGCTTTAAAAACCTGTGAAAGCATAATCACAAGAGAACCCGAAAACGCTTATGTTTACCTCTTAAAAGCAAAAATATTACAATTGTTAAATGATCCCAATTATTGCGACACTGCAATAAAAGCCAAGGAATACGGAATATTTAATGCCATGAAAGAGTTGGGTGCCGAATGCAGGTAATAACCATATTAACCCGCCTGAGACTTAATAATTCGACACCAATAAGCACCACGCCACAACGTTAATATTTAAATCGGCACACATTTACAACACAAAGAGACCATTTTAATCACATCAGCACCCTTTTAATACAAAACAACTATTTTCTCTCAGAATACTCCGGTAAAGTATCTGATGATTAGTCAGAAATAACAGAACTATACATAGTATAATTTCAGCCGGATAACTTCCGGCTGATAATTATTGCAAGTATTTTTGCTATGCCCATAATAATTAAAAATGAAAGGTATTTTTTACATAACATTAATACTATCTGCAACATTATATATCTCATGCAACAAAGAGTCTGTTGCCAAAATATCCGGCCCGGTTTATCAAATACCGGAGAATCCTCCTGCCGGGATTGATATCAGTCACGACATATCCAGAATAAAAAAATTATACACAAAATTCAATCAGATTGCATATAAGGTTGTGGAAAACAAAAAAGCTTCTCCGGCAGAAGTTAACGAGCTAAACAGAATAATTGCCGGATTAAGATATTTTGAAGTAATCTACAGTCAGAAATTTTTCGAAAAAGAAATTAATCAAACCGCATATTCAGTTTTAATGAGTGACCCCGGATCAAATAAAATTATTTCTGAATACATTTTCCTTACACGCCAGCTTCAGGATATTGAAGGCAGACAATTTTTGAATCTTTAAAACATAATATTGCTGTAAATTCAGAATTTTATAACTTTACAAAAAAATAAGTTATGAAATCTGATTATTCGAAAGCCATACAGTTTACCGGAGAAAATGCATTTAACCGTTCTGTTGATTATGCATTAAAACAGTTAGAGATTCTGAATTCAGGCAAAGGTAAAGGAAACGATTTTCTGGGTTGGATAAATCTCCCTCAGTCATATGACGAAGATGAAATTGCAGACATTATAGAAGTTGCTGATTCTTTGCGTGAGCTTGATGCTGTTGTGATAATAGGAATAGGTGGCTCATATCTGGGTGCAAAAGCTGTGATTGAAGCTTTGAAACCACATTTTGAAAAAACAGATCCCGAAATTATTTTTGCGGGGCATAACTTAAGCGGAAATTACCACGCTGAATTAATCGAATATCTTAAAAACAAAGAATTCGGACTTATCGTAATTTCAAAATCGGGAACTACAACAGAACCTGCAATAGCATTCCGCCTGCTATACAACGAAATGAAACAGCGCTTTGATAAAGAAACAATAAAAAAGAGAATTGTTGCGATTACAGATGCTGAAAAAGGGGCATTGCGCCAGCTTGCAGATAAAGAAGGATTTACAGATTTTATAATTGCAGATAATGTTGGCGGAAGATTTTCCGTATTATCACCTGTAGGCCTGCTGCCAATTTCCGTTGCCGGTTTTGACATAGAAGAATTTTTACGCGGAGCTTCAATTGCTCAGGATATATGTCTTGAAGCGACTAATGAAAATCCGGCAGTTAAATATGCTGCAATGAGGAACTTACTTTATGCCTCGGGTCACAAAGTTGAATTAATGGTAAACTACAATCTTCGCCTGAATTACTTTGCAGAATGGTGGAAACAATTATATGGTGAAAGCGAAGGAAAAGAAAGCAAAGGAATTTTTCCCGCTTCGGTATCATTTACAACCGATTTGCACTCATTGGGCCAGTATATCCAGCAGGGAGAAAGACAAATATTTGAAACCGAAATTTTGGTTAACGACAACAGCGACGCTCCGATAATCCCCGAAGACAAAGAAGACCTTGACAAGTTAAATTATATTGCAGGCAAAGACATGGAATTTGTTAACCGCAAAGCAGCCGAAGGGACTCTGATGGCCCATTTTGACGGTAAAGTTCCGAACATTCTTTTCGAAATTGACAGTCTCGACGAGTATAATCTGGGATTTATGATGTATTTCTTTGAACTTGCCTGCGGGATAAGCGGTTACATGCTTGGAGTTAACCCTTTCGACCAGCCGGGAGTTGAAGATTACAAAAGGAATATGTTTAAGCTTTTGGGGAAGTAAGGAAAGTAAAGTACTTAGAGTATTTAAAGTACTTAAATTGAGCTAAAGTTAGAAACGGAAAAGTTTAATTAAAAACCATACTATTCAATAACTCTAAATATTCTAAGTACTCTAAATATTTTAGACACTTCTGGCATTTATAAAATGAGCAACGAAAACAGGGAAATAGCGTTAGTAAGCGAAGCCGATGAAATCACCGGTTTTGCAAATAAGCAGGAAGTTCACGAAATGGGACTTTTGCATCGTGCATTTTCTGTTTTGGTGTTTAATGATAAACATGAAATTCTTCTACAGAGAAGGGCTCTTAAAAAATACCATTCTCCTGGCTTATGGACAAACACATGTTGTTCTCATCTGGTTGAAGACTGCGACTTTGAAACATATATACATGAAAGACTAAAAGATGAAATGGGTTTTGACTGTGATCTGAAATTTCAGTTTTCTTTTCATTACCGGATAGAATTTAACAACGGTTTATGTGAAAACGAAATTGATCATGTGTTTTTCGGAAAATGGAACGGAACCCCTGAGCCAAATCCTGAAGAAGTTGATAATTTCAGGTGGATACACCCTGATGTACTTAGAAAAGATCTGGAAGAAAATCCTGAAGAATATACTTACTGGTTCAAAGAGCTGATGAAAAGAGTAAAGAAAACATAAACACTGTTATTTTGCACTCACAGCATTTATCAACATCTCCCCAACCGCAATTGTATATCCTTCGGAAGAAAAAACCGATTTTGAGCCGGAATCAACAAGCATTATCCGGGGCAGCACACGTCCTTCACCCGATATTTTACACGGAGTATTCATGTTCAGGAGTGCAAAATCTTTATCGTAATAAAACTTAATACCGGCAGGATAGCCAAAATCGACAGGGTTAAAGTTCTGAGTATTTACAAGATAAATAACCGAGATATTGTTTAACTCAAGTTCACTAAGCATAGGATTCAGATCCCGCACAATGTGTTTTGAAGGTTCTTTCTCCGGATCAAGCCAACAAAAAACAACAAATTTATCTTTTGCAATAAGTGTTGAAGAATTTACAGGGCTTTGATTCCGGTCCAGAATTCCTGAATGATTAAAGGGTTTCACCTCATAACCCGATGTATTACTGTCCGGAAGACTGACTTTTATACTCAGACTTGTATTCTCATTAAGTTCAAAATATTTTCGTTTCACATTAACACTGCCATCCTCATTTCTTATCGATGTGAGCAGCATATACTCTCCTACAGGCAAATCGATTCCGTTTGCAAATTCTGATATCGGAATTTCCCAACCAAGATCCACTGTTTTAAAAACAGCATTATCAAGTCTTGCAAGCGAAAAATGAATACGGTATTTTAACTCACGGGAAGAATCTCCTGCTTCAAAATATAATTTTGAACGTTTCACAGTTTCAGCTCCATTGTTGCTTCCTGACATAACATCATTCCATACACCGTTACGATAATATTGAGCAGTGTTTGAAGCAAAGTCTATTCTTGCCGGAATGCCGAGAGTCCTGAAAAAGGCCACATAATAAATCATCAGTGAGTTTGAATCTGCAAGCTTAAGCTTATGAACCCCTGCAGGAGTTAATGGCACCTTGTAAGCATTCAGATCGTCACAGGATATCTTTTTATTAAAAGTTCCGGCTTCTGTAGAAATAACAGACTGTATAAAAGCTATAACTTTTTCCGGGTCATTCCTGAAATCAATTATTTGCACACTATCGAGATCTGAAAGAAGTAATTGACGGTAAGGTTTTAACATCTCGAAAGCTACACGCGGATACATAACAAATTGCTTAAAAATTGAATCAGGAAGTTCAGGATTTTTAAATTTCAAAGCAAAATCGAGATGTTCTGTTAAAATATCTGCTTTGGTATCACGCAGGTCTTTTTCGGGAAGTAATGACAACATACTCACAGCTTCGCGTCTCATGTCCTTGTAAGAATATTCGATAAGAAAACTTTCAATCTCAAACCAATTCCCTCTGCTATTAATAAGGAAATCTTTTACTTCATCAGGATAATCAAAGGTTTTTACAAATTCTTTTGCTTTAAACTCATCATAAAAATCAGATTCAGACTCTGCTCTTATCTTATCTTCTTCCTTAAGCCTTTCTGCATTTCGTCTTTCAGCTTCCGGATCAATCTGCATTACTTTACCTGCAACAGGCGGCATATAAAAACTTTCTTCTGCAGGATAAGTGTTTTCATCTTTAAGAATAATTTTCACAATCCCTTTCTGCTCAGGATCAATTGTACGACTTGTAAATTTACCGTTATATGACACATACACCTCCAGGCTTCCATAGCCTGTCTCAAATCCGGCAGTGCCTGCAAAACCGGTCTTCGTGACATAAAGCGGATACAATTCGGCATAATTATACAATTGAAACTGCACATCGGCCTGCCATACAGGAATGTTATTTTCGTTAAGAACAACAACAATCAGTTTTTTAGCAGGGGCGTAAGTTTTTATTGCATTTATCCATGTATAGTTATTTGTGGATGACAAGAAATTCTTATTCTTATAGTCAGGCTGTCCGAATTGCTTTGTATGAATAAGCATTGTTCTGGTAGCAGGCACGGCAAACCAGCCTGTGTTAAGAACCGGCGCCGGTTCACAGGCTCCCAGGAACTTCCATTCTCCGTCAATCCACACTTCTACCCATGCATGATTATCGTCGGTATGAGCCCAGCGCGGGGTATAAACCTGACGTGCCGGGATTCCGGCTGCCCGCAAAGCTGTTACTACAAAAGTTGACTCCTCCCCGCACCTTCCGAATCCGGAACTTACTGCAGCAAGGGGCGAAATCGTCCTTTCGTCCGTTCCGCGGTAAACAACTTTTTCGTGACACCAGTGATTAACTTCCAGCGCCGCTTCTGCCATGCTCAGATTCATAGGCAACAACCTGTCTCTGAGTTCCCGGTAAAACACCATTCTGGCTGTATCCAGATTTTCATTATTTACACGGGGTGGTAAAACATAATGCATAAAAATATCTTCAGGAACATCTTTTGTCCACGGGAAAGTTGTTTTAGTCAGAATTGCAAAATCAACTTCACGTTCAAAAAATTCAAATTCATTGTCTGCAAAATCGCAGAGCGGCATATATGCCAGGATAAACTTCAGATATTTTGTTTTTACAGAATCAGACTTAACATCATCAAGCTTTGCAAAAAACGATTCATTCTGGTTAATTAATATTGCTTTTTTGCTTAAATAATCATTCTCCAATGACGCTTTATCACGTACCGGAGCAGGTTTAAAACACGAAACAAAAACCACACACAAACCCAAAAAACATGCTACCTTTTTCATGTATTATGACAAATTAATCCAAATAATCTTTTTCATCATCTGATAATGACCCGGAATTGTTGACAATTTCTACAAGTCCGTCATTCTCCACAGCATCATGATCCGGCTCAATGTCTGTATTATCGTCAGAATCATCAGTATCCTGAACAGCATTATTGTCTCCGGATTTGCTTGTAACAAGTCCAACCATAAGAATTATGGCAGTTAAAACAATCACCTGAATAATCAAAGACCTGCTTATCTGCGGGATTGCCTGGGCAGCAGGTATTGAAAGAAAGAGTAATATCGTTATCAGTCCTCTCGGAGCTATATACAAAAGAGGGTCCACCGGCATTTTCATTACTTTGAGAATCAAAAATCTAAGTCCGAAAATTACAGCAACAACCATAAGTGCATATAAAAATGTTTCACCATTAATTAATTCCGATGTTTCAATTAAAAATCCGAAAATAAGGAAAAACATTGACCGTATAAGAAAAGCCCCTTCGTTAACGAGTTCCCTGAATTTATGTACCTCCTGATAGAGAGTAACAGGGTGTAATCTTTGTATTGGTTTTAGCCTTTCAACCTTTTTAATATTTCCCAAAAATAATCCGAAAATAAAAATAAAAATAAGCGCAGGTAATTCGTACACCTCTGCAACAGCATAAATCAGAATTATAAGAATTATTATGGGGGCAAATTTTATATGATTCCTAACCTTGCTGAGCAGGATTACCAATACTATTGTTGCTATAAATGAAATAAGAAACATAATCAGAATCTGTCCGCCAAAATGTGCGAAAGAAGCAATTGTAATGGTCTCCTGAGTCATTAAAAATGTAAAAAACAAAACTCCCAGTATATCTGACATACTGCTTTCGTAAATAATGAACTCCTTATTCCTTTTGCAGAGATGTTTTACACTTGGAATTGCTATAGCACTGCTTATAACACATAGGGGAATAAGATTAAGAAGGTTTACCCTGTACGAAGCATCATTAAAAAGGCTGAAAATAAGTGCGAGTAATAAACCCATTATAACAATAGGAACAAAAGCTATCAAAACCGATTTCCCTATAACAGGAAGCTTTGATCTGTTTAATTCCAGATCGATGGCTCCTTCCAAAACGATAAGGATAAGTCCTACAGTTCCGAAGATTGTTAAAAACGATGATAAATCCGGCACATTAACACCAATAATATTTGCAATCTGACGAGAGCCATATCCTAAAATAAGCAATAAAATTACAGAAGGAATTTTTGTTTTTGAAGCAGTCAGGTCGAACACATAAGCAATAAGCAAAAGTGTGCAAACTATTATTATTATTGTAAGAGTCATTTCAACATATTTTGATTTAACAGAAGACAAAGATAATATTTTAAGTACATTTTAAGGTAAAGAATATCTTCAATTATGACACGAAATAAAATTAACGGTATAATAAATATTTATGTTAAATAAAAATTCAACTTTAATTCAGCGTTTAAGGAAAAAATTTTGTATTATGTTTTAATCATAAAAAAAATTTTACCACTTTACTTTATTTAAATAAACAATCTGTAATAAGAAATAAATATTTACTTTTGATAAAATAAAAAGTTTGTAATTTTCACAAAATCATGAGGACAACGCTCTTGATGAAAAACCTTACAAACCAACTTCTATGATATTATAATTATATTTTAATGAAAAGTTTTTTTCAAGATTTGCTGAGCGATTTCACCTTGCCATTAGGGAATCCTGTACTTGTGTTTTCGTTAATACTGCTGATAATTTTATTATCTCCCATTTTGCTTAAAAAATTAAAGATTCCGGGAATAATCGGATTAATAATTTCAGGAGTAGTTATTGGGCCACATGGGTTTAACATACTTGAAAAAAACAGTGCAGTAGAGCTATTCTCAACAATAGGGATGTTATACATTATGTTTATTGCCGGCCTTGATCTGAACATAGGACAATTCAGATTAAACCGCAACAAAAGTTTTGTGTTCGGGGTTTTTACATTCTCTCTTCCTTTACTTATAGGGTTTACTCTATGTTACTACCTTCTCGGGTATAACTTTAATGCCAGTCTGCTAACAGCCAGTATGTTTGCGACGCACACTCTTGTTGCTTATCCGATTGTAAGTAAAATGGGGATAACAAAAAACGAGGCTGTTGCTATTACAGTTGGTGGAACAATATTAACAGACACTGCCGTTCTGATGATACTTGCAATAATTATAGGCAATAGCAACGGCAATTTAAGCACTGAATTTTTTATAAGACTTGGTATTTCTTTCTGCTTGTTTTTATTTATAATGTTTTTTCTGATTCCAAAGGTGGCAAGATGGTTTTTTCGTAAACTTGAAAGTGAAAAACATGCACATTATATTTTTGTTCTCGCAGTAATGTTTTTTGCGGCCTTTTTAGCTGAAACATCAGGTCTTGAACCGATTATAGGAGCATTTATTGCAGGCCTTGCACTAAATCCTTTGATACCCAGATCATCTGCATTAATGAACAGAATAGAATTTAACGGAAATGCTTTGTTTATACCTTTTTTCCTTATATCAGTCGGAATGATTGTTGACGTTAGCGTAATATTAAAAGGTTGGAATGCTGTAATAGTTGCAGTAGTATTAACATCCGGAGCCCTGTTCGGCAAATGGCTGGCAGCCTTTTTTACACAAAAAATGTTTAAATATTCAGCAGCACAACGACAACTCATATTCGGATTATCGTCTTCACATGCTGCAGCAACTCTGGCGGTAATTCTCGTTGGTTTTAAAACCGGGATTCTGGATGAAAATATTTTAAACGGCACGATCATATTAATCCTGTTCACATGCATAGTGGCTTCATTTGCAACAGAGCGGGCCTCCAGAAAAATCCTTTTAACCTCCGACACCGATAATGCTATTCCACAGAGAACAGCCATGGGAAGTGAACATATCCTTTTGCCTATTGCAAATCTGAGCGGACTGTCAAAACTATTGGATTTTGCTTTTCTGATAAAAAACAAAAAATCTGCAAATCCGGTAACTGTTCTTTCTGTAGTTCCCAATAATGAGATGGCTGAAATAAACATTTTATCAACACGTGAAAAACTTGAAGAGTATATTCAGCAAGGAGCAGCATCCGAAACTCCTGTTAATGTTATTGCAACAATTGATTACAATGTAGTGGGCGGAATTTCGCGGATTTCAAAAGAGATTCTGGCTGATATCCTTATTATTGGCTGGCCGGCTAAAACCGGGATCATTAATAAAATTGCAGGAGAGAAAATTGACTCAATTATTACTAATGTGGACAGAAATATTTTCGTATGTTCTCTTGACAGAAATCCGGTTTCTCAAAAACGTATTGTATTAATAACACCTCCTATAGCAGAAAAGGAAAGAGGTTTTAGCCTGTGGGCAAATAAAATTTTCAGGCTGGCATCAGAATTAAGCCTGCCTGTTATTCATTTTGGCGAAGCAGAAGTCGAAACAGCCTTAAAGAGCATTGTAAAAGAAAAAAAATTCAATGTAAAAACAGAATTTCATCAATTCGAAGAATGGGAAGACTTTCTTATCCCTTCACGCAGGATTACAGAAGATGACTTGCTGATAATTGTTTCCGCCAGAAAAAATTCAGTGTCTTATATCAGTTATCTGGACAATATATTCTCAAAAACCGAGAAGTATTTCTCAAAAAACAACAGGATAATAATTTATCCCAAACAGTTGGATTACTACAAAGACAGATTCGAAGATCTGGCAAACGGACCTATTGCAAAAGGGATTGAGGCTATTGAGTCTTTGGGTAAAGGCATTGGTAAAATTTTTACCAAAGAGTAAAAAATTGTTTTTTGTAATTGATTAGGTGCTTATGCAGATTGTTTTTTCGTGAAACATGAAACCAGGAACAGGCATAATCCTGAGAATCTGGCTGTTCTCTGTGTACGTCCGTACCTATTAATCCAAATAATTGCTTTTTTATAATCTGAGATTTTTTCTTTTTTTGAAAAATAAAGTAATAATCATTTATACAAAAAGAATTAAATTTGTACATCGTGTATTATTTTCATTGAATGCTTTTGTTCAAAATAAAATTTAAAACAAGAATATTAAAATGAGAAAAAAATTAAAATCCCTTTTGGTTATAAACATATGGATATTTCTTTTAACCCCGGCAATTGCCCAAAACATTAAACCGGGATTTTCATATCCGGAATATATCAAAATGCTTAACATACTTGCTTATCAGGTTGATACTCCCTGGACGGATATGCAAATTGAATTTCCCGAAGGTTTCAAGCTGGATTTTCGTTCCCCTGAAGTTGGTTTGCTAAACAGATGGGATTTGTGGATCTCGGAAGATTCTCTTGTGGTTGTAAGTATTCGCGCTACAGTCGGTGATTTCACAAGCTGGGTTGAAAACTTTTATGCAGCAATGATTCCTGCAAGCGGGAAACTGCAATTGTCCGAAACTGATTTTTTTAATTACAATTTATCATCTGACCCTAAATCTGCAGTTCATGCCGGCTGGGTTATTGCATTGGCCTATATGCAAACAGAAATTGAATCCAGAATTGATTCTTGTCTTAATAACGGGTACAGGGATTTTATTATTACAGGACACTCACAAGGCGGAGCCATAGCTTATTTACTAACGGCTGATTTATGGCTAAAGAAAAATGCCGGAAGTTTTAAAAATGCTTTCAATTTAAAAACATATTGCTCTGCTGCTCCTAAACCGGGAAATATAAATTTTGCCCGGGAATATGAATATCTTACTCAGGCTGGTTGGGCATATAATGTTGTAAATGCAGCCGATTGGGTTCCTGAAGTGCCTTTTTCTGTTCAAACTATTAATGATTACAATAAAACAAATCCTTTCACAAATATAAAATCTGCCTTAAAAAACCAGAGTTTTTTTGCGCGTATTGCAATGAGACATGCTTTTAATAAAATAGTACGCCCGAATAATAAGACAGTAAAGCAGTTTCAGAAATATCTTGGTAAAAAAGCTTATAAATTTGTAAAAAACTCTCTGCCTGAATTTCAAAACCCTGAATATGCAAAATCAAATTATTATGTAAGAACAGGCAATATAATTGTGTTATATCCTGACTCTGCATATTATCAGCTTTATCCTGACAAGCCTGACAAAATATTTACCCACCACAGATTAAAGCCATATCTTTATTTAGCCGAAAAGCAAAGTCATGAATAATCAATTAAAATTTATTGTTGTATGAAATTACTGTGTGGTTTGCATCTGAGTGACCTGAAAATTATAACTATGAAACAGTATTTTATTTATCTCGCAGCATTAGTGATTTTAGCTTCAACAAACACAGCCTTTTCTCAAAGCAATTATCAGACAACCGGGGAAGAATCCTTTAAAATTGAGTCTGTGGTTACGTTTTCTTATTACGAAGACCCTTATGGAGAAGAAAATCACATTAAAGAACCTGTAATTAATTTTATTTTGAAGATTACAAATACGGGAGACCATCCTGTTCCTGATTTATGCGTTACAAACAGATCAGAATTTTTGAATTTCTATGTAAATGACAGCATACAAAATCCTATCAGCATGTATAACGGGATAGAGGTAAACGGCGAGCACTTACTTTACAAAAATGAATCGGACAGTTATACCTGGTGGGTTTTTACAAAAGATTCATACGGAGATATTTTTACCGTTAAGTGGCAATATATGGGTGTTTTCAGTGAAAATTTAAAAGTTGACGTAAAACGTAAAACCGTTTATCAAACAGACTAGAATTTACAGTACAAAAGGCAGATTTTATACAGTAAAAACAATATTTCCAGGTTTTTTATGTTTCTGTTTATTGAGCATCTTTAATTAAAGCCTTATGAATAAACTATTAGTTTTTGCAATTGTAGTTCTGTTTAGTTTACACACTTTTGCTCAGAACAAACATATTACTTATATTGGAGAAGTTTTCTCGGTTTCATTTTATAATGATTCTGTAAAAAAACCACATTCAGATTATCAGATCAAAAAAGGATATCATCATATTATGGTCTTTAAAGATAGAAAAGCGATATCTTTCAGGCAGGACACGACTCTGACTTCCGGAGACAGTACCCGGAATATAATGCCAAATCATGAAATTTTGAGCCTTTTTGATAAAAAACAAAATGCAACAAAAACAATTACCACATATTACAATAAAAAAGC
>QKHS01000018.1 GCA_003249955.1 Bacteroidales bacterium | reverse complement strand
TCATCAGAAATTTTTACCGGTTTTGATACTGTAATCGTGCCTGAGTCCGAAGTCAATCTTGTCAGTTATTATAATTTTAATCAGGGAATTGCCGGTGGAGATAATACAGACATTAGTTCGCTCACAGATTTAAAAGGAAACTTTAACGGGATCTTAACAAACTTTACGCTTAACGGTGAAGCGTCAAATTTCTGTTTAAGCATGGCAATGACAAAACCAATAAATTTGCATGCCACGGATATTACGGATACAACATTTGTTGCACATTGGCAGGTGCCGGAATTTGATGTTCAATACGACTATTACAAATTGTATGTTGCAAACGACAGCCTGTTTCAAAATCTTTTGTCCGGCTATAGCCCACGATTAATACCGGCTTCCGGAAATTCTTATGAAATAGACAGTTTAATCAGAAATTCGGAATATTATTTCAGGCTATCGTTTTATAACTCTTCATCGCAAATAAGCGGAACATATTCCGAAACCAAATCGGTAAAAACGAAAAATTTCAACGGAAAACATATCACTCAAATAGGCAGTACTTTGTTTGGTGGTGATTTAGACGATTTTTTCGGATGTTCGGTTTCTGCAAACGGCAATGGCAATATTGTTGCAGTTGGTATAAGTGGCGGAGGCTACGGTTACACCGGGCAGGTAAAAGTATATGAAAATTTTAATAACAATTGGGTTCAAAAGGGAAATATTTCATATGTTTATCAATTAGACGAGCAATTCGGTAAATCCGTATCTTTAAGTAAAGACGGAGTAAATCTGGCAGCCGGTGCACCCGACTTCGACGGAAGTTCAACAAATGGAGGCCGTGTCATAGCTTTTAAGTTCCTTGACAATGAAAATATCTGGGAGCAATCATCAACATCAACAGCAATAACAGGAAACGGCAATTCGGGCAGTTCCGTATGTTTAAATGCTGACGGAACAATTGTGGCTGTTGGTGCCTATGCAGATAACGCTTATACAGGCAAAGTTAAAATTTACAGTCATCCATGCCATCTATGTACCGTAGTGCAAATCGGAAATGATATTGTAGGGCAGGCAGAAGACGACCGTGCAGGTGTAAGCATCAGCCTTTCTGATGATGGAAATATTGTTGCAGTAGGAGCTATTAATAACGATAATGCAGCAGACAATGCCGGTAATGTTCGTGTTTTTCAAAATATTGAAGGCGTATGGACACAACTCGGAAGCGATATTAACGGGTTAACAGCAGAAGGATCTTTCGGCTACTCGGTTAGTTTAAACTCAAACGGAACCATACTTGCTGTAGGTGAACCTTTTGCATATCAAGCCCCGATGTATGTTGGCAGTGTTAAAGTTTATGAATTTATTGGTAATGAATGGGTTTTAAAAGGAACACCTCTTTACGGCGGATTTGCACACGATCAAATGGGTAGCAGTGTATGTTTAGACAGCACAGGTACTGTTTTGGCAGTTAATGCTTTATCAAATATTGATTCATTACATGGCGGACAAAATGCCGGGCGTAATATCGTTTATAAATTTAAAAACAACGATTGGGTTGCTTATGGCAGTGAAATTTATGGCGATATGCACGGCGATGCTTTCGGCAATGCATTGAGTTTAAGCAAAGATGCATCTACTCTTGTACTAGGCTCGAAATGGAACGATTCTGTTACCATAAATGCAGGAATGGTAAAAATATACAACATTTGCTTCCCTGTAACACCTCCTGTTCCGGATTCAGTGCAGTTATCCGACGTTTACGGACAATGTTCGGTTAGTTCATTGACAATACCTGCTGCTGTTGATGAATGCGGTGTTAACCTTTATGCAACTACCGAAACAATTTTTCCAATCACAACACAAGGAACAACAGAAGTTACATGGGTTTTTGAAGATATAAACGGGAATATTTCAACACAAACACAAAATGTTATTATCGAAGATGTTACAGATCCGGTTCCCGATTCAGCAACTTTGCCCGATATAACCAACGAATGTGAAATTACAGTACTTACAGCGCCGACGGCGACCGATAATTGCAGCGGGACAATAACCGGAACGCACAATGCGGTTTTGCCGATTAATGCACAAGGCACTACGGTTGTAACATGGACTTTTGATGATGGAAACGGAAATACATCCACACAAGCACAAAATATTGTAATTGATGATGTAACCGCTCCTGTTGCATATCTTTCCACTTTACCAGATATCACATCTGAATGCGAGCTTACATCGCTTACAGCACCAATAACCACCGATAACTGCTCGGAAACAATCACAGTAACCCACGATGCAGGTTTACCAATCACTACACAAGGCATTACCATTGTTACATGGACTTATGAAGATGAAAATGGCAATGCAACAACACAAACTCAGAATATAGTGATTGATGATGTGACTCCTCCTGTTGCAGATCTTTCTGCTTTACCCGATGTTACCGCCGAATGCGAAGTTACAGAATTAACAGCACCAACTGCCACAGATAATTGTTCAGGAATAATCACAGTAACCCACAATGCAACTTTACCAATCACCATACAAGGCATTACCATTGTTACATGGACTTATGAAGATGAAAACGGCAATGCAACAACACAAACGCAGAATATAGTGATTGATGATGTGACTCCTCCTGTTGCAGATCTTTCTGCTTTACCCGATGTTACCGCCGAATGCGAAGTTACAGAATTAACAGCACCAACTGCCACTGACGATTGTTCGGGAATAATCACCGTAACACACGATGCTGTTTTACCAATCACCATGCAAGGCACTACGGTTGTCACATGGACATACGATGATGGCAATGGGAATACATCAACACAAGTGCAAAATATTGTAATTGACGATATTACAGATCCAACAATTATATGCGCTGAAAATCAAATTATAAACCTTAACGAAAGTGAAACTGATTACACTGTTCAGGGAACGGAATTTGACCCGGTTTCAACAGATGACAATTGTGGAATTGCCGGTATTTTGAATAATTTTAACAATACACCAAGCTTGTCAAATGCCCAATTAAATGCCGGAACACATTCAGTCGTATGGACAGTTACCGACATTGCAGGAAATATCACAACTTGTAATCTTGAAATTGTGGTTAATTCTTTTGTTAATATTTCAGATATTGCATTAACTGGAATTTCAATTTATCCAAATCCTACAAAAGGGATTATAAATTTTGATTTTTCAGATTTAGATGTGAAAAAAATTACTATTTCAGATGTTACCGGAAAAATAGTAATTGAAAAAACGGTAACAAAGAATCATGAAAGTATAAATGTTTCAAACTTATCAAACAGCACTTATATTATTTGTGTAATTACTGATAATGAAATATATACAACCAAAATCATAAAGGAATAATATTTTCAAATACCGGTAAATTTAAAAGTGTAAATCAGGAAATTGGATAAACCAATGCAAGAACTTTAAAATGAGAACAAAATGAAACACAAAAAGTTAAAATTATGTGCCATACTTTTAATCGGATTCGGCCTGACAGGATTACAAGCCCAGGAAAGTGTTAATACTACCGGTGGTAACGCTTCGGGCAGCGGCGGTTCGGTAAGCTATTCCGTAGGGCAGGTTACGTATCAAACTTATACCGGTACAATCGGTTCTGTGTCACAAGGCGTGCAACAACCATTTGAAATTTCGGTAGTAACAGGAACAGAAGAAGCCAAAGGCATCAAACTTTTGGTATCGGCATATCCAAATCCGGCTTCTGATTATATTATATTAAGTATAGATGAAAATGTAAAGTCAGGTCATGACTTGACTTTACTGTATTATCAACTGTACGACATACAGGGAAAACTCTTACAAAATCAGGAAATTACAGAAAGCCTTACAAATATTGATATGGTTAGTCTTGTACCTGCAACTTATTATGTAAAAGTAATTCAGGGAAACAAAGAAGTAAAAACAT
Source organism: Bacteroidales bacterium (assembly GCA_003249955.1). GTDB lineage: Bacteria > Bacteroidota > Bacteroidia > Bacteroidales > ML635J-15 > Bact-19. The sequence continues at coordinate 93,710 of QKHS01000018.1, read as the reverse complement.
TTAAAATCATAAAAAGATAAAGCAATGAGAAAAATTTTTACAATTTTGATGGCAGTCTTACTTACTGTCGGAGCCTTGGCACAATCACCCGATAAAATGAGTTATCAGGCAATAGTAAGAGACCTGAATAACAGTTTGGTAATTAATCAGGAAGTTGGAATGCAAATCAGCATATTACAAGGGTCAATTTCCGGTTCCGCTGTTTACGAAGAAATTTTTAACTTAACAACAAACGGAAACGGGCTTGTAACAGTTGAGATAGGTGGAGGGACTCCGGTATCGGGCAATTTTTCAAATATCGACTGGGCAAACGGTCCATATTTCATTAAAACCGAAACCGACCCAAGCGGAGGAACAAACTATTCTATAACTGGTATTAGCCAATTATTAAGTGTCCCCTATGCTTTGTATGCAAAAAATGTTGAAAATGTTGACTATTCGCAAATTACTAATGTGCCTGACTTGTTTGATGGTGATTATAACAGTCTGACAAATGCTCCTGATTTATCAGGTTACATTACAAATGAAACTGATCCTGCTTTTTCAGAATGGGACAAAGACTATAACGATTTAACAAATCAGCCGGTACTTTTCGATGGAGATTATAACAGTTTATCAAACACTCCCGATTTATCAGTTTATATCACAAATGAAACAGATCCTGTTTTTTCTGCGTGGGACAAAGACTACAACGATTTAGTTAACCAACCAACGCTATTCAGCGGTTCGTTTACTGATTTAACAAATAAGCCTACTACAGTCGCAGGTTATGGAATTACCGACGCATTTAACGGTACTTGGACAAGCTTAACTGGAAAACCAACTTATGCAATCGTAGCAACAAGCGGAAGTTACAACGATCTGAGCGACAAGCCGTCCATTCCTGATTCAGCAGACGGTTCTGAAACAATACTGACAGCCGGAACAAATATAACTCTTACAGGCAGCGGAACTGCAGCTAGCCCTTATATTATAAATGCTACAGGAGCGACACCACTTACAATTGGACAAAGCTATCAAGGTGGTATTATATTCTGGTTAGATGAAAGTGGACAACATGGTTTAATTGCCGCCACCGAAGATCAAAGCGCAGGAGTTCAATGGCGCAATGGCAGTAATATAACAACAGATGCAAATGTAACTGCCATATATGCAGGCAAGACAAATACAAATAAAATTATTAGTATTCAGGGAGAAGGAAGTTATGCAGCTCAAATTTGTGCTGATTACAGTATTACGGTAAATAATGAGTATTATGATGACTGGTACTTACCCTCAAAATTCGAACTATATTTATTATATACTCAACGTAATCTTGTTGGTGGTTTAACTTCTGCGTTCTATTGGAGTTCTACTGAACATGATTTTTACTCTACGCATAGTATGCGTTTCACAGATGGTGCGCAAGGCACTTCCGATAAGTATTACGCATATGGGGTTCGTGCCATTCGGGCTTTCTAACTATTTACTAAATATAAATGAAATCCAATTTAAAATAACTGCCATTATCAGTCATTATTTGATGCACAATTTTAAAATATAAAAAAAAAAGATATAAACCAAGGAAAATGTAATATTATGAAAAACTACCAATACAAATTAGTTTTACTATTCCTATTCGGACTAGGTCTGACAGGAATACAAGCACAGGAAATTCATCAGACAATTGCAGCCACAGGTGGTAACGCTTCGGGAACTACAGGAACAGTAAGCTATTCTGTCGGACAGCTTGTTTACGCCACCAATATAGGCACAACAGGTTCTGTGTCGCAAGGTGTACAACAACCTTATGAGATTTCAGTAGTAACAGCGATTGAAGAAGCCAAAGGCATCAAACTTTTGGTCTCGGCATATCCAAATCCGGCTTCTGATTATCTTATATTAAGTATAGATGAAAATGTAAAGTCAGGTCATGACTTGACTTTACTGTCTTATCAAATGTACGATATACAGGGAAAACTTTTACAAAATCAGGAAATTACAGAAAACCGGACAAACATTGATATGGGTAATCTTGTACCTGCAACGTATTTTGTAAAAGTAGTTCAGGGAAACAAAGAAGTAAAAACATTTAAAATAATTAAAGATTAAGGAGAGCAAAAGTATGAGGAAATTTTTTACAATTCTAATAAGCGCCTTACTTGCGATTAGTGTATTTGCACAAACTCCGCAAAAAATGAGCTATCAGGCAGTAATCAGAAACAGTAGCGATATTTTACAAACAAATACACAAATCGGTATGGAGATAAATATCCTTCAGGGTTCTGTTTCCGGATCTGTGGTTTATACAGAAACACAGACCCCAACAACTAATGCCAACGGATTGATAAGTATTGAGATTGGCGGGGAAGATGGTTTTGCTACAATAGATTGGTCTAATGGCCCATATTTTATTGAAACCAAAACAGACCCTACAGGTGGCACCAACTACACAATAACCGGTACCAGCCAGTTGTTGTATGTTCCTTATGCTTTACATGCAAAAACAGCGGAAACGGTAACAGGTGTTGTCACAGAAACAGATCCCGTATATACAGCCTGGGACAAATCTGCAGGAATTTCGATTACCGAGAGCCAGATCAGTGATTTTGGTAGTTATATTGAAACAGAGAGCGACCCGGCAATAGAAGCAAACTTTGATTTTGCAGGGGCTGAGGCAGGCGACCTTTTGCAGTTTGATGGAACAAGATGGGTAAAACAAACCCCTGAATATTTAACAAATTATACCGAAACCGATCCTGAATATGTGGCATGGGATAAATCCACGGGAATTTTTATCACAGAAAGTCAAATCAGCGATTTGGGGAATTATATTGTGACGGAGAGCGACCCGGCAGTAGCTGCAAACTTTGATTTTACCGGAGCAGACGCAGGCGACCTTTTACAGTTCGATGGAACAAAATGGGTAAAAGTAACTCCCGGCTATTTAACAAGTTATACAGAGTCTCAGAATTTGAATGATGTTCTATCTCAAAACAATTCGGCAGGCAGCCAGAATATTACAAACCTTGCAGATCCTCAAAACAGTCAGGATGCAGCAACAAAAGCCTATATTGATGGTTTATTGGCAGGAATTGAAGCTTTGGAAGAAACAGTTTTGTTAAACATTGGATATACTGACAGCAGGGACGGCAATCATTACAATGCAGTAAAAATCGGTACGCAGATATGGATGGCCGAAAATCTGAAATACCTGCCAAGTGTAGTTGGTCCTGTTACAGGTTCTAATTCAGATCCCTATTATTATGTTTATGGCTATGATGGAACAGATGTTAGTGCAGCCAAAGCAACAGGCAACTATTCTACTTACGGCGTATTATACAACTGGACTGCGGCAATGAATAGTTCGGCAAGCAGCAGTGCCAACCCAAGTGGTGTGCAGGGAGTATGCCCGGCAGGCTGGCATTTGCCGGGCGATGCAGAATGGACACAGTTAGTAGATTATCTGGGTGGATTAGAAGTTACCGGTGGCAAATTAAAAGAAACCGGAACAACCCATTGGGTAAGCCCCAATACCGGTGCAACAAATGAAACAGGATTTACAGCCCTTCCGGGAGGTAGCCGCAATTACGGAACGTTTGATACCCTTGGGAGTTTCTGCCGCTTTTGGTGTGCTACACAAGGTGGTACAACATATTCGTGGCATCGCGGGTTATCCAATGGTAGCAGCGCTGTAAACTATTACTATACCGAAAAAGAGCTGGGTATGTCTGTGCGTTGTGTGTGGGATTAAGATTTACTTGACTTATGCCGGTTATGAATCAAAATGAGCCTTATTTCATTCGCTTATAATTTTCAATTCAATATCAACCTAATATTGCAATTCCTCAAAACTGGTATCAGAAGCAGTTTTGAGGAATTCAATTTTTAACAGTTTCTTTACATAAAGTGTTTATATACCTTTTATCATTTTTAGTTATTTGCTTAAGGGAATTGTAAAACTGAATATTGAACCTTTCCATAATTCACTTTCCACCCAAATCATGCCATCGTGCTTTTCAATAAATTCTTTACACAGGATTAATCCAAGGCCTGTTCCTTTTTCTTTTGCAGTTCCTTCTTTTGAGTTTTTTTTATCTATGTGAAACAAGTTATCAATTTCATCTTTGGGAATGCCAACACCTGTGTCGGAAATAGAAATTTTCAGGAATTTGCCCGGCTTTTGCTTTTTAGAAGATATTGTGACCTTACCATCTTTATTTGTAAATTTTATAGCATTGGAGAATAGATTTCTTAAGATTAAAGTAATCATGTTTTTATCTGCAAAAATTAATTCATTCTCAGGGATTTTATCTAAAATTTTAATATTTTTTTTACCCGCCTGAACCTGAAGTCCTGAAATAGTTTCGGATAATAATTTTCTTAAATCTAATTTTTCAGGTGCGTATTTAATTCCATCTGTTTGTGACAACGACCATGTAAGCAAATTTTCTAATAAGTCGAAAGCCAGGTTAGCACTGTTATTGACTATCTTCACTATCCGACCCAGCTCTTCTGCATCACATTTATCATATTCTTCCAGCAGAATCTGCGAAAAACCTAATATAGCATTAAACGGGCTTCTTAAATCATGTGAGATAATAGAGAAAAACTTATCTTTTGTTTTATTGATTTCCTGCAATTTTTCATTGCTTTCTTTAAGGGCCTGTTCCGCGGCCTTTTTTTCGGTTATATCTTCTTTTACAGCGACGAAATTTAAGATTTTTCCATTATCATCTATAACCGGAGATATTATTGCTTTTTCCCAGTATTTTTCTTTGTTTTTTTTCACATTAAGAAACTCGCCCTGCCATGTATTTCCGGAGGTTATGGTTTTCCATAACTCTTTATACTCCTTTTCTGTCGTGAATCCTGATTTTAACATACTCGGATTCTTTCCTATTGCTTCCTCTACAGTATAATCTGTTGTTTTTTTAAACACCGGATTAGCATATTCTATACATCCATCGGAATCTGTGATTATAATTGTTGCAGAGCTTTGTTTAACAGCCAGAGATAGTTTGCTTACTTCCGCTTCTGCTTTTTTTCGTGCAGTAATATCTTCTCCTATCGAAAGATAACTGATAATTTCTCCCGCTTCGTTAAAAAATGCCTTATTTGTCCATTTATGCCAGCTAAGACTATTATCATCTTTAATGACACGATGCTCGTGCACTATGGTTTTATTGTCAATGTTAAGTGAGATAATATTGCTCCATACAATATCTTTGTCTTCTTCCAGGATTAAAGTTAAAAATGATTCTCCGACAAGTTCGTGTTTTCTCTTATTAAAGTAAGAGCAATATGCTTTATTTACATATATAATTTCACTGCTTGGAAGAAAATGGCAAATAAGCACCGGTAGGTTGTCCAATATTACTTTATATTTTTCTTCATGACCCATATTTATTTTTATAAATAATTATTCAACTTTTCATAGTCAACGTTAACTGTTCATGGCATAGCGTCTTAAGCAAGTACATATTACCATATGTCATAGCAAAAATAATAAAAATAGTAAAACAATTTAATAGACATCAAATATTTCAGAAAAATATCAAAAAGCCCATAAAATACCAGTCTTATGTAAGACTCTGTTTTATAAGTACATAGTGAACTTTTTTTTGTTTATGGGTGTGCAGAATGTCGTACTTATTTATCATATGAACATGTAATTATAGTACTGGCTGACCTTTTTAAACAATTCTGTTACTCGTCTAACATATATTCTGCCACCGACTGGCTGTTTTTAAGCGTTTTTGATTTTTGGTATGATTTAAAAATGGTAAGATTATTCCTGTTTTACGGAGATAACGGATTGATGCAGGTTTTATTCAGTCCAGTCGCCAACAGTCATGGAAAATAATACAATAGCTTCTGCCATGGGGCTGATATCCATGTCAACAAATCTAACTTTGTAATATATTTCATCATTCTTATCAATTTTTTTAGCTCCTATATTTATAAGTGCTTCAATTTGCCCGGCAGTTTTGTAATCTCCGGCAATTACTGCACATGCCAGAACAAAAACATTGGAAGGAATTCCATATCCGGCAAATAAAGGCCCGGAATCAATGTCACCGTAACTTGTTTCGGAGTTTCCGCTTCTTTCTTTGAACAAACGGAAGGTAATATAATTATCACTAAAATGTGTAAGATAATTATTGTATTGTTCTACTGCAAAAGCTTTGTCGAAGCGAGAAATAAATATAATATTCCATCCGGTCATTGACCCGCGCGGCTCTTCTTCCGGCTCTCCGGTTTGTGGATTTATAGTTGAATACAATAGTCCGGTAGATTTGTCAACATATTTTTCTTTCATGAAATCCACCCATTTGCAGCAAATGTCCTGATAATTACTCCCGGTATTGTAACTATGCATTTTTAATGATGCTAAAGCCACAGTATTGTCCGAAACCCAGATTGAACCCGGATATGATTCAAGGTTCATACTTTCTGATTCTGAAAATCTCCTGAATAAAGATTCTGAAATACGATTATTAAGACTGTTAAAACAAGTGTCATCCGAAGTTAATCTGTAACAACCAAGCATAAGGTTAAGATGTCCAAGATACAAAACCGAATAAGCCGGTGTCTTGTTGTTGGTGATTGTGGCACTGTCAACTCCAAAACCTGAACATAATTCCGATTGTAATACTTTTTCAATCATGAACTTCATCATTTGTTTTGACCTTAAGTCAGTAGAAGAGTTTCTTACTGCAATGTTTGTCAATGCATAAGTAGTATAAGCGTAAGAAAATAAAAGCCATTCTTTATTATTTGAAATCTGAGATACTCCGGAGTTTTCAAAAGAATTACAGAGTTTCCTTTCAAGATAGTTTATACGCTTTTTGGTTTCAATATCAGATATTTTATTTTTCAGGATACTGATTTGCAGAGTATCAAATTTGTTGCAAAGAGACTTGTCCAGAAAATTAACGCGTTTGGTTATTTCAGTTTCCGGAGGGTATTTATATTTGCCGGGGGAAATTATAATAAGACTGGCAGAAAAAATTACTGCAATAAACAAAAGAACAAATATAATTTTTCGTTTTTTTCTGTTCATATAACAGGAATTGATTTTAAATCAAATAAACGAAAAATTAATAAAAGTTGTTGTAAAAAACTTTCCGGTAAGAACACAAGGTTTTGTGTTTCTTCATTCCTAGAAAATATAATCCTACTCATTCATATTCTCAACAGCCCTGTTCAGATAATTGTTAAACTTTAGCTGTTGTTTGAAATTGCTGATTACCTTTTCTTCTACATCTTCTGCAAACCAAAACTCGTCAGGAACCGAATGTGATAAGGAATAATGTTTGAATTTAAGCAATTCAATATCTTCAAAATCTTTTGGAAACCCTTTAGGAGCCGTTTTTAATTTTTCTCCGTAGATTTCCGGAAAAACTTTTTTGAATTCTTTATCGTTCAGAATTTTTTTGAATTCAGCCGTGTTTTCATAAACTTCCGTTCTCAGCGCATTTAATACAGGAGGCATTGGCATATAAATACCGCCACCGAGAAATGATCCCCCCGGTTCAATGTGAACATAATATCCTGCATAAGGGCTTTTTTTACCACCACGGACAATATACGCACCCATATTTGTCTTATAAGGATCTTTGTTGAGTGAAAAGCGGGCATCCCTGTAAATTCTGAAAACGCAGTCTTTTGCAGAAAGAGCTCCTATTGACGGATCAATTTCGCGGGTTTTAATTATCAGTTTTTCTGTAAATAGTTCAAATTCTTTTTTAGCCTGCTGGTATCTTTCATTGTTTTTCTGAAACCAGTTTCTGTCGTTGTTTACCTGAAGATCGGTAAGAAACTCATAAGTGTTTGCAAGATTCATAATTTGATTTTTTTTACAAAATTAGTAATTATTTATAAACAGGACAGAAGACCGGAGATAGAAGTCGGGTGGATTGAAGAAAAATCTCCGGTTATTCCAATACATCTCCCTTTATTACACCGGGATCACAATAATGTCGGATATCGGGGCAGCATACATGCAAAAACCGCGTCAGCCACTCCGTCCTCCGGTCTTCGGTCTTCGGTCTCCGAACCTTTCTCTAAACAGATTAGAACAGGTTAATGTTTAAATTAAACGGAATCGTTATGGAAGCCAGCAATCAAAACACAATTCTTACAATTACGCCGCTTTCGTTTCCGGTTTTCTCAGAAATATCGAATTTTATTTTCGAGTTATTAATTTTATTCAGCAGCTTAATTCTTTCCTGAACATTCTTCAACCCGCGCGATTCGTGCATTTTTTGGTTTTGGGTTTTAATTTTGCGGCTTTCTTCAAGGCCTATTCCGTTATCTTCAATAGTGACAATAGTTCTACCCGCAGATTTTATAAACTTAACACTTAAAAATCCTTTTGAATCTTTATACCTCAGCCCATGCCATATTGCATTTTCGAGATTCGGCTGAATAATCATGTTGGGAACTTTAACAGTGTCAGGATCAAGCCCGGGGTCAGTGTAAATACTGTATTCAAATTTATCCGGAAAACGGAGTTTTTCCAGTTCAAGATATTTTTGTAACTGGTCAGTTTCAGTATTAAGAGATACATAATCATTATTGGAATTTTCCATAATTCTCCGCATCAGATTAGAATACGATGTAAGATACTTATTGGCCTCGAGTTCGTTATTATTTGCAATAAACTGATTTACGCTGTTTAAACTGTTGAAGATAAAATGCGGATTCATCTCACGACGCAGGGATTGCAACGCAATTTGTTTATTGCGTTTTTTTACCGATGACCAGGCTTTTACAGTCAGGAGAATAAGTCCCAGCAAAAGTAAAACCGATAAAAACAACATCAGATTATAATTGTTTTTTCTTGCAATTAACTCGTCTTTAAGGACCTTTTCCTTTTCAAGCTGAGAGATTTTTTCCTCGTTAACCTGAAAAAGTTTAATGTCAATCAGGCTGTTGTCTTTTGAGATAAGAGTGTCAAGATTTGTAATAAAGTCCTTATACAACAGGAGTACTTCCTGATTATTTTTATTTTTTTCATAAAAATTTACCAGAGCAAGCAGGCTTGCCCGTGCTTCCATAACATTGGCTTTTTCAATTGCCAGATTATAAGCATCTTTTAATACCTGCAGTCCTTCCGTAGTACTGTTATTGGCAAAGTAAATATCCGAAAGCTGACGCATTTGCTTAACCTGAGTCTGCACATTCGACACCTTATAAGATTGTTCAACGACTTCTTTCTGAACATTAATTGCCTCGCTGTAATTATTTGTCTCTGCCAGCAAATTGGCAATGTCACTTTTAATCTCTATTGCTTCGTTACTTTGTTCGTCAACCTCGGTAAGTGCATTTTTGTAATTTGCAAAAGCCTGATCCGTTTGATTCATCGAGAGGTTTACATATGCCATTTGATTGTAATTGTAAGCCTTTTCATCACTATTAGAGGTGTTACTCAGAATCATGGCATTTTGGGTTAGGTATCCTAGTTCGGTTTCAGGGTCGGAATTCTTTTTTACCCTGCTGGCATCGTTTGAATTAATTTGCTTTTGTGATTTATCAACAGAAAATTCAGAGGCTTTGGCGAAATTCTTTGCAGCATCCTCTTTATTTTGCAATATTTCCTGAACCTTTGCCAGTTCGCGGTAATACACGGCGATTCTTTTGCTGGATTTTTTGTCAGGAACAGTCTCAATTGCCTTTTTCAGATAAATTTCGGCCCGCACATAATCACCTTCCTTTACAAATTCCATGGCCAGATTAAAATATTCCTCAGCTATTTTATCATTTCCCTGATTACTGTTAAATGAGTTGATAAGTTTCTGAGAGGCCGAATTAATGTTGTTTTCATAAACCTGAATGTTTGCCGTATCGGTTGTGTTTACGATCTGTCCGGTTGCCGCACAGCAAATTGAAAACACAAACAAAAACATTAATACAGACCTCATAAAACTCCGGTTTATTTTATAAATCAAAGTAAATCATTTTTTATTGTTTTCCACGGCTTTTTCACCAAGTCATATCATGGTTTCACCAAGTGAGGTAAAATTACGAAAATTCAGTGGCTAATTTTGATGCACAAACTTAAAATTTAATATTATGAAGAAAATTATTTTTGCCTTTTTGATTTTACTGGCTGTAAATTTACCGGCGCAGGAAAAACAAATTCCGTACATTGAAGTAACAGGTTCTGCCGAAATGACTGTAGTGCCGGATCAAATTGAACTGGAAATAACCCTTTACAGCCCGTCGAATTCGAAAAAGTCGATTGAGGAACTGGACAAAAAACTTTATGATGCCCTAAAAGCTCATGATATTCCTGAATCAGTTGTTTCGTTTGTTTCAATTGAAAATCCTTATTACTGGTATTATTGGTGGTGGGAGTATCGCCATTATTATGAAACAAAAACCTACAAAGTTAAACTCGATTGCCGAAAATATGATCTTGCCTTCATTAACGATTTAGGTGCTGATAATATTCGTAACATCAGAATAACTTCGAGTACACATTCTATGATTACCGAATACAGACGTCAGGTAAAAGTAGAAGCAATGGTTGCTGCAAAGGAAAAAGCATCAGCTTTGCTTGAAGCAATCGGACAAAAAGCCGGAAAAGTTATTGAAGTTATCGAAATGCCGGAATCTGCAAATGCAAATTACTGGTACAACCCGTACAGTGCTCAGAATCTTACATCAAACTGCGTAGTAAGTCAGCCGTCGTCAGGATATTCCGAAGGAGGCGAATCATATGTGCCATCAATAAAGCTGAGGTTTGAGATAAAAGCAAAGTTTGAGATTTTATAGGATGAAGAAGTGCCTGGAGTGCCTAAAGTACCTGGAGTTATGATTACTCACAGCCAATATTTTTATTAACGATTAAAAACAAACAAAATGAAAACAACAATTGTAATTCTTGCATTTATTTTCGCATTCTCGTTTTTTAATAACGATAGAGTGTTGTGTTCAACTTTAAAAGCAAACGGGCTTATGTCGGAAGTAAGCTTGCCGGATGCAGAAACCAAAATTCAGGTAGCGATATTGCTGGATGCCTCAAACAGCATGGACGGACTTATTGAACAGGCAAAATCGAGGCTGTGGAATATTGTTAATACTCTTACAACTTTGAAATACAACGGTAAAGAGCCGGGAATAGAAATAGCTCTGTATATGTATGGAAACGACGGATTGTCTGAAAAGGAAAATTATATTAAGAAAATAACTCCTTTTACAGGCAATCTGGATCTGATTTCGGAAAAGCTCTTTGCAATTACAACTTACGGCGGTTCTGAATATTGCGGAGCTGTGATAGATGATGCTGTTAAGAACCTTGATTGGGGTGATGGTGAAAGCAATATGAAACTTATCTACATTGCCGGCAACGAGGAATTTACTCAGGGTAGCATAAACTACATTGAATCTGTGGGTGCGGCACGTAAAAAAGATATTTTTGTAAATACAATTCATTGTGGTTCTTATGACGAAGGAGTGTCCGGATTCTGGAAAGACGGAGCCGACAAAGGAAAGGGAAAGTATTTCTGTATAAATCCCGACGAAAAAGTTGTGTATGTTCAAACTCCTTATGATGAACAGATTAATACTTATAACGAAAAACTTAACAAGACCTATATTTATTACGGAACTTCCGGCCTGTCAAATTACACAAACCAAAGTGTACAGGATCAGAATGCTATGAATATTTCTTTAGCAAACAATACCGAAAGGACAGTATCAAAATCGAAATCAGTTTATAAAAATGATGAATGGGATCTGGTTGATAAATCGAAGGAAGATCCGGATTATGTTAAAAATGTGGATAAAAAGACTTTGCCGGAGAAATACCAAAATATGTCTTCGGAACAGTTGCAGTCCGAAATTAATAAAATGACCGAAGAAAGAACAGAAATACAAAAAGAAATTCAGGAGCTTTCAAAAAAACGTCAGGAATATATTGATCAGGAAGCAAAAAAGAATCCGGTTGCAACCATGGATGATTTCGGAAATGCAGTAAACTCTTCAATTCTTGAATTTGCAAAAATCAAAGGTTATACAGTAGAATAAAATATCAGTGTTGGTTTTCGTGTCTTGTCCTCATGGCTTTTTGCTTTGGGGACAATTTTTTTGTGGAAGACCTGAGATAGAAGACTTGTATAGCATTAAACCCGTCTTCAGTCTTCCGTCTTCAAACCCATTAATTCAAAAAAAATAAAATATGTTGCAACAAATAATGGTGAAACTTGTTATGTAGGTAATTTTAAAACAAAAAATAATTTTATGGAAACAATAAAGCTTTATAACGAGAGAAGATCTGTAAACTTTTTTGACAAATCAAAGAAGGTTAATTCACAGACATTGAAAGACATTATTAATGTGGCAGTTCTGGCACCGTCGGCATTTAATCTTCAGCCATGGAGAATAATAGTTGCAGAAAGTGATTCAGCCAAAGAAAGACTGATGAAGTTAGCCAACAATCAGGAGAAGGTGGTTGAAGCATCAGTAAGTTTGATTTTAGTTGGCAACAAAAATGGCTGGGACGACAGCAATCCGGTTTGGGCTGAAATGCTTCAAAGTGTTGGCGGAAATCAGCAAATGGTGGACGGGGCAAAACAGGCAGCCGCTTATTTGTATGGTTCGGACGAGGTGAGAAAGATGAAATTTGCAGAGAGCAACGTGGGCTTGCTGGCAATGTCACTTATGCTGGCAGCTAAGGAATATGGTGTTGATTCTCACCCTATGTCGGGAATTGATTTTGACGGTATTCACAAAGAATTCGGCCTTGGCGAAAACGAAACCGTGGTAATGCTGATTACTTTTGGTTATCATGATGAAGCTAAACCGCTTTATCCGCGTCGTCCCAGACTGGATTTTGACAAGATCGTTAAAGTAATTTAATGTTAGGTTTACATAAGATAGAAGTCATGAAAACAAAAACAGATAAAATAAGAAAAGTAGCAGGTTGGCTTATTGCCGGCCTGCTTGCTGCACTGTTTTTCTTTAGTGCAAGCGGTAAATTTATGCACCCTGAACAAATGGCACAGATGAACCTTGCAGACTGGAGAATACTAATAGCTGCCGGAGAAATTACATCAGCTTTGTTGTTTTTATTCCCGCGAACCAATATATTTGGAACGATTTTACTAAGTTCGTACATGGGAGGAGCAATTATTATTCACATGACAGCGGGAATGAGCATTATGATGCCTTCTGCAGTTTTGATAACCGTGTGGATAGGTAGTTTGATAAGAAATCCCGAATTGTTGACCAAAATTTTAAGAAAATGAAAATTGATGACGAAATCAAGGGCCGGTTCAGAAACGAATACCACAGGGGAATAATTAATCTGACTTATACTGTAAACCAACTTAATTATGAGTTTTTGCAGCATTTAAAAAAGCATAATCTCAGCGAGCCTCAATACAATGTTTTGAGAGTCCTTCGTGGTTTTCGTTCCGACGGTCCGGTTTCGATCAGTTTTATAAAAGAACGCATGCTTGACAGGAACTCCGATGTAAGCAGAATTGTTGACAGGCTGGTAAATCAGGGTTATGTAAACCGTAAAGAAAACAGTACAGACCGCAGGATTAAAGATGTGGAAATCAGCGAAAAAGGAATTTCTCTTATTGCTGAAATGATTGACTGCGAATATAAGTCAGACAATTTACTTCAGAATTTAACCAATGATGAGGTTGTAGAATTAAACAGGATATTGGATAAGATAAGGGGTTAAGACTGCCAGGCACTGATTACTGCTAAAGTTACCCAAATATTGTTTTTTTTCTTGTATATTGTGACACTGGAGTATCCACATAAAAATCCTTTACCATAGCTTTCCCGAACGAGTATAATTTGCTTATCAATTGAAAACAGAGGAATTGTGATTTCATTTACAGGCCCTTCATAAATTTCATTGGATTTCAGGATTTTATAATACATAAAAACGGTGGAATCAAGAATAAAGTTGTTCCTGAATTTGCTTTGTTTTGTCATAAAAGCCAAATCTTTATTGGAAAAAAGATTTTGTATCGTAATATTACTTTCGTCCTCAGTTATGTAATACCGGTTTGATACAAGTGGAAAAGAAAGTATAAATTCCTTCTCACTTTCAAATTGTTGCTGAGCTATATGTTGTTCATATATTTCTTTTATAGTTACATTAATTTCTGAATCTGATGGCATTATCTGATTATCTTCAGATTGTTCCGTAGTTTGCAAATTTTCATGTTCGGAGTTAGAGCAACTTATCATAACCAGTGAAATAACAGAAAGTAATAAGATTTTAGTTTTCATATGTTTTAGTGAACTATTTGTGATTTATTTTTATTACAACTAACCGGTAAAATATATGAGTTTTGATTTTACCGGCATTACTTTCTTAAAAATGCTGCTTATGATTTGTTTTGACGACTTTTGTTTACTTAAAATTTGTATTTTGAAACCTGCACTAAATTACTGTAAAATTTTAATTCAACAATCTAATGGATATTTTATTTTGTTTGAAATTAAAAAGTAGTAAGTTAAGCACACTCCATAATAATTACATAGAGATTACAACACAATGAATTGAATGCATTTTTTTTCAAAAAAATTAAATATTGTAAGGAATCCTAAAAAAACTTAATTACTTTTGCAAGGTAAAATTAAAAAAACAATCAAAATGGACGAAGGCCCGAGTTATATTAAAAAGAATTATTAACAGTTCTGTAAGGGGCACTTCGGGTTTCCTTGCAGACTAATTGTAAGGAGACATATCATGATAAAAATCTTCAAAACTTTCGGAGGATACACAGAAATTTCCAACCCCGAAAAAAATTGCTGGATTAATGTTACTAATCCAACGCAGGCAGAGATTGTAAGACTTACAGAGCATTTTGAGTTGCCAAACGATTCCGTTAACGATATTTTAGACGTTGATGAAAGGCCACGTATCGAGTTTGAGGACGACTGGACTTTGATAATTATGCGTATTCCGGTTGAGGTTACAAACAACGGGGTTCCTTTCCATACAGTTCCGCTTGGCATTTTCCTTACCGAAAATTTCACATTAACACTTTGTCTTCAGGACAACGAAGTTCTGCCAATAGGCCAACCTGCGTTCTTCCGTGAACAATACCGGAGCATAACCGATAATATCAATTTTATTCTGCGTTTGTTTTTACGTTCGGGAAGTTTATATCTTAACTACCTTAAACAAATAAACCAGATGACTTCGGCAATAGAGCAGGATCTGGAGAAGTCTATTAAAACCAAAGAATTAAATCAGCTTTTAAAAATGGAAAAGTGCCTGGTTTATTTTATTACTTCCATAAAAGCAAATGAGATTGTTCTGGCAAGACTGCGGAATTCAAAAAAGATTACATCCGAGATAAACGAAGATTTGCTCGAAGATGCTTTTATTGAAAATAAACAGGCTCTTGAGATGGCACAAATTTATTCAGATATTCAGAGCGGGACAATGGAAACTTTTGCTTCTGTAATATCGAACAACCTTAACGTTATAATGAAACAACTTACGGTAATTTCCATTGTGTTGATGATCCCGACTTTAGTTGCCAGTATTTTCGGTATGAATGTTCCTAATTTTATGGAAAAAGCGACGTGGGCAATGCCTGCTATTATTTCGGGTTCGTTGGTTTTGTCAGTTTTGGGAGTTATGTTTTTCAGGAGAAGAAGATGGTTTTAAAACAAAGTCCCTGCTTTGAGGTTAATTGGTAAAAAACTTAAATTTGCAACCGAAAATAATTTCAAATGACTTATACCAGAAAACAAATCTCAATATTATCCATTGTCGCCGTTACTTCTTTTATGGGGACATTTCTTATTTCATCGGTAAATATTGCATTACCGGCAATTGAGAAAAGTTTTAATCTTGATGCTGTTCAGCTAAGCTGGGTTGTAACATCGTTTTTACTTTCGTCGGCAATGTTTTTACTACCTGCAGGACGCGTAAGCGATGTTACCGGTGTCCGTAAGTTTTTTAAAGCCGGAATAATAATTTTTACACTTTTTTCACTTGCCAGCGGGTTTGCACCCGGAGGTGTATGGCTTATAGCTTTCAGGTTTATTCAGGGTGCCGGAGCAGCACTAACATCAACTACAGGTCCGGCAATATTGGTTTCGTCTTTTCCGCCACAGCACAGAGGACGTGTTCTGGGATTTTCAGTAGCTTCTGTTTACCTTGGGTTGGCTTTTGGTCCTTTTGTGGGAGGATTTATAACCCAGTATGCAGGTTGGAGAGCACTGTTTCACATTTCTACAGTTATAGGAGTTATTGTGGCATTTATTGCGTTCCGCTTTTTGGGTAAAGACGATGTAAATCCGGAAGAAAAACAAAAAATAAGCTTTAAAGGAACAATGTTTTATATGCCGGGATTATTTGCAATGGTTTACGGTTCGTCGCAAATTCCTCATTTAAGCGGTTGGTTGCTTATGATTGCTGGTATTATTTGTCTTGTACTGTTTTGGTTTATTGAGTCAAAATCGGCTTCCCCGGTATTTGAGACAAAACTTTTTACCAGAAACAGACTTTTTGCTTTCTCCAATATTGCAGCAATGATAAATTACAGTGCTACATTTGCTATTGTCTTTTTGTTAAGTTTATATCTGCAAAAGATTAAGGCACTTTCACCACGCGATGCCGGAATGATACTTATTGCCCAACCAGTAATTATGGCAGCATTGTCTCCTGTGGCGGGACGTTTGTCCGACAAAATACAGCCGCGTTTTCTTGCTACGGCAGGAATGAGTATTTGTACAGCCGGCCTTGCTGCATTTGCTTTTCTTACACCTTCCACTCCGGTCTGGATAATTGTTTTTCTCTTGATTATGATGGGGCTTGGTTTTGCAATGTTTTCATCTCCCAATATGAACACAATTATGGGCTCGGTGGATAAATCACAATACGGGCTGGCTTCGGGAACTTCTGCCACTATGAGGGTTCTTGGACAGATAACCAGTATGACTATAGTTACGCTGTTTTTTGCTGCACTTTTTGGAAATCATGCCGTTAAAACTGTCCCTGCCGGGGTTTTTATGCAGGCTGTAAAATGGGGATTTGTAAGTTTTGCTGTTATTTGTGCTGCAGGAATTTATTTTTCGTTTGCCAGAGGGAAAATTCAAAGGTAGATAAGCTTTTACAGGCTTGTTCAATAAACCCGGATAAAACCACTCCGTAGAATAATAATTCTCCGCTTTGAATCAATGTAATTAAAGCCATTTGATGAAATCCTGTTCTGTATAAACAATCAGATGAGAAAACACTTTGTTATTTAAGTTAAATTGTGTTATTTCGTTTTTTCAATTTTATCCGTTTATGAAAAAAGCTTTTAAATGTGTTTTGTTGCTTGGTTTTATATGTTTTCACATACAGTCTTATGCTCAGCTTATGCTGGACGATGTTAATATGGAAATGATTCATCAGAAAACAATCCGTAAATATATTGCAGCCCAGATTAAAGAAAATAAACACCAGTTTACTGAAATACAACCTTCATGGAACATCGGTAAAGATCTTTCTTTATACAGTAAAAACGAAATGACTTTCTTTTTAAAAGGTAATTTCAAAGATATATGGAAAGGGTATCTGTCTGAAAATCCTTCAAACTCATGGAATGGCAGAAAGGTATCGTTCGGAGTCTTGTTGCAGAAATTTCCCAATAATATTTTTTATAATCACGATCAGATAACTGGGATTAATACAGGACAGGTTTACTTTCTGAATCTGAAACTTTTAAAGGGAATATACAATATCCCGGTTGCATTTGAAATTATTGTTGTTGACACTGTGGAAAATGTAATAGAATTTAGCTATATAAAAGGAAATAAGTCGAGCGGAGTACAACAAATTAAATTTCTTGATATGGGAAATGACCGGACTCAGATTTTGCACACGAGTTATTTTAAAAGCGATTCTCATTTCAGGGATAGAAGGATATACCCGTTTTTTCATAAAAAAATTGTCAACGATTTTCACCGTAATATGAGAAGATTGCTGAATCTGGAGAAACTAAACAATAAAGTAAAAGATGAATTACAAATGTCAGCAAGTTGTTTGTGTTGTTCTGAAAATGAATCGGATAAGCAGCATATTTGATTAATTATTCAATAAATTGTAATAAGACTATTATCAAAAACACAGTTAAAATAGAAAACTTCCGGACGGGACAGGAAACAGAAATTTCTAACCTGATCAGAAATGTATATGATGAATTTGTGGCCCCGGATTATTCAGTTGAGGGAAATAAATTCTTTTATGACTGGATTGCCGCTGACAAAATTGCAGAAAGACAAAAGTCCGGACGAAATATGCTTTTGGCAATGATAGACTCAAAAATTGCAGGAGTAATTGAGACCCGGGACAACAACCATATTTCGCTTCTTTTTGTGGATAAAGCGTTTCATGGACAGGGAATTGCAAAAAAATTGTTTCATGAAGTATTAATTAACTGTAAAAAGAATAATCCGGGGCTTAATAAATTTTATGTTCATGCTTCACCTTTTTCAGTACCTGTTTATAAGAAACTTGGCTTTACAGTAACAGACGTAATGCAGGAACAGAACGGTATAAAATATTTACCTATGGAGATGACATTAGCCGGCAGGATTTATTAGATACCGTAGTGCCGGAAATTATTCAGCCCTTTAAACACAGTTTAATGTTGTTTTGAATGTGGATTTTGATTCAGTAAATTTCCTAATAACTAAAGAATATTTTACTTCTGTCAGATAATATTTCTTGTATTATGTAGTTTTCTTTTACAAAAAATTAAGAATATTTAAATAGAACTATAGGTATTTTTATACTAAATTTGAAACGAAAAAATCAGGTTTATTATGAATAGATTATTTCTTGTTTTACTCTTGTTTTGTGTTGTCAATCCTATGATTGCATCGCACAAGGTGTATGTAATTCACGGATATGCCAATCCTAAAGAAGTGGTTGGTAAAGTTTATAAAGATTTAATAAAAGCCGGGTTTGTTTCGGAAAATTATGCCTATCCAGGGATTAATGAAGATTTGGATTCTCTTGGTAAAAGACTTTATCTTGATGTAAAAGCACAGAAATTTGATTCAGTTTCTTTTGTGACACATTCAATGGGAGGCCTGGTGGTAAGAGCAATGCTCAAATACTCGGGTCTGGACCCTGATTTTCCGTTAATTTACCGCATTGTAATGATTGCTCCGCCAAATCAGGGAGCAGATATTGCCGATTTTTTTAAACCTAATGAAAAATACAGAAAGTTTCTGGGGCCAAACGTCATGAAAATGGAAACAGATTCTGCTTCATATGCTAACCAGCTACCTGTCCCGATAAATATTGAGGTGGGAATAATTATCGGAGCCCGCGGGAAAGAAAACGGCTATAATATTTTTATAGAAGGAGATAACGATGGCCTGTTAAAACCGGAAAGAACCCGGTTAGGTAATGAGAAGGATTTTATAATTATGAAATACGATCATCTTAACCTTACTCAAAAAAAGAAACCCCGCAAACGGGTAATTGAATTTTTGAGATATGGGGAATTCTTTGATGATTAATTATATATCCGGGAATACGAAATTTTACTATTTTTACTTCAATTTATTTACTAATTGACCTGAAACTATGAAATTTTTGTTTCTGATTTCCGCAGTTCTGCTATCTGCCTTAAGTTTTGCAAATGATTTTGATAAATACTTAGTTCCGTATCCGAAAAATATTAAAGTTGAGGCTGTTGACGGAACAACTGTTCTTTCAGGAGCAAAATCCGAAAAACTGTTGCCGGTAATTCAGAGCCTGTGCAAACTTGATATGACGGGAGATTTAAAACTTCTAAGTATTTTTTACAGCATTAATTCAATTAAAACCGGATTAGATTCTGTTAATCTGAAACCTCAGGAATATTACCTGAAAATAGAAAAAGAATCAATTACAATTCTGGGGCAAAATCCGGCTGCATTATTTTATGCCAAGCAAACACTTTTGCAGCTTCTTTCTTATTCGGTAACAGAAACCAAAGCCTTGCCATGTCTGGTAATAAACGATTATCCCGATTTTGAGAGACGTGGTTATATGCTTGATGTCAGTCGTGATAAAGTCCCGACAATGGAAAGTCTTTACAAATTAATTGATTTGCTGGCAAGTTGGAAGATTAATGAGTTTCAACTATATACCGAGCACACATTTGCTTACAAAAACCACGAAATAGTTTGGGAAAATTATTCCCCGTTGACTGCTGATGAAATCCGGGAGCTGGATAAATATTGTACAGACAGGTTTATTGATCTGGTACCAAATCAAAATTCATTCGGGCACATGGAAAGGTGGCTGGAACACGATGAATATCTCGATCTTGCCGAGTGTCCCGAAACATGTCAGACTGTGTGGGGGCCCAGCAAAAGACATAGTCTGGATCCTACAAATCCTGAATCCCTGAAATTGATGCAGGAACTTTATGCAGAACTTTTACCGAACTTTTCAAGTAAATATTTTAATATCGGCTGTGACGAAACTATGGAACTTGGCCTGGGGCGATCTGCCCCGGTTTGCAAAAAAGAAGGGAAAGGAAGGGTTTATCTGGATTATTTAATAAAACTCAATTCCGAAGCTAATAAAAACGGGAAGCAAACGCAATTCTGGGGAGATATAATAGTAAACCATCCTGAGTTGATTGAAGAATTGCCAAAAAATATGATTGCAATGGTTTGGGGTTACGATAACAGCTTCCCGGCGGGTAAAAATCTGCCGAAATTTGTAGCCGCCGGACTGGATTTTTATGTGTGTCCCGGTACATCAACATGGAATTCCTTAATAGGCCGCAACACAAACGGGTTCGAAAATCTTAAAAACGCTTCTCTCCAAGGTAAGAAATACGGGGCAAAAGGCTATCTTAACACAAACTGGGGCGATTACGGACACTGGCAACCATTATCGGTTACCTTTCCTGCAATGATGCTTGGTGCTGCCTACTCATGGAACTGTGACGAAAAATCTTTGCAAAATCTTGAATTTCTGCTGAATCATTACGTTTATCAGGACAAAACCGGAAAAACCGCCGAAGCAATTCTTAAGCTTGGCTATGCCGATCAAAAAACAAATATGCCGAACGGAAACGCAAATGCATTTCACCTGATGCTGTTCAGATACAAATGGACAATGGACGGTAATTACCAGACCAGAGAACTTACTGTTGAAGGATTGCAGGCTGCAGAAAAAGAGATTCTGGATGCTCTTGAAATTTTGAAAACTGCCGGACCGCAATCTGCCGATTCGGTGATTTTAATTGCAGAAACAGAGCAAGCTGCAAATCTTGCTATTCATGGAATTCATCTGGGAATTGCAAGACTTATGGCAAAGGATAAGGCTACGGAAAATATTCCGGCAGAGGTAAAGGCAGAATTAAAAGCAGAGCTTGAACCACTTATTGAAAATCACCGCAAGTTGTGGATTGTCCGGAACAGGCCGGGGGGGCTGGACGATTCGGCAGGAAAACTTGAGGATCTGATAAAGTATTATGAGAACTAAAGTTGCATTTTTGACCTGTAATTCTTAAAATCATTATGAAACGCCCAATAGCCATAATTATAACATTTGTTTTAATTGCACCGAATTTATTTTCACAGACAAGAATCGATTACAATTTAAGTTCCGGATACAATTTTAAAAATGCATTTGTTGATAAAGAGTTATATTCCAATTGTATTTCATATTCATTTGATAACAGTTTGAGCTTTACCGTTAAGAAAAACAACTTTATTTTTAGTTATGGTGTAGGGCTTAAGATCATGAACTTATATTTTGTGAATAAAGATGAAAATTACCTTAGTAAAACATCAGGTTCTCTTTTTGTATTGGATTTGCCATTAAAATTTGGATTCCATACAAAGCTTTTTGATTATTTTATTAAACTAAGTATCAATAGTATTTTCTTAGTTGAATCATCATATTTCAGAAAGGATGTTTTAACAAATAGAGTTGAAGAATTAAGTATGTCTTCAAATCTTTTTATATTTCCATATGTTACTACTGGAATTGGTATGGAGAGGCCTTTTAGAGAAAGAGTTATTTTTTGTGGCGGTATTGATTTGTCCTTATGTGTTATTGATGTGATACTACCGATTAATATAACACCATATTTGGGAATAAAATTTAAGATTAATGAGTAAATCTGAAAAAATAAACGTTTTGTTTTTAATTGTTTTTATCATAACGGTATTATATCATAATGATTTAAAATCACAACATATAATCGGGGTTTCGGCAAGGTCCGGTTATGGGAGAATCGGAGAGGGTAAAACTGATCAAAGTTATAGTTATGGAAGTACTTTTGGTAATGATGCTGTTAAACCGACAAAGGCTATTTCTGCATTTTACGGGTTTCAGGTGTGTTCATTTTTAGGGTTAAGAACGGAAATAAGTTTTAACCGGTATTCGGGTTCCGAAAATTATTCAGCATACAATTATGATCCGCATTATCCTTCATGGGATAATTATCACAATGAAATATATTCGTTTTACACAATAGGGATTCCGTTATATATTGATTTTAAGATTAAGAAAACACATATCATCGGAGGGGTAAACACTAAATACAGTTTGTATGGAAAGCTTATATCATTTGGACACAGTAAGAATTATGAATACGATTCAGGATACATTACCAATGAATGGTATGATGAGGTTACTTACGGATTGTCGGATATTTTCATGTTTGGTTACACTTTGGGTATCTCACAAGATGTCCTGGAAAATCTGAGTATTGAATTATCAATGTCAGAATATAAAATTAAAACACCTTTTGAAAAAGAATTTCCCTGCAGTAAATCTGTTGAAATTAATCTGGGATTTTATTATTTTTTTGAAACTCAAAAATCTTCCAATAATAATTAGAACGTGTAATTATGTTAGAATCAAACACTTGTAAGTGTGTTATAGTTAGTCTGTTGTCTGTTTTTTTGCAATAATTTCAAGTTGTGGATTGCAACAAACCGACCGTTTGGTCTGTTTGTTCGGTGAAAAAACCGGAGACACAGATCAGGCATTATGGTAAATAATAAACTCAAAATAATTTAACTTTATGTACAAAACATCACAATTAGCGTTAACCGATGAGGATATAGCTCTTATAAAAAAACGGAGCAACTTGCCATTATGGATTATAGGTATTTCATGCCTGGTTTTTGATGCCATGTTTTTATTGTTTATTGATGATAAGATAAGTCTTATTTTAATGGCAATCTGTATCTTTGACCTGATGATGAGTATCCCGATACTTATTTTGTACAGACGTGGAAAGAAAGATGTTGATGCCGGGTATAAGCTGTTTATTCATGGTGAAATAGATAAAAAAGAACTTAAATCAACAGGAAAAACAACCACTCCTTATTTATTTTTCGGAGGTGAAAAAATAATTGTTTCGTACAGGGAATATAAAAGTGTTGAAGCAGGAGATAAGGTGGAAATTACTTTTACGGCACATACAAAGTATGCCATTAATTTCAGAAAGTTGTAAACTTTTTAATCAGGAGGAATCTGAAAGAACTTTTTTGGGACATAGATTGCTTAACTGTCTGACATTATGGATTAAAGCCAATTATTATACACAGAATTAATAAGTGGTTTTAAAATAAAAATTATCTTAGCAACCTAAAATTATTATTAGAATTTTGTAATTTAAGTTACTATGCGTACACGGATTGTTTCTTTAATTTTTCTGGTTTTATTATGTAGCATTGCATTTAACATGTATGCACAAACCGTAAAAATTACTGTCAGAGACTATGACAAAAATTCCCTTCCGGGAGCAACCGTTCAGCTTACTAAAGCGATAGATTCGGTTTCCGTTTTTGCCACAACAAATCAAAATGGCCTTGCCGTTTTCGAAGGGCTTCAGAATACACTATATATTGTAAGGATCAGTTTTATCGGTTATGAAACTTTGGAAAAATCAATTTCAGTAAAAGACGATGCCCGTAATTTTGATTTCAGGCTAAAAGAATCAGCAATTACACTTGATGAAGTTACAGTAGCAGCAAAAACACCGCTGATTCGTCAGGAAGACGATAAAATGATTATAGATCCCGAAAGTCTGGCAAATATAAGTACCAATACACTTGAAGTACTGGAAAGTGTTCCCGGCATGTATGTGGATCAGGATGGAGGCATTTTTCTTAATTCTGCAACTCCTGCAAAAGTTTATATAAACGGGCGTGAACAAAAAATGAGCAATCAGGATATTTCGACAATTCTGCAGAGCCTTCCTCCCGGTAGTGTTCAGAAAATTGAAGTAATGCGTACTCCTTCTACCAAATATGATGCATCAGGTTCGGGCGGAATTGTAAATATAGTTCTTAAGAAAGGTGTTAAAATCGGACGCTTTGGCTCTTTAAGTGCCGGGATAAATCAAGGTAAATACGGAAACGGAAATGTGGGTTTCACAATTAATGACAGCGGAGAGAAATCTTCTTACTATCTTAATGCTGATTACAGTCTTAATGACAGGGAAGAAATTCTTAATGTAAACCGCCTTATGAAGACAGATACACTTCTTTTTCAGAATGCCGTTACACGCAGAAAGACACATCAGATTTATACAGGATACGGAGTTAACTATGATGTTAACGATAAAACGGGTTTAAGTTACGACGGCAGGATAAATTACAGTATTCAGGAATCAAATACAGCCAACACCAATTATTCTGAAGCCATTGACAATATAAGGCTGAGCGAAAATAATAACTCTATATTAAACGATGCCGGCTTTTTAAATATCCAGCAGGATTTTAACTTAAATATTAAACTCGACACCATCGGATCTGAATGGGACAGTAAATTCGGCTATAACTACAGCAACAGAAATACAGATCAGAATTACGACTATCTTTTTACCATTCCCGATATTTATACAATTACAGGCAGTGGGAATAATATTCAGCAAAGGCATTTTTTAAGTTTGCAATCAGATGTTACATACAACTTCCCGCGCAAAATTAAGTTTGAAAGCGGTGTTAAAAGCACATACCAGCAATTTGGCAGCGATGCAGACTATAAGATAAACTATGGAGGTGCAGTTATTTCTGATCCGTTAAGAACAAACTCATTCAGCTATAAAGAAAATATTAATGCTGCATATTTGCAGTTGTCCAAAACTCTGGTTAAGGAATTTGTAATAAAAGCAGGGGTGAGGATGGAGCATACTTACATGGCCGGAAAACAAACTATTCCTTCCGATACCAGTTTTCTGATCAACAGAGCCGACTGGTTCCCTTACGTTTATCTTAGTCGCAGGGTTTTTAAAATGAATGACTTTGAACTTAACGCTTATGCTATATACCGCCGCACCATCAGCAGGCCGGGTTACGAAATGCTTAATCCTAACATTAACTTTGTTGACCAGTTTCTGTACGAAGCCGGAAATCCGGCACTTAAACCTCAGTTTACTGATAATATAGAGTTAAATGTCAGTTACGAAGACACTCCTGTTTTTGCTGTCGGGCAAAACTACACTACAGATATTTTTTCCGGGGTAATGTATCAAAGTCCGTCAAATCCGGATATTGCTGTACGAACATATGACAACTTAGGTAAAAGTAAAGAAACATATTTACGTGGCATGATCGGAATTCCACCCGGAGGAAAGTACTTTTTTGCTGCCGGAGCCCAGTATAATCTTAATGAGTACGATGGCTTTTACGAGGGAGAACCATTGCAATATACCCGTGGTAGCTGGAGATTGTTTACTTTTCATGTCCTCAGGCTTTTTGGGAATACCAAAATAATTATGAGTGGTTTTATGATGGTAAACGGTCAAATGGATTTTTACGAATTAAAGAATTTCGGAGCACTTAATTTTGGTATCAGACAGTCATTTTTTGACGACAAACTTACAGTTAAAATCAGTGCCCGTGATGTACTTCGCACTATGGTCGTTGCTTATGAAATAAATCAGGGATCAATAAATGCCTGGGGCGACAGATACACCGACAATCAAAGATTTGGAATTAACATACGCTACACATTTGGTTTTGGTAAAAAAGAAGACAAAGGCGGAATGTTCAATATGGAAGTAGAGTGAAAATTTGTGTTTACATTCATAGTTTTTGCCGGATTTTAGTCCCCTATATGTAAATATCTCTGAACAAGAACTTTATTGTATCCGGAATTTTTTTATTTTTGAATACTAAATTTTATTTATGGAGAATATTTTCAGTTCGGTTGAAGGAAACAGCTTTAGTGAAATTACCTATTACAATGCAAATCGTTCTAACGGTATTTTTAAAGGATTTCATGTCTGTGATTTTGCGATTGTTTTTAGAATGAGTGACGGTTACTTATGGAATATCTGCTTTAACGGAGAATTTGATTATTATATTGAAGAAGGGAGCGATCTTTCCTATGGTAAGATAAAAAAGAATGCGGTTGAAACTTTTGATGCAACATCTCTCTGGAGCGGTTTTACCGGTCTTAGGATTAAGGAAATAAGTTTTGAGTTTTGCGACGACGAAGGGATAAGTGTAAGTGCCTGCAATGTCATTTTTGAAAACGGGAAATCAATAAATCTGGTAATAGGTGAAGAACCGGGTGAGGACAATTCTCTTCCGTCACCTCTTGAGTATTATTCTCCCGGAGTCATTTATATTTTTGTTGATGAAGAAATGTTTTCGGACTTATTTCTGGAGGCAGAAGGAACCGGGATTGATGAACCGGAGTTCATGGATGATATCACGGCGTTTAATATATGTAACTCTGCCGGAATTGAAATTACTCCGTTTATCATGAATAACAGAGAAGAGGTAACCCTTGCCAATGATATTTTTGCCGAAATAGAAGTTAAACTGGATTTTGAGTCAGAGGCTTCGTCAAACAGCCGCTTGTTTCAGAATTGTCTTAATAACTGCGACATGATTAAGGAGTATGAATATGTAAATATTTATTCGTCTTTCAGATTATCAGGAACAACCGACGAGGCACATTTACTTTTGGTTGGACTATCTTACTATCTGGATGGCTCGAAATACCGGACCAGTTATCATGAATATCAGATAATGGGTTTAAAACTTTTAAATCATGATTACGGACATTTGAAGATTCGCCCCGAGACTATCGAAGATAAATTCAGAGAAATTTTTTCTAAACGTGAAACTGATTTTAAAAAGTTTCCGGAATTTTCCTTTAAATATTATGTGCTGCATGATAAAGGAAGCTTTGCCGGTGCTTTCGAAACAGATAAACGTCTTGAGATAATTCAGGATATGGACGATATTTATATCGAGGTTTACAATAATGTTTTAATTGCAAAATTTCCCAGAATCCTTAATCTTAAAGATTGCTCGGACATGATTGATTTTCTGGAAAGAATTTAAAAACCTATGGTCGCATAAAAGCATTTTTTAATTATTATTGAACGTTATGAAACTTAAGAAATGGTAAACTAATACCGGAATATAAAGAATAATCGTAACTATTTAGATCCCTGGTATAATTTTGCAATCGGTAATTCGTAATCTGCAAATTGTATTAACCCTGAGATTCTGCTTTATTTTACAAAAGTTAAATTCCAATAAGCGGAAGCGACTATGCAAAACCCACAGATTACAGATTACAGATCACAGATTACAGATCACAGGTCACATATGGATAATCATCAGTTATTTAAAAATATTTGTCCGAAACTGTGTTTTTTCAATCAAAAATCCGATATTTGAAATTTATTTACAATCATGAATACAAAAGTCAGAGTGTTATTAACCGGAGCATCGGGAACTGTAGGTTACGAAATTTTAAAACAGTTGCATCATCTCAGAGATAAGTATGAGATAACGGTTTTTGATATTTATAATTCGAAAATCCGTAAAAAATTCTCAAAATTCTCAGAAGATATAAATATCGTATATGGCGATATTGCTAAAAATGAAGATATAGCAAAAGCCTGCCACGACAAAGATTTTGTGATTCATATTGCAGCCATAATTCCCCCGCTGGCAGATGAGGAACCGGATCTGGCTCATAATGTAAATACAGTGGGGACAGAAAATCTGGTAAGAAATCTGGAAAAATATTCTCCCCATGCATTTTTTGTTTACAGTTCTTCAATTTCGGTTTATGGCGACAGGTTAAAAGATCCGCATATCTATGTTAACGACCCCATCTTGCCAAGTTTAGGTGATGAGTATGCGAAAACAAAGATTGCTGCCGAAGAAATTATTACAGGCAGTAAACTTGAATGGAGTATTTTCAGGCTTACGGCAATTATGGGAGGGCATAAAATATCCAAACTTATGTTTCACATGCCTTTACCTACTTCAATGGAAATTTGTACTCCGGCAGATACTGCCAGGGCATTTGTTCATGCAATTTCACATAAAGAAAAGGTGTCAGGTAAAGTCTTTAATCTTGGAGGTGGAGAAAATTGCCGCTGTACATATCATGAGTTTCTTGCCAGATCATTTAAAATTTTCGGGTTGGGAGAAGTTGACTTTCCTGAAAAATCATTTGCAGAACAGAATTTTCACTGCGGTTATTATGCCGATGGTGACGATCTGGAGAATCTGCTTAAGTTCAGGCGTGATTGCCTCGAAGCATATTTTAAAAAAGAAGCGGCCAAAGTATCAGGAATCCAAAGAACGGCAACTATGTGCCTGAAAGGTTTTATCAAGAAAAGGCTGGTAAAACAATCCGAGCCGTTGACTGCTTTTCACAAGGGGCATGCGGAGATGTTGGAACGTTTTTTTGTAAAACAGCCGGTTAGATGAGGCACGAAGTAAAAAATGTATTTATTGCCGGCGGAACCGGATTTTTGGGTTATTACTCGGCATTATTGTTTTTAAAACATGGCGTGTCTGTTTCAACTATTGCATTGGACGAAGGAATTAATGAAGACCAGTGGTTCCCGCGGGAGATTACAAAATCTTATGGAGATTTGTTTTCGATGTCCGAAAATGAAATTGCTAAACTGCTGGAAGGGAAAAATTACGACACATTTATTTACGGGCTTGGTCCCGATGACAGGATTACTCCCAAAGCTCCGGCTTATGAATTCTTTCATGAAAAGTTAGTAGTGCAAAGTCTTAAGATATGCAGTGCGGCAAAGAAAGCCGGGATAAAGCGTTGTGTTGTCATGAACTCATATTTTGCATATTTCGACAGAATTAAAAACGGTAAATTGTCAGGAGTGCATCCGTATATAAAGTGTCGTAAAGAACAGGCAGAAGCAATCACGGCAATCGGTGCTGACGGAGTTTTTGATGTGATGATAGCAGAACTGCCGTATATTTTTGGAGAAATGCCGGGGCGTATTCCTATCTGGAAAAATGTATTTACAGAAAGATTTAAAAAATTACCTGCAATTTTTTTCCCGGACGGAGGTACGGCAGCAATTCATGTAACCGGGGTAGCGGAATATATTGTTGCAGCAGCATATAACGGTGTTAACGGAGAAAAATATCCCGTAGCTCATATAAATCTTAAATACCGGGACATGATTAAATATATGATGGCATGTGCAGGGTTCCCGAAAAAATTTATAAAAATGCCTGCATTTATAGGTTATACAGCAGGACTGTTTTTGATGGCGAAAGAAAAAAGACATGGTCTGCAAAGCGGGCTTAATCTGGCAAAAATTATGACCGGCATTTTATCCGAAGACTTATTTATTGACCCCTCAGAAGCACGCCAAAAACTGAACTTTGATGAGTTGGGGTTCTCCGGAGTTGGGGTTCTCCGGGGGAGAAGATGTCTGGCAAGGAATCAGAGAA
This sequence comes from Bacteroidales bacterium, assembly GCA_003249955.1. Taxonomy (GTDB): domain Bacteria; phylum Bacteroidota; class Bacteroidia; order Bacteroidales; family ML635J-15; genus Bact-19. The sequence continues at coordinate 64,025 of QKHS01000018.1, read as the reverse complement.
GCAATGAGAAAATCCTATCCCGAAAGTTTTACAGAGACCATGCCACCTGTATTTAACAAAAAATAACTCTTCCGTCAACTTCCGTCTCCGGTCTTCCGTCTTTATTGAGTGTTGGATATTGAAAATTGAATATTCTTTATTATTTCATTCAAATGTTCAGAGTACTGGTATTATTAAGTAAGGACAGTAAATTTAAAATTCTGCTAAAAAGATGTGCGTCAGCCACGGTCTTCCATCTTTTTTGAGTGTTAAATGTTGAGCCTTGGATATTCTTTCTTCTTCCTTCTTTCTGCCTTCCCACTTTATTGAGTGCTGGATATTGGATATTGAATATTCTTCCTTCCTACTTTCTCCCTTCTCCGCTTACTCAGCCTAACCAAAGTTCCATCCTTTTTTACCACTCAACCTGTTCCCTGCAAACTGGCATAGTCATACATCTTGCTCCGCCGCCACCCCGTGACAGTTCAGACCCTTCGATGCTGATAACACATTTCTGATAATCGTCAGGATTTATTTTATCATCAATAACATCTTTCGCTTTAATTACCTCAAAGCCGTGTTTGTTAAGTTCATCAATGGTATATACATTTCTTTCGTAACCAATAACTTTCCCCGGAGCTACGGCAAAAAAGTTTGCTCCGCTGTGCCATTGCTCTCTTTGCTGATTCCATGAATCCAGAGTTCCGCCGCAAATTACAGGCTCAAGGTCAAATCCAAGATTTTTTAGTGCAACCAGAATATTTTCTCTCTCTTCAATTTTAACTTTACCGTTCTGAACACTTATATGTACTGTCTGGAACCTGTTAGGTCTGGTTATTACCGGTTCGTAAACCATGCATTTATCTTTGTCAAGGAAAGTAAATACCATGTCAAGATGGATAAATGATTCAGGAGTTTGTGGCAATTCCTGTACTATTATATGCATATTTTCCTTTCTTTCCATCAGCCTGTGAAGAATGAAATCAACTCCCTGAGATGTAGTTCTGCTACCTATGCCTATAAGTAGAACATCTTCTCTTGCAACCAGAACGTCGCCTCCTTCAATTGTAATTGCCGGATTCAGCTTGTTTTCCTCTACAGGATTTACTGTTGTAGTTGCAAACGCCGGATGAAAATCAAAAATAGACTGCATAATAATCGATTCCCTTTCCCTTACCCTGTTTGCCATTTTTGCAATAAGGACTTTGTCGTTTATGGCAATTGAAGCATCACGGGTAAAGAAAAAATTATGCAAAGGTTTAAGCATATATCTACGTTTGCTTAAAAAATCGGTAAGAGTGTCTTTTTTTAGTAAAACGCCCTCTATTAACTGGCGTGCAAGCTCCTCATTGTCCAGATTATCCAGAATGTCACGATAGTTCTCAACATTTTCGTTTCTGCATATTTTTTCGACCAGAGTTTCTCTTACCTTACTGTTTTGCAAAATATCCTCAAGTAAGTCCTTAACCTGATATGTACGGGTGAGTTTTCCGAGAAGATTAGATAGCTGGCTGTATTCCTGCTGTGCTACGTGCAGGTTCAGAATATCGCTGTACAATGCTCTTTCTGCATTTTCGGGAGTCATATTCTGAACCTCAGCTCCCGGTGTGTGTAATATTACTCCTTTAAGTTTCCCAATCTCTGAATTAAGATTAATATTTAAAGCATTTGATGTCATAACTGTTTTTTTCAGGGCGCAAAAGTACAATTTTAAACCGAACAAAAAAACTGACGGCATTAATGAATTGTTAAGTCTGATGCAGAAGGCTAAAAATGAGGCACTTAAAATTAAAAGAATCTGTAATTATTTCAGCAATAAGATAAGATTATATTATAACTGAAGGCTAAACTTTAAGCTGTATGTGTGTTTCAAAATCACGAAGGGATTCAATATCAACAACCGCTGGTGAAACCCGTGTTTATAAAAACAAACTAATCTGATCCCGGCTTTGGCGCTGAATTTGCTTCAGCCTTTGACTGACGAATTCTGTGTCAAAATCTTTCTGAAGCCTAAATAATTTAAAGGACTCACATAAAAATCTTATTTTTGAGTTTTAATACTAAATTGATTTATGAATATTTTGAAATTTGCAGGCATAATTTTTTTGATACTGTTTTTTTTCTCTTGTAAAAAAAGTGTGAATTGGGGAAAAGAATGCGATGATACAGAGGAGCTGATTTTTCATACAGGGTTTAACAATTGCACACTTACTGAAAATACAAAATACAGTTATGAAAAGTTTTCAGGGACAGATACTGTTTTTACAGAATCAAACAGTTGGGAACTTCTTGATGAGAATCCGTATATAGGGAACTGTGAGATAAGTTACGAAGATGGAGAAAAGTCTCAGCGCTATGCTGAAATTTGTAATGACCCGGAAGATTCCGGCAATAAAGTATTAAAGTTTAAGATAATTGAGCCCCATATTCGTGAAGCAGCACATAAAAAAGGACGTGTGCAGGTAAATCTTTCAGGAAATCAGTGCATTAAAGAATATTATCAAACTGTAAGACTTTATTTACATCCCGACATGGCATTTCTTAAAGAATGGGAAGAACAGGTACATTGGCTTTCACTATTTGAATTCTGGAATAACGCGAACTGGAACGGAGAAAGAAATCCGTTCAGGGTAACTGTAAATCTGGTAAAGAATGAGAACGGACCTGTCGATAATATGTATTTCGCTGCAAAAGGAGACAGGGATATTCGTCTTGGAGATTGGGACCCGGTATGGTACGAACTTGCTGATGATTTCTCTGTGCCGTTCGGGACATGGATGGAAATAGAGCTTTATCTTAAAGAAGGAGACAAAGATAATGGCCGTTTTTACATGGCTGTAACTCCCGAAAACGGCGAAAAACACGTTGTGTTTGATGTTTATAATACTACTCAGCACCCGCGCGAAAAGTATCCCGATGGCTATACAGATATGAATCCTCTGAAGTTTTACACCTCGGATGATTTGATAAATTATATGAAAGACAACGGGAAAAATCTTGAAATATATTGGGATGACTGGACTTTCTGTCGGAATAAAACTCCCGAATAAAATAATTGACAGGTTTTTTGTAAATTTGTATCTGAGTCCAAACTGCATTTAACGAAATTAGTTTTAAGTCAGAAACTTAAAATATGAAAATAAAAAGTGTGATAGTAGAGGATGAACTTTCGGCAAGAGAAGCACTAAAGTCATATCTAAGCAAGTATTGTCCTCAGGTTGAAGTGGCGGGAGAGGCGGCAGATGCCCGTCAGGCAGTTCCGTTGCTGCACGGATTAAAACCACAATTGGTTTTTCTGGATGTTGAGCTGCCTTTTGGCAATGCTTTCGATATTCTTGAATCATGCAAGGATTTGTATTTTGAAACCATTTTTGTCACGGCATTTTCCGAATACTCCCTAAAGGCTCTTAACCAGAGTGCAGCATATTATCTTCTTAAACCTGTAAGCATAGAAGAACTTATCATTGCCGTTAACAAAGTGCAGGAACACATTTTTAAGAACGAGATTTTTGACCGCAATAAAATTGTTATTGAAAATTTCCGGGAGCAACAACCGGAGAAGCGACAAGTGATTGTCCCGACAGTTGAAGGTTTTGAACTTATAAAAATGGAAGAAATTGTTCGTCTGCAGGGGAACGGAAACTTTACAGATATTTTTCTCAGTGATGGCCGTAAGAAAATGGCTTGCCGCTTTTTAAAACATTATGCCGAAATTTTACCTTACCCGTTTGTAAGAGTTCACAAATCTCATGTCATCAATATAAATTTTGTAACATCATTTAACCGTAGCATGGGAGGATATGTGGTTTTACACGACAAAAAAGAAATCTATATTTCTCCCGGATATAAAGAGGAATTTTTGAAGTGGTTTAAGTGATATGCAGAAATAAAAATATTTTATATGTGGCCAAAGTTTAGAAAATAATATTGACTTTGGCCACTTATAAAATAGAATGTGTTATGAAATTAGTTGGAAGAAAATCCGAAAAAATAATCCTTACCAATGCTTTATCAAGTGAAAAAACTTTTTTAATACGTGAGGTTTATGAATAATTCATTTTATATAAACCCTTTAAGCAATTTTTTCGTTAGAAGCATGTTTATGAATGAAAAGCTTAAATAAAATGCAGGAAAATAATGTCCCTTTATTTGTCAAAGAATATGAAATCCGTTATAAGGATGTCAACGACCGTCAGGAAGCAACACCTGTTGCAGTATTGAATCTGGTCGAAGAAACGGCTGCAGATCACTGTGCATATATAGGGAAAAATGTTTATGATTTGCAAAAAGACGGAATAGGCTGGGTGTTATATGCCGGCTGTTATCACATGAAACAGTATCCACGCTATAGAGAAAAGATTAAGGTTGTAACGTGGATTTCTATGTTTAAAGGCTTTATGGGGTACAGAGAATACAGAATTTTATCCGAAGGCGGGGAAGTCTATGGTGGTTATCGCGGGCTATGGCTTTATTTCGATCTCGAAAAGAGAAAACCAATACCTGTTGATAAAATTTATTACGAACAATGGCCTTTAAGGAACGAAATTGCTATAGATTGTGAAATAGTCCCGTATAAAAATAAGATTGAAAACCCTGATTCAGGGAAGAGTTTTGCTGTGCAGCGCTTTGATATAGATTCAAATAATCATGTCAATAATGTACGCTATATGCAATGGCTTATGGAGTCTATTCCCGATGAATTTTATAATAAAGCCCGGCTGGAAGGGATTCAGGGTACTTTTCTTAAAGAGACAGTTTATAACCGGCATGTTGAATCGGAATGTAAAATTATTTCACCGACAGAATTAGTACATACAGTTACCGAAAAAGAACACGGAACTCTTTTGGCAACAGCAAAAACAATTTGGGTTTGGGAATAATTATATGATTTGTCTGCAAAATTAAATTCAGTGCTAATCTGAAATTATTCTGACTTCAGTTCTTCTGTTGGTTTGCCTTCCTTCGGCAGTATCGTTTGTGGCAACCGGTTGTCTTTCACCATATCCTTTGGCACTTACTCTTTTTGCTTCAATACCGTGAGTAACCAGAAAATTTCTTACAGCATCGGCTCTTTGCTGAGAAAGTATCAGGTTGTCAGCGTCTTCTCCTACATTGTCTGTATGCCCTGCAATTTCAATTACAGTTAACTTATGAGTCTTCATAAACTCAAGTAGTTTGTTTAATTCCGTGTAAGATTCCTGTTTAAGGCTGGCTTTTCCGGTGTCAAAATATACATTGTCAAGAGTAAAAGTTACAGGAAGTTCTATCATTATATCAATGTTGAAGAATAAACCGGTCTGATCAGGCCCTAATGCAGGAATGCTGAACTCGGTATAATCCTGCTCTTCATTAAATCCTTTGACTTTAATCAGATAATTTTGTGAGTAGGGAAGTCCGGCTGAAAATTTCCCCATATCATCACTTATAACTTCGACAGACTCTTTAGTCTTTGTGTTTTCAAAAACAATAACTTCACCGACTTTGATTTTCTTATTAAAATCAGTAATTATTCCTTCTATCAGGGCTTTTTCACTTTGGTTGTTTTCCTGAGCAAGCATATTGTTTGCAAATGGAAATAAGACCCAAAAGATTGCAAAAACGGTAAAATAAGTTTTCATTTCAGAATTATTGAGGTTGAATAAACAGAACTTTATTATAAACGGAAATTTATGTTATTGTATTGTTGTGATACGCTGTTTGATTAAAAAGGTTTTACCGATTAATGTTTATTCAGTAAAATTGTTACTTGAGCAAACAGATAAAATATATTATAGTAAGTAAAGAGTGTGACAATCTCATAATTATTAGCTACAATAAGGTGCGGCATGAGTGGGGACAATGCATTGATATCTGTATTGGGATTGAATAGCCAAACCAGAAAAATTTTGATGTTAACTTAGTGGCAAAACTGTTGATACAAACGGATGAAAAGATTCTGAATTGAAAGTGCAGTTCTGTTGTGGTCTCGTAAAAAAGAATAATGGAGAGATTGAAATCATTGATTCTCAGGGGAAAGTAAGTATTACCTGAGTTATGTTATAAAGATGTTTTTAGAGGATTTACTAATAGTTTGAATCCAGATATTTTTTATAAGATACTCCTATCGGTAATACATCGCCTCCGGTAAGAATAACGTCTGACTTGTTAACTGAGACAATAAAGTCCATATTTACAATATATGATTTGTGTATTCTTAAGAATTTCTTTTTAGGAAGAAGCTTCAAAATACCATGAGTTGTTGAAGATGCTAAACGGTAAGAAAAAGATTCAAAGATTTTAACGTAATTTCCATAACTCTGTATGTATCTTATGGTATCAGTTGATATGTTTTCTTCGCAATTGTTGATTGTTAAACGAATAACAGAATGGTGGTTTTCAGAATGGTCGTCAGTTAGCATTGTAGAGAATCGATTAAACAACTTTACAATTGCTCTTTCGAGGTTATTTCTTGAAAGAGGTTTAACCAGATAGTCCACAACATTGTAATTAAAGCTTTTTAAAGCAAAATCACGATGGGATGTCGTAAAAATAATCATTGGTTTATAGCTTAACGAACGAAGTAATTCGAATCCGCTCATATCCGGCAAGTCAATGTCAAGGAAGATAACATCAATATTATTTGTTAATAGAAAAATTCTGGCATCAACTGCGTTTGAAAATACTCCTGATATGGAAATTTTATCGTATTTGGAAAGATAATGTTCCAGAATTTTTACCGAAGATTCCTCGTCTTCTACAATAACACCAGTAATTTTCATATAATATTAAAAAATCAAAATAAGTTACAAAAATATAAAAAAATTACAGATGAAAATATTTTCATCTGTAATTTGAACCTAAACCATGAAGAATCCTGTTGAGTAACTTTGTCAAAATTAGGAACTAAATTTTTATAACTAAAACTAAATAAATAAACGGTTTGGTCTTGTAATTAATTCTTATAGGGATACATTAAAAGATTACTTTGAATTCAACTCTTCTGTTTTTTGCCCTACCACTTTGGGTAGTATTATCATCAACAGGGATTGTTTCGCCATAGCCTTTAGCCACCATTCTTTTAATTTCAATACCTTTATCTGTAATATACTTCATAACTGCATTTGCTCTACGATCAGACAAATCCATATTTTTTTGATCATCTCCAACATTGTCGGTATGACCGTTAATCTGAAGAAAGTATTCAGGATTATCTTTCATAACTTTAACTACCTGATCTAAGATTGGGTAGGATGCTTTTTTAATTACATCACTTCCTGTTTCGAACTGAATTCCTGTTAATGCTTGTTCAAAAACTTTCCTGGTCTCTTCTTTTACTTCAGGACAACCTTTGTTTGCAGTAATTCCGGCAACTTTGGGGCATCTGTCATCTTTATCAGCAATTCCGTCACCGTCAGTATCTGGACATCCATTTAAAGAGACCGGACCTTTGTCTTTTGGACAAGCATCTTTGCTGTCAATAATCCCGTCACCATCGGTGTCCGGACAACCTTTAAATTCTACTAAGCCTTTTTCTTCAGGGCAATCGTCCTTGCTATCAATAATGCCATCACCATCAGTGTCCGGGCAACCATCAAACTTAGGTAATCCTTTGACATCTGGACAATTGTCTTTACTGTCTGTTATACCATCTCCGTCTTTATCAGGACAGCCTTTTAAACTCGCCAGACCTTTATTGTTAGGGCAATCATCAATATAATCTGCAACACCATCATTGTCAGAGTCTGTGGGACAACCTGATATATCCACAGAAACTCCTTCAGGCGTATTTGCACATTTGTCCAACTTATCAGGAATCCCGTCATAATCAGAATCTTTTGCTTTCCCTAATGAGAAATATACTCCTATAGATTGCTGAAAATATGAATCGTTTATCCCTGATTGACTTGATGCCAATACATCTCGTGAGTCATCGTTTGTATAATTCCAGGCAAATTTATAACCAAAAGTAAGCCAATCATTAATGCTGTATTTAACACCTGCCCCCAAAGGAAAAATCATATCATTTTTCAAAGAAGCAAATCCGCGACTATTGGTGTAATTTGCCAGTCCTACGCCGGCAAATATATAAGGCGAAATTTTACTCTCTTCCTTCATGATATATCCATTATTGAATTTGAATGAGAGTTGTAAGCTACCATCGAGCTTTCGGTTTAGGAAATTATAATAAGTATCTTCCCAATGACCATAATCTCCATAAGTTAGATTTATTCCTAAATCAAATGAAGGACAAATATATCTTCCAATTGATAAACCACCATAACCATAAAACGGCAGTTTTAAGAAATCACTCCCCAAATCTCCCGAATACTCGTTTGTTCCACCCTCAAGACCCACTCCCCACTTTTTATCACTGTTTTGAGCAAAAGCTGCAGAAACTGTAATTACAGATATCACTAAAAATAAAATAGTCTTTTTCATAAATTTCTAATTATCGATTATTTAACAAAATTAGTTCTACTACCTTGATAAAGGTGAAAAATAATGACAAATCAATTTCGTCCTGAATGTGTTAATATTAAAGGGAAAAGATGCTATTGCACATTACAATTTTCAGTTCTTTTTGATTAATGACAGGATCAAAGATCCATTCGACTGTTCTACTCCAATATTTTCAACTTACTAATTGTGAAATTGTAATTAATCATACCTTTATAAATTTTGTTTATTTTTTATATTGATATCCATTTACGGGAAAGGTATTTATACACTATTTTGTCCAAATACGTACTACATATTTACAGAAGATTCGATTAATTTCAGCTAAACCTGTAAAGATTTCAGTGTTTTTAACTATTGTGCTGTCGTTGTTCAAAATCTCAGTAACCACCTTGTAAAGTTTTTTATAATCTGTTCCGTAAGCAATAGCAAATTTCCAATCTCCCAGGTGAACTTTCTGTGTAATATAATTAATCGTAGAACTTGTAGCAAGCCCTCCATTTGGTATAATTACGATTTTGTTATCCACAGTTTTAAATTAAGATCATTACTATTCCGGCAAAATTGCTCAAAGTGCCTTGTAAAGCTAGACCAACTGCAAAACATACAGCACCCATTATTGCAATAAGAGATGTCATCTTGATACCAATCATACTTATTACCGGGATGACTATAAGCATCTTTAATGTTATGCTGATAATGACCTTTTGAAAACGATACTAATCCAGAATCCAGATTTCTTTTTCTCATTTTTTCACCTAATGTTCACAATCAGGCTATCTACAGGGATAAAAGTGTTTTGGACTAATAATGTACTATCTCTGCAACCTGGCTCTACAATGCCGGGCATGAAACAGAAAGCAATATAAAAATGGGTTTTCTTATCTGTTTTTTTGATAACTGTTCTCATATTTTTACATTGTTTTCCATTTAATATTTTATCTTATTTGTCGGGCTGCAACCACAATAGCATAAGCTAAAATCAAGCGGGCGAAAAGCCTAATTATAAAGACTAATTAGATGAGCATTTGTTTGAGAATTTATTCTATTTCGGGTCTGGGAAACCCGGAAAACCCGCTTGATTTTAGCTTATGCTGTGTTCCTTTACAAAACTCAAAACTTTCGGGTAGGCATATTGTTTGACACTATCTGAAAACTTAACTTTATAGCCTTATCGCCTATTTTTTGTACACCATGTTGGCGGTGGTTTTATTTTTTACATAGTACAATCCGCCACTCAAATTTGATAAATCAATAACCACTTTCGTTTCAGTATTTTCTATCACTTTTGTTAAAGAAGTTACATCTTGACCAAGAGCATTGTAAATTTTTGTTTGTTCCGGTTCTTCTTTTAACGCTTCAATTGTAATTTGGTTGTTAGTTGGGTTAGGATAGATATTTACTTGAGAAACTTCTAACAGATCTGTATTTATACTTCTAACTTGTGAAAAGTCAAATTGTCCATCAAAATCAGTTTGCTTTAACCTGTAATATGATATTCCGTTAAAAGGATTGTAGTCAATTGCGGAGTAACTTAACAATTTATTTGAATTTCCTGCTCCATCAATTCTATCAATTTCTTTCCAATCTATTCCATTAACAGAACGTTCAATGGTAAAATAATCATTGTTTTTCTCAGAGGCAGTTTGCCAGGTTAATTGCACCGTTCTGTTTTTTTTAGCGGTTGCTTCAAATGAAATTAGTTCTATTGGTAATGGAGTAGCAGAATTAACTGAAGCAATTGTAATATATCGCGTAGAGTTATTCGGAATCTGAGCCTTTGAAATTCCCGTAACTGAAATTACTCCTGCTGAGTAAGAAAAAGATAGCCCACCTCCCTCATTATAAACCGAAGCATCTGAAAAATCCCCATCACTATCAACTAATAAACGCAAATCTGTAATATCTACATAGCTTGGTGCTGTAGATGATGCAATAGTAAAATCCATATTAAAAAATTGAAAAAAATTGGTTTTAGTGACCTTCCATTCCCGTTCCAGTCTGGAATGTATTCCAGTAGGTTTTTCCGCCCAAACAGCACGCGTGTCACACATTTTCCCATTATTATGCCCGCTCATTACAAACGAACGATCTGAATAAAATGAACCAGAGTTAGAACTATTACTTGCCGTTAAAGTACCTATATACAACCTTGTTGTATCATCAATTTGATGTGACTGCTTTTGTAACAGAGCAGAGGCGTCATCTCTTCCAATACCTATTACATCATTATGGTAGTCAGAAGAAACAGATTCGTCCCAAATGGTTGTCCCTGCGGAAGAGTTATAATCGCCCGCTGTACCTCCCAAGGTATTATCTAGCGTAATGGCATATTTTAAAGCCAGATAACTTTCAATTTTATTTCTGTCTGTAGCACTTAATGTTTGAGAATAAATAATTAATTCTGCAAAATCACCATTCCATAGTCCAGCAGTAGTTTTGGAGGTTCCCATTCTCCAGTTTCCGTCAGCAAATTCAGGATCTGTTGAATAAGACCCATCAGGGGCTCCCTTCTGATAGAAGTTTAATACAGAACTGGCTCCATTAGCGTCTAAGGTAAAACTAAATAAATCCCATTCACCATAAGTTACAGGGACATTTGACATGTTAGCACTTCCCTGAAAAGTATTTCTCATTTTATCTCCATGTGAATCTGATATTGACAATATATTTCGTCCTGTCCCCGTACCAGATAATTGCGAAACAATTACCTGATTTCTATTTAAATCAGTAGGATTGTAGTACACTACACATATACTTATGTCTGTTACATCAGGATTAATAGTAAGTCCATTGGTGAAATAATCGTTAGTTCCATCTAACGTTACAGAATTATTATAATTTACAGAATTGGCGTTTAAATCAGGAGTTCCTGTAATTGTATTAGTTACAGCCTTGCCACTTTGATCAGCCCAAGCAGTTATTGGAGTACTCCCTGTTATTCCAGCATTTGCTTTCAACCAAAATTCAAAATTTGCAGATACATTTCCTGGGGATTGGGAAAACAAGATATTCGTAAAGAGTAATATAAAGGAAAGTGTAATGATTAATTTCATGTTGTTCGATTTAGTTCCCATTTGTTTGGTAAATAGATAAATTTTTAAATTACTGTCAATAACTTATTACTATGTTTTTATTGTTTTTTATGATATAAATATCTCCCAAGTCATTAAATATTTTAATATTAAATTCTTCATTATATACGGTTCCCATTGTGATAGGTAAATTACCGTTTAAAGAGATGTTTCCTACAATAAACCAATTTTTATTAGCATTAAGAGTAACCATTGCGGGGATTGTACACGTAAGGCTATGCATATTACGCTCTATACTGCTTGTAATATTCATATAATTGGATGTTGCTAAAAACATAAGTAATCGTTAATGGTTGGTGCTGTGTCTGGACTATTGCTGCCAATCCCTTTTGAACCATCGGCCCAGTTGTTGGGATTATTAAAGTTGTTATTAACTGCTACAACACGCCAGTAGTAATCAGCAGAAGAAACTAAGGTTGGAATAAGGATTAGAAAAGTAAACCAGACTTTTTTGATTAATAATTTAAGCATTGAATTGCTATTTTAAATTTATAACAGCACAAAAGTATTTTTTCTCTCAACTTGTCTTAATAATAAATGATGAATTGATTACGTCATTCTGTGAGAAATTACGTTAATAATCTAAATTAGAATAAAGTAAATTCACTATGACCCGCAATCATTTTAACTATATAATATCAATAAAGTCAGTTTTGAGAAAAGGCTTTTTTTCTTAATAAAATTTATCATTGTAGCTCATTAAACAATTAAAGGAAGAATAAATAATTTAAAAAACGGTAAAATATTTTGTTACTTACTTATTAGTAAGTATATTTGCAAAAAAATTAGAAAGATGTCAGTTACACGGGAGAAAATAATGGAACTGGGAGAAAGTCTGATCAGAACCAAAGGATATAATGCTTTCAGTTATCAGGATATTTCCACCGAGTTGGGAATTAAGAATGCTGCCATACATTATTATTTCCCCACTAAGGAAAATCTTGGAACAAGTATTTTAAAAACAAATATACAGCGTTTTGAGGAGATGACGGACAATATGCAAAGCCGTGGTTTTGATGAATGGAAACAATTGGATTCATTTATAAAAATATATGTAAAGAGTCACAGGGAACAAAAGTTGTGTATAGTCGGATCGCTTGGACCCGATGTTTACACACTGGGAGAAAGTACCAAAGCTGAACTTTTTAAAATGACAGAAAAAATAATAACATGGCTTACAAATCTTCTTGATTCAGGGAGAGCTAAAAATATTTTTGCTTTTGAAGGCGAAGCGGTTAATAAAGCAACAACAATATTTTCTGCTTTGGTAGGAGGATTGCAAATATCAAGAATTTCAGGGAATACAGATTTTAAGAGCTTATATATGTCAATAGCAGAAGATTTAAAGCCTTAAATTTTTTTATCTATGCATCTTACTTATTAGTAAATAGGTCTGGTGTTTAAAAGTGAAGTGTAAAACGATACGATAACAAGAAATTTGAAAAATATGAAAAGAGCAGTAATTACAGGGATCGGGGCAATAACTCCTATCGGGAACAATGTTGAAGATTTCTGGCAAAACCTGATAAACGGGAAAAGCGGAGCATCATTAATTACAAGATTTGACGCATCCAGGCACAAAACAAAGTTCGCTTGTGAAGTAAAAGATTTTGATCCTCTGAATTTTTTTGAAAAACAGGAAGTCCGTAAAATAGATTTATTTTCACAATATGCAATTGCTGCCACAGATGAGTGTATAAAAGATTCGGGAATAGATTTATCAGCATGCGATCTTAATAAATTCGGGGTTATAATAGCAACCGGAATAGGCGGGATTCAGACTTTTGAAGAAGAAATTTTTAATTTTAGTGTAAATGACAGTGTACCGAGATTCAGTCCGTTTTTTATAACCAAAATGATTTCCAATATTGCAGCAGGACATATATCAATTAAGTATGGTTTTCATGGAATTAGTTATACGGTTTCGTCGGCATGTGCATCTTCAAATAATGCAATTTCAAATGCTCTTGATATTATTCGCACAGGTCGTGCAAATGTAGTAATTGCAGGAGGAGCTGAAGCTTCTGTTACTCAGTCGGCTATTGGTGGCTTTAACTCGATGAAGGCATTATCAACTTTAAATGAATCCCCGGAAACCGCTTCCAGACCGTTTGATAAGTCAAGAGACGGTTTTGTCGCAGGCGAAGGAGCCGGGATTCTTATGATTGAGGAACTTGAACATGCGTTGGCCCGCGGAGCAAAAATTTATTGTGAATTAGCAGGATATGGAGCAGCTTCTGATGCATATCATGTTGCTGCAACACATCCCGAAGGCCTTGGTGCAATATTGGCAATGAATAGTGCATTAGCAGATTCAGGTCTGACTCCGGACGAAGTTAGTTATATAAATGCTCATGCAACATCAACTCCGGTAGGAGATATAAGCGAGTGCCGGGCGATTGAAAAAGTCTTCGGCAGTTTTGCAGATAAGATAACGATAAGTGCAACAAAATCAATGACCGGTCATCTGTTGGGTGCTGCAGGTGCAGTAGAATCTATAGCATGTGTTAAATCTGTACTGCATAATCTTATTCCGCCAACTATTAATTTAACCGAAGTTGATCCTGAAATTAACCCAAACCTTAATTTTACCATTGGTGAAGCATGCAAAAAAGAAGTCAATGTCGCCATTAATAATACTTTTGGGTTTGGCGGACATACGTCAACAACTGTATTTAAAAAGTATAGTCATTAATAAAAAAAGCCCTTGACTTCTATTCCCCTTATGTTACCGGAATTTATTTGTCCGGTAAGATATTATTTACCTGCAATGCAAAAAACCAAAGCCTGGGAAATTCCTGCCTTCTGTCTTAGTGATGACGGAATCTCAACAGTTTTAATTCCGCTTTTTGTTTTTACAGATAATGGTTTTGAATAACCAAGCAAAAGAATCTGTTTGTTGTTACCTGTAAATTCTGAAGGAATTACCATATGTTGAGGTAATATTTCATCTTCATCAATCAGATAAAAAGCATATTTTGTCTTTCCGTCTTTTGACTGTGTAAAGCAGAACTTTCCTGATTGGTATGGTGCCAAAGGTTTTGTGTTGTAAATTGCAGATGAATTTACATCCATCCATTTGCCTATCTCAGCCAGTCTTTCGTAAACTTCGGGAACTAAATCACCGGTTTTGTCGGGGCCGATACCAAGAAGAAAGTTACCTCCTTTTGCTACAATTTTTATTAAAGTGTGAATCGCCCATGTTGATGATTTGTATTGTTCGCCAGGACCTGTAGAATACCAGCTACCACATAGTGTAATACAACTTTCCCAGGGGTATGCCGGGATTTCGTCAGGAATTTGCTGTTCAGGAGTCCGGTAGTTTTCAAATTCGCCATGAACAGACCTGTCAACGACCAGAATGCCGGGTTGGTGTTCGCGTGCCATTTTTGCAATTGCCGGCATATTAACATCCTGAACCCATTGGTTTTTGCCAAGCCAGGGTTTGGTTTCTTCTGTCAGAGTTCCGGCAGGACGAACCCAGCCTCCGTCAAGCCATAGAATGTCAAACTTACCGTATTCAGACATTAATTCTTCCAGTTGATTGTATGTATAATCCTGAAAACGTTTCCATCTTTCGGGATATTTCTGGGGATTGTAATTCACGTTACGGTCATGTGCCGGAAAGTATGGCCACCAGTAATCGTCGTTGTGCCAGTCGGGTTTGCTGAAGTACGCACCTGTTCCCAATCCCTGAGCTCTGAATGCCGAGAAAACTTCTTTTGCAACGTTGCTTTTGGGATTTTGCGAAAAAGCACTGTTTTTATCGGTTATTTTATAGTCAGTATATTTACTGTCGAACATGCAAAATCCGTCGTGATGCTTGGTTGTAAAAACCACGTACTTTATTCCTGCATTTTTACACGCTTCAGCCCATTTTTCAGGATTAAATTTTGCAGGATTGAAAGTCTCTCTGATTTTTTCGTATTCTTTCACATATTGATAATAATCTTCCGAGAAAGGACCACGTCTTTTACACCAGTCTTCGTCTTCGGGACAAAGACTCCAGCTTTCAACAACTCCCCATTCACTGTACGCTCCCCAGTGAATTATTACTCCGAATTTCCAGTCCTGCCATTGCTCAAGTTTTGCAATTACCGAGGGGTCGGAGGGTGCCTGATACGGGAATTCTTCCTGTGAAAATAATGTCTGGGATAAGAGAATCCCGATAATAAAAGAGAATAAAAAAGAAGTTAATTTTGTTGCCATATTTTGTTGCTTTTAATTATACTGATGACCTTATCTGTTTCATTGCTTTATTCTGCAACTTCCAGAATTACTCTTTGTCTGATATCTTTTGATGAGGCTCCGATCATTAATCTGAAAATCCCTGACTCAACAATTTTATTCAAGTTGATATCAAGCATCGAAAGCATTTCCGGAGTAATCAGAAACTTAATTTCTTTTGTTTCGCCGGGCTTAAGATAAATTCTCTGAAATCCTTTTAGCTCTGTTACCGGGCGGACGACAGAGGCTAATTCATCACGTATGTATAGCTGGATAACTTCATCGCCTGCAGTCTTTCCTGTGTTTTTTACTTTGACTGAGACATAAGCGGAATCGTTTACTGATATTATGCTATTATCCAGTTTTATTTCTGAGTACTCAAAACTTGTGTAACTCAGTCCGAATCCGAAGGGAAACAGCGGCTGTCCGGTAAGATTATTGTAATCATCGCCACGTCCGGTTGGTTTGTGATTATAAACTAATGGTAACTGGCCTTCAAAAACCGGAAAAGTTATTGGCAGGCGACCTGCCGGATTGTAATCTCCAAAAAGCACTTCTGCCACAGCGTTTCCTCCCTGTTCACCGGGATACCACACATCAACAATTCCGTCAACATCATTTATCCAGTTATTCATTGTTATTGCACTGCCGCCAACCAGAACCACAATTACAGGTTTTCCGGTTGATGCAACTTTTTTTATCAGCTCTTCCTGTTTCCCGGGAAGATTAAGATATGCACGGTCGCGGAATTCGCCTTCTTCTATTCCAACCACAATAAGAGCGATGTCAGATGCTGCGGCAAGATTAACGGCTTTGTCAATTTCTTTGTCCTGGTTGTTTTCCACACCTACATTCCAGATCAGATTAAACCATGCATTTCCAACCGGTTCGTAAAATTCAATTTTTATATCATATTCACGGTTTTTTACAAATGCGAAATCTGCAACTATAGTTTGGTTTGTCTGTTTTGTCCAGTTATCAATAATGAGTTTACCGTCTATATATAATCTGTAGCCGTCATTACCCCTGATGCCGATTTTAAATGTTCCTGTTTCCGGGGCTTTTAATTTTCCTGTCCAGCGAACAGAATAGAAGTCATAGCTGAGTTTGTCGGGATCAGGTGAAAACAATGTCCATTGGAACTGAATCTGTTTGTCGCAACGTGTAAAAACCGGGGAACCTGACAGAGTCACATTGTTAAAATATTCTCCCATCAGGCCTGTTTGGGTTTTATTGTCAATTTTGCAGGAAAGCAATTCTGAAGGAATTGTAACAAATTCTGTATTTTCACGATTACATCCCAAAGTGTATTTTACATCAACTTCTTCCCCTATAATATTCTTAATTCCGGAAAGTATGCTGATGTTTACGTTTCCGGGTCCGCTGTACCCGCCAAGTCTGGCCTCGTCTGCATCCTGGCCTATTATCGCAATTGATTTAATGTTTTTTGAAACAGGTAAAACAGAATTATCGTTTTTTAGCAGCACAATTGATTCAAGAGCCGCTTTTTTTGCCAGATTTTTGTGCTCCTGATTCCCGTTTAACCCGGCAGCCAAATTTGCATCGACATAAGGATTTTCGAATAATCCCATTTCAAATTTAAGTCTTAAAACCCGTGCAACTGCTTCATCAATGATTTTTCCGTCAATGCGGCCGTCATAAAAAGGAGGAGAGAAAAGTTTGTAATGATCATAGTTTGTCTGAAATATCACGTCAAGTCCGCCGGTAATTGATTTTGCCGTGGCATCTGCATAGTCCGAAGCAGTAAAATGCAAAACATTAGCTCCGCCTGTTGCCCCGGCATCAGAGATTACAAATCCTTTAAAGCCCCATTCTTTTTTCAGAATTGTGTTCAGTAGCCAGTCGTTTGCAGTACATGGCGTTCCGTCATAAGAATTATATGAAGTCATTACAGAGCGTGAACCGCCACGGTCAAAACAAGCCTGAAACGGAGGAAGAATTATTTCACGCATATAACGTTCGTTGTAATGTATAGGGTAAGAATCGCGGCCACCGTCACCTGTGTTTGCCACAAAATGCTTGGGTGTAGTAATTATTCCTTTGTTTTCGAATGCAGATACATAAGCAACTCCCATTTCAGAAACAAGAAAAGGATCTTCGCCGTAAGTTTCTTCTGTCCGGCCCCAGCGAACGTCGGTTGCTACATTTACAACCGGTGACAAAATCTGTCTTATCCCACGTGACGAACATTCTTCTGCAATTGCTCCGGCAACTGTGTTTACAAGTTCAGTATCCCAGGTTGCAGCCAGTGCGATTGCCTGTGGAAATGCAGTTGCCCCGTTGCGAACAAGTCCGTGTAAAGCTTCGTCAAAAGGGATAATCGGAATTCCGAGCCTGCTTCTTTCCAAAAAGAATTTTTGCATTTCATTGATTTTTATTGCAGTCTCATAAGCAGAATTACCTTCGTTGTAGTTCATCATTTGTCCGGCAGCATCCGTGTTTTGGCCTACAGTGCTTACCTGAAAACCAAAAATTCCGGTTTTGTATTTTGCAGTATCGCCGCTGATATCTCCGGGAATCATAAACAATTGCCAGAATTTCTCCTCAGGTGTCATTCGGGATAATAAATCCTGAACCCTTTCTTCAACAGGCAAAGCAGGGTCTTTATATTTCTGTGCCATGGCTGTTGTGGCGGTTAAAATCAGTAATAATCCAAACAATAATTGCTTCATATCGGTAATTTTGTTTTAACACGTTACAAATGTAAGTCAATTTCTCCTTCGGCAATGCTCAGGAACCATTAATTTGCCTTACATTGAAACGTGTTTTAGACAATGTGAAAATTTCAAGTGTATTTGAAAAAATATAAAAAGATTTAATATTTTCAAATATGTTTGAAAAATATGAAATAATTTGAATAATTTCAAACATGTTTGAAATTATTTTTGTATATTTGTAAAAATAATACAGTGTTTTATGGATTCAAGATTATTAACACTATTGAAATATCGGGTTGAAATCGGCGATTTACCTCGTTTAGGGTTATTACGCTCAGATTATATTGATAAATTATTTGAATTTGTTGGTACTCAATTGGTGAAAGTTTTAGTAGGGCAGCGGCGTGTTGGTAAAAGTTATATTTTAAGGCAGGTTGCACTTAAATTGCTGCAAAATGGAGTTCCGTCGCAGAATATTGTTTACATAAATAAGGAGTTTTCTGATTATGATTTTTTGGAAAGCAACAGCGATCTTAATTCCCTGTTTGCCAAGTACAAAGAGGAATTTAATCCGGTTGGTAAAACCTATTGGCTGATAGACGAAATTCAAAATATTAGTGAGTGGGAGCGTTTTGTAAATTCTCTTTCTCAGGATTTTCGTGAAGATTGTGAACTGTTTATTTCCGGTTCAAATTCTCATTTGCTTTCAGGAGAGCTTGCAACTTTGTTGTCAGGCCGGTATGTTTCATTTAATGTCTTTTCCCTGAGTTATAGCGAATATATTCTTGCAAATAATTTACCAACCGGAAGGTCTGCTTTTATGGATTATATTCAGAAAGGAGGATTTCCGGAGTTTGTAAACCTGCCTCTTGAAGATAGCCGTAGAAATTATGTGTCGGCAATAAAAGACACCGTTTTGCTGCGTGATATTGTTCAGCGTTTTAAAGTGAAAGATGCGGTACTTCTGGAAGATATATTTGTTTATCTGGTAAATAGTGCATCGAATTTAATTTCAATATCAAACATTGTTGATTTTTTTGCTTCAAAAAAGCGAAAAACAAACTATGAGACTGTCTCCACCTATATATCTTACCTTGCAAATGCATTTTTAATTCATAAAGCAGAAAGGTATAACATCAGGGGAAAAGAAACGATATCAGGTAATTGCAAATACTACATAAATGATGTGGCATTCCGTAATTATTTATATAAAGGCTTTGGCTACGGAACCGGTTATTTGTTGGAAAATACTGTGTATCTCGAGTTGTGTAGGCTAGGTTTTAATGTATATGTAGGAATTATAAATGATAAAGAAGTTGACTTTGTTGCTCTGAAAAATGACCGGAAAATATATTTGCAGGTAAGTTATTCTATTGAGGATAGCGAAACAGCAGAACGTGAATATGCTTCACTTGAAGCAATCCCTGATAGCTTTGAAAAATATGTTGTAAGTCTGGACGAAGTTACTTTTCCTGTGCGCAACGGCATAAAACATTTAAAGGCGTGGGAATTGGAATTGTAACCAGTTTAATCAGAGTTCCGGCTGCCTGAAACTTTTAAGCTTTTTATTTTCACTTTACCACAATCTCGTCAACAAATACCCACGAGCCTCCACCTGCCGAAGGGTGCCAGTCGAAGAGTTTAAGTGTTCCCTTTACATCAAACTTTACATAACGGTATTTCATTCCTGAAGTGTTAAATGTAAAGGTACGGTTAACTTCTTCTTTGCGTTGGTCTCCGCTGACAGTTTGTTTTTCAATCAGTTTGTAATTCGTTCCGTTGTCCGAAACATAGCAAGTTACTGATGCAGGATGCAGAATCCAGCTTTTTGGATCGTACAGAGTAGAAATTTCAATTGTTGATGCTTGTGTTGGCTCTTCCAGATCCAGGGTCAGCGAGAAATCTTTTGATTCCCAGCCAAGCCAGTGAACTTTGTAATCATTCGCACCTCGAACTCCGTTTGTGAGGAATGAAAGGTCCCCGCCACTGTATTTTTCCGAAGGTGTCGGGTTTGCGCTTACTTTCTTACGAAAAGCGAAATTGCCTTTTAACTGCACGTTAATAAATCTTTTTGTTGACTGGTAATATTCTTCAGTTGTAAGTTCTGATTCGTTTACATATTTACATCCGGCATCTTTGCCGGTCTGATAAAAATCTTCAAGCATTTGTGTCATTTCCGGCAATACGACAAAATCTCCGTTTTTTTCGGTGTACCAGCCTCGTGGCCCAAACATATCGTTTTTGCCGATTTCCATGATTGCATACCAAAGCTGCATACGGGCAGTGCGAACGTGCAAAAGCAGAACATCATTTCCGGCTACTGCTTTTTCGGCTTCGTCAAAATATGAATTATAAAGCTTTATATTTTCAGCAGACAGAAAACTTTTCTGATAATTTGTCGGAGGTCCATATATGTCGAGCCATTCACCGGTTTTTACAATTTCATCCTGCATCTTATAAATGTATTTTCTTATCCATTCCCCGGCAGCTCCGTAATATCCATCGGTAAATTCAACAATAATTGCATCAACATCAACATCGGCATCGGAATTCCAAAGAAGTTTTGCAAGTATGTAAGCTTTTAATTCCGAGAACTCATGGCCGGTTGCTGTATTTGTCTGCTGAAAATGTTCTTTTACATTGTTTTTTACAAACAACTGAATGTTTGGCTGTAATGTTTGCAGATTCGGAAACGGGCAATAGCTATGAGCAAAGTCAACTGTGTAGTCCCAAAGATAGATATGTTTACATATTTTGCCCCATTCTTCAATGTCATTAAGAAATGATGCACTTGAAGGATCGGTAGCAATAGGTTGGGAACGGTTTAATTCAATAGTACAAAGCATAACCTGAACATTATCCAGTGGTTTTGTTTTTAACGGAGCCTTACGACTGTACTGGTAGGCAAGTGTTGAAATTATTTTGTCGGGAAACTGTTCCGCAACCTGATTTACAAAGCGTATTACCGGTCCCGATGCGCTTCCTTCTTCTTCAATTATCTTTTTACATTTATCGCACTGACAATATGAAAAGTTGTCGTTCTGACTAACAGACCAAACCTTTTTATCCGGCTGCAATTCCATTTCCTTTTTAAGTTTTTCGGTTACAATCTTCAAAACTTCAGGATTTGACAAACAAAGCTGATCAATAATCCTTTTGCCGTTCATATATGCAAAATATTCAGGATGTGTTTCAAAATAGTCCTGCCATGGCACAAGTTTGTTAAAGGTATGCACATAATAATTGTCGGCAAACATGTCGTCAATACTGTTCAGCCTGTGAAAATCTTTGTAATCCTGATTTTCGGAAAAAGTGCCGTGAACATTACGGTATGTGTTGGGTGAAGAACCTGTTATGTTTATTTCAGGTAAAGCAATGTTTTTCGTTTCGGGGATTACAATAAAAACGGGGCTAAAATACCTTACTCCCAGGTATTTTTCGAGTAATTCTGATACCCCGTATATGCATCCTTTGCCTGAACCGCCTTTTATTATCAGATTTTTGCCGTTTGTGGTTATTGAAAAACCATCAGCAGTTTCTATTTCTCCGGATTTTGAAATTATTATGCAGTTTCCTTCAGGGGTATCTGAATTTACAACCGGCAATTTACAACCGGCAATTTTATTTACATGACTTACCAGAAACTCTGCGGCTCTTTTTTCTTCGGGCGAGGCATTTACGGGGATAATAACAGAATATTCTGATTTCCCGTTTTCAACCAGCGTGATTTGATTTTTGTTGCTGCATGATAACAAGGTGAAGAGGATAACAAAGATTGATAATGTTGCTTTCATAAAAAGTAAAATTATAAAACGCAAATATCAGTTTTTTTTGTTAGCAAGGGATTAAGGGGCCAAGTTTTTTTTATATTGCCTGCCACTAAGGCACGAAGCCACAAAGTTACTCTTCTTTCTTTTTTTGCCACTAAGGCACTAAGACACAAAGTTTATTTTTCTTTATCTTGCCACTAAAACACTAAAACACTAAAGGTTTTTTTGTTTTTTTGTGCTTTCGTGCTTTTGTGGCTATTTATTTTTAATTGTTGCCTTCGGCTACGCTCAGTCAACGGATAATCATGTGACTGGGCGTAGTCGAAGGCACTGTAATCCATTATTTATTTTTTTACTTTTCTTCGTGTCTTTGTGCTTTCGTGGCTAATATTTTATTTAATTACCAAAGCAATAATTAACTCCGACAATCAGAAATATATAACCTGTTTTTATTGGTATTCCTTCAGTTTTACTCAAATTTGTCTTATCCTGACCGAATAAGAGTTCAGAATTAAGATTAATTTTGTCGGAAACAGGGATATTAAATCCTGCACCAAACGAAATGCCGGTTACAAATCGGTTAAAATTATTGGTATAAATATTCTTACTAAGCAGGTTGTCGTTTTCGTCAAATACAGAAATGTATTGATTGGTTAAATAACTGAAATATGGTCCGATGTTAAAAAAGTATTTTACTTTACGGCCTATTTCTGCACGGACCAAAACCGGGATTTGAATAAAATTAAAGGAGTGGATAATTGAATAATCAAGAGGGTAAAGTTGTTCACCGGTAAAGTAAAACGCCGGGAGTTCTGTTGCATTTTTCTGCTCAAATCCGATTCCGGAAACTAATGAAAAATGATTTGTAACATTATATTTTACCCCAATGTTTCCTGAATAGCCGATTCCTCCTCCGGAGATATAAAATGCTGAAGATGGCCCGATGCCGGCATTTGCCCCGATAAAAAACTTACCTGATTGTGCAAAAACTGAAGTCGAAAATATTGAAACAATAATGAATGCTGAAATTAGTAATAAATTTTTCATAATTGGTGTAATTTTAACGTTTTGAACTAATTACGAATAAATGATAAATATATTATAAAAAACATTATATGATCTTAATTTTATAATTAATATTTTGATATTTGTCTCAGGATGCTTTAAATATCAAAGTAAGAGATAGATTTATGAGCATATTTTTATGGATACACAATCTTTTAATCCAAAAACGGCGGAGGTGTATGCAGTTTTGACTTTCCTGTGCAACTGTTCATACATTTCCCGTTGGAGTTTTTAATGCATTCCTCGAGACAATTTATCTGCTTTATTGTTTGTTCCTGTTTGTAAATGAGCAGGTTAACTTTTTGTGTCATTGATTCACTGTCTTCTGTAAGCCGGTTTATTGTTTTCCAGCTTACACACTGCACTACGAGATCGGAATAAACTTCCCCAATTACTTTTGCCTGGGTAAACCAGTCTCCGGGCATTGTCTTTCCTTTGGCATTTGCCATTTGTTTAAACATCGGGCAGTCTTTAAGTTCGTCATATTTAACCCAGTCTTTTGCTTCAAAAACACTATTTATGAAAAGAACAGCATCTAGTTGAGTTTTTGTACTATTCGCATCTCCAAAGAATATCTCAGAACTTAAAGAAGCTGCATCTGCATTTGTCATAATGAGGTCAACAAATTTGCTTACATCATCAGGATTGAGGTTTTTGTCGGCGAATTCGTTTAAGAGCCATTGTTTTTTTACAGGATCGGAGCTTTGAAGTAATTCTTCGAGTTTTTGATAAGGGCCGTTTTTATATTTAGGATCAAAGTTCGTCAGCAGACTGTATTTTAAAAACATCTGCATAAAATATTCCTGAGACACCTTAAGCGTGTTTGCGTAAGTCTTGTCAACTGTTTCTCCCCATGATTCCAGTTCTCCTGAGTTGTTCGCAAGCGATTTTGAATACATTTTCAACTGCTTATTGGTATTGTCAAGGCTCGTTTTTAGTACGGACAATTTTTGTTTTGCTTCATCAAGATCTTTTTGTGCTTTTTCTGATTCAATTTGTACCTGTCTTGAGATGATATCATTCCCTGTCTGGTGTGTGTTGTTTAAATTGCTGTTGTTTTGCGTTGATTCCTGTTCCTGTCGGGCAATTCTGTCTCTTTCGGCCTGAGCCTGTCTTTCTTTTTCAGCCAGAGCGTTTCTTTCAGCTTCTGCTTTGGCATAGGCTTTTGAATTACGGTTGTTCTGACGTGTAATACGTAGTGCTTCGCGTGCGCCTGCAAGATTGTTTTTTGCGGTCTCATTGTAAGGATCGTACCATAATGCTTTTTTATAAGCACGTATTGCAGCTCTGTAGCGGCCTGAATTCTGATAATTTACCCCTTCATTGTTTACCGAAACTGCCTTATATTGGTAATTTGCAATTATCATGGCTTCGGAATTTGAAGAATTATTATAGGATGATTCTTCTCCTACGGGTACAGGGCCGTTTACAGGAGGGACATTTACATCCGTTCCGGCAGCTCTGCGCAACTGCTGGTAGGCATCGTCCTGCGCATTGAGATAAGCAACTGCCGAAATGCTCAGAATGAATATTGAGATTAAAATAGTTTTCATAAATGTATAAAATTTTCAAAATACAAGTTATAAACCGCAAAACCACAAATTCCCAAATACAGATATTTACTTTAGAGCTTGTTTTTTTGTTATTGTTGCCTTTGATTACGCCCGGTCAACGGGGAGCCGGTTACTGAGCGTAATTGAGGGCAACTTTGTGGATTTTTCTCATAAACAATATCTTATGCCTATCTGCTTTATCCAATAAAACTGATCTCCTCCCAGAAAAGTCCATACAGGCCGCCAGCCAACAGAAACTGAAACCGGCATAACCGTAAACTGCAACCCGAAATCCCCGTCAAGTCCGCCGAAAATCTTTTTTTCAGGATTGTAAGCAATATATGTCTTTCGCCATCCGCCAACGTGAAACCCCAGACCAAGGTAAAGATCAACAGGGTAAAACAGTTTGCGGTGAACTTCTTTCATTAATGTAAAATTGTAATATTCCTTGCTACGGCCACCGATAAAATCGTAGCAACTATAGTCAGGAAGAACAGCTTTAACTGAAAATTCAAATGAATTTAAATCTGGATCAGGAAATTCAGGTGAGGACAGAGCTGTTCTGGTATTGAGAAAAAAACCAAACCCTACCTTATATTGGGCGAATGACTGTGAAATTATGACCGAAAAAACCAAACCTAATAATAATTTTTTCATGGACATTAAATTGTTTAATTTTATAAGATCAATGTCATTACCGTGTTTTGTTAGCTTATTATGTGCAAATAATATTTAGTGTAAATATACGTAATATTTTAGGAATGGTAAAATAAAATAGCATACTGATTTGAAAATATTTGTTGTCAGAGATGTGTTCTGAAAACAGTTTGTAAATGTTCATTTTGCTGTTCTCAATAGAAATTAATGTTGTCTGAAAGTGCAATATATAACACTATATGATGTAAAATATGTTGCAATCAGAAAATATTTATAAAAAAGTGCAATAAACAGCACAATTATTTGTCTTTATTAAAAAATAGTTGTATATTTGCATAATAAAGAGCCGTATAATACACTTTATGGATATAGTTAAAGAAATAAAAGCACGTAGAGATATGCTCGGTGTAACCCAGTCTGTTTTGGCAGAATTGTCAGGTGTTGGATTAAGGACATTAAAACAATTTGAAAGTGGCAAGGGTAATCCGACTTTGCAAACATTGGAAAAACTCTGTGATGTGTTGGGATTGGAAGTTTGTTTAAAAGTTAAAAAAATCGATTCTGACTAATGAGAAAAGCAATTGTTCTTTACAAAGATGAGGAGGCCGGGGTTTTAATACAACATGATAATGGCACTTATGCTTTCAGTTACAACGACAATTGGAGATCTGACAGTAGTAAACCGTCAATCAGTCTTACTTTGCCAAAGACTGTGGAAGAGCACCGTTCTGAATTTCTTTTCCCTTTTTTCTTTAATATGTTGCCGGAAGGGGCGAATAAAAATGCTATCTGCAGACAAAAGCGTATAGATCAGGATGATTATTTCGGGTTACTGGTGGCAGTTGCGGAAACAGATAGTATTGGTGCGGTACGAATTGTTAAATACGAATTAATATAGTGAAAATTCCTGAAATAAAATATTGTCCCGGGACTCTGGCTGAAGGTTTTAATACTTACAGCAGAACCTGTCTGAAGAAAATGTTTTTCGGCAAGAAGATAAATCATATACTGGACTATAATTCGCCGGTCAGTAGTGATGAATCTTTAAGCCTGTTTGAAAAAAACCTTCAGAGAGTATCTGTTTCGGGAGTTCAGGAAAAATTTTCTTTATTACTGGAAAAAAATAAATTGAGATTGGTTAATGAAGGAGAAAAGGGAACATATATTCTTAAACCAGTACCTTTATTTGGTAAACATTCTGCACAAATGCCTGCCAATGAGCATCTTACCATGCAAATAGCAAGTCAGGTTTATGGTGTTGAAACTGCAGATAATGCATTGATTTTCTTTAATGACGGTTCTCCCGCCTATATAACCAAACGATTTGATGTGAATGATGATGGCAGCAGAAGAGGTCAGGAAGATTTTGCCTCGTTGGCAGGAAGAACATCTCAAACTCATGGAGATAACTACAAATATCACGGAAACTATCTGGAGTTATTCAATATTCTCAAAACTTTTTGTCCGTCATATAAAATAGAAGCACATAAACTGTTTAAGCAGATAATGTTTAACTATCTTTTTTCAAACGGAGATGCTCATTTTAAGAACTTTTCGCTTACAGAAACTCCGCTTGGGGACTATAAATTAAGTCCGGCCTACGACCTGTTGAACAGCAAAATTCACATCGAAGATAAAGTCTTTGCATTAGATGACGGATTATTGCCGAAGGATCTTGCACAAGGAAAAATAAGACAGCAATTTTTGGTATTGTCGGACAAAGCCGGACTTAATGAAAAACATGTTAATGAAATAATACAACTTTTAACATCCGGGTCAGAAAAAGTAGAAAGACTGATTAATGCATCTTATCTGAATAAAAGCACAAAAAGTAATTATTGGCAGTCTTATCAAAGACGATTGAAGCTAATTCTGAAATAACAATATACAAATATCTTATAATGACATTTACACTCATTTCATCCCCACTGCAGGGGTTTACAGATTTTAAATTCCGTAATGCTTTTAATAAGTACTTTGGCGGAATAGATACTTTTTATGCTCCATACATTCGCTTAAAGGATAACATGGAGATGAAATCATCTAACTTTCGTGATATTCTTCCTGTAAATAATACAGTTACAGAGTTAATCCCGCAAGTATTGACAAATGATGCAGATGAGTTTTTGCTCGTGGCTAAAGACGTTCAGGAGCTTGGTTACAAAGAACTTAACTGGAATCTGGGGTGTCCGTCGCCAACGGTTACAAAGCGTGGTCTTGGTTCAGGCCTGCTTCCTGATGTTGAACAGATTGACAACATACTTTATAAAGTTCATTCAAAATCGGACATTATTGTTTCGGTAAAAATGCGGCCTGGATTTGATAATAATGAAGAGATTTTTAAAATTTTGCCTGTATTAGATAAGTATCCGTTGAAAAACATAGCGGTTCATGCACGCACAGGCAAGCAACAGTACAAAGGCGAAGCTGATCCCGAAACTTTTAAACGATGCATCGGCAATACAAGGCACAAACTTATTTATAACGGAGATATTACCTCAGTTGAAAAGTTTCGGGAAATACAGCAGTTACTCCCGGAAACTGATACATGGATGATTGGCCGTGGAGTTATTGCCGACCCGTTTTTACCGCAGATGATAAAGACAAATTCAACGCAACATCCTGAGAACAATATTGAGATATTTAAAGAGTTTCACGATGAGCTTTATGGTGAGTATGAACAGGCTTTATCGGGGGCAAGCCATCTGCTGACAAAGATGTATCATTTCTGGGAATATTTTTCCATGTCGTTTACCAATTCGCATAAGGTCTTAAAAAAATTTAAAAAAGCAAAAACTATTGTGGCCTATAAAAGTGCTGTTAGTGAGACTTTAAGACAGGAAAGGTTTGTGGGGATAAAGTAAATTTGTTTGGTTTTTTTTATAATTTGCAGGGAACTTAGATGGTTATGTGTTATACAAAAATATTGTCTTAAATTTGGCCATGAAAATTAAAAAGCATTTGCGCCGTATTTAGTGTTAAATGATTTTGAAATTACCGGCATTGTCAAATATATTTATTGAGATAATATTTTGAAAAACAGATTTTTACACAGAGATGCAAAGTTGACGGAACTCTCAAAATCCAGATTTATTATCGGAATATTTTTGGGTGTTTTCTTTTCTGTAACTTTCTATTCGTTTTTATATCTTATTCGTGAAACATTCAGAGTAATATCTGTTACCGAAACTTACGAAATATGGACGCTTTCCGATTGTGAAGTGAGTTTTTATAATTTATTCTTTGCTTTTTTTGCTGTAATTTTCGGACAATCTGTTTGCTTTGCTTTTGTGTTTGACAGGCCGAGACCGCTTTTCGGAAATCTTCATTACAGACATACCTCAATTGTAAACAGTCAGCGAGCATTAAACTGGTATTTTCTTAACTGGATATCCAGATTGGCGTTGATTTTTGGTTTGTTTTTCGGGGTTACAATAAAAGGGGGGTATTATGTTTTCAGCCTTTATCCGGATTATTGTTATGTTTTTGTTTTGATAATAATATTCTTATTTTATCAGACCTGGAATACTATAAGAGCACAGTTTAAGCAAAGAAGCGTAAAATGGTTTCTAATTTCAGTATTGATTGTCAGTTCGTTCGCAATTGGTTTGTCAAGAGTTAATGTTATAAATTATAAGGCAATAAACTCTATCGTGCAAAGTAAAAATATTAATTCAAAATATCTTCTTGATGTCCCTGAAGCAGAATATTACAGGAGGCCGGAAAAGCGTAGTCTTGTAGAACATATTTATATTGTTCAGGAGAAAAATCAGGCTGAGGATGCTGACCCTGTAATTATAGCTGATAATAAGGTTGTGGCCTTGAATAATCTGGATTCAATTATTAAACAATGGCAATCTGAAAGGGACGAGGCAGAAATTCCTTTTATGACATATTGTTTGCATATAAATAAAACAGTTCGGATGGAATTCTTCAATAAACTGAAGAACGAATTTTTTAAATTGGGAGTATATAGATTTACATTTGCTGTTACTCCTGTAAATCCGGAATTCGATAAGCGTTATTACCGGGATATGGTTTTTAGTATATCCATGTATGACTATGCCAATGCAAGTCCTCAGGATTTACAGGATTTGGTTGATACGATAAAACAGATAAAAAATATTATTGAAGTAAAGAGTTCGGGGAACAATAGCTATATTGTAAACGGTAATCAGGTTAGTGAAAAACAACTCACATCCTGTTTTTATAATTTAATCAGCAATGATCCGGATTACCTGATTGAATTTTATATAAATGATCATGACGTGTTTTCGTCATATTTAAGGGTGTATAACTCATCAATTCAAGCTGTAAGTAATTTAAGAAACAAATATTCTTTGGAAAATTACCAGGTAGAATATGGGGATTATGATGCTGAAGAGATGACACATGTACGTGAATTATTTCCGTTAAGACGTGCTGAAATGACAGATAAAATGATCGAATTGCTTGATGGTGGTGAATAGTTCAAAAGTACACTAATATAAAAATATGCATTAAAGCTCGTGTCTTGTTTAACAATATATGGTTGACCTTAAACAAACCTCACTCTTGTTTGTTATAATACACAGGACAATAAAACATTAAGTTGATAAATATTGCATAAAATCAAAAAATAGTTGTCTGATATTTTAAATTGCTGCATAAGTTTATGTATATTTGAATTAATTCTGGTTAATGCCCTATAATATGAAATATTACGACACGGAGGAAATCAATGGAAAATATATTTATTACGCATTTTTGGCCGGAGGGACACAGGTGCTTAGAAATCAGGTAATGATTAATGATTTAAATGTGTTTCCGGTTCAGGACAACGATACAGGAACAAATCTTGCTTCAACAATACGCTCGGTGATAGACAATGTCAGGCCAAGTAAGTCGTATAAAATTACAATAGGAGACATTGCAGATGCTGCCATTGCCGGGGCAAGGGGGAATTCAGGGGTTATTTTTGCACAATTTTTATACGGTCTTTCATCTGTTACATTAAACAAACCTGCTATTAATTTTAAAGAATTTGCCGAGAGCATAAAACAAACAATACCATTTATTTACGAAGCTATTGATAAACCGGTGGAAGGAACAATACTTACAGTAATTAAAGACTGGTCCGATTTTATTTATAGCAGAAAAGAAAATCTTAATGGCTTTAAGAATGTTATTATAGAGTCTTTTTCAGTCCTGGAAAAATCGCTCAAGGAAACTACTTCTAAACTGAGAATTCTTAACAAGCACGGGGTTGTTGATGCCGGGGCAAAAGGTTTTGTCCTGTTTATCGAAGGAATAATAAGTTTTCTTAAAACAGGTAATATCCGAAAGGTTGCAGCTCAGTCCGTCGAAAATGTATTGCGTGTACATTCAAACCTGAAAGCAGAAAACGATATAAATTTCAGGTATTGTACCGAGGCTGTTATAAAAGATCTTAGCATAAGCAAGGCCGGTCTTCAGAAAATTTTACGTGAGAACGGAGACTCTATTGTTATGGCAGGGGCAGAAAACAATATCAGGATTCATCTTCATACAAACCATCCGGCAGATTTGTTTTATAAGCTGAAAGATTACGGGACAATTACTTTTCAGAAAGTTGACGATATGGTTCGACAGCAGGAGATACTTACAAACCGTAAATGGAATATTGCTCTTGTTACCGATTCTGCCTGTGATTTGCCGAAAGAGATTATCGAATATTACCAGATAAATGTAGTACCGTTAAACCTGAGTTTTGGCGACAATCAATATCTTGACAAACTTACTGTAAATGCAGAACAGTTTTACGACTTGCTTGAAACTCAGCCTGAATTTCCTAAAACATCCCAGGTAAATGAGTACACATTTACAAATTTGTACTCTCAGCTTGCCGCACGATACGATGCTGTAATTGCCGTTCACCTTACCTCAGAATTTAGCGGGACGTTTGCAAACAGTTGGCGGGCAGCAAAACAGATACAAAAGGAATTCAACAAACCGGTTCATGTGATTGATTCAAAGAATTTGTCCGGCGCACTCGGTTTAATTGTTTTAAAAGCGGCCATGGATATTGAGAAAGGCGAATCTGTTGAAAATATTCTGACATCAATAAATTCAGGTATTGAAAATGCAGGAATTTATGTGAGTGTAAGAAATCTGGATTATATGATAAAAGGAGGAAGGGTGTCGAAGCCAAAAGGTTTTATTGCTGAGTTATTTGGCATAAATCCGATTGTCTCTATGGGTAAAGACGGAAAGTCTGTGCTTTTTGGCAATACTTTCAGTCAGAAGGCAAGCCTGAACAAAATATACAGTCATGTGAAGAATCTTAGCCTTACCAGGCCGGTGTGGAATTATATTGTTCTGCATGCGAATAATCAGCCCGGTGCAGAAAAAGTCGAAGAAAGGATGATAGAAATTGCAGGAAAAAAACCTGTGTCGGTTGTAAATATTTCTTCTGTTATAGGAATGCATGCCGGTTTGGGAGCTTTGGCAGTTTCAGTTTTATTTGATAATTAAAATTTGGTTTATGATTAACTTGTTTTTACAGGCATCTCTTTTAATACTTTCAATTATGTCCGTATTATGGCTTATAAGTGTGGCTATTAAGAACGTAAGTATAGTTGATATGTTCTGGGGAGCAGGATTTGTGATTGTGAACGCATTTTATTTTTTTGCTTCGGGAGATTTTTATTTGCGTAAAGTAATTTTGTTGGTTCTTGTAACTGTTTGGGGTTTAAGGCTCTCTGTTTATCTGACATGGCGAAATATTGGAAAAGGGGAGGACTTTCGTTATCAGGAATTCCGGCGGACTTACGGGATAAAAAGATATTGGTGGATTAGTTTCTTTCAGACTTTTTTGCTTCAGGGAGTTTTGATGCTTATTATTTCGTTGCCTTTACTGGCGGTTAATTACAGTACAAACAGCGAAGAACTGATTTGGCTGGACTACACGGGTATTATTGTTTGGTTAACAGGAATTGTTTTTGAAGCAGGCGGAGATTTTCAGTTGGCACGTTTCAGGAAGAATCCTGCAAACAGGGATAAGGTCTTGCAGAGCGGGCTCTGGAAATATACAAGACATCCTAATTATTTCGGAGATTCGGCAGTTTGGTTTGCTTATGCACTGTTCTGTATTGCCTCCGGAAGTTACTGGCCTGCAGTTGGCTCTGTAGTAATGATTTTGCTTATAATAAAAGTCTCAGGTGTTGCTTTGCTCGAAAAGACATTGAAAGATAAAAAGCCTGAATATCAGGAGTATATCAGGAAAACCAGCGCGTTTTTTCCTATGTTACCGAAAAAGTAATTTTGTGAAAAGGATTTTTATAAATATGTGGTTTATTCTTTTTGTTTTGTGGGGGCTCCCTCTTTTTAAAGGGTCAGATTAAAAAACTATTTAATTTTAATACTATGGAAAAACTTAAAATCGGGAGTTCAATTCCGTCGTTCTCGCTTAAAGATCAGGATGGGAAAATCTTTGATATTGACTCTGTAAGAGGAAAGAAAAATCTGGTTATTTATTTCTATCCAAAGGATGACAGTCCCGGATGTACAAAAGAAGCATGCTCGTTTCGGGATCAGTTTGATGTTTTTAACGAAGCCGATGCTATGATTATCGGAATCAGTAGCCAATCTGTTGAGAGCCACAAGGCATTTGCCGAAAAACACAGGTTAAACTACACTTTGCTTAGTGATCCCGGTAATAAAGTTCGTAAAATGTTCGGGGTTCCGACGAATTTGTTTGGTTTAATACCCGGCAGAGTAACATATGTTGTTGACAAAGAAGCTAAAGTTGTATTTATGTTCAATTCTCAGATTGATGCAGAAAAACATGTTGATGAGGCATTGAGAATTTTGAAAGGGATGTAGTCCGGTTGCGCTGTTAGTTTATACCTGCCGGTTGTTTCTAATCCAGATATTTAATGCGGCTATTAGCTTCAAATTTCTTAATTTTCCCTGCAGCCTCTTTTTTTGATTTGCTTATTTTTAACCCATTCTTAAAGTTAAAAGAGACAATATCTTTTTTATCAATAAAAGCCAGAATGAAAGCACTAAGAAACAAAAGCGGGATTATGCAATACATTACCGGACCCATCCAGAAACCTTTAAAATCAAATGTAGTCCCGTCTTCAGGAGCATCAGGTCTGTAAATAATTTCGAACTTTTCGCCTGTTTTCATTTCTTTATTCCCGTCTGTTTCAATTTTGTACTTTTCTGATCCTACCGAATAGCTTATGATCGCAACATAAGAAATATCTTTGCTTAACCCTGATGATCTTAATTTTTTAATTTCGGTTATTTCTCCCGTGGTTGTAACTCTCTCCCGTATCGCATTCATCCGGTTTAGAACAAGATACACTGCAATAACACTTATTGTAATAATTAAAATTGTAGTTCTGGATAATTTTATAACCATTTTTATTTTAATTGAAATGCAGATGTAAAAATAAGCAAAAAGAAATTTACCGGCAACTATTTTGGGTGGAAGCCGGAAGAATGAAGACGAGTGGGTTGAAGTTTCTTTTACAGAAGTCTTTCTTCAATTTTTTATAGCCCGTTTTCAGTTTCCCTGCAATATCTTACGGATATTTAAGTGAATGTAATTTTAATGACTTTACAGGTATAAAAACTCTAACTTATCTTTTGATAGAATATCCCGCGTTCCTGACTTACCGTTTTTATTCTTTTGTCCGCTTCCAGAACATCGAGATATTTTTTTATTTCGTTTGGGTCTAATCCTAAAATTGAAGCAAGGTCGTCAATTGTACAGGGCCTTCTCGAAATAGTTTCAATTATTGTATTTTCAGTGTCTGTCCTGAAAGATTTAATGTTTTTACGGGCAGGAGAAGCTGCAATAATTATTACATTATCAAGTCCCCAATAATCAGCAATATGTTGCAGCTCTGCTCTGGTGGCACCTCTTAGCCCTGATTCTGTACCGGGTCTGTCGAGTGTATTAAGCTGAACAGAGTCCGGCTTAATCTTCAGTATTAGTTTTTTTAATTCCGAAAGTTCATTTTCGCTATCGTTATATCCCGGCAGAATAAAAACTTCGAGCCATATTTTTCCTTTAAATTCTTTGCTGAACTCTATAAGTCCCTGAATGTGGTTTTCTACTTTAAGGCTGTTTGCAGGCCTGTTTATTTTCAGGAAGACCTCTTCCGTGGCTGCATCAAGAGATGGCAGTACAACGTCTGCAGTCAGCAAAGCGTCTCTTACTTCTTTATTGTTTAGCAGAGTTCCGTTTGTTATAACTGCTACCGGAATGTTTGGCTTAACCTCTTTTATAAATTTTAAAATATCACCTAAAAACAGATTCAGTGTTGGTTCTCCATAGCCGGAGAAGGTAATAAAATCAGGGTCGGGATTATTATTCAGGTAATGAGATAGTTCTTCTTTTACTTTATTGCATTTGATGTATTCTTTTCTTTCGGTTGTAAAACCGGTTGTTTTTCCGGCTTCACAGTAAACACAGTCCAGTGAACATACTTTTTGCGGAACCAGATCTACACCTAAAGACATTCCCAGACGGCGCGACGGAACCGGGCCAAATAAATATTTATACATTATCAATCAGTTTTATAATTGTTAAAATCTGACATTTAAAATAAAGGTCAAATTTAATGTTTTTTTTATTCGGATTACTTTATTTCCCGGAAATGACAGTGATAAACGATTATTGCATTGTCTTGTTGTTATGTTCTGTATGCTCTGAGCTTTAAGATATCACGGCAATTTACAGCAAATTTACAGGGGAATTTTATCCTCGTAAATGGCTTATAAGTGACAACAGTATATTGCAATTGCTATGATATCATGTTTTACGGGATGCTGAATTAAGGCATTAATAAATTATGTTTGATAAAAAAAGTAAAAAAATATCATAATAGACAAATAAAAATGTATTACATTGAAAAAAGTTGAAAAATGAGGTAGTTTATTAATAAAATGTACAAAATCGTTGTGAGGTATTAAATAATATATTATTTTTGAACTTATTATTCCTTTATTATTAGATATTGTTTAATTATTAACATTAAAACTTAGAAATTATGGAAGAAGCATTTATCGGATCAATTGTCTTATTTGCCGGAAATTACGCTCCCCGTAACTGGGCGTTTTGTAATGGCCAATTGTTGAGCATTGCACAAAACACAGCATTATTTTCTATTATCGGAACTACTTATGGTGGTGACGGACAAACAACATTTGCATTACCAGACCTTCGCGGGAGAGTTCCGCTGCATTTTGGCTCAGGTCCCGGATTAACTCCCAGAAGCATGGGCGAAAGTGCCGGATATGAAAGTGTTACTCTTACACAGGCTCAGATGCCGGCGCATAATCATATCGTAGCTTCTGTATCTCATGCTAATGAGGAAGCAAATACTGAAGATCCTTCAAATAATTTCCCGGCAGGGGGTAATTCTCCGGCATTTAATACCGGTGCCAATGTTACTATGAATGCCAATGCTGTTACAAATGAAGTATCAATTGCAGGGCAAAGTGCTTCACATACAAACATGCCGCCATACTTAGGCCTTAATTTTATTATTTGCTTGTACGGAATATTCCCGTCAAGACAGTAATTTATAGCAAAAGCCGGAGCCCATAATTATTATGGGCTCCGGTGTTTTTTAATTATAAAACTGAAACTATGAAACTATTAAAATATTTTATATTTATTTCAATGCTGGCTTTTTGCAGCATGCATGTTTATTCGCAAACTACGCTTGCAACAGGCGATATTGCTATTGTTGGTCTCAATTCGGACGGAGATGATGAATTTTCATTCTTATTATTGAAAGATATCACAGCAGGAACTGTCATTTACATAACCGATAAGGGCTGGAATGACGCATCAGGCTTTTATTCCATTTCAGGAGACGGGATATGGCAGTGGACAACATCAACAGCATTGAGTGCAGGGACAATAGTTCATATCAAAACCTCAAATAACGGAGTATTGGAGGCTGGAAGTCTGGCTGCCACACCAGGCACAGTGACATGGGTCGAAAACAACAGTACCATAATAGCATATTCAGGAGACCAGATTTTTCTTTATCAGGGAACGGCTGCAAATCCCGTATTTATTACAGGGTGTTCCTGGAATGTTGAAACTTATTCGACTGTCGGCAATTGGGACGGTTCCTGCACTACTGCTCAGACTTCTGCATTACCTGACCAGCTTACAACCGGTGTAAATGCCATCTGGCTTTATGGCCCGGGTCCAACAGAATATGATAACTTCAGATATAAATGCAGTGTACTTACATCAGGAACCCCAAGTGCTTTGAGAGCTTCAATAAACAACATTAATAACTGGGATGTCGATTTAACAAATACTACTGCTTATACCTTAAATCCTTTCCCATGTTCTTTTACAGTAGCAAGTACCTGCGTTAACCCTTCCGTACCGACAGTTACAGCAAGTCCTTCATCGGTTTGTCCGGGCAGTTCATCTACATTGTCAATAACAGGTACTTTAAATGATGCAACGGCATGGCATATTTATACAGGTTCCTGTGGGGGGACAAGCATAGGGACAACAGCAACTACAACTTTCTCAGTATCTCCATCATCTTCAACCACTTATTATGTAAGAGGAGAGGGAGGCTGTGTAACCCCGGGAAGTTGCGGATCTGCAACAGTTACAGTAAAACCAAGCTATAACTTATCCGAAACGGATGAAGTTTGTTCGGGAGACAGTTATACATTCCCTGACGGAACAACCCAGGGCAATATAACCATACAGATTGTTCATACCAGCAATCTGCAGACAAGCTTGTTGTGTGACAGTATTATTCAGACAACAGTTAATGTAAATCCGGTTTATAATTTATCGGAAACAAAATATGTGTGTTCGGGCGGAAGTTATACATTCCCTGATGGTACAACACAGACTAATATTACCTCTCAGGTAATTCATACCAGTAATTTGTTAACTGTAGGAAAGATGTGCGACAGTATTATCCAGACAACAGTTAATGTTAACCCGGTTTACAATCTGACAGAAACAGATTATGTATGTTCAGGAGATAGTTACACTTTTCCTGACGGAACAACCCAAAATAACATTACCTCTCAGGTAATTCATACCAGTAACCTGCAAACAGTTTTAACAATGTGCGACAGCATTATTGTAACCACCATAAATGTAAACCCGGTTTATGACCAGACAGAAACTGTTTATGTATGTTCAGGAGATAGTTACACTTTCCCTGACGGAACAACCCAGAGCAATATTACCTCTCAGGTTGTGCACACCAGCAATTTTCTTACAGCTGTGACAATGTGCGACAGCATTATAGTAACCACCGTAAATGTTAACCCGGTATATAACCTGACCGAAACGGATTATGTGTGTTCGGGCGGAAGTTACACTTTCCCTGACGGAACCACACAGACTAACATTACCTCACAGATAGTTCATACCAGTAATTTTCAGACTGTTGTAACTTTGTGTGACAGCATAATTGTAACCACACTCAATGTAAGTCCGGTTTACAATCTTACTGAAACAGATTATGTATGCTCCGGCGGAAGTTATACTTTCCCTGACGGAACCACACAGACTAACATTACCTCTCAGGTAATTCATACCAGTAATTTGCTGACAGCGGTAACAATGTGCGACAGTATTATTCAGACAACTGTTAATGTGAGCCCGGTTTATAATCTTACCGAAACAGATTATGTATGCTCGGGAGACAGTTACACTTTCCATGACGGCACAACTCAAAATAATATTACATCTCAGGTAGTTCATACCAGTAATCTGCAGACGGCGGTAACGATGTGTGACAGTATTATTGTAACCACCATCAATGTAAACCCGGTTTATGACCAGACCGAAACCGTTTATGTTTGTTCGGGCGGGAGCTATACATTCCCCGACGGAACAACCCAGAGCAATATAACATCTCAGGTAATGCATACCAGCAATTTCCTGACAGCGGTAACAATGTGCGACAGTATTATAGTAACCACAGTCAATGTTAATCCGGTTTATGATATTACAGAAATCGAATATGTATGCTCCGGCAGCAGTTATACATTCCCTGACGGTACGATACAGAATAACATTACCTCTCAGGTGATTCATACCAGCAATCTGCAAACAGTTTTAACAATGTGTGACAGCATCATTCAGACAACTGTTAATGTAGATCCTGTTTATAATATTGCCGAAACAGATTATGTATGTTCCGGAGACAGTTATACATTCCCTGACGGCACAACTCAAAATAATATTACCTCTCAGGTTGTTTATACCAGCAATCTGCAAACAGTTTTAACAATGTGTGATAGTATAATTGTAACTACCATTAATGTAAATCCGGTTTATAATCTTACCGAAACAGATTATGTATGCTCGGGAGATAGTTATACTTTCCCTGACGGCACAACCCAGAATAACATTACCTCACAGGTAGTCTATACCAGTAATTTGCAGACTGCCGTAACAATGTGTGACAGTATTATAGTAACCACAGTCAATGTTAACCCGGTTTATAATCTTACCGAAACTGTTTATGTATGTCCGGGAGAAAGTTACACATTCCCTGACGGAACAATACAAAATAACATTACCTCACAGGTAGTCTATACCAGCAATTTACAAACAGTTGCAACAATGTGTGACAGCATTATTCAGACGACTGTTAATGTAAGTCCTGTTTATAATCTGACAGAAACAGATTATGTTTGTTCGGGAGATAGCTATACTTTTCCTGACGGAACCATACAGACTAATATTACCTCACAGGTGGTTTATACCAGTAATTTACAAACAGCCGCAACAATGTGTGACAGTATCATTCAGACGACTGTAAATGTAAATCCTGTTTATAATATTGCTGAAACATATTATGTATGCTCCGGAGACAGTTACACTTTCCCGGATGGTACGACACAGGATAATATTACTTCACAGGTAGTTTATACCAGTAATCTTTTAACCGCGGTAACAATGTGCGACAGCATTATTGAGACAACTATAAATGTAAATCCTTCTTATAATCTGACAGAGACTGTTAATGTATGTCCGGGCGCAAGCTATACTTTCCCGGACGGAACTACAGAGAGTAATATTACCTCTCAGGTAATTCATTTCAGCAATTTTCAGACTATGACAACATCCTGTGACAGTATAATTGAAACTACAGTTAACGTAAATCCGGTTTATAATCTTACTGAGACTGTTTATGTATGTCCGGGCGGAAGCTACACATTTCCTGACGGAAGCACACAGAGTGATATTGTGTCTCAGATAGTTTATACAAGTAATCTGCAAACAGTTGTAACTCTTTGCGACAGCATAATTGAAACTACTGTAAATGTGGCTCCTGTATATAATCTTACCGAAACCGTTTATGTGTGTCCGGGCGGGAGTTACACATTCCCTGACGGAACCGTACAGAATGATATTACCTCTCAGGTGATTTACACCAGCAATTTACAAACGGCCGCAACAATGTGTGACAGCATTATTCAGACGACTGTTAATTTAAATCCGGTTTATAATCTTACCGAAACAGAAACAATATGTTCAGGTGAAAGTTATACCTTCCCGGATGGTACGATACAGAACAATATTACGGAGCAGGTGGTTTACACCAGCAATTTACAGGCAGTGGGAACGCTTTGTGACAGTATAATTGAAACCACTGTAAATGTCAACGTTGTGGATGTTTCTGTAACTCAGGATCAGGAAACACTGACTGCTAATGCAGCATCTGCCCTATATCAATGGTTGGATTGCGATAATAATAACAATCCTGTTGCCGGTGAAACAAATCAGGTATTTACAGCAACAAGTAACGGTAATTATGCTGTTCAGGTTACCCAAAACGAATGTGTTGACACTTCGGATTGTTATGATGTGACAACAATACTTGTAACCGATAATGATTTTGCTAAGGGGATTAAAGTGTTCCCAAATCCTACAGACGGACTTTTAAAACTGGATTTTGGAGATGTTTTCCAGGATGTAGATATTACTATAACCGATTTGCAGGGCAGAGTTGTTTTCCGGTCGGAGTATAATGCAGAGCAATATGCAGATATTCAGTTTGATGAGGCTCCCGGAGTTTATATAATGTCGGTAAAGGCAGATAGCCTGGAAGCAACAATACGCTTAATCAGAAAATAAATATTAAGGGGGCCGTTTTAAGCCCCCTTTTTTATGTTATCTGTTTGTTTAATTGTTTCTTAGTTTTTCAGTAAAACAATATATTATTTGGTGTAAACACCGTTGTTTATTTCGGTATGCCTTATTTCTCCTCCTGTATAGCCTGTAAAAAATGCAAGCACACTCATCAGGATTGCGAATATCAGCAACCATAAGTTTAATTTTTTCAGTAAGTTTTTCTTAATTTTTGTAAAATATAATCCCAACATTGCTGCCGCCGAACTTATCATAAGCCCTATAAAAAAGTAGAGTGCCATGTGCTCATGATTTTCAATAATATCTTCGGTTATTCCTGGGTAGGTTTTAATAATTTCTTCGGCTCCGTCTCCTGTAAGATAAGCTAATAAGGCAAAAATTCCCAAAATAACGTAAGACCAGAGACTTAACTTCTGTAGTTCGGAACTTCGTTTAAATAAGGAATAAATATTTATCATTATCGCGATTCCAAGCCCTACAATCGGTAAATGTGTAAACATTAAGTGTAAATGTGCTGTATTCATATCTGCTTTTTTCTAATCTTTTTATAAGTTAAAATTAATTATTTCCCTAACCCTTTAGTTTGACAGGAATTTTGATTTCTTCTTCTGAGTCAGGATCATTATTTTTATATTTATCTCCCAATACCTCGAAATGAGGCCTGTTGTCCAGAATATAGCCTGATGCCGGAAGCCAAATGTTAAAAATATATTCAAATATTTTTGCCCCTTCACGGGGATCTCCTTTATACATAAAAACAGCATAAAGTCCTGAAGGGATAGTGTATGTCTCCATTCCGTCCGGTATTATACCGTAGTCCGAGACTTCTGCTG
Source organism: Bacteroidales bacterium (assembly GCA_003249955.1). Taxonomy (GTDB): domain Bacteria; phylum Bacteroidota; class Bacteroidia; order Bacteroidales; family ML635J-15; genus Bact-19. Next base: position 22,593 of record QKHS01000018.1, on the reverse strand, counting down.
CAGCCCATTTTTCAAATTCTGCCCCGGGATTAAATTCTGAGAAATACGAATCAGGATAAATCTGCATCGAGATAAAACCGGAATCAACCCTGTTTTTTATCTTATCACGTTCCGGCATGAATTTTTTCCAAAGATCTGCCGTTTTGTTTCCGGACATAGACATTTTTAATCTTTGCCCTACCAGTTTCTTTTCGTTTATTGTTTCAAATACAGGATTCATAAAATTAACACACAGTTTTTCATTTTTAATCAGTACCGGTTGTTCGTAAAATCAGTTTTTTTGAGAGTCAGGCTTAGGTGTGTTTAATTTTATAAGAACAACATCATAAATGCAATGGCAACCCCGTTGCCGGATATTACACATGCATTAGCTAAGCATACTTACAAAAAGTGCAATATTAAGCAAAGTAACAATAATTCCTATTGCATAAAGCGTAATTTTTGAGAATGTTGTGTTTTTATGTTTTCCCATTACCTTTTCGGATGAAGTAAGGTAAACCTGAAGAAAAATTGTAAACGGCAGTTGAATGCTAAGGCACATCTGGGAAATTATAAGGCCGCTAAACGGATTTGACACAAGAAAGATAATGCCGAGGGCAACAATAAGAGAAATGGCAACACCTAATCTGGAGTGATTATCTTTAATATCATATGGCTCTTTGAACATTCCGGCAAAGATTGTCCCGGCAGCCATTCCCGAAGTTATTGTCGATGCAAGGCCCGAAAACAAAAGAGCTACTGCAAAAACAATTACGGCATTGTTTCCTAACAGAGGTTCAAGCAGATGGTTAGCCTGCTGCAATTCGGATACCGGCGTCCGGGTTTTAAAAAATGTGGCCGCTGCCAGCAGTATCATGGCACTGTTTATAGCCCATCCTACTATCATTGAAAACAGGGTGTCGAAGAACTCGTATTTCAGTTGTCTTTTTATTACCTTATCGTCTTTAAGATTCCATTGCCGGCTCTGAATGATTTCGGAATGCAAAAACAGGTTGTGCGGCATAACAACTGCCCCGAGCACGCTCATGATTACAATCATTGAGCCTTTTGGAAAAGATGGGGTAACCCAGCCCTGGACAGCAGAATTCCAGTCAATATCTACCAGAGAAAGCTCATAAAGAAAAGACAAGCCGATGACCGAAACAAATGCTATTATCCATTTCTCCATCAGTTTATAGGAATTGGTAAAAAGCATGATAATTACAAAAACGGTAACCAGAATTGCTCCGGCCCGGACAGGAATATCGAACAGCATGTTTAATGCAATTGCACCACCCAGAATTTCTGCAAGGGACGTGGAAACAGATGCAAGCATCGCAGTTATGAGCAGAATTTTTGAATACTTTGGTTTTATGTAAATAGCAGTGGCTTCGGAAAGACAAAGTCCTGTTGCAATGCCCAGATGTGCCACGTTGTGCTGTAACAGGATGAGCATAATTGTAGAAAGTGTAACCATCCATAAAAGTGCGTATCCGTAATCGGCACCGGCAGCAAGATTCGAAGCCCAGTTGCCGGGATCAATAAATCCGACTGTTACAAGAAGTCCCGGGCCTATAAATTTAAAAATGTCAAGAGCTCCGTGTCGTGGCCTGTAGTCTTTGCGGTCTATGTTTCTTAAGAATCTGAACATCTTTTTAATGGTTTTTTATTTTGTTTTATTATTTTCTGTAAACAGTTTATAATAAATTTAGTTTGGGAAAGATAGCAATTATTCTTTTGCGACAGGTAATTTTTAGGGAGAATTTGATGGGGATTCAGGCTGGGTATCCTTCTTAACTAATGGCAATAAAGATTTTATGATCAGTCTCTTAGAGACGGGTCATAAAAAATAAATACCACTGGAGACAGCCGCAAAAAGAGAAAAAATACAAATTATATCTGAATTTATTTGTTATTTACCAGACAGGATTTGCCGGATTGTTTTCCTTTTTTTTCTCTTTTAAATATTTTAAAACAAAAAGTCCCGGTTAAGCTTTTTATTTTTGGTAAACTTACAAAAACTCAACCGGGATGGCTGTTTTACTTTATAGTATTTATCTTGCCGGCTAAGCGAAGATAACGCAGTGCCTGATGTTTTACTGCAAAGACTGTTTAAAAATTACTTTCATTCATTTCTGTCAGGTACCATTTGTGATCAATCAGGCTGAATTTGTAACTCATTGAAAATCCGCTGTTTGGTAATTCAATTTTGTGAGAAACAGACTCGTCAGTTTTTTCTATTGTTACATCATACTCATTTCTATCAATGTCACTGATATTGGTTTTTATATAGCTCCAGTTATCTTTTGTCCATTCCTGTGCATCGCCTTCTTCATAATATTTTCCATCAATGGGGAAATGAACTCTTTCCATCTGGAAATCCATGTCTGAAATGAATTTTGCATAAAAATCATCAAAGTTTTCATTTTTTACTTCAGAACTTTCTTCAGTTTCCGTACTTTTTTTATCCTCCTGATTTGTCTTTTTGTTGTTTTCTGCATTCTGACACGAAAAGAACATTACTAAACTTAAAATAATAATTGTGATTACTGTGTTTTTCATTTTTATCGGTTTTTAGATTAATTATTTATTGTGGTTTTTTTAGTGAGCCGGAAGACCGGAGACGGAAGACGGGTTTAGGTCTATGTTTTTTTTCCGTCTTCCAACTTCGGTCTTCCGGCCCCAAATTCCAATTATTTAACGTATTTTCCACAACCCGTACATATTGTTTTCCCCTCTGATTTTATGCTCATTGAATAAGGGAAGTTTTCATATCCCATGCTGAGTTCGCAATGTTCTTTCTTCATTATAACAATAAAGTCGCTTCCTTTATTTGGGTCAGACAAATTGCCGCCGGTAATTCTTGTTTCTGTTTCGCCTTCTTCTATGCTTTTGTAACTAAGCTTTACAACACTTGCTTCATAATCACGGCTGAACAGCATGTAATCATCAAAGAATTTAAGACTCCACTCAGGATCTTCCGGTGCGCCGAATTCCATTTTAGTTAAATCAGCTATTATTGCGCTTTTGGATTTGTCTGATTTTCCCGAAACACTTATGGAAGTAATGACCTCAACGTCTCTGTTTTCGGTATTGCCTGTTCCACCGTCATAAAACGGAAGGCTGACTGTTTTATACTCAATGTCAAACCATATATTTTTGTATTTATGATCTGTTGAGTTTGGGTTTATGTCTTTTATGTTTTCGTGCAATTGTTCGTTTCCGTCATCAAAAAACATGTAAGTCTGTCCGTATTCATCGGTAAACTGCGACCATCCGCCATCTGAAGCCAGAACAATCATGTCGAGTTTTGCTTTTATCTTTTTTGATTTGCTTGCTGATACTGCTTTGGGGCTGGTTTTTCCGTCGAAAGCAAGCACTTCTGTTATGTTTGCAGAGACCGGAAACGGGCATTCGCTGTTAAAAGTTATGTTGTTGATTTTAAGTTTTACCTTTACTTTTTTGTTTTTTTCTGTTTTTAACTGCCAGTCATCTGTCATGGATTCTTCTCTCCATTCAAGCGGGATATATTTTGCCAGTTCCTCATAATTGGTAAAGCTGACAGTTTCATAGCCGGATAAATCGATAGTCTTTCCGTTAAAATCAACTTTGCCTTTTAAAACAGATTTGTCAATAGAAATCATTGTCGGCGACTGATCAAAGATCATTAATCCTTCCACCTCAATTTCATCACTGAACTCCAGGGTTAGCACATCCGCTTCTTTATTAACTCCGGATAATGTAAGATCGCCGAGTTTTCCTCCTGTTTTTAAATCGCCTGCATTAATAACTTTATCGTTTTCTGAATTTTTACATCCGAAAATTATTGATGTCAAACCGATTATTACTAAAAAATGTAAGTTTTTCATTGGTAACTTTATTTTTAATTAAATTTCTAAATCTAGCTGTTCTATTAGTTGAAACCGGTTGCTGAAAATGAAAAACTAATTTGCTGTAAATGCAGAATTGATTTTTAACAGATACGAAAACCGGTTTAATACTTCAACCCAATGCTTAAGTTCTCAAAGTTAGTATTTATTATGATTTAAAAAAGTGTTTGATGATTGTTTTAAACAGCTACACATAAATTATCTGTGGTTTTCAATAATTTCATAAAACAATTGTTCCAGACTATAAAGAGCATCAGCCGTTGAATCTTCTTCTGCCTGGTTGAATCCATATGATTTGATAAATATTTCTATCTTTTTATTTCTGATAAATATTTCAGCTTTTGTTTCCCGGATTGTCCCGTATTTATAAGGATAATCAGGTTCGTATTTTTTTTGTACAGATTCTGACAACTCTGTTTTCTCAAGAAACTGAGTGATTCTTTCAATTTCAGTATTTGTAAGACTAATAGTATCCACATACCGTAAGTTGTTTACATCTAAGCTGTAGTCAAGTGTTTTCCCGTTAAAATGCCATATTCTTTCTTTTTCGGTAAACGTGTGTTCAATCTGATCATCAATGTAGTTGCCAAATGTAAGGTTTATAAGAGCCTCCTGCTGTGCAATTATTGTGCAGGGAAAGAGCAGAAGAAAAAGTGTTTTAATCATAATTTACAGGTTTTAATAAAACTCGTAAAATTTGTACAAATTTGTCCTTAAACAGTTTTAAAAATCATTTAATGTTTTTGTCAGCAATCATATAACATTAAAACATGGCTTATTATTTTATTACGGATAAGTTTTGAATGAAACTTGCAAATCTGTCAGCAATTTCTCCGGTAAAGTTTTCATCGTTTAAATGAGTTTTCATAAAAGCATCACTGTCTTCTTTTTTATCATCGGGCAGAACCATAATTATAGGAAATGCCTGGCAAAGAATGCATTTATATTTTAAAATACTTTCCACTTCTTTAAAGACAATTCCGTGTCCGAACTTTTCATCTTTTTTCTCATCGCTGCTGCCGCAACAGGTAACGAAAACAAGTTTATCAATGCTGTCAGAATATTTATTTATAAAACTTCGCAAGGGAACCACCAGTTTCCCCATCCAAACGGGGCCGCAAAGAATTACTCTGTCATACTCTTTTAAGTTGTGTTTTAAATTTCTGATTCCGAAGTTTATTTTCATCAGAAAAAAAATGAAAATATTCAACCTGGGTTTTATGCATTCGATATCACATTTAAGGCTTTTTGATATTTTCTCAGCCAGGAACTTATTACTTCCTTTTCGCGAATAGTAAACTACAATGTCTTTTTTCATTTTATTTTTTATCTGTTTAAATTTTTCATGGATCAGATTAAATCCGTTGATTTGCTTTTATCACCGGTTTTTTGCCGTGAAATCTAATCCAAAGATAATGTTTTTTTGAATCATTATTTTTACAATTAATGTGGATCAAGCAAAATTTCTGGGGGAAAGTTTTGTGCGTTAAATAAAAAAACATAGCGAAGAATATTCAGAAAAGCGACGCGGGCAGGCCATGGGAAAACGGCGGGCCAGCTCCGGAGGTGAACCTGCGAAGCAGCTAACGAACACCATTGAAAATAAACAAACCTGTGAGTAAAATCAAAACAACTAGAATTGTGGCAAGCTGACATTATTATGTCATTTTCTAAAACAAAGTTTTAAAGGAATGTGTGATGGAACTTTGTTTTAGGCCTGGTTGCCTTACAATTCTGTTGTTTTGATTGAGGCGGGGAGAAGCATTGTTTTCCCTAGCCTTTTTGTTTCTTTTGTTCACATTAAATAATTATTTTTAATGGTGTTCACGAGTTCACCGCCAAAAGAGGTTCAGTTGTGGCAATGACAAAAGAAAAAGATAATCCATAATATTTTCTTGTTTTTCTAAATGCAAATATTCTTACTCCATGTTTTTGTAATCCCCCACCAGAAATTTTGCTTTAGCCATTAATGTCTTTGGCTAACGGGATGGTAAAAGCAGAATATTTTGCATTAGTGTTGTGTCTTTATGTGAATCTGTAACATAATTCCCGTAAACTATGTGATAAGCCGGAGGATCAGACGTAAGCCAAGTTATTAATTATTTGTTAAAAAACTTTTACGGGATAAAATATGGTGTAATTTAGCGGAAAATAAACGTTACTAAGCGTTATTATACTGTGTATGATTACTATCAGAGTGATGAATAAAATAGTTTTTTGTAAGTTAAAATGAACATTGTATGAATGAAAAAATAACTATGAGGCGTTTACAGATTGCAGGTATTATTTTCTCTGTTGCCGGGATGATATGTTTTCTATTGTGGCGGTTTGTTTTGTCAATGCCCGACTGGTTTATACGTGTTAACGGGATTGTTTTGTTAATATCTGTTTTTATATCGGTATTCAGTTCCGTCCGGCTTTTTAAAAATCAAAAATCAGAATAAATAAAACCATGAGAACAGAAACTAAAATTGCACTTGTCTGCTTTGCTGCAGGTACGCTTCTTAAATACTTATTATTAACTACGGAATTTATCAGCGGGTTGCTTTTTGGCTTATCCCTGCTTTTTATGATAATAGGATTACTCCCTGAAAACACTTATTCAAAGCTTAAAAAACAACAGATGAAAAAACTGTCTTTTTTTAAGCGGCTGGTAAGGTTGAATTAGAATTTAGTGCGGGGAACTTTAAAACTGTCAGGATGTATAATATTAATCTTGGCGATCCTATTTATGGAACATATGTTACCACAACAGAGGCTGGGCGAAAAGTAAACTCTCCTTACTAAAATTATATAAAAATGAAAAAAGTATTTAGTGTAATATTTTTCTTTTGCTTGTTTGGGTATTGTTTTACCCAAACAAGCTATTACTTTAAACCTACATTGGATAATAAAATTTATATAGGGAATGCTGATAACCTTCTTGGTGGCTTGCATGCCATTGAGAGTTCTCCTGATAATAATTCGTTTTTGGAAAATCAATATTTCAAAGCAATAAATATTAAATTTTCATCCAGAGCGTGCTATAATTTTGGATTATATTTCGGGATTTCATTGAAAAACAAAAAGCATCTGATTGAATTTGGATTTACTCAGGATGCTACAGGAACACAATTCAAGAATCAATTTATGGAATACAAAGTAGTTTCAAAAAATGATACTTTAATTGAGCAATATTCCAAGAATCAGTTGGTTTTTGCTTCGTCTTTGTTTACGTTTCGTTATCATTTGCAATATGGTTTAAGGCTGAATAAAAGCCAGAACAATCGTGTTGTTACATATGCGATTATTGGCGGGGGAATAATTCAAAATAAAAGCTATCCGGGTCAGGAAGAAATTGAATCTTCAAACATAGGTCCGGCATACTCGCAGGAATTTGCAGGAAATTTCTATTTGGATGAAGACACATATATTTATAAAATGGATAATTATGGATTCGCAACAGATAAGTTTTCGGGTTACCTGAATATAGGAATTTCAACTGACTTTTACACAAAAAAAGGCCGTCAAATGTTCTCGGCTTCACTTTTCTATCTGCAGGGTTTTAAGCCAATTGAATTGTCTTACCACGACACCTACATTATGGATAACACGGAAAATAAATTGATTTCATACAGAACAACAAGCAATGGCAGCGGAATTTATTTTCAAATATCCCGGAGATTTCAGTTTTCGCCATGGCCGGCAAGAATAAAGAATAGCTAAATTACATCCGCCGCATAGGAACAATAACAGAATTCTGTTTTTAAGATAATACCTGAATAATTACAAATTACAATTGAATAATGCTTAATGACACTAATAAACAACCGGTTGTCAAATATAAGCGTTTTAACTTTTGTGCACTCCCGGAAAAAACCTGAAATACTACATTTTATGACACAAAGTTTTTTTTTTCTTAGACGGTTTTGGTATGTAAATAATATTGTTATTAATACTAATATTTTATGTGATATTTGCATTTGTTGATAAATATTGTGATATTAATATTAATTTGATATTAATTATCTGGTTAAAAAGTTTGTGTTGTATAAAATATTTTGTAGTTTTGCGATAAGATAGATTTATTTAAAGGTGTGGAGATGGTTCCGAAACGATTGTGTAAAAACTATTTTTGGTGTGATGATAAAGGAGTTACCGTCAAGTGTAAGAGACAGGCAACGATATGGAAAAATTAAAAAACCCATTGTGGAAGGATGAAAAACGAAATGTTGACAAGATTAAAAACTAGATACCCCATCCGACATAATGTTTTTCTTTTTTGTCTACCGCACTTTTTTAAAAGAATTGTCGAGTAAAATTGCATACATTGCAAAAATTCTACAAGTTTACACTGAAACCAAAGTTTTGTTAAAGAGTGCAATTCTCTTAATTTTGGGGTAAATATTTTAATTATATGGCAGAAATAATTTATAATAGTGAAACAAAAGAAATACAATTTATTGGTAGAATAACTTCTTTTGTATTTTTCAATCAGGTTTTTGATGCTTTAAGAGAACATTATAAAGAAAATGGATTAAGAAAAATACCATCTATTTCTTTTGTCTATGTTGAATTTTTCGACCCATTAGTTTTGCCAAATATCATTGGACTTGGTATTATATTAAAAAAAGCGCATAATAATGAAAAGGTGCCATTAACATTTGCTAGAATTGATTCTACTAAGTTTTTAGATGATGCATGGTTTTTTGATAATGCGGGAAAGGAAAAAATACACAGTGAGGAAATACCAAGAATGGAAAGTGGATTGTTAATCAACAGAACTTTTAGGGAAAAAATTGGGTTGTCTATTTTTGATTTTGATGAAAGATTTTTGGGGTTTTATAATAATCAAACAGTTAACAAAAGTAATAATCCGGAGCATAAGGTAAGAATCTATCCCAATGACTCTATTCAATATTATCTTAAATTTATTGAACCAAATGTTACTCAAGATGAATTGGATCTCATTCGTACAGATAAGTTTAATGAATTAAAACCTCGTGTTGAAAAACACTTTATCAATATCCTACGCAAAATAGGTAATGCTGAACAAGTGAAAATTATTCTTAGAGTTCTTACTGAAATAATCTGCAATTCGGTACTTTATAGTGATAGTATAGCTGCTGTAATGTTACATGCTAGAGATGGAACTACAAAAATTTCTGTTTCTGATTTTGGAGTAGGATTTGAATATTCTTTTGAACTTAAGAAGAGGAAATTTGGCTATAAATATGCTATTATAGATAATTATTCAAAAGAAGATCGGGAAAAATATAAAAACTATTTATATATTTTTGAGGCATTAAATTATTCACAAAGTAAAAGCGATTATCGAGAGAATTTATTCACTTTGTTAAAAGATGTTGTGATACGTAATGATGGATTGATGAGAATACATTATATTGATACACAAGTTGTTTTTACTTCAAAAAGATGCAAATGGTGTGATAAAAATCTTAATCCATCAGATTGTGCTATTTGTTTGTTGCAAAAGATATCAGATGAAAAATCGGTTTCCCCTTCTCGATTAGACTATGGTAAGTTGAAGGGTGTACACATAGAAGTTGAATTAAATTTTTAGATATATGCTTTACTCAAAAATAATAAAACATGATAAATTATACATTTCATTGCATGCTGAACAAGTTTATCAGAACTTCAATAAATTCGACGATAAACTAGGTTATTTTGCTACAGAACTTACTCGGGAAACACTTGAACGTGTAGGAAAAGAAATTCAGGAGATTGAAAATATTTCATCAATAATAATGGATTATCAATTGTTAGAAGAGAATAGAAATTCATATAACGAGTTAGAAAAAATTAATAAACATTGTGCGAGAAAAAATATAGAAATATCACAAATAAGAGTTTGCGAAAGTTTATATGGGAAGATGCAAATGCATAAATTTAAATCAGATTTTAACTTAAAAGAGACATTTATTAAAAATAATAACATAACGCACTTTAATTTATTCTCAAATGAAGAAATCAATGTTTTGCTGTTTGATGATTATGTTTATAATTTATATGAAAACATGTTACTAAGTGAAAAGAAGTTGTATGTTGAAGAGCCGAAAGGTGATGAAAAATATAGTTTTTCAAGCAATGTTGAACTTCCAAGATATTTGAATATTAAAAAGTATATTGAAGAAAAAGAATTGTCTTTTTTTGGACTATACCTTTTATGTAAAAAATCTGTCAATTATGGTTTAATCCCTGATTTAAGAACTGAGAATAGACCGGCTATTGTTTTCCCTTCAATTACTGCAAGTTATTTAGCATCAATTATTGCTAAAATTGGATGTTGCGATATTGCATATCGGGACCATATTGGTCCGAAGAATAAATTATATAGGACAATACATAAAGGTGTTTTCAAAGAATCAAAAAGTCATTTAATAATTAGTGATGTCGTTTGTATGGGTACCGAAATTCAAATTACAAAAAACTTAATTGAACACGAGGGAGGCAAATTGGGAGGTGTATTGGCAATTGTTGATGTGAAAGTTACTGATAAAACCCCTGTAAATAATGTTGTTTCATTAGTTGTTTTGACAAGGGAGAATAATACTGTTGATTATAAAATAAAGACAAACTTTTAGTTATGGGTAATGCTATTTTACATATATCGGACTTGCATATTGTTGGCAAAGCAGATAAATCTAAAACAAGATTGGATGATACCTTTCAAAAGAGATTTATAGATGCAGTATCTAAATCGGAAAACAAAATAAAGTATATAGTTATTACAGGAGATATTGCAGATAAAGCTCAAGAAATCCAGTACAAAAATGCTTTAGCGTTTCTCAATGCAGTCGTAAAAGAGTTAAAAGTAGATAAAAAGAATGTTGTATTGTGTCCAGGAAATCATGATGTTGATTGGGATATTTTACGTGATATTGTAAAAAATGAAGATGTTTCGGAGAATGAACTAACCAACATACATCAACGAGTTGAGAAGTATAACAACTTCAAAAAGTTTTATACAGAATTTTATGATGGTGTTAAGCCTGAATTTGATGCAAATAATTCCGTTTTTGATCTTATTATCAATGATGAAGATAAATTAATTATACTCGGAATAAACTCTTGTTTTAGATCGAGTCAACAAAAAGAAGATCAGATAGGCTTTATAAATAAAGAATCATTTGAGTATAAATTAAAAAAAATAGACCTAAAAGGACAATATAAAGACTATGGTAAAATTTTGGCATTGCATCATAATCCTAAAGATTTAAGTCATGAAACACATCATAATTTATTAAATTGGAAGGATATCGATAAAGATCTCATTGGTTATCCTTTTACAGTATTATGTGGTCATATTCATGGGCAAGACGGTGAAGCTATTGATAAAAATGATTCAAATTCAATTTTTTACCTTTCAACAGGTAGTTTAACAAAAAATTTAGAAACAGAGAATACATTTAATATTTATTGTAATCCACAAAATGAAGCTTTAGATGTGCTTTACTATTCATCGTTTGACAAAGGAAATCCTGAAAAATATGGTTGGCAACATCTAACTGAAAAAAATGCAATAAAAAAGCCCCGATTTCGGGTTTCTCAGAATCATACTGTAAAAAAACCCGATAATTTAGATGTGATTTTAGATGATGTAAATGAAATAGATCGACAAGATTTGAACAGAATGTTAAGTCAACCTGAAAATTTAATAGTAAAAAAAAATCATAAAAATGATTCCAGGGTAATTCTGGATTTCATTAAAGATCGGAACTTATTTAAATCAGGTCATTTTCATTGGAAAAATGGATTTCGTAGTCATGGTTTTATAGATATTAATGGTTTAGTATCACAGAGAGATTCCTTAGAATTAATAACTGAGTTAATTTATAATGAACTTTGTTTAAAATTTAGTAATGAATTTAAAGACACATTGTTACTTGCAACAGGTTTGGAATGTAATATTATTGGCGCAAGACTATCTGTATTAATGGATTGTGGTTTCAGTTATATACCTGAGCCGACAAAGGAAGGCGATTTTTCTGAAATTGAAAAACAAATAACATCAGAACATTTCAAGAGAATAATTTTATTAAAAGATATATTATTTACTGCTGACCATTCTAAGGAATTATTATCCGCTATAAATATTGAAAACAAAGAGATTTTTGTGCTTACACTTTTTTATTGTGGAAAAAAGGTGTTGAAAAATTCTGTTTTTTCTGATTATAAAAATGTTAATTTAATAACTATATGTGATGACATTGAAATTATTCAATGTGAATATAGTGGTAAGGGGCAACTTGATAATTGTTCTATATACAAGAATCGGTTAGAAACGATATATGAAGAGTGTTAAATTTCAAACAATATGAATATTATTGAACCACAAATATTTATAGAATCCCCTCTTGATGGGGCTGAAATATTAAAATTAATTGAACGTGCTGGTCGTACAGCATATAAAAGTGAAGATAAAATAACACCTGAGTCAGCAGAAAAATTCACTACTATGTTAATAAATCGAGGACATTTTTCTGTAATCGAGCATTATTCTGTAAGTGTGAGAGTAATTTGTGATAGAGGAGTTACTCATGAAATTGTACGCCATAGACTAGCAAGTTATACTCAAGAATCAACTCGATATTGTAATTATACTAAAGGTAAATTTGGAAACGAACTAACTGTAATTAAACCAATATTTTGGGATTTAAAGAATCCAAATGATGTAGAAAAATATGAAATTTGGAAAGAAACAATCTTAAAAATAGAATACGCTTATAATCGTTTAATTGAATTAGGCTCTACCCCCCAACAAGCAAGGAGTATATTGCCCAACTCTTTAAAAACAGAAATTGTAATGACAATGAATTTAAGGGAATGGAGACATTTTTTTGAACTTCGAACAGCCACATCTGCACATCCTCAAATGAGAGAGATTGCAATTCCAATTCTTGAGAAATTTAAATCTAAAATCCCAATAATCTTTGACGATATAAAGCCTAGCTCCTAATATGCGTTCATAAAACATTTGAGGTTAAGTGGTTATTATAGAGCACCCCACTACTCATCAACTTTTTGCAATGGTGGATGCTACGCATTCTGGGCTTCCCAAATGATTTATACGCGCAACCGTTAACTACAAAAATCACAACACACTCACCTAAAACCCCAAATGCAAATCTAACATTTCTAAAAACCACTCCCCATTCCCCCAAAACCCCCTACATATTTTTATATGCCCCATCTTTTTTTTTTTTACCTTTGCCACCGATTTTTAAAAGTGAGAAAATATACAACAATATTATCCTTGTTTTTCCTGATGTGTGCGGTTCACATGTCGGCGCAGAACCTGCTTTCAGATGCTTATTTTACAAGGCTGAATTCAAATCTTTCTGTGCTGTATCCCGATGATTCTGTGGTTACCGGGTATTGTGAAACTTACCAGAACAACATAAACGAATTGTTTTTTCATGACAATAGCATAAAGATAGGAGGAGAGGAGTATAGTCAGACAGAAAAATCCCTTGAATATTACAATGCTTTTCAGGGCTTAAATTATAAATCGAAATGCCGCCTGCTTTATGCCTGGGCTAAAATAAGAACTCAGATAAACTATGAAACCGAAAGTCTTAACATGCCTTCGCAAATTGCATATCTGCCGGTTGTGATATCGGCTTTCGATAATTATTATTCGGATCAGTGCGGTGCTTTTGGCCTGTGGGGATTGCAATACATGCCGGCAGTGCGCTACGGGATTGTGGCCGACACATGTTATGACGAAAGGCTTGATTTGCAGAAAAGTTCCTTCGCGGCTGTTTCTTACTTAAACTATCTGCATACTTCTTTCGGCTCATGGGATTATGCAATTACTGCCTATGTTTACGGCCCTGCAAAACTACGCAAGGCTATGAGCGGGGAATACCGTTTTGAAGATGTTGTTGAAAAGATTGAAGGCACGGCAAAAAATACTTTTTATATTTATCTGGCTTTGCTTAGATGGATGGAAGAGAACGAAACACTGAATCCGGCAGAAATTTTAGCCGGGGACAGGCCTTTGTGCGACACGGTTATAGTGAACAGAAAAATGCATTTTGCACAAATAGCAACGGTTCTTAATATAGACCTTGACTCGCTTATGGCATTAAATCCGTTGTTTACCGGAAAGCTTATTGACGGAAGACAAAATTCAAAAACCATTTTTCTGCCGGTTGATTATGCCGGAAACTTTATAAAACTTCAGGATTCAATTTGTCACTTTAATGACAGTATTTATTTCCCGAAATATAAACCTCTGCAGAAAACGGCTGCTGACGATTTGCCTGTTTACTATGAGTCTTATAGTGCGGTTAGTCCCGGTGAAGATTACGAGGAAATAAAATACAAAATTGTTTCTGGCGATAACCTTGGCTCCATAGCAGAGAGATATCATGTTAAGGTTGCCGATATAAAAGACTGGAATAACATAAGCGGAACCAATATTTACGCAGGTCAGAAAATAAGCATCTGGGTAGAAAAAGGAACTGCAGAAAATTTTATTGCAAAAGCGGAACCCCCGAAAAATAATGCAGGTACTTCGTCTGTAAAGACAGAAACAGTAAAAAAAGAGACTACAACAACCGTAAAAAAAGGTTTCGAGCCGAAAGAATATACAGTTGTTGATACCTATATTGTAAAATCAGGAGATTCCGCGTATAAAATTGCTCAACAATATTCATGGGTAACTCCCGAAGATTTACTTAACTGGAATAATGTTTCCGATCCGTCTAAATTGCAGGTTGGACAAAAACTCAAAATTTATAAGAAAAAGTGATGAAAGCAAAGCATGTATTATTTTTTGTTATAGCTGTTATTGCCGCTTTGGGAGTGATTATGCTGATTTTTCCCAAAGACGGGATACGCATAAATAAAGATTGGGTTTTGTATTTTCCTTCATTCGAAGAGATGTTCTCTGATGATGTTGCGTCTAAAGTAGATACAGACTCAATTGTAAATAACCAGATAGATATTGATAATCTGGTTCCCGAAGGAGATACGGCAATTGATCTCGAAGAAATAAAAAAACTTGTAACTCCTTTTGAATACCCGGAGAACAACCCTCATGCCCTTGATAAATTTTTTGCCAAACTTACAAATATAAGCGAAGAAGGAAGCCTGAGAATAATGCATTACGGTGATTCCCAGATTGAAGGAGACAGGATAACCGGTTTTATACGCAGTAAACTGCAGGGCAGGTTCGGAGGTTTCGGAATGGGACTTTGCTCGCCTGTTGCAGTATATTCGCAGTTCAGTATAAAGCAGACAGACTCGCAAAACTGGTACAGATACAATGGTTTTGGTTACAGCGATAATTATTCGGCGCATAAAAAGTTCGGCCCGATGATAGCATATAACCGTTTTGCCCCGCCTACAGACTCGTTGTGGAAACCATCTTCGGTAAAATATTCGGCCTGGCTTGGCTTTACAAAATCAGACATAGGATATTCCAATACATCGAAATATAAAAAGATTTCGGTATTTTACGGTAATTCAAAAGAAAAGGTGAAAATTACGGTTAAATCTGACGACGTTATTCTGGCAACAGATTCTTTGAACAGCGGTGACGATTTGTATGTTTACACCTATAATTCGGCAACTTATCTCGAAAATGTCAGACTGGAATTTGAAGGATATGACAGTCCCGATTTTTACGGGATTTCTTTCGAGGACGAGTCGGGAATATATATCGATAATATTGCAATGCGTGGTAGTTCCGGTACGGTTTTTACAACCACCGACGGAGGCCTGCTTGCAAAATCATATTCTTATCTGGGAGTAGATTTGTTTATTCTTCAGTTCGGCGGGAATTCGGTACCCTATATCGAAGATAAGAAAGCTGCCGAGCAATTCGCCAATTATTTTTATTACCAGATGGCATTTCTTAAAAATGTTGTTCCCGATGCATGTTTTATAGTTATAGGCCCAAGCGACATGTCTGTTAAAATAAAAGACAGCTATGTAACTTATCCTAATCTGGAAAATATTATTGAAGAATTGCGTAAAGCAACTCATAAAGCCGGAGGAGTTTACTGGGATATGTACACGGCAATGGGAGGTAAAAATTCGATGGTTGCCTGGGTTAACTCAAACCCCCAGATGGCAGGAACCGATTTTACACATTTTACCCCTTACGGCACAACAATTATTTCGAACATGTTCTACAATGCCTTTATATTGGAATATACAGAGTATAACGAAAGAATGAAAAATGAAGAAAATAAATAATTTAAAAGCATATTTCATTCTTGTTTTTGCCGTTACAGCTTTGCATGTTGCGGCACAGGTTAACCGTGTTCCGTATTCCGATTTTCAGTATCCTTATATTCAGACAGATTCATGTTTTCTCGAACATTACGGCAAAAATGATAATCTCAGTAAATTTTATCATAAACTGGATAAGCTTTGTTTCGACGGTCAGGGGCAGATATCGGTAATGCAGATAGGAGGCTCTCATATTCAGGCAGGAATATGGTCATGGGAACTAAGGCAAAAATTAGAAACATTGTGTCCGGGGATGGAAGGTGCTCCAGGCATGGTATTCCCGTTCTCGATAGCAAAAACCAATCACCCGTTTTTTTACAGGTCTCAGTATAAAGGCAAATGGGAGATAAGCAAAATAACGGACAGGGAACCTGAATATCCTGTCGGGCTTACGGGAATAACTGCATTAACACATGATTCAGTTGCTGAGATATCAATAATGTTTAACCCGGTAGCAAAAATAGAAAATCACAAATTTAATAAAATCAGTGTTTTTCATAATGTCGGAGATACTGCATATAATCTTACCGTGAGTCCGGCAGAATATCTCGACACCTGCATAATAAACCTGAAAACAGGAGCATCCGAGTTTTATTTCAGCAAAGAACTCGATTCGGTCAATATTTGTGTTACCAAACGTGATTCGTCAGGAACAGCTTTCTTTTTTTACGGGGCCTATCTGCAAAACAGCATGCCCGGAATAAATTACACAGGAATAGGCATAAACGGGGCTGCCACGCACTCATATCTTAAAGCAGAACTGTTTCAGCAGCATTTGTATGCAGTTAGGCCGGACCTGGTAATTCTGTCAATAGGCGTTAACGATGCTGCCGGCGCAGGGTTTTCCGAAGAAAAGTATGTCTCGAATTACCGTAAAATCATAGACATGATTCTTAAAGCTAATCCCGATTGTGCAATTATTCTTACAACCAATAACGATTTTTATCATTATCGTGGAGGTGTAAACGAACATTACGGCGAAATTTATTCAGGAATGAAAACACTTGCCGGAATTTACGGCGGCTCTGTGTGGAATATGTACAGGGTTATGGGCGGATATAAATCAATAAACCTTTGGAGAAACGATAATCTGGCAAATAAAGACAGAATTCACTTTACACGTGATGGTTACAAAATAATTGCAGGATTACTTTTCGATGCAATAATTAAAGATTACAGTCATTATTTACAAACGCTGCCGAAAGACAGTCAAATTACTGAATGATTATGGAGTTTATTCAGAACATATTTTCATACGATCAGAATTCTCCGCTGATCTTTACACGTTTCTTCTTCTGGGGATTCTTTGCAGTTGTGATGCTGGGGTATTCATTTATCTCGAACAGAATTACAATGCGATCCCTGTATTTGCTCGTTCTCAGTTTGTTTTTCTATTACAAGTCCAGCGGATTTTTCTTCTTTTTGCTGATATTCAGCACTTTTGTTGATTATTATACCGGCAAATGGATTTATAAATCGCAAAAAGAAATTGTCAGAAAACTGCTTCTCGCGTTTAGTGTGTTTATAAATCTGTCTTTGTTATCATATTTTAAATATACCTATTTCTTTACAAGTATTGTTAACGATCTGTTCGGTACAAACTATGTGGCACATAATTTTCTGGCCGAATTTTCAAACCTTCTTACAGGTTCCCATTTCGATACAGCTAAAATATTTCTGCCTGTAGGTATTTCTTTCTTTACCTTCCAGACTATGTCATACACACTCGACATTTACAAACGTAAACTTGAGCCGGTAAAGAATATTATTGATTTCGGATTTTATGTGTCATTTTTTCCGCAATTGGTTGCAGGGCCTATTGTACGTGCATCCGAATTTATTCCGCAGATATATCAGAAATTCCGTCTTACACGATATGAATTTGGTCTTGCCCTGTTTATGATTCTTAAAGGATTGATTAAGAAGATTATGATAGGAGACTATATTGCGGTTAACTTCATCGACAGAATTTTCAACAATCCTGATATGTATTCGGGATTTGAAAGCCTTATGGCAATGATAGGCTATTCGCTGCAGGTGTATGTTGACTTTTCCGGTTACACGGATATTGCAATAGGAGTGGCCCTGCTTATGGGATTCAGGCTGAATCAGAATTTTAATTCCCCGTATAAGGCAAAAAACTGCGGAGAATTCTGGTCCCGCTGGCATATCTCATTGTCGAGCTGGTTGAAGGATTATCTGTACATTCCTTTGGGCGGGAACAGAAATGCAACAGCCGGAACTTACATTAATTTCGGACTTATTCTTTTTGTATTTATTCTTCTGGCATCAAATTTATGGGCCAGTATTGCAATAATCGCTTTTGCTGTAATTCTGCTGCTTTCGATGCGTATATTCCCGGCTGCCAAACGAAATATTGTAGCCAATATCAACACAATGATTACCATGTTGCTTGGCGGTTTATGGCACGGGTCAAGCTGGAATTTCCTTATCTGGGGCGGTTTGAACGGACTGGGTGTGGTATTTTATAAATACTGGCGAAAAATAAGTCCCTGGGAAAAATACAATAATGTGGCGGCAACAGTCTGGAAAATTGCTCTTACCTTCGGGTTTATCACATTTACGAGGGTATTCTTCCGTGCACCTGATATTTATACGGCCGAGACAATGCTGTCGCGTATCTGGAATAATTTCAGCCCTGAGATAATTCCTGCAGTACTGGCAGGTTATTACAAAGTATGGCTGATGATGCTGTTCGGGTTTATCACACATTGGCTTAGTTACAACTTTAAAGATAAATGGCGGGATGTATTTATTAATATGCCTCACTGGTCTCAGGCCCTTATAAGTGTTGTGATAATTTTTGTAGTATATCAGTCAATTTGTGCCGATATGCAGGCATTTATTTATTTCCAGTTCTAAAATCTGTTACTGTTAAGGAAGATTTTCAGAATGTATAATTTGAGATCAGGCAAAAATTTTTGGGAAAAATTTTTCTGCGTTAAATAGAAAAACATAGCGACGAATATTCAGAAAAGTAATGCGGGTAGGCCATGGAACCGCAGCCTGAAGAGCAAGCTAGTCAAAGGCAAAAACGGAGGGCCGGTTCCGGAGGTTAGCCTGCGAAGCAGATAACTTACCCCATTGTCAGAAGGCCGTAATGCACTCAACCATATTCAGGCATTGACATACTGATTACCGATTACAGATTACAAAAACATCTATTCAGGCTAAGTAATTACTATTTTTATTCTTTGATTTGTATAATACTCCGGAAATTTTACTTGATTTATAACTTATACCGGTAGATTTTTTAATTGTATCTTTATAAAAAAAGTTGATGCTGCATAAACACAGTCATCAACTTTTTTGTAGAGAACTTATTTGTGAACTAACTATCTGACAGTTTTAAACCTGTTAACTTTAACACTATCCCCTGTAGCACCTTTGATTTCCAGTTTAGTCTGCTGTGATCTGAACAGAAGTCTGTGAATCTGTTCTTTTTTTGCTTCATTAACTTTTAACTGAGACATAAGTGCCGGATCAAGAGAATATTCCTGTTCAGGTTCTTTATTATTTTCGGTATAATTAGCGATGGCCATCCAGTTAAATTCAAAACCGGTGGTATTTTCTGCGGCTAATGTAAATCCTTTATCATTTTGTTCTTTTATGTAATAGTTTTTCACCGGGCTGTTGGGAGTTATATTAACAACAGGAGTAATCCCGTGAAAATCGCTTTTGTAAGTTACAGTTATCTCATTACCGCTGATCTTTGTAATTCCGAAATCAGTAATCTGAACAGAAATTTCATCGAGCTTTTGTTCTATTTCGACTATACTTTTGCGGTTATGCTGTACTCCGCTTATTCCTAATGATGCCAGAGCATATAAGTCTATTCCTGAGAATGAATTATCCTGAATGTAATCGGGAGTTTCTTCAAGGATGAACCCAAGATGCATATTATAACGTGTTTTTTGCTCCATGCCGTCCACTAACTCATCATTCTCGGTTTTGTATTTGTACAGAGCAGGTTTCATTTTTTCAATGTCTGCCATTATATAGTCAGATATGTTTTCATCAAAATAGTTTATATCTCTTTTACTTTCCCGTCTGGAAACCTGAACAGCATTTGAAGTGTAAATAGCCCACCATTCCAGTGAAGGAGCCCCTACATAGCCCCAGCCTCCCAAATCAGGAGCAATTGTTGATTCTCCGGCAACATTGTTCATAAGGATATCATAACCTCCTGAACCCCCGGAATTTCCGCAACCTATCTGAGCCCATCCTACTGTGAGCAGTGCCGGATTAAGAGGATTTACCCCTGATGATGCAAATTGTGCAGCAGCAGCTCCGGTATTAAGTGTTTCGGCAAACAGTCCGGGGTATGAGTTGGAAATAAAGTAACCTCCGAATCCGTTACCTGTTCCCGATGAAATTCCATATACGCCATAACTGCGGCCAGATGTGCTGTTTGTGCTTGTTTCTCCCCAAACACCAACACCAAGGCCTGTTCCGTCGTGGTATCCCGAAACTCCGCTTGGTAAATCTGATCCTGTAAGGCTTGAGTAACACAACCCCTGAATAGCACTGTATAAGTTTGTTGTATTTGTTATTTCGGACAAAATTCCTACTCCGTTTTGAGTATTGGCAACCTGAATCCCTGCACTTGGAAGAGCAGTAGTTCCTTTGTTTGAGGTTACATCCAGTCCGACATCTCCGGTTGAAGCACCGGGTAAAATTATGGAAACAGAGCCTGAATTTGCTGTAATTTCTCTGCCGGCACCGGCACCGTTGCAGTTATATGCTTCATCAAGAGTAACACAGGTAGGAGCAGCTCCTCCTGAACCAACTAATACCCATTCTGTTCCGTCCCAATAATAAAATCCCGGAGTCATAGCTCCGCTTGTATTATAGACCAGCAATCCTGTGGCCGGGCCGTTTACCGGATTCACGCCGTTAGTAGCTGCCAGAAGGACAACTCTGGGAATTAATAAACCTTTGTTTGTTGCCGTTAAATCCAACAATGCAGAACTGTGCGGGGTCGTTGTTCCTATTCCTACATTGTCCTGAGTTTTGGCTGTCAAAAAGAACATGATAAAAGCCATTACTAAAACTAAAATTTTCCTTTGCATAATATTCCTTTTTTATAAAAACTTATCTTAATACTGTTACTATTCCTACTTTATTATCACTTGAATCTCCTAAATCAATAATGTAAATGTACGATCCTGTAGGCACAGGATTGCCGTTATAAGTTCCGTTCCAGAACGGTTGTCCGTAAAATGCGTCGTATATTTCCTGTCCCCATCTGTTAAAGACCTGAATGTGATAGTTAGGGTAGGATAAAATATTTTCAATAAACCATTCATCATTAATTCCGTCACCATTCGGAGTAAAAGCATTTGGAATTGTTAAACATTCTTTGCTACCGTCATTTATTATTATGTCTGTAATGTCGATGAAACAGCCATGTGCATCCGTAATTGTAACAGAATAAATCCCGGCTGAAACTTCTGTCAGCATGTTCGAGCTTAAAACAGTATCGGTGTTCCATGAATATATATATGGCTGAGTTCCTCCCGAAACGGAAAGCTCAATGTAACCGTCATCTCCTCCTGTACAAACCGGGTTTTGTAAAATATATGAAGAGTACATTTCAGAAGGATATACGGTTATTTCGATATTGCCGGAACCTCCGCAACTTCCGTCAATCGAGTATGTGATAGTATAAGTGCCGGCACCTGCAGATCCGACATTAAATATCCCGTCGGAATTAACACCTTCGCCACTCCATATTCCTCCGGGTGTATTTGCTGTCAGCTCAACTTCAAAATCACCGTAACAGAAAGGCCCGGCTTCTGAAATACCGGCATCTGCATTTTCAGAAACAAGTATTGTCGCCTGATTTGTTCCTGTGCACATTCCATTTGTTAAAGAGTATGAAATAATATTTTCACCTGTTTCTGCAATTGCAGGGTCAAAGGTTCCGAGATCAGAGTCTGTTATTCCGGTTCCTGACCAGATTCCACCTGCATTTACTGCTGTTAAGTTAACCGGAGATTCTCCTTTGCAAAACGGACCCGTCGGTATTATCGCAGCGTCAGGAGTAGCATTTACAGTAATTGTGATACTGTCTTCAGATATGCATGAGCCTGTTCCGACGGTGTAAGTGATTGAATTAGTTCCTGTGTTTGCCGCTGCCGGATCGAAAGTTCCGTTAGTAGTATTTGTGATACCGGTTCCTGACCA
Organism: Bacteroidales bacterium; assembly: GCA_003249955.1. Lineage (GTDB taxonomy): Bacteria > Bacteroidota > Bacteroidia > Bacteroidales > ML635J-15 > Bact-19. The sequence goes on along the minus strand of QKHS01000018.1, from coordinate 265 downwards.
GGTACCTCCTGCCGTAGCAGCATTTAAGTTTATTGCAGCATCGCCTGAACACAAGTTTCCCGGATCAGTAATAGTTGCATCAGGAGTATCAAAAACCTCAATAACAATGCTCCCTGTTCCTGTACATCCTGCATTTGTAACACTGTATGAAATTGTATTATTTCCTGTATTTGCTGTTGCCGGGTTAAAAGTTCCGTTAGCTGTATTTGTTATCCCCGTTCCAGACCATGTTCCTCCTGCAGTAGCAGCGGTTAGGTTTATTGCC
>QKHS01000100.1 GCA_003249955.1 Bacteroidales bacterium | reverse complement strand
CGGCTATGGCGGGGTCAAAGGTATTGCCAACTACGCCAGTGCCGGACCATATTCCACCCGGGTTTATTGCTGTTAATGCTACGGCTGATTCTGTTTCACAGAACGGGCCGATAGGTGTTATTGTTGCAAAAACCTGTGAGTCAACGTGAACTGTTTCTGTATCGGTGTCAGAGCATGCGCCATTAACTATATCGTATTGTATAATATGGTCGCCAGGACCTGCTATGGTAGGGTCAAAGGTATTGCCAATTACTCCTGTGCCCGACCATATTCCGCCCGGAGTTATTGCTGTTAAGACTACGGCTGATTCGGTTTCACAGAACGGGCCTATAGGTGTTATCGTTGCAAAAACCTGTGAGTCAACATGAACACTTTCTGTATCTGTATCGGAACATGCGCCGTTAACTATATCATATTGTATTACATAATCACCAGGACCGGCTATGGCGGGGTCAAAGGTATTGCCAACTACGCCAGTGCCGGACCATATTCCACCCGGGTTTATTGCTGTTAATGCTACGGCTGATTCTGTTTCACAGAACGGGCCGATAGGTGTTATTGTTGCAAAAACCCGTGAGTCAACGTGAACTGTTTCGGTATCGGTGTCAGAGCATGCGCCATTAACTATATCGTATTGTATAATATGGTCGCCAGGACCGGCTGTGGCAGGATCAAATGTGTTCCCGGCTACGCCGGTGCCGGACCATATTCCGCCCGGAGTTATTGCTGTTAATGCTACGGCTGATTCTGTTTCACAGAACGGACCTATAGGAGTTATCGTTGCAAAAACCTGTGAGTCAACATGAACACTTTCTGTATCGGTATCGGAACATGCGCCGTTAACTATATCATATTGTATTACATAATCACCAGGACCGGCTGTGGCAGGATCAAATGTGTTCCCGGCTACGCCGGTGCCCGACCATATTCCGCCCGGAGTTATTGCTGTTAAGGCTACGGCTGATTCTGTTTCACAGAACGGGCCTATAGGCGTTATTGTTGCAAAAACCTGTGAGTCAACGTGAACTGTTTCGGTATCGGTGTCAGAGCATGCGCCGTTAACTATATCGTATTGTATAATATGGTCGCCAGGACCTGCTATGGTAGGGTCAAAGGTATTGCCAACTACTCCTGTGCCCGACCATATTCCGCCCGGAGTTATTGCTGTTAAGGCTACGGCAGATTCTGTTTCACAGAACGGGCCTATAGGTGTTATTGTTGCAAAAACCTGTGAGTCAACATGAACACTTTCTGTATCGGTGTCAGAGCATGCCCCGTTGACTATATCATATTGTATTACATAATCACCAAGACCGGCTATGGCAGGATCAAAGGTATTGCCAACTACTCCTGTGCCCGACCATATTCCGCCCGGAGTTATTGCTGTTAAGGCTACGACTGATTCTGTTTCACAGAACGGGCCTATAGGTGTTATTGTTGCAAAAACCTGTGAGTCAACATGAACACTTTCTGTATCGGTATCGGAACATGCGCCATTAACTATATCGTATTGTATAATATGGTCGCCAGGACCGGCTATGGTAGGGTCAAAGGTATTACCAACTACTCCTGTTCCAGACCAGACTCCGCCCGGAGTTATTGCTGTTAAGGCTACGGCTGATTCTGTTTCACAGAACGGGCCTATAGGTGTTATAGTTGCAAAAACCTGCGAATCAACATGCACACTTTCTGTATCGGTGTCAGAGCATGCCCCGTTGACTATATCATATTGTATTACATAATCACCAGGACCGGCTATGGCGGGGTCAAAGGTATTGCCAACTACGCCGGTGCCGGACCATATTCCGCCCGGGGTTATTGCTGTTAATGCTACGGCTGATTCTGTTTCACAGAACGGGCCTATAGGTGTTATAGTTGCAAAAACCTGTGAGTCAACATGAACACTTTCTGTATCGGTGTCAGAACATGCGCCGTTAACTATATCGTATTGTATAATATGGTCGCCAGGACCGGCTGTGGCGGGGTCAAAGGTATTGCCGACGACTCCTGTTCCCGACCAGACTCCGCCGGGAGTTATTGCTGTTAAGGCTACGGCTGATTCTGTTTCACAGAACGGGCCTATAGGTGTTATCGTTGCAAAAACCTGTGAGTCAACATGAACTGTTTCGGTATCGGTATCAGAACATGCGCCGTTAACTATATCATATTGTATTACATAATCACCAGGACCGGCTGTGGCGGGGTCAAAGGTATTACCAACCACTCCTGTTCCAGACCAGACTCCGCCGGGGGTTATTGCTGTTAAAGCTACGGCAGATTCTGTTTCACAGAACGGGCCTATAGGTGTTATAGTTGCAAAAACCTGTGAGTCAACATGAACACTTTCTGTATCGATATCGGAACATGCGCCGTTAACTATATCATATTGTATTACATAATCACCAGGACCGGCTGTAGCGGGGTCAAAGGTATTGCCAATTACTCCTGTTCCCGACCATATTCCGCCCGGAGTTATTGCTGTTAATGCTACGGCTGATTCTGTTTCACAGAACGGGCCTATAGGTGTTATTGTTGCAAAAACCTGTGAGTCAACATGAACACTTTCTGTATCTGTATCGGAACATGCGCCATTAACTATATCATATTGTATTACATGATCACCCGGACCGGCTGTGGCGGGGTCAAAGGTGTTGCCAACCACTCCTGATCCCGACCAGACTCCGCCGGGAGTTATTGCTGTTAATGCCACGGCTGGTTCTGTTTCACAGAACGGGCCTATAGGTGTTATAGTTGCAAAAACCTGCGAATCAACATGAACACTTTCTGTATCGGTGTCAGAACATGCGCCGTTAACTATATCATATTGTATTACATAATCACCCGGACCGGCTGTGGCGGGGTCAAAGGTATTGCCAACCACTCCTGTGCCCGACCAGACTCCGCCGGGAGTTATTGCTGTTAAGACTACGGCAGATTCTGTTTCACAGAACGGGCCTATAGGTGTTATCGTTGCAAAAACCTGTGAGTCAACATGAACTGTTTCGGTATCGGTATCAGAACATGCGCCGTTAACTACGTCATATTGTATAATATGATTACCCGGACCGGCTGTAGCGGGGTCAAAGGTATTGCCAACCACTCCTGTGCCCGACCATATTCCGCCGGGGGTCACCGCTGTTAAAACCACTGCTGGTTCAGTCTCACAGAACGGACCTATAGGAGTTATCGTTGCAAAAACCTGTGAGTCAACATGAACTGTTTCGGTATCGGTATCAGAACATGTACCGTTTACAACATCATATTGAACTATATGATCGCCCGGACCTGCTGTGGCGGGATCAAATGTGTTCCCGGCTACGCCGGTACCTGACCATACTCCGCCAATACTTACCGCTGTTAATACTACTGCAGCTTCTGTTTCGCAAAAAGGACCAACAGGCGTTATTGTTGCATCAACCATAGCATCCACAATAATATTTATGCTGGTATCCACCTGGCAAAACCCATCATTATAACTATATGTTATTGTGTGGCTTCCGTCACCGGCAGTTCCGGGATCAAACGTCCCTGTATTAATATCGGCTATGCCCGGCCCCCCCCATACTCCGCCTGAAGGATTTGCTACAATATTGGTTGCTGCATTTGTCTCGCAAAAAGGGCCAGTATTAGAGAATGTAATAACCGGAGGATTATGAACAGTTACAACAACGGTATCTCTTGAAGAACATAACGGAGCAAAATAAATATCATCCAATGCAAAATCATTTCCACTGGCAATTGTATTCTGGTTAACGATGCAAATCTGAATACTGGTATTAGCTCCTGAGTTCCAAACCTCATAAAACTCGTTCCATTCACATGTTGTTGTCGTTGCATTAAAAGGACTTCCCAATAAGGTACCATTAATAGAAAACTGTAACACGGCAGGATTTGTCGGATGAACACTTGTTATCCATGTTGAGAATACATAATCCGTATTAGGATTAACGTAAATATCCTGACACCAGACTTCTGCATTTGCCACAGTATTACCGTTAATAATCATCATATTGCCTGAGCCTGATGTATGATCTCCGCAAGCTGAAAAATTGGAATGATAATCATGTGGATTTGTTCCTATGTAATAATTCCCCTCCGGGAATAAGTTACTTGAATAATTATATTGTGTGGAAAAGTCAATATTTCCACTTTCAAAACCACCGTTTTCAATTACGGTACAACTTACGTCGTAACCTGTTACCACATATTCTGTAGTAACATCCGGAGTGGCAACAGGATCTGCAATATTCGGGTCATTAAGCCCTGTAGCCGGATTCCATTCATACAATAAAGCTCCGCTTGCCTGTAACTGATAAGATTCCCCAAGGCAAATTTCACCATCTGTCGCAGCAGTCAATACCGGAGCAGTACAAACATCAACCGTAACATTTGCACTCCCTGTACACCCGTTATTGTCCGTACCAACAATAGTATATGTTGTTGCTGATTCGGGAGAAGCAGTAACTGTTGCTCCTGAAGTTGAAGATAATCCGTCAGGAGGAGACCACAAATAGCTTGTAGCTCCTGAGGCAGTTATATTAACTGATCCGCCTTCACAAAAATAAGGACTATGAGGAGTAAAGCCTATAACAGGATTTGGATTTTCTGTAACCGGGACATTAACAATAAATCCACCACACTGGGCAGAAATTGAATCATTTATAACCAACGAATAAGTCCCTGAAGCTGTCGCATAATAATCGGCATTGGTTGACAATAATGTTCCGGCCCCGTTTGGCTGGTCATACCACTCGTATGTATAAGGCGGAACTCCCTGGGAAACATTTGAATATAGCCACACACCTCCTTCATCAGAGCAAAAACTTGCAGGGTTCGGATTTACCGAAGTAATAATTGTATCATAAAAATACACTCTGACGGTATCGCAAAACGTAGTACTTGCCAGACATACAGATCCTGTAGGAGTTCCACATACTTCATAATCAGCATATGTCGGGAATGCTCCGAACGGACGTACAAAAGAAGGCGTACAATCTGTGCAACTCAGATATGCCAGATTTGATCCTCCGCCTGAAATGTCTGTTATTGAAATTGTCCCGGGTAAAAAGCCATGCATTGTGATTTGAGCCGGACAATTTTCCGTTGCAAAATTAGGGTCAGTGATAGAAGGATCCGGGACTGATGTTACTGCATATGTGTTTGCATTATTACCAGGTTTACAGAATGTTAATGTGTGCGGGCCAACACCGCTTATACATACCGGAGTTCCTACAACAATCTGAGGACCGCAATCTATCTGATAATACATTGACCCGGGAGGAATTGCTCCTGAAGCAATATCAAAGTTAATAGCAATTGCATCAGGATGTAAAGTTATTTCAAATTCAATACATCTAACCCCGGTTTGTCCGCAACACAGGTCTTGTCTTATAACGCTGGGAGATTCCCATGTAGCATCAGGAGAAGAGGATAAATCAACAGTAAAAAAAGGCACAGTAGGATCACAAAGACCTGACTGAGCCATTGTTTTTTGCGGAATCATATAAAAAAACAAACCTGTCAAAAAACTCACTATCAACAGGTTTATTAATAAATCTTTCACAACACTTATTTGTTGGTTTAATATCGGTGCGGGCGGCTGTATATGTGTTTCCATAGTCGTATGGATTGTAAATAGCTTTTATTTATAAGACTTACTTTAATGCTCGTTATTTTGACGGGTAAAAAAATAAAAAGTTGTCATTTCTCACACATTTTAATGCCTCTAAATAAAATTTACAATCATTCTAAATAAGCCTGCTTAATTTTTATGGCTGATTAGAAAAAAATAAGTATTTTTACCACAAACAATAACGATACCTAAATGTCAATAAAAGTTCAGAATATTACAAAATTGTATGGTGCACAAAAGGCTCTGGATAATGTGAGTTTTGAAATAAAAAGCGGCGAAATTGTTGGATTTCTGGGGCCTAACGGGGCAGGAAAATCGACTCTCATGAAAATAATAACCGGCTTCATTCCGCCATCTGCAGGAGATGTTTTTGTAAACGGGAAAAACGTTTTGGAAAACCAAATGGAAATTCGCAGTATCCTTGGATACCTCCCTGAGCAAAATCCTCTTTACTCGGATATGTATATTGTTGAATTTTTAAATTTTGTTGCAGGGATATACAAAATAAAAAACAGAGTGGTGAGAATTGAGGAAGTTGTTGCTCTTACCGGCCTTGAACCTGAAATAAATAAAAAAATCGGGGCTTTATCAAAAGGTTACAAACAAAGAGTAGGGCTTGCTCAGGCTATAATACATGATCCGGATGTATTAATCCTTGACGAACCTACTTCAGGACTGGACCCGAATCAGATTGTTGAAATAAGAAATCTTATCCAGAATCTCGGAAAAGAAAAAACAGTAATGCTATCTACTCACATCATGCAGGAAGTTGACGCAATCTGTGACAGAATAATCATAATTAACAACGGGGTTTTAGTTGCAGATGACAACACGGAAGAGATTCACACCAAAGGCAAATCTGGTACAGGTACTTTGCTGGTGGAACTAATGTCGGCAATGAGTGAGAAAGATTTTAAAACTATTGCCGGAGTAAAAAAAGTTATTTCCGTTGAAAACAAAAAATATATAATAGAATTTGATGCAAAATCAGACATAAGACAAGATGTTTTTAATCTTGCTGTTAAACACAACAACGTTGTTCTAAGCCTTCAAATAAAAGAAAAGACATTAGAACAGGTATTCGGAGAATTAACAACCAGAAAAAAATAGTATTCTGTAATATCGGCAAACTTTATTTTCCTGATATTCTCAGTTAATTATTCAAACAGAGTCTGCTCATAAGAGTAGTTTTTGATACAATTTTTACCACATATTTTACAAGCACAGGAATTCAGGATTCTACTAAAATAAATGCGATTGGTTCCTGATACTATGACAAGTGTTAAATATAAACTTCCAGCACTTCAGAGTACAAATCAGGTATAAGTGTTAAGGATTTTATTGCCGCCGGAATCAAAACGGTTTCTCCTTTTTTAATTTTAACATTATCGTTTCCATCAGTAACAATTGTCAATCCTCCATTCAAGCAAAAATACATAACGAAGGAATCAAATTCATAATAATCCTTTACAATTGAGTTCATTACAGGTAAAAAATTCACAGTAAAAAACTCGTTACTGATTATTTTGTTTGACTTGTCCGGGAAATGTGAAAATTTAGTTTTAACATCGTGAATATGTTTGTAATTTATTACATCTTCGGCCAGATCAAGATGAAGTTCGCGTCCCTCTCTGCCATAATCATAAACACGATAAGTAACATCTGATGTCTGCTGAATTTCTACCAGAGTAATCCCCTTTCCCAGGCTGTGCAATCTTCCGGACGGAATGTAGTAAACTTCGCCGGTTCTCACCTGTGGCTGATTGACATATTTCTCAAAATCTCCGTTAGTAATTGAATCGAAAAGTATTTTACTATTAATATCCTGGTTGAACCCTGAAATTAATGTCGAACCCGGCTCTGAATCAAGAATATACCAAATCTCAGATTTTCCCCACGCATTATGTCTTTCGGCAGCGGTTTTATTGTCGGGGTGAACCTGAACTGACAAGTTTTCTCTGGCTTCAATTATTTTTAAAAGTACAGGAAACTCTATCCCGAATTTATCAAACACCTTGTCTCCTACTATTTCACCCATGTAAATCTCTATAATTTCTTCGAGACTGTTTCCTTTTAAAAAGCCATTGGAAACCACAGAGATATCTCCCTGTACTGCAGACACTTCCCAACTTTCGCCACAGTTCTCCGGTACTTTCTTATCTCCCTTGATTTCTCTTATTTTATTACCACCCCAGACCTTGGTTTTATAAATCGATTTGAATTTTATAGGATAAAGCATTTGTAATTAAATTTTTATTATTTTTCGGAATCAAAAATAACAAAAAAATACAATTAATTTTTCATTTATGTTAATCGTTGGAATTGCAGGAGGAACGGGTTCGGGGAAAACGACAGTCGTTCGCAAAATTATCGAAAAATTACCTCAGGGTTCTGTTACAATTGTCCCACAAGACTCGTATTACAAAGACAACAGTCATTTGCCTCTTGAGGAAAGGCAAAAAATTAACTTTGACCATCCGGATGCAATTGAATGGCCTCTTTTAGTTCACCATATTAAGGAACTGAAGCATAAAAGGACTATTGATCAGCCGATTTATTCATACCTTACCTGTACAAGAAGTTCTGAAACGATAAAAATAACACCAAGTCAGGTCGTAATTGTAGAAGGTATTCTTATACTCGGACAGAAAGAAGTTCGTAATGTTATGGATTTAAAAGTCTTTGTAAATGCCGATGCTGATGACAGGCTTTCGAGAGTTATCCAAAGAGACATTATAGAGCGTGGAAGATCTGTTTCTACAGTTTTGGAAAGATATGAAAAGACTGTAAAGCCTTCGCATCTTCAGTTTATTGAGCCGACTATGCGTTATGCAGATATAATTGTCCCTCAGGGTGGAAACAACGATGTGGCTATTGATTTACTCACCAAATTTATTTTGCAGAATATAACAAAATAATTATGCTTGATAACTTAAAACTAAACGAAGTTCTGTTTCTTGATATAGAAACTGTTCCGAATTTTCCTTCAATGGAAGAAATGCCTGAGTCTTTTCAAAAGCACTGGGAAAAGAAATCATCATATTTCAGAAATGACACAGAAACAGCTTCTGACGTTTACCAAAGAGCCGGGATATATGCAGAGTTCGGCAAAATAATCTGTATTTCTGTGGGATTTATCCACAATACTTCTATGAGGGTAAAATCTTTCGCCGGAGATGATGAAAAACAGTTACTGTCGTCGTTTATTTCTATGATAAACATGTGGGATAAATCCGGAAACAGACTTTTGTGCGGACATAATCTCAAAGAATTTGATGTCCCGTATATTTCGCGGAGAATGTTGGTTAACGGGTTAATTTTACCACCGGCATTTGACATTGCCGGGAAAAAGCCATGGGAAGTTAAACATCTTGACACTCTTGAGCTATGGAAATTCGGCGATTATAAAAACTTTACTTCTCTGGCCTTGCTGGCAGACTTGTTTGATATTCCTACACCTAAGGACGATATTGACGGCAGCCAGGTTTATGAAGTATATTATAAAGAAAAAAATATTGAGCGCATTGCAACTTATTGTGAAAAAGATGTTTTATGTGTTGCAAATCTGTTATTGAGGTTTATGGGTAAACCTATTATTGGTTTTGATAATATGGAAAGAGTATAAAATAAAAAAAGCGACTTAAAGTCGCTTTTTTTATTTTTATATTATAAGCATTGCATCGCCATAAGTTCCGAAACGATATTTTTCTTTTATCGCCACATCATAAGCATGCATAAGTTCATTGTAACCGGCAAATGCGGCAACAGTCATCATGAGCGTTGACTTGGGCATGTGAAAATTTGAAATCAATGAATTTGGCACCATTATATCGTATGGAGGAAAAATAAATTTATTGGTCCATCCGTCAAACGGTTTTAAATATCCGCTTGTGGTAACGGCACTTTCCAGAGTACGTAAAACAGTTGTCCCGACAGCACAAATATTATGTTTTTCTTCCTTTGTTTTATTTACAAGATTTGCTACCTGTTCGCTTATCATAATCTGTTCCGAATCCATCTTATGTTTTGTAAGATCCTCCACATCAACATTTCTGAAATTTCCCAATCCGACATGCAAAGTTATATATCCGAATTCGACACCGATAATTTCAAGTCTTTTCATGAGTTCACGGCTAAAGTGCATACCTGCTGTAGGAGCAGCAACCGCACCTTCGTTCTTTGCAAAAATAGTCTGATATCTTTCTTTATCGGCATCTACAACTTCTCTTTTAACTATATGGGTAGGCAAAGGTGTTTCACCCAGACCATAAAGAGTTTTCTTAAAGCTGTCATAGTCCCCGTCAATTAAAAAACGTAATGTTCTGCCTCTTGAGGTAGTATTATCTATTACTTCAGCAACCAATTCATCATTTTCGCCGAAATAGAGTTTATTCCCTATTCTTATTTTTCTTGCCGGATCTACCAAAACATCCCAAAGACGTTGATCACGGTTTAATTCACGTAACAGAAAAACCTCTATTCTGGCTCCTGTCTTTTCTTTATTTCCGTATAAACGTGCCGGGAAAACCTTGGTATCATTAAAAATCATGACATCTTTATCGTTAAAATAATCTTTAACGTCTCTAAACATTTTATGTTCAATCTCACCGGTCTTTTTATGGAATACCATAAGTCTTGATTCATCCCTGTTTGGAGCAGGATGTAAAGCTATCAGTTCTTCTGGCAGATTAAATCCAAATTGTGATAATTTCATATATTATTTACTATTTTAAAAAACTTGTAGTTATACAGATAAAAATTAAAAAGGTTACAAATTGTTCATATATTCCTCAAAATCTTTTAGTTCCACAGCTTCATTTATTGAAAAACTTCCGCTACGAATTCGCCTAAGATAATACAAAAAGGCCCCGTTGTCAAGTCTTTTTCCAAAATCATCGGCCAAAGTACGTATGTAAGTGCCCTTACTACAGGTAACTGTAAGGTTTACATCAGGTAAATTTATTTCATTTATTTTCATGTCCGAAATAAAAATTTCCCGCTGGTCAATCTTAACATCTTTGCCTTTACGCGCATATTCGTAAGCACGCTTACCATTAATCTGTATTGCCGAATAAGCCGGAGGTGTTTGAAAATTTTGCCCTATAAAAGATTTTGCAACTTCTGCTATTTTATCATTTGAAAACTCGGGCAAGACAAAAGCTTTATCAATTTCGGTTTCTCTGTCAAATGATGGTGTTGTTGCTCCTAAACGAAAGACTGCATCGTAAACTTTTTCGCCAACCTGAATTTCTTCAATTAATTTTGTGGCTTTACCGGTACACACTATCAGCAATCCGCTGGCCAACGGATCAAGAGTGCCTGCATGACCTACTTTTAATTTACGATTACCCGTATGCCTTTTTAATATATACCTGATTTTATTAACAACGTCAAAAGATGTCCATGTTAACGGCTTGTCAATAATCAATATTTCTCCGGCCTCAAAATCCGGAGTCCTGTCAAAACGGAAACTTTGTAACATCAGCTTAAAAATAATATAGAAACTAATCCGGCAACAAGGCAATACACTGCAAACCAGATAAGTTTACCTTTATTTACAATATTAATCATAAGCTTGCAAGCCAACAATCCTGACAGGAATGCAGATAAAAATCCTATAAGGAGAGACGTTGCAGGAATACTGTTCTGAGCAAGATTTCCACCAACAAGTTCCAGAAGATTTTCTCCCAAAATGGGGACAAGCACCATAAGGAAAGAGAACTTTGCAATTTCTGTTTTCTTGTTTCCTATCAGTAATCCGGTTGCTATAGTAGATCCTGATCTTGAAAGTCCCGGCAACACGGCAAAAGCCTGGGCAATTCCGATAATAAACGCATCCAGATAGCTTATTTCACGTTGATTCTTTCTTTTAAAGAAAAATGTAAACGCGAGTAAAAGTGCAGTAATCAGAAGCATTGAGCCTACAACAATAAGATTTTCTCCATCAAAAAAGTTTTCTACAAAGTCTTTGAATAAGACCCCCACTATCAGAACAGGAATCATTGAAACAGCTATTTTAAAAATATATCTGGTTTCTTCATTGTACCTGAACTTAAACAAACCTGAAAGTAGTTTTAAAATTTCTTTATGAAAAACGATTATTGTACTAAGTACCGTCGCTCCGTGAACAAGAATTGAAAAATACAGATTTTCTTCTCCTTTAATTCCAAAAAGAGCTTTGCCTATTTCCAGATGAGCACTGCTACTCACCGGCAAAAACTCAGTTAGTCCCTGAATTAATCCAAGGACTAAAGCTTCAAACCATTCCATATATGTGATTATTCTTTAGTTTTAGGTCTCCACATTATTGAGAAAATTTCAACAATAAAGCCTATTAATATTAATATCGGGGCAAGAGTGATTCTTCTGAAATTAAAAAGCTCAGGATTAAAAACATTGGGGTCTTCGCTTTTACCTCCGGCCATTAAAACAAATCCTATAATAATAAGTGCAAAACCTGCTGCCAGTATGATATAATTTTTTTTACCGAGAACAAAACCGGATTTTGATTCCTGAACCGGGGTGTTTTCATTTACAATTTTATTCATATTAATAATATAAATTTGTTGATTTTAGTTTTAAATATTTGTTTATAGAAAAATACGTAGATACAGTTGTAAGCATCACACCGCAAGCAATTACAATAACATAAAGCATTGCAATTATTTTATAATCCATCAGACTTACAATTTCACCAAGTTGTTTGTTTGTAAAGTAAAAAATCACTGACAATAATACAATTGCTATTAACGAACTGTATAATCCCTGCATAGCTCCCGAAAGTAAAAACGGTTTCCGGATAAAATTGCTTTTCGCACCAACAAGTTTCATTGTGTTAATGGTAAACCTCTTTGAGTAAATCATCAATCTTACGGTATTGTTTAACAATGCGAAAGAAATTACAAATAAGGCCACACAGAAGAAAAGTAAAATAATACTGATCTTACGGACATTATCGTTAATTAAATGTACCAGATTTTGCTGATATGCAACTTCCCCGACGATTCCGGTTTCCGAAAGAAAGAACTTTTCGAGACTTGCAATACTATCCGGATTGGCATAATCGGAATTTAGATACACATTTATGGTCGGAGACAATGGATTATAGCCCAAAGTTTCGACAAAATTTTCACCGAGTTCTTCCTGTAAAGATTTTGCAGCATCCTCTTTTGTTATGTATTCGGTAGATTTAATAAAAGAATATGTATCAAGAGTTTTCTGGTATAGTTTAATGTCAGGCTCTTTTACATTATCTTTGATAATCAGCGAAAAGCAAAGATTTTCTTTAACATATTTTGATAAAACCTGTGCATTAAGAATAAGTAATCCCACAATTCCCAGCAACAGCAAAACCATAGAAATACTTACCAGTGAAGTAAAATAAGCTCCGCGAATTTTATTTTTGATATTATTTTCTTTCATTCCGGCTATTGTATCAGAATTTTTCGGGTAAATACTTTATTATCTTGTGCTTGAATTTTTATCATATACAAACCTTTTGCAAAATTACTAACATTTAACGAAAACTCCGCACTATTTATTATTTCTTTTGTTACAAGTTCTCCTGAGATATTATAAACCTCTATATTGTCAAGTAATGTCTGTTCTGATTCAAATCTGACATAGTCGGTTGCCGGATTAGGGAAAACAATAATTTCAGGAATTTCGTCATTAATATTAATTCCTGATCCGTTGTAAAAGAATACATTTATAGTATCTGTATGAGAACAGCCGTTAAGAGCGGTAGCCGTCAGCCAGAATTCGTGTGTTCCAAGTCCCCAGTTAGATCCGTAAACTGTCAGCATTGGCCCGGTAAAACCGGTATTCCAGTAATATTGAGAAAAGACAGGAGACAAACCTATGTTGACAAAAGAATCAACCGGTGCAGAAACGTCGGTACCAAGTTCAAAACTAATAGGAGTTCTTACATCAACAAAAACTGTCTGACTTGTTTCACATCCAAAACTGTCGCCAAGAACTACTACAGAAACAGTGTCTGTTGTGTTAACTGTTATTGATGATGTAGTTTGCGGAGGATTTGTATTCCAAAGATATGAATATGCTCCTTCTCCTGCATTTAAAACATAAGGACCGCAGGCAATAATAGTTTCGGGACCGAACAGAATCTGATGATACGGGTGGAAAGTCACAACCAGAGTATCCCTGTTGTGACATGAATTTACACCGGTTACATCAAGAATAAATGTTCCGCCAAGATGAACTTCCAGTGTGGGCTGATTACTGAGACCACTGTTCCAGTCATAATGAACATAATTATTTTCAGGACCTATTGTTACAGATTCTCCGGCACAAAGATCAATATCTTCTCCCAAATCAATAGCAGGAGCAGGATTTACAGCCACTTCAACAGTGTCGGTTGAAACCGATGCACATGAATTATATGCCAGGCAATAAAATACTCCGGCATTTGCCAGATGAACCATCGGGATATTTAATACCGTGTCATTTTCGCCTGAAATGGGAGAGTTATTAAAATACCATTGCAGACTATAATTATCACCCTGAGCATCCATAATAAGATTAAGAGTCTCCAGTTCACATAAATTCTGATCTATCGGATTCCATGTTATGGCAGGAGGAGTTCCTACAACAAGATCAACAATATCGGAATCGTCATAACCGCAATCATTCATTGCACGGCAAAAATATTCTCCTGTCTGATTCACCTGAGCTGAAGTATAACTTATAATATTGTTTGTCTCTCCTGAAACTGCCGAACCGTTACGATACCATAAAAAGTCCAGTGGTGCTGCCCCTGTTGCTTCAATTTCCATTTGTACAGATTCTCCCACGCAAACTTCGTCTCCTACAGGCTGAACTGTTACAACCGGAAGAGCCCGTATTTCGACATTAACCGTATCTGTAGAAACAACTCCGCATGAGTTTGTCAATATACAAAAATAATCTCCTGAATTTGCAGGATCTGCATCAGTTGTAATATAATCCTGATCGGTTCCCATAAGAATGTGTCCGGCAAACAGATACCACTCAAAACCGACAGGTTCTGTTCCCTGGGAAGAAATATTAAGACTAAGTTCCTCTCCTTCACACACGCTTACATCTTCGGGTTGTTCGGTTACAAGAGGAGCTGTATTTACGGTTACCAGCGTTTCATCAGAAACAACAGAACCACACATATTGCTCACATGACATGAATAATACCCCTGCTGGCCTTCGGTAATTCCGGCAAAATGAATTGTTTCGTCCTCATCTCCTGTTATATTTGTTCCGTTTACATCAGCTCCGTTAAACAACCACTGATAATATAAAGGATCTGTTCCGTTTGCTTTTACCTGAATACTAACATTCTGACCTGCACAATATACTCCACCGGAAGGTTGCTGCGTAATAACCGGAGCTTCCTTAACAGCTACCATAGCTGTATCAGAATATACAGTTCCGCAGATATTTGACATTTCGCAATAATAATATGAGGTATCTCCGGCTATCATTTCAGGGTTGAAAGAATCGGCTGTTTCTCCGTCAACAATTCCTGCTCCGAGTTCATACCACTGATAATTTGCCTGAGTAGTTCCCCCTGCATATGCATAAAGAGTTATTTCTTCTGACATACAATTACTGTGGTCAACAGGCTGTCCGACAATCTGAGGGATATTGTTCACTAAAATATAAACACTGTTACTGGTATCATGATCACAAATATTATATGCAATCAGATTGTAATAATACTCATGAGGATATGCAACATCAGCAACAGTTAATTCATTTGTCTGTTCTGCCGGCATAAGAACATCATCCCGCATCCATATATAGTACAAATAATCTCCGGTAGCTACAGCAGAAAAAACTGCATCTTCTCCCTCACAAATAGTTTGGGTAAGAGGCTGGGTTGTTATTTCTGCAGGAATAACAACATCAATACTTACCTCGTCTGACATAACAGACTGGCAGGCATTTGTCGCTGTATAATAATATGTTCCTTCGTCAGCCAATGTAGCGCCAACCACATTATAGTTTGCTCCGTAGTCAACTACTCCGGCATTCCGGTACCAGGCAATGGAAACGTTTTCTCCGCTATAATCAGAACTGAATAAATTATCTGTCCCCAGGCACACCAAATCATTTTCAGTTGTAATATCATTAATCACAGGAGGCCCGTTTACATTAACAACATGAACCGTAAAACTTGTAACACTACCTTCACCATTTGAAACCTCACAATAATAATCTCCCTCATCGGTCTCAGAAATTAAAGGAAAATCAAGTGTGGGAGAATCCGGACCATAAGGATTCCCGTTTTTATACCATTGGTAACTTAGCGGAGTTGCTCCTGTAGCAATTAATGTTACTGATCCGGAATTGCCAACGCACTTTACAAGATTGTTTGGTTGTTGTGTTATCTGCGGAGCCTGAGCCTGTAATGAAGAAAATATCATTACAAAAACCGCAGTAGTAATAAGACTACCGAAAATTTTTAGTGATTTCATTGTTTAATTTGTTTAAAGCTCACAAAATACTTAAAAATACTTTACATATTAAAAAAAAGCTATACATACTTTTAAACAATTGATTGTCAGTTGTTGAAAAAAATTATTATCTCGCGTTCCGATAATAAAATTATGCTCAAAACAATTCCGAATCCTGTGCCTGCATGTTTTCGAAATATTCATCGGTTAGCAGGACAGACGCTCTGGAAGCATTGACTGCAAGGACATCACAAACATTGTTTTCTTTATTGTCTGCATGGCCTTTTACCCATACAATTCTGACGTTATGTTTTGGAAATATATTTAAAAACCGTTTCCATAAATCAGGGTTTTTAACTTTTTTAAATCCTTTTTTTACCCAACCGTAAATCCATTTTTGGTTCACAGCTTCGGAAACATATTTTGAATCGGTATAAATCGTAACATCAGAACCTTCAACTTTAAGCATTTCAAGCGCAACAATAACTGCAAGCAATTCCATACGGTTATTTGTGGTCTTTCGGTAACCTTGTGAAACTTCCTTCCGGAAATTTCCGGAAATCAACACAATGCCATAACCGCCGGGACCGGGATTTCCGCTGCAGGCGCCATCGGTATAAATTGAAATAACAGGTTTTGTCACAATGAAGTATAGTATTTATCTGGCAAGCATTATCCTTCGTGTAATTCTGTTCCCGTCTATATTAAGCGCTACAAAATACAATCCCTGCGGATAATCCTGAACATTTACGGAAATATCATCATACCCTGACTCTAATTCCTGAGATAAAACTACACGGCCGGTAATATCAACAAGCTGCATCTGAACAAGCTTGCCGGCTTCAAGTTCTCCTGTCTGAATATAAATAACGTCAGAAGCCGGATTAGGATATATATCAATATTATTCTCAACTTCAAATTCATTAATATCAACAATACATGTAACAGGTCTAATGGCAGTCGAAGTTTTGACACCAAATTTTGCTGTTGCAGTTGACCATACAGAATTAGCTTCCACATAAAGAGTATTTATCCCACTGTCATAATTGCGGTTGTTAACAATGCTGACAGCAAACATATCTTCACTTATTCCGTCTTCATTGTGGTCAACATAATTTATTCTGAAACCTGCGAAAAACGGTCCGTCTATCTCTACAGGAGAATCGAATTCAACAACACTGTTAAAATTTTCCGGAATATTACGCAAAAGCATTTTTTTCTGAGCCAGAATATTCTCAGGATAAGTAGTGTTTCCATCCCAAATGTAAAATGTTACATAAGAATTATAATCCCCGTAATCAGAAAGCACAACCGGAACAATGAGAGCGTCTATTTGTGTAAACGAATACTGGTCGAAATAATCTGCATAAGTCCTGATTTTTTGCCCGTTATGCCCGCCTATCCTGCCCCAGCTACTTGTAAGAACCGGACTGTAAAGCCCCTCTCCGCTACCGACATTTGAAATAGTATCACAGTAAACGTTAACCGGGCCGGAAAAGACAAGAATATAGTCTTCCTTATATTCATAATTTGACCCGCATGCATTATTTACAGCAAGAGATACATCATAAAAACCGGCAGCATTAAATTCAACGCCATTAATAACATTGGAAGCTGCAGAATATGTAGGATAGCCTCCCTGAAAATACCAGTTCCATGTAGTAGGATTATTTAATGATTTATCTTCAAAATAAACCGTGGTTCCTGAGCGGATCAAACGTTGTGAAGCTTCAAAATCGGCAACAGGAATTGCAACACAAGGATCTGTTTCTGAGACTACAATATAATCAGGTTTTCTTATAGTGTCAATCCCCATATTGCTTTCAACAATAAGTTCAACATCATAAGTTCCCGGCATTGTGTAAAGAATACTCAGCGGATTTTGCTGATCTGATGTGGTTGGTGTTCCTCCTTCGAAAAACCAGTGCCATATATACGGATTGCCGGAACTCATATCTCTGAAATTGATATAGTCGCCCGGAGCAATAAAAATTCTGTCTGCCATAAAATCGGCCACCGGCGGGACTGTTGCTGCCGGTATCACATTTATATAATTCAGTTTTAGTTCACTGTCCTGATCGCCGTCTTCGTCTTCAACTCTAAGCTCAACAGTATAGGTTCCCACTGTTGTATATGCTACCGGAACCGGATTTTCCTGATCTGAAGCATTTGGTATTCCTCCAGTAAATGTCCATGCATAAGAAACAAAAGGTCCGTTTTGTGATAAATCGGTAAAATTAACAGTCCCTCCTACAGGGATAGTAAGATAATCTCCTGTAAAGTCGGCAATAGGTGTTGTGGTATTTGGTTCCACTGTAATACAGGCGGTAATAACTTCCGTATTAATACTGCTGCTGTTTTGTACTTCGAGAATAACATCATAGGTTCCGGCATAGTAATAACAGATTCCCACAGGATGCTGAACATTGGAAACCGGTGTTTGAGACCCAGGAAAACTCCATTGCCAGGCAGTCGGATTACCTGTACTCATATCGGTAAAATTCACACACTCTCCGGCTGTGATAGTATAAACCGAAGCAATAAAAGCGGCATCAAGAGGGGTTTTTTCATTGCCTGGCTTTTGTCCAAAAACAATTCCTGACATAAATAATCCTGACATAAGAAAGAAAGTAATTCTGAGTGATGCAATTTTCATATTATACGGTTTTATAAAATAAACTAAATCTCTAACTCACAAAGATATAATATAATAAAAAACAAAATGAAAAATTCTCTCAAATTATTAACATCTGAGCTTTAATTTCATAAAAAAACGGTTTTTTATGAGCTAAAGTTTTGAAAAACAAAGCATATTATTATTTTTGTGCCAAATTTGAAAATTATGGCAACTACAGCAGATATTAAAAACGGATTAACAATTGAATTTAACGGAAAGCTATATCAAATAGTTTATTTCCAACACGTTAAGCCAGGCAAAGGTCCGGCTTTCGTTCGTACGAAACTCAAAAGTCTTGATAACGGCAGGGTAATAGACAACACTTTTACCGCCGGAGCAAAAATAAACCCGGTAAGAATAGAACGTCGTCCTTATCAGTACTTATACAAAGATGATATGGGATATATCTTCATGCATTTGGAAACATATGAACAGATTACAATGATTGAATCTCTTATCGAAGGTGTCGAATTCTTAAAAGAAGGGCAGGAAGTTGAAATTGTATTCCATGCTGAACTGGAAACAGCTTTATCGTGCGAATTACCTCCTTTCATTGTTGCAGAAGTAACATATACCGAACCCGGATTAAAAGGAGATACTTCTACAAACGCATTAAAACCTGCAACTATTGAAACAGGGTCAAGCATTATGGTTCCTTTATTTATCGAAATAGGAGAAAAAATTAAGGTTGACACAAGAACCAAGGAATACGTTGAAAGAGCAAAATAATTTAAGGAATATTATATTATCCGGAAAAGCAACATTAAAAGTGTTGCTTTTTTTGTACTGCTTATTTATGAATTAATTCTGCCCGAAACTAAAATCTCCCGGCTCAATTGTGATGGTATTTTTACGTAGTTGTGAATTTAAAAACGCTGATTTCCCGCTTACAAGACTATTAAGCAGACTATGAAATTTTTCGCTGTGGTTTTTATGGATAACATGGCTCAGCTCGTGCAAAATAATATAATCTATCAATTCGTCGGGCAACAGCATAAGCCTGCACGAAAGTATTATATCGTTACGCGAACTGCATGAGCCCAGCCTTGTTCCGGCTGTGCCGACGCTTCCAGACTTATATTTGATTCCGGTTTTTACCGAAATTTCATTTAATCGCTTTAAAAGAAAATCGGTACCTTCAACTTTCAGGCATCTGAGAATAAACTTCTTAATAAACTCCTGAACAGCATCGTCATTAAAATCAGTGTTTTCCTGATTATAAAGAATGATAATATTGTTTTCCTGTAAAACTGCTCTTATGCATGGTTTTAATTGTGGTTTAAAAAGAAGGTTTAATTTCCTTGTCCTGAAAACCGTGTCAGGAGAAAATTTCTTTTGTTCTTTTTTTTCGGACTGTAACTTAAGTTTTTCCGTCAGCCATCCCAGATTTTGATTAACGAAACGTTCTCCTTCACTAAAGCTGACACTATATGGAATAGTTACGAGTACACCCTTTTGGGGATGTACCCGCAATTTTAATCTTGACGCATTTGTTTTTTTTGTTATCAGTACTAACCCTATTCCGGGTACAGTAATGGACTTCTGCATTATTTTCTCGGCAGTTTACTCAGACTTTCAAAACAATTGTTTGTTGTTTCAAAAAGGTCTTTAACCATCTCATTATACATCTTCTTAACCTCCCTTGCTTCCATCTTTGTTGTAGGCTTATTTATCTTGCCAATCAGTTCATCGCGTTTAACAATCATTTGATTAATAATTGCTGCCAGCGGTTTTTCGTCTTTAACCTGATTGAAATCCATATAAATCAAACAATCTGAGATTACTTCTTCTGTTAACCAGTTAAGGTCTTTCTTTAAACTTCTTCTGTTAGCCATAATAATTTATTTTTTGCAAAAATAGAAAAATAAAACAGATTCGCTATCTTTGTCCCTACACTTTAAAAATTTTTAACAAAACAATCTTAGTAGAATGAAATACATTTACATCTCCTTATTTGCATTTTCATTATTTTTTATTTCCTGTGGAAGCGGAAGTAAAAAAAGTGACACTAAAAAAACGACAGAAGTAAATACAGAATCGGCAATAGCGTACAACAACCAAATGGTTATGTTTCATTCGGAAATCGAAAATTCAATGGTAAGTGTATTTGACGCTATTGACATGTCAGGTTACGAAGACATGCTTTTTGCAAAAGAAGAAGCTTTGCAGACCGTTGAGAATATTCGTGAAAAAGTAAATGATTTTGAAGATTTTGATGGCAGTGATGATTTCAAAAATGAAATGCTAAAATTTCTGGATACTT
>QKHS01000101.1 GCA_003249955.1 Bacteroidales bacterium | reverse complement strand
GATGATAAAAGTAGCGAAGATTCTCAGGATCATTTGCGGTGTTTAAAGCCGGAGGTAATGTAGATAGCAGATCCCAATTACTGTTGTAGCCTACACAATCGAGATCCTCATAAACCAGATTTTTAAGAACAGCACCTGTTGTACCAGCGTCACCTTCAATAAAAGACAAATGCGGCCCGGTAGGAGATTGAGGAGCAACACCGAACCCACTGCCTATTTTAGAGCATACCCGTTCACCTTCAATGTAGTAATGCTTTGTGTATTCTTCGTCAGTCATAACCATTAACGGGCTTGCATATAAAGTTTTATCAAAATAGATACTTGTGTAAACAGTTTGGGCATTTAACGCCATTTGCGTTTCAGGTCCGGTAAGTTTCCATACCCTTTCGCCACCTGCATCATATAAATAAACAGAAGCCTGCGACAATTTTGCCACATCGCGAACTGCAACAAGCCTGTTTTCTTCGTCCCAGCACATAAACCGTTGGCCTTCATCATTGCGCCTGTAAACCATGTTTCCGTTCAGATCCCATGAATAAGTAGCAAGGCTGGTAGCTGTAACATTATGAGGACGGTCGTTATATGTGTAATTGCTGTTGTATGAAATGGTTACAGCAGAACCGTTAATTAAAGTCTGCGCACTTAAAGTTTTGTTTAAAATGTTTCCTGACTCAGAATAGGACATGTCCAGGTCATATGTTCTGGTACCGTTACCATATGAAACAAAAGACCCGTATGATTCTGTCAGTCTGTATAAGTCATCGTATGTGTTGGAATAAGTATAGCTTCCGCCCAGATTCCCCGTAACAAATCCGCTTGAGTTAACAACATCCGTTATATTTCCTGCATAATCATATGAATACCTTATATATTGCATTTTATCCCCGTTACAATCATTGCTCTGTAACCGGTCAAGTCTTAGGGTCTGCGGGTCGTAAGTGTATTTTATGTAAGTATTGTTCCCGTAATTAATACGGGTACGGCTACCATATTTATTGTAAGTAACCCCGGTTACGTAAGAATAATTTGTTCCGCCTTTATTCCCGTTCATTGTCAGTAGTTTACCGCCGTTGTCATAATTGTAGGTTACAAGTTCCCCGTCAGGGTATGTAATGGTTTTCAGCCTGTTCCAGCTATCATATTGCCAGCTTGTTCTGAAAGTATATACATTCCCGTTAGATTCAGGAACTACAAAGGTATGAATATTTTCGACAAGTTCTCCCATATTACCGTAATAAAATTCCTGAACCCCCGAAGCATCCTGTTGCTTAACAAGCCGTCCGGTTTGATTACCGGTATTATGATCTCCATATTCATAATAGACATCCATTTCAGGATTAACAGGATAATGTATTTCTTTTAAACGGCAATTCCCGTAAACATATTGTATTTCTTCGGAAACGGCATCAAGATTTTCGGTAACAACAGTTTGCACATTACCTGCCATATCATAAGTATATACTGTGTTGTTGGCATCGGGATGTATGCGCTGATACATCCTGCCCTGCATATCATATTTATAGCATGTTTTATTACCTTCAGGATCTGTTGAAATAAGCAATTCTCCCAACGGAGAGTACTCAAATTTGGTAACAGTGTTTAACGGCGCAGTAACAGAAGTCTGTAATCCGCGTGAATCTGTAAAATTTTCGGTAACAATAGAATTCTGATCTGTAATTATAGTTCTGAAAGATGTATTAGAGAAAGCATCAGATCCGAACCCGTACTCATATTCAACAGTAGTATTGTCGGGAGCTGTTTTTACCAGAGCTCTGTCCAGAAGATCATAACTGACAGTACTAGGATTTGAACTTGCCACAGTTGAAAACGCTACAAAGTGATAGATGTCAGAATAAGCTTCTGTAGCAGGCTGAGAAACAGATATCGGACGGCCAAATTCGTCGTATATTACCGGTCCGGATACTACTACGGTATTTACTCCTTCAACTGTAGCTGTCTTCTTTGATTGAACACTGCGTCCCATACCGTCACAAATATTTACACTAAGGAATTCATTCCCCGTATTAATAGGGTCGTAATGTCTTGTTAAAGCCCACAAGTATGGATGCGAATCATCAAGTATGCTCCAGTATTCACATTTTATAGTATAAGGCACATTATTTATTACCTCATCAGGCCCGGTAATACTGTCTGTTTTCCCGTCGTAATAATAAGAGTAACGCATTTCGTTACCGCTTGGGTCCGTTACTCTGGTAGGTAAGCCGAGCTTATAATTATATTCATGATAAGAAGTATTGTCCCAGTAATCTGAAATTGTAACAGGATATGTATTAATAACCGGGTCGTAAACATAATCGTACTTAAGCCTGTTATTATTTATATTAGCAGGATATTCAATTTTTATGACGTTTCCATATTGATCATAAGTAAGATCTGTTATGGCAGAATTGGTTCCTTCGTACCTGGTTATACGGGCAATACTTCCCGAAGATGAATTATAATCACCTGTTGTCCTACGCATTAAAATATTCTGGGAGTCATAAACTTTTAACTCGGTAACCATTGCTAATAAGTTGTTGGTTATATTATAGTCATAATAGATTTCACCTCTTATATTGTCAGAATTTGTCGAGTTATCATTGTAGTTAACGTATTGTTTTATGTTCCCATAAGGCCCGTAATAATAATTTTTAATTGTATGTATTTGTGAGGTTGTCTGGCCTTCGTAAAAATATTTATCTTCTCTGGATAAAGCCGGGTAGTAGTCATATGCACAAATATCAGGATCCTCAATTATATCTCCGGTGCTTATAAATAAATAATTCCATGTGTAAAATGTTTCCACATATTTATTGTTCCCGGCATCCATGTTTACCTCGTATTTCTTCAACCCTTTAAAAGTGTATCTGTCGGTATGATATGATTCCAATAAGGTTCTGTAAAGGTTATTGTCTGTAAAATTATCGTATTGTTTTGTGATTACCGTATCGAAACCCCGGGATTCACGTTCAATTCTGTCATATTTTGCACCGGAATATTCATATCTGTAATATGTCCGGTTTTCGCCATCACCTGCAAATCCGTCAAATGTTTCCAGCGAAGCCATAACCCATTTGGAGTCAGGGCTTTTAATGTCAGGGTAAGTCCTGCTGTAATCAATAGAGTAAGAACTTTTTGCCGGGCATGTTACTTCTTTTAATAAGTTAGTCTTTTTGGGGATTCCGTAATTAACCTTTATAGAGTTGCCGTCCACATAAGCATAGTCAAGAAAGCCGTCACCATTAAGATCTGTTAGCCGGACTTTTTCGCTGCAGACACTAAAAGAATAATCCTCGTATCCGGAAAAAACCATTTTCCCTGTAGTAAAAGGAGTCCCGTAAGTTTCTGAGGCGTTTGCCGAAATATTAATACTTGAGCCTTTTCCGACAGTTTTGTTAAAAGAGGGGCTGATATTTTTAATGTAAAATCCGCTTCCCGTGTTTATTAAAGCCATCAGGTCATTATTATCTAAATAACAAATATCGGTAAGGCCGTCATTATTGACATCAGCTTGAGTAAAATTATCAAAATTTAAGTTGTAGCTGCCGCCAAAACCTCCTGATAAACTGAAATTGTCATAATTAAGCACGTTTCCTAAATTAAGCGAAAAAGAGATAGACTGGTTGCTTCCTAAAGTGTCAACATCCCATTCTATAGCAGGGGCAAAGCCATATCCCAGATTTAACTGAACAGAATCATTTTCAGAGTCAATTCTGTCGGGCAAACCGTCACCGTTAATGTCAAAATAAATAAATGAAACATCAGAGTTGCCGGTGTTTACACCTATTCCAAAAGAACCCGTAATGTTATTAAGTTTTCCTTTTTCTCCTGTGTTTGTAGCAGTTCCGGTGTAAACTGTGCTTTTAACTCCAAACGCAGCTCCTTTTGCTTTTGCTTCACCAAAACTGACAAATGTTTCCGGGAAAAAAACCGTATCATCTGATATTCCGCCCTGAGCAGTGGTGAATTGTATTTTATCTGTACCAACGACATCAGGGTACCTGTCCCCGTTTAAATCAGTAAAATCTACAAGACATCTGGTTTTGGTCTTTGTACATGTAAAGCTAAAATCTGCCGGTCCGGCACCTGCGCCAACTGAGAAAGAATTATTGTTTTGTTTGCTGATTTTTGTCGGGACCAGCGAGTTTGGAGAAACAGGATTGTCGAAATCCGGAATTTTATAGTCTGCTTCCAATTCAAATATTGAAGGATCATCCAAAAAAGAATAGATTGCACTAACGTTTAGTCCGCTTCCAATATTCTCCCTGTCCACATAAGCTACCATAAAAGCATCTACCCACCTGTCTTCTTTTCTGTCTGCTCTCATCACTGCAAAACTCAGTACAGAATCATTACCGTTAACATTATAATCGTTAAAAGTGCCTGCAAGGTTATCATAATCTGTTGTTTCATCAATGTTGTCAAACGGGAAATCATCCATAACCGTTGAGTCCACCGATGCAGAATATATGTATAGTTTGCTTTCATCAACCAGGTAACAAGATCCCGTTTTGGTTTTGTCAAGATAAGAAAACTGTCCCCAGCCTCTGTACAGGTTCCCGAATTTTTGTAAACTGTCTTCATAAACTGTGAAAACTCCTGTTTTATAATAAGTATCCGGGGATCCGGGCGTAAGCGCACCTTCAGTATCATTAAGAAATGAGTTGTAAGCGTTTTCTAAAATATAGCTGTCTCTTATAAAGTAATCAAAAAATACGGTGTCGTCTTCGTTGAGCGTAAAATTCAGTACTCCTGAATTGCTAGAATAGCCACCGTTTTCGATAGTTATGACTTTTTTATCGAGTAATTTTCTTTTGCTTTTTGCAGTAAAAACTATTTCGCCGTCATTAAAATTTGTCGCATTTAAACCCGGATATATGTTATATGTACCGCTATCTAAACTAACAGGCCTTGAAAGGCATAATGTTCTGGGAAACAAACTCATTTGTAAATTAGGGTAATACTTCAGGGAATCACTTATTGTAACAGTGTCAAGAACAATACTGTCATATTGTATTTTTGCATTAAAATCAATATCGCTCCAGTTTACATTGGTGTTGCTTAACAGCTTAAATAAAATTGAATCTCCCTGACTAACTGTTCTGTTAAAATTAAAACTTCCGGAAAATACTGTGGCATCGGGACAAACTGAATCAATCAGTAATGTGTTATTATGCTTTATAATAAAATTAAGGCTGTCGCTTTGTGCCGGGCTTGCAATGCTTCCTTCAATATTTAAAGTCCCGTCAAAAGGAGCTACAAAATATTGTTTGTCATGTATTACAGCGTCTTCGGTGTAATCGAATACATAAATATGTTTTTCATCGGCATCTGTATAGTCAAGAGAAAGGTTCTCAGACAGAACATAATCCGTAGGGAAATTGAGACTGATATCCCATTCAAAATCGTCAGCGCCCCAGCTATTATCAGAATGAATTCTAAAATAGATAGCCTCTCCCTTAATTACATCAAATACAGAAGTTATGGTGTCAATATGAGCTGTCGTATCGCCTTTAGAAACAGAATTACACAATTGAAAATCAGAAAACTCACCTTCTTTCTGAATCGAATAATATACTGATTTATTTGTTGCATTGTTGGGATTGATACGTTTTATTACAGAATTAATATCTACCTTGCCGGTTGCCGGGGCTATCCACATTTTTACGGGATCACGTCTGGTATTTGATATTTCGTCTTCATCGGTAATGGAAAAGTCGCAAAGCTCTCCGTCATATATGATAAAATTACAACTATCATCATCATAATATTGTCTTGGGTTGTCTAAAAGAACCAGATTAAATAAAGGGTTCCCGTACATGTCAGGTTTGTTAAAATAGACATCATCATCATATATATAATCAATGAACCCATCTGCATTTACATCTGCAAAATAGCGGTTTTTCGCCTGTTTGTTAAATGACCCAAGATAGTTTGCAGAGGCGTCGATGCCTAAAATACTCACCATGATTTCACCTCCGGCATTAAAAGTCTTGTCCCAGCATCTGCCAAGACCCCGTAAATTAAGACCCAGAATCTGATAAGGGGTGCTGCTGAAGATTAATTCATTATTTCCGTTAAGCTCACCTCTGTAATAATCATAATGATGCTGTCTTTTTACAATTTTATCAGTTAATCCGTCTCCGTTAAGGTCTATAAGTTGGGTTTTTTCCTGGTTCATCCCAAGCGAAAATCCGCTGTTCGGACCAATAGCGTTTGATTTGCTGAAATAATTTTCATCAAAGCCTAAGCCGAAAGTGCCACCTATATACCCTGAACTACTTCTGCTTTTGCCTAAGGTCTGGCCTATAGAATCAACAACCACAACATCCATTATTGTATCATTATCTTCTAATGCACTTGTCGCTGTTACAGCATTGCTGTTAAAATCCATCCCTTCTTCAACATAATAGTCAAAACAATGAGTTATTGCCCCTGAATATTGAACAAGATCATCACAATCAATATCATCAACCAATGAGATTTTTGTACTGTCGGTGACATCGGTTATTGATTTTAACAGGCTTTTTTTGTAAGCACCTTCTGTATAATTTAAGAAATATGCACGTATGAATTCATTGTCATAACGTATGTAAATATTTTTTAAAAGTTTGTCTGTCGTTTCCTGAAAACCGGAACGCCCGGATATAAAATAATCTGTTCTGTCATCAGTTGTAAACTCAACAGTATATTTCCCGTCAGTTGTCCCGAAGCCTGTATATGTAATTTTTTTCAGATAAATCTGTCTTCCTCCGGCTCCGTGAGTGGCAGTACTTGTTACAGTGTCGTATTCATATTTTACGTAATTACCGTAAAGATCACGGATTTCCGTTAAAACCCATTGTGTAATGTTGCCGTTTTGGGGATTACTTAGTACACATGCCTGGTTAACACCGGAATCAGAATTATATTTTCCGTATAAATATTTTATCCCGTTTTTATCAATAACTTCCCACCAGTAATCTGTAGCAGAAGTACTATGTCTTATAATCCTGTGAAAAGCACCTTCGGTTCTGTACGAATAAAATGTCTCTGTTGCAGTTCCCCTGTGCCTCAGAGTATCTTTATGCATTAACGGAAACCGTATCGTATCTGTAGAAGTTATTCCCAATTCGATAATTTGTTCTCCGTTTACAAGATATTCTTCAGTTTCCAGAGTATCATAAAAACGCGGAACACCCCAACGCGTATCAATACTTATTGACGGAACACTTAGTCCCCATCCGACACCAAGCCATCCGTTAGCATTATCGCTGCTGTAACTTATTGCCAGTTGTGGCTGCATCCCATGTCTTCCGGCAGGAATTTGCAAAGGGAAAGACATATTTGCAGTCCC
Source organism: Bacteroidales bacterium (assembly GCA_003249955.1). GTDB lineage: Bacteria > Bacteroidota > Bacteroidia > Bacteroidales > ML635J-15 > Bact-19. The sequence continues at coordinate 29,801 of QKHS01000101.1, read as the reverse complement.
GTTGTTATTTGCAGAAGGAATTCCCATAATATTAACTCCGGCCAAAGGATCTGCATATTTCATATCTTTTAATGAAGTAGGAGTAAATGCCTCTGTTTGAGGTAACTCCGGAGTCTTTAAAATTGCATTTATAAAATCAGTAAAATGATTGGTTTTTGAGATGATCAGATTATTTGCAATATCGATACTGTCCATTTCAAGCATAACCCATTTGCCTGACACTTCATTAAAATAAAAAGTACGGATATCTTCAGGCCCATAACCGGCAGGAATAAGATTCCTGTCATATTTAATCCCGAGTTCAACATCGTTTTCAAATATTGTCCCGTGAGGCAAGCACCTATAGCCTGAGTTGACGTCCGTAACATTTATCATACCGGCATCAGGCAGCGGCATGTCAACCGAACGCAGCCCGGTAACAGAGATGTTCAGATTCTGTGTAACACAACCGGCCTTAGCTTTAAGGTAAAGAGAATTTAAGTTTAATTCAAAACTATGATCAGGAAAAGCAGCACTTTCAACATAGCTGTATTCATATAAATCTGTGTTGATGTAATCGTAAGGAGAATTATTTGAAAATCTTACTTCTTTTTCGACCGAAGTCCCATCACTGTACACAGCTTTGACTATGACAGTTTCTTTATCAGCAATACCGGAGTCAAGAATTATAACACCTTCGAAAATACCTTTATAGCAGTTTACTTTATTATTATTTGCATAAACGCTTACGTCTTTGCTCCCGGGACCATTAACAAATCCGCTGATATAAGCATATTGCCCGAAATAGTTTCTTTGCAGATTCTGATTTATTTCTATTGATTTCCCCTTGTCGGATGTTTTTTCTGTTAAGATTCTGACATTCTTAATACTGTAATTTATATCAGTTCCTTCAGGTACACTGAACCTGATTAAATTATCTCCCGTATTAAGCTGGTTTGCTGAAATATGCTCTCTTTGATGTGACCACGATTTATTTGAAGTTACCACCAATCCGCCACCGGCCACAAAATCATTAATGCTGCGGCATACCGATGTATAATCATTCAGCCCGTATAAATCATATTCCAGATAAACATTATATCCGGCCGATAAATCTTTATTTATGTTTATAGTTACATAATTATCATAAGGATTATCAAACATTGTATTTTCATCTTTTCCCAGGTTACAGACAAGGTCATTAACAGGGATGAATATTTCTTCTGATTTTAGTTCAGAAACAGGCGTTTCAGGAACCCCCTCAGTATAAACAGTGCTGATTTCAGAATCACAGTATCCGGGATCAACAAAATTCAGATGATGTTTACGAAGACCTCTTTCCCTTGTTATATCTGCCGAAATAATAACCCCGGCAAAAATTGTAATTGCAATTACAGGTAATAAATAATTTTTCATGAAAGAACAGGATTTATTGAACAATGACCTTTACCGTTTTACTCTCTTTTGATGTTTCTGCTTTAATAAGATAGCATCCTTTTACAGGGATATTTACTTTTGTAGAATATATTGACGAACCGTCAAGCTTTATTAACTGAACAACTTTTGCATTTGCATCTGTTATTGTCAACTGAAGGCCGGATGTGTTTTCAAGTATTGCATCTATCGAAAATTCCCCCAAACTTGGATTCGGATATATGTTAAAAGATGAAATTCCTGTATTGGCATCAGAAGCTATCCCTTCGTTATTATCAGATGGTGCTGTATTTGTGTCCCCGGCAGGGTTGTTAATGCCGTTATCATCATACATCAAAATGCCGGATTCCTCATTGTCTGAGTTATTTTCATTGCCGGACTGGTTATGGTTGCTTTCAGCCATATTAAGATCAGCCGGGTTAAAATACTGAAATGCAAAAGCATCCGAGCCTGAAGAATCAGTATCCCAATATATGTTACTGAAGTAGTAATTGCCAAGAGTGTCAATATTGTCAGGGTAAAAAACCTCAGTATTATAAACAGGAAAGCTGAAATCTTTCTCACGATTGATCAGCAATGTCAGAAATACACTGTCATTTAACCCGGGAGCATTTATAATAATATTTGTATTTATATTGCCGGCAGTACTGCCTGATCTTGTCATTATCCATTTTCTGGCTGAGACGTTGTTATGAAAATCTTCGCCCAACGTGTCATTTGTTTCAAAACCAAGATTAAGCCCGTTATCGCTCCATATAAGGAAATCTTTGTGTGCAATAATACCGGTATTTTCAATATTCATATCTTTAAGTTCCCCTGTGTAAACAGTAAGAGCAGCATCTCCACCCATAGCGCTACTCTGTTTTTGGTTGATCCCTAAAATTGTATCACAACCAAGGCCTGCCACTTCATTTGAAAATTCAGAATTATCTTCGAAATCCCAGATGATTTCATCAGAAGAATTAATATAGTTCATTCTGTAAATGCTTATACCGTATTTAATGGCCAGATAAGTATATACCCTTGCCAACTCTCTGTAAGACAAAGAATTGTCATAGTAAATAAATTCCGCGAAGTCCCCTTTAAACGGCAGCGTGTCATTCCCCAAAATATTTATTCCGGAGAATAAAGTGTCAACAGGCCTGTTAATCCATTTATTCTTAAACATGTTTATTAAAGAAACAGCTTCTGTGGTATCACTGTATTCCGTAATTTCTCCCCTTACATCTTTAACTGTCTGAGTACTTAATGAGATTCCGCTTGCCGAATCCATCTGTATTGTCCATAATCCGAAAGCATCTTTGCTTGCACTTGCTTTGTAAATCGCAAAAACCGTAACTTCTGCAGTAGTTTTAGTCTGATAATTTATGTGTAGTGCATTTTGCAGAGAGTCAATACTTAAACAAGAATTAAAATTCATCCTGGAATCAGAAAACATTCCCTGTGCAGGTAACTGAACATCATAACCATTCCCGCTCAGATCTGTCCAGATTTGTAAACTATCGTTTACACTTTCGGCTTTTAACCAGATTGTTGGTGTGGAAATCATACTGTCCTGTTGTGCAATAATTACAACAGGGCATAAAAGGATAATAAAAACAATAAAAAACTTTGTCATAATAATTATTGCTATTTGATACTTAATATATTAATAAAATCTGCTTAATCTGAACATGCATAATCATACTGTTGACAGTTGTAATAAATATGCCTTTAGAATGTACTCCTGATTATATATTCATACATTTTATAAGTAAAAGCATATAAATAAACAATGTTAATATTACTTAAGAATGTCATGCTAATTGTTGAAAGTAAATATAATACGAAAAACTATACGATGTAAAATAATTCAAGTCAGAGTTATTAACAAATATTATTGTAAGCATACCTGATTTATAATATTAATGTAAAAATAACCGGAGATTCAAAAAAGCTGTGTTCTTATGAAAGCCTTACGGTAAGCAGATTTTATCCTGATTGTGTTTTTAAATTGAAATATTATATATGCACTTAATAGTTGTTAATAACTTGCATTTCGTCTAAGATTATTATTCAATTTGAAAACAAGAATAATAAGAATCAGTACAAGTGCAATTATTACATACAACCGGTATTTACGGAATAATTCAATTAATATAAACTCAGACTGTTTGTTTTGCTTGGCAGAAACAATCTTTTCTACCGGTATTTCCCTTGTAAGTATAACAGTGTCCGGGGTCTGTACGGCTTCGACAAACAAAGAATCATGAATTTCAACAAACATAAGTTTCAGCTTATCCTTTTCAATAATAAGCGTATCATTAAGCAATGAAACCGGAATAACAGTATCAATTTCAGTTCCGGCAGTAATTACAGTATCGCTTAATCTCAGCGTATCATTGCTTACGAGTTCCGGATGAACAGAAACAAGCCTTTGCAGCCTCTTTTCAGGAGAGCATGAACAAATAATGCCCGTTATAAGGACAATACAAAAAACAAATATACCGGCACGTTTAAAATTTTTCATAAAGCATCTTCATCAGCAAAAGAGTAATAGTCATCATTGGAAATTATAATATGATCCATCAGTTGTATATCCATGATAGCACCGGCTTCTTTTATCTTTTTGGTCAGGTTAACATCATTACCGCTCGGATTAATATTTCCCGACGGGTGATTATGACTGATAACAATACTTGTTGCCAGCGAATTGAGAGCAGTACTGAAGATAAGCCTGACATCGGCGACAGTTCCGGTAATTCCTCCGGTACTAAGCACGGAATAGCCCAGAAGCTTGTTAGACCTGTCAAGCAATAAAACAACCATTTCTTCCCTTACATCAATCTGTCCGCTCCATATCTCTTTCAGTACTTTATAAGCATCATAAGAACAGCCTATCTTCTGTCTTTCCTTAGCCGTCTGTTTCCTGCTGTAAACAATCCTTACCTTCGGCGGCCTGCCGGAACTCTTTAGCTTTCCAAGTCCCTCAAGCTCTTTCAGCTTTCTTTCCCGTGCAATCAGAACCCCTGCGGTAACAGAAACAACCAATAATATAATAAAGATTTGCTTTTTCATTTTCACTTAATAACACGTTTAATTTCAGAACCTGTCTTTTTTACAAAAAAACCGATTCCTTTCCTGTAATACCAGCTTATACCGGCTACCAGTACAATTACAAAAGCAAGTATCAGTTTTTTTTTAGCATCAGGCTGTCAAGCTCTTTAAGATTATAACTATTAATTATCCACTTAAGAGTGGCAGCATAATTGAGAGATGTAGCATAACCAGCCCTTTGCAAAGCGTTAGCCTGTTCCTCCGGAGTTTTTGCACTAAACACCCCGTTAGCAGCATATCTTGAATTCTCTTTAAGAAAAGTAACCCTGTCGTAAAAACTATCCTTAGCATTGTCATACCACCGGAACCCGTCTTTAATATAAACCTCTTTGCCATCAAAAACCTCTCTGGTTCTCATGTCAACAACCTTACCTTTCCAATCAGGAGTAGCCTTTATCCCGAAATGATTATTATATGTGGCAGCCAGAGTACTCTGGCCGTCCCCGCTCTCCAGAATAGCCTGGGCCATAAACAAAGACGGGAAAAGTCCCGTACCTTTTGAAGCTTTAATAACCGTGTCAGAATATTTCTTTATGTAATCCAGTCTTACAGACATAACCAATAAAATTTGTAATTACTAAACTGTGTGAATTAATGGGTTGGAAGACCGAAGACAGGCGGATTCGCAATAATCGGGCAGAACTCAACCCGTCTTCCGTCTCCGGTCTTCCAACCTCAAAAAATAAAATTTACACCATAACTTTTACCACCTCGGACATTTCCAGTTCCTTGCCGAACCCTGCCTTTACAAGAGCCTTTTCAGTTTCAGTTCCGAAATCCCCGTCAACATCAATCCCTGAGTTGAAATTCTTATTCAGAGCCAGTTGCAAGACCCTTACCTTTTGCCCCCTGCATCCGAATTTTAAAGGAAAACCCTCACATTCGGAAAATGCAGACTTCCCGGCAGACGGGGCAGGAGAGTCCGCCTTTGGTTCAGCAGCATCAGCTTTTTTTACAGCAGCCTTAATCCCAAACCTTTCCTTTAACCATTCCCTTTTCCAAAAAACAATTGCCCCCGCTACAGCAACAATCAAAATCGCAACAATATTACCGGTTTTCATCCTTCTAATATTAATAAGTTATCCCGTTCAGGCTTAATATTTCCATTATGTCATCCATTTCCCCGCTGTCCATATCGTCGGCAAGCCAGCATTTAAGATCACCGGTAATGTCAGCGAAAAAAGTGCCCCCGTCTTTTTTCCTTGTCCCGAAACACTTCTGCAGAAAGTTCCAGTCATCCTGAGTTCTTAATCTCCTGAACACAGCCATAACACTTCCGTCCTGAGTGCCGGTCCCGTTCATTGAAGATTCCAGAGTAGTACACATGGAAAAATATTCCCCTTTTTCAAATGTCAGGTTCTCCTTATTGACATCTATTTTATCAACATCATTATGCAACATCCTGCGTACAGCAGACCCGATCTTGTTCCTGAAAACAAGAATGAAAATAATGACAAGAATAATTATCCCGGCCCTCTTCTTTTTTTCAACGGGGACGGAATCATACTTTTTCTTTGCCTCAACACCGGCTGCTATAATGTACGGATTCATAGTTTAAGATTTTAAAACCGCCAGTACCTTTTTTACATACCTGGGCAGCCTTACCATTAATTGCGCTTCCGTGAGCTCTTCGCCCTCTTCAAGCATTTCTTTGACCACCGGAACAAGTCCCGGCTTCTCATGTATCATTTCCACAGTACTTATAAAATCCTCATGACTTACAGACCTGTTAAGTATTTTAAGAGCATTAAGCTTTTGAGAAAGTTCAGTACTGTTCTCAGCATCAAGTTTTAACTTTTTATAAAGTTCCTGTCCATCCTCGTTAATGACTATAGATAAATCATAAGTTTTCATTTGTTTCAGTATTTTTAGTGTCTGTAAATTCTTCGTCCGGCTCATCAGGCATATTATTGCCGTTATTTTCGTTGTTCACGTCGTTTTCGTCATCCCCGTCATCCCCGTCATCAGGTATCAGAACATCCATAAGCTGCATTTTCTGTTCATCAGACAAAGCCCTGATTGCACCCAGCAGGCGACTGAAATCCGAATCTCCGGATTCTTTCTTTCCCGGTTTAGGTGTAAAACCTTCATCCTCAAAATCTGCCGGAGTACCTTTCAGATCAGTTTTAGACTGTCCTGATTCATTGTTCTTCTTTTTAGATGACTTCCTGAACAGATCGTCAGCCTCAGACAATCCAAGTGCAGACTTCCCTAGTTCCAGCAAACCCCCGGCAATAGTTTTTGTATATTCCTTTACAGTTCCCAGGCCTTCGGCTTTCTTTTCCTCAAACTCCTCCAGATCCTCCATTAATTTCCTTTCCTTATCCTTGATCTCCTTTGCCTTTAACTCCAGTTTATAGAGTTCCATTTTCATTTCAAGTTCAGCAATTCTCTTGATGGATTCAGTTTCCCTTTTTGCTGAAATCTCATCATATTCAGCCTTTATTGACCGGGTAGCATCAGAAACATTTTTATCAATAATACCCTGAAGTTCATGATAAGGAAATCCCCCGAAACCACCCATGCCGTTTTGCGGCCTCTGAGAAAAACCCTGAAATCCCAGTGGTATTAATTGCTCCTGACCGGTAGGGTATGGCTGTGCTGAGCCCAGGAACAAAGGTTCGCCCAGATCGTTACCCTTGAATTTATCAAACTTAAGTTTGAAATACTTCTTGGTAGAGTTAAGCATGTTCCCGGGATTGTTCCTTTCAGCATTGCCGATAACTATAACCAGTTCATGAGGATAATCCTTATTGGAATGATCAGTCAGAAAATTGCGGAACTTTTCAACTTCCTCAGAAGTGCCGGAAATCATTTCCTTCATTTGATTCTGCAAAGGGCGCACACTCCACAAATCATAAATGGGTATGGTCTGGCTGCAGAAACGTTCTGCAAAATTTTCATCATAATCATGTATGTCAAAAATATGCTGCATTACTTTATTGATTTTAGTTTTACATACAGAACCACGAAGTCAAATTCCGAAGACCGGGAAAAATTTACAGAACCCTTGTGCCTGGTAATGATTTCATCATCAATTTTTTGCAGGGCAGACACCTGCTTTTGAATAAGCCTGCTTTCAGTTGCAGAATGAAACTCCAGCCAGAAATCCGCCGAAGCTTCAATGCTTATCCTTTGAATGAAAACCGTTTCGTCCCTTGCAACATCAATACGGTGCGGACTTTCCGCCATATGATGAGAGATGACAAACTCATGCTCTCCCTGAGCCTCATTCATTATCATAGCCTGCAAAATGCTGTCAGTTCCATTCATACTATTCAAGAATTAAATAAACAGAAACCCCTTTTCCCGTTTGAGAAGAAACAACCCCGTAAATAAGTCCCGCTTCTGCCGGTTCCTGAAAAATAAAAAGCCTTTTGTTGGGCGGGCAATCAGAGTTTTTGACAAACTCAAACCCGTGCAGCACCACCTTATTCCCGTTGTCAAAAACCAGAGACAGATCAGCCCCGCCCGAACAAAAAGCACCGAGAACTCTCTTAAAACCCTTTTTTGTGAAGCAAAACGCCTCACTACCCTGATTTTCAGGAATACCCCCATATATCTTAAGCAAACAGAACATTTACTATCTCATCCGGATTATTGGTTAACAATACCTGTATCTGCAGGTTATAATTCTGAGCCCAGTCAGGATCACGGAAACGGATAAGTATTTCGTCACCCGAAACCGCTACCGGCCTGAACCATGAAAAAAATCTTTTGTTTGGAGACACACTGCCGGAGCACATAATATGGGCAAGCTCAAAGCCCTCCGGCAAAACATCACGCCCCTTGATTTTAAACTGCTCCAGAACCGAGTTTTCACCGGCATTTACATCAGAAACGGCAATCCCGGCAAGATATCTGTAATCCTTATCCAGTTCTTCTTTAAGTTCGTGTACTTTGTCAGAACTTATTTCCTTTTCAATACACTGAATTATAAAATCAGTTTTACTTAATTCCGTCATTATTATTTTTCTCCTTTGTTACGTTCCGCATTGATTCTTATTTCCTCGATTTCCACCGAGTGCCTTTCCAGAATTTTGGCATGAAGCTGAACAGACTTGCTTAAATACTCGATGTCCTTCTGACTTCCTTTTATTGCCAGTGCCAGTTCCTGGATAACCTTTTTCAGTTCCCGTACATTTGCCACGAAAAAAGTCAGGGTTATGCCGTTTACAGACAGCAGCACGCTGATTATTATCCCGAAAACAGTGTCGTTATTCATGCTTTTCCTCCTGTCTGTATAAACTTGCTTCGGCAAACTTCTGAAGAGCCTTTGGAGCAAAACTGGCAGTAATCAGCAGAGCATCCAGTTCAAAATAAATATTGCCTTTTATCATTTGCCAGACAATCATAACAAATGCAAAAATCAATGTTGCCAGAGACTGCAGACGAATAAGAGAGTCAACACCTTCATGCTCTTCCAGATATCTTTTCAGCCAGTTCATAATTCTTTTAAGCTTTGATTTTATAATTATTATTTGCCGAAATCGTGATCAAAAGTTAAAGTCTTGCCTTTGACAATCACAGTTTCAGATGAAGCCTCCACACCATCTAATGTGCTACGGGTAGTATATGTGCCATCTTTCAGGAGCAGGGTAAAATACCCGTACTGGTTGGTTTTGGCTTTATACTCTGTCCCGTCAGTGTGTTTGGCAATAACATCAATTCCCGAAACAGCCAGGCCTTTATTGGAAATTGTTCCCTGCAGTAAGCCGTACGGGGAACTTTCGCTTAGTCCGCCTATACCGTTTACAGCATTACGTAATTCAGGGTCTCTGCGTATCATGGCAGCCAGTTTTATTCTATCCTCTTTGGAGAGAGCTTTTATCAGGTTTGTATCCATTGCTTTTAATATTTAGTTTTTATGAACTAATGTAAACAGGTCCGGTTTGCCGGAAGCCTGTTTGTCAGTAACTTTTAACCTCTGTGCCTATAAGTTTCAGCTTTACCATACCACTCATGGCAGAGGGAGCATCCTCAATGTCAAAGGCAATTGTTTTCTTCGGTACTATCAGCTTGGGATTGTTAAGGATGATTACCCCGAAATCCCTGTTAGTGTTGTACCCGAATACCGGAGCCTGAAACATATCAACCGGGTTCTTGCTCATAATCTCACGGGTTGCAATTTTAAAGGTGAACACGGCATTTGCAAGGAAGTCCGGGAATAACTCTTCAAAACGTCCGGCGTTTCCGCTTCTGTATTGCAGGCTTATGGCAGACAACAGGAAAAACTGATTTTCCGCCAGCTCGGCATCGTCGATATTCCGGAGCCCCGCTTCACTCTTCTCGTTTTTCTTTATTACATCCGTGCTGGTTCCCGCCAGTTCACGGATAACAAAATATTCCTTGTCGGAAATCTGCGCCCTGTCTTCCTTTAGCATCTTCTGCATATTGACAGGAAGATTAGGAATTCTTTCTATCATTTGCATTCTGAAAGTGCTGGCCCCTATTTTTGAAAACTGGGCAGCTTTTTTCCTGCTCTCTGCACCGGCATCCACATTGCCGCTTAATCCGCTGAGGATAATCTCCTCGTTTGTTATTTCACTCATTTTGTAAATATTTAATTAAAAAAACTAAGTCGTTTTATACATTAACTTTAAGTACTTTAGACACTTTAAGTACTTTAAGTACTTCTATCCGTACAGTTCCTGTGAAGCTTGTCTTATACAGTTTTTCCATTTCATTTTAGGATGTCTCTGCCTTGTTTTCTTTGCCCTGCCGGTAATTTTTTTGAACCTGTCAGAAACTTCCGTGTTTTTGGCTTTGCCTGCAACTCCCCGGTATTTCACGGGTTTTAAATGTCTTTTTGATGTGTTTTTTCTTTTCATCCCGCTAAAATTTAATTCAGGTTCAGCTATCCTTTTTTTTTTTACCTCGGCCCATGCCGCCTTCCAGGCTCTTGAACCGCCGCCTTTGGCTTTCGCCAGTTCCCTTACCTGTTTCTGCATACTGTTATAATTATGAGCTGCCGATACCTGTTTGGGGGACAAAGGTTTATTAAATGCTTCCCTGAATATTTTTTTATAATATTTCTTCCGGTTACTGTTGTCATAAGGTTTTTTGTCTTTTCTGATTTCTTCCCTTATTAATGATGCATAAGCCTTATTATTCAAGCCCTGGCGTTTTATAAAATTTTCCTGTTTTTTTGAAAGCCCGGCTTCGCCTAATCCTCTCAGAGAACGCTGGCGGATTTTCCGGATTATCAGTCCGGCAATACCTATGGTGATAACAACAGCCACTATTATTACCATAGTTTTGTTTTTCGTAAGGAAATATTTAATCCTGCTTATCTCGTTGCCATCTTTGTCACGGTAAACCTTTGTTTCTTTGCCGTCTTCACCGGTAACTGTTTCAACACTAAGACCAGTTTTTTCATCGGTTTCAATATTGGCATTATCAGCCTCTGAACCGCTGTCTTTATACTGAAGGTTTTCTTTTTCACCTGCATCCATACTTTTAGTTTTTGTTTTAGTATCAGTTCCGGTATCTGTATCACTGCCGGATGGAGTTTCTTTGGTTTCATCGACAATGCTGCCGTCTCTTTTTCTCAGTTTCAGTTTTTTTACAATATCTATAATTCCCCCGAATACTTTGGTTACTGCTGCAATAACTGCAGGGGCTATACCCAGTTCTCCTTTCAGCCCGGCTTTTTTTGCTCCCCTGCTGTTAAGTACCATTTTTTTGAAATAAGCTTTGTCGCCTCCCAGAGAATGCCATTTTTGTTCTGCCTTGTTTTTGGCATCCACAAACTGCTTCCATTCGGCGTTACTATAGCCTAATTTTTTCGCTTCGGCTTCTGTTGCATAACCGATTGAAAGTTTTTCGCCCACGAAGAAAACATTAGCCATAAGGAAGGCCTCCATTGATTTTCTCAATGTGAAGGTTGCAGGATTGTATTTGTTTAAAGCATGACCGACCTTTGCTATTTTGGGGTTGTTTTCCTTGAATTTCTTAACTCCCTGTTTTACTTTAGTTCCTATTTTTTTAAGTAAGCCTCCTGACTTCGGGGTAGTTTTTTTATTGAATAGTTTCAGGGCAGCAAGTCCTTCCATATCCTCAGTACTGTATTGGTCGCTTACCAGTTCTTCGAGCATGCCGTTTTCTCCCATAATTTTCAGGTAGTACATGTCGTCCTCAGCTTCACCGGAAAGTCCTTTCATGGCTTCGTTAAGACCGAACTGAACTGCTTTGTAGAAATTCTGATAAAGTGTCTGCCTGTTTATTGCATCACTGATTGCCTCGTTGCAGCCTTCTTCATTATCATAATTATTGATTATTTCTGTTACCAGTCTCAGGTCTGCACGGTTATCGTTTAACTGTGACATATCCGTGGGGCTGTTAACTTCTTTTTCCAGTGCCTGTTTTGCATCTGTAAGTTGTTTTAATATGATATTGCGCTGAAGCTCCGATCCGCTCAGTACAGTATCGTAATCATCGTACTGATCAACTATGGCAACATTACCGAGTAAGCCTTGTATTGTTACCGTTTCGTCTTCTTCGCTATATACTCCGGACAAATTGTCTATGTCAAATTCCTGTGTCAGTTCACTGATCATGTCAGAGGGAACCGAGCCTAATTCTTCTAATCGCATGTTTAATATAATTTTGTTTTTTATTGGTTTTGCTTCATAATTGAAGTAGGGGATTTCGGGTACGCAGTCAATTACGTATCTGCTGCCGTCATTGCTGTATGCTACCGGATAAATGTGTTGCCATTCGTTCTCTTTTGAATATGCAGCAACATATAGTTCGTGTTTATACCCGAGGTTTGTAAGTATGCAGGATATGAGTATGCTCATGTCATCGCAGTCTCCGGTTTTGTCGTACAGGGTTCTTTGCGGCCTGCGCAACTGTTCTTTGCCGGGTTCGTCATTTTGATAACGGACATTCTGACGCACAAAGTTCCAGATGTTTTCGAAGGTTTCACGACTGTTGTTGCCCTGCAAAACAAGTGAAAGATCTTTGACTGCAGGGTATTGTTCCCTGACAATTCTTTTTATTGCCGGGATGGTGTCGTTTATATCTGCATAATATTTCAGGGGGATGGTATTTCCCTATACGGTATAATCTTTCATAGCAGCAGATAATCTTCGTTAATACTGAGTGTGATTCCTTCTGCCTGGATAAAGCCGGTAAGTTTTATTTTGAGCTTTCTGAGGTTGATGCCGGGCCAATAGCTTGCCGGTTTTGAAATTATCTGCCATACTGTTGTATCTGCTGGTATGATATCACTTTCTTTGAAGATTGAAAGTGCATTGATTATATCGATATTGTATTCAAGCGGGATATTTGTTTCCTGACGGTTTTTTAGTACTATGCTGCCGGGTAGTATATTGGTTTGTTCGGCTACCAGTTTTTTTGTTTTTGGGGAATAACAGTCAAGGCTCATCTGGTTTAATGTGTAGTCTCTGCCTGAGAAATTGCGTATGCCGATAAATCCTTTTACACGTAAGCCGTTTTGGAAAATATCAACGAGACTGTTCAGGTTTTTTATTTCTTTTTCTGTTTTCAGCGAGGTGTCGCCGATCTTTAATTTTTCGGTGTCTTTGTATTTTTTAAAGTATTTCCACGCTATCCCGAAGGTCAGGATCACGGCTGCTGTTATGAGTATGTTTTTCAGCTTTGGCATTTCTTGCAATACTTTGTACTGCAATAATATGGTAAGCTGATTTAGTGGTTTCTGTTAAGTGGGGTAAGGTGGAATAATTGGGGGTGATTTCCGGTAAGGGATGGGTACTGTCCATTAAATTTTAAAAATAAATCAACTACTTGTACTCTGCCATAATTAGTATTAAGGTATTGCTAAAGATCGCTAATTAACTAATTGAACATTATAACTATCATCTGAATTCTTGATTAATTTGTAGTACGAAAAATTTAAATTAATAATTGATTTATATGGTAAAATTAAAATATGGCCTGGTATATTAATACTATTAGAATCTACTGCTTGCAATTTACATAAAGGATATAGTTTTTTACATAATTCATCACATTCTTTATGTGTTTCCGCTTCATTATTAATTATAAATTTACGATAAGTTTCCTTTAACTGTATGTGCTCCAATCCACCGTCATTTGAAAGCTCATAATCTACAAGTATTCCTTCATATATTACGCTTCCCTCATTAATGTCAACTAAAGCATCTATATATATTAACTCAATACTTTTGACATTGTCATTTACTAAATCATATGCAGCTCTTGGAAAATCGAAAAACTTTCCTTTTAAAATATAATGCCATAAATTTTTAAATCTTAATATCTTATATTTGACATCTAACTTAAATTTTCTTATTAGAAATTTTATTAAATACCCAGATATACTGGCCACTAATAAAATTGACAGTTGATATAATACAATATTTAAAAAATTATCTTGAATGTTTTCAAATGCAACTTGAGGAAAATCTTGTGCTGATATAAGCAATCCAAGAATCTGAAAATCTATTTCAATGTTAAAATTTTGAATAAGAAAAAACCAAGCTGAATGAAATACAATTGCAGGAAAGAAACAGGATAATATAATTTCGAAAAACGATGACTTAAAATATTGTTTTGAAAATTCACCAGAAAAATAGAACCTTCTAAAAACCAATCCTGGCATTAGTATTATCAAAATAATCAGAGTTGATAATGCAATGTTCATTTACGTTTATCAATTTCAGATTTTGTTGTAGGTGAAACTACAAAGGGTTTAACACATCCATCCCTATTGGCTCGAATACTTTGAGATAACTTTTTTGAATCAGATGGGTTACTTAGAATCAATTCTACTCTTTTACTTGTCAATGGTATGTCTGTGCTCCAAAAAGCAGTAGTGCGTTTATTGTTTGTATTTCTTTTCATTATAAACTAAGGTGAGTGATATTTGTACAAAGGTAACTAAAAATGTTTTTTTTACAAATAAGTTCATAAAAATTTTTTTGTTAAATTACTTATGCAGTAATTTGACATTTTAATATGGTTATGTAGGTATCCCCATTTTTGGTAAAAGGGAATATGTAAATACACTTATTATTTTTTTAGTACTACTATAATTGCTCACATCTTAGACGAAATTAGGATGCTTTTACTTTAATTTTTTATCACTAGAAATCTATTAATATTACCAAATAGTTTTATTCAATGTGTTTACTATAATTGGCTCGAAACATATTTGTCAATATGTACATCTTTTATTCATTTATGATTATTTTTGTGCGTAGGAATATCATATATAGCACTAAATATTAGTAAAAACTTTATGAAAACACGTAAGAGTTCTGATATAAACGCCATTGTGAGAAAATATATAGCTATAAAAAAAGGCAATATTGATAGACATGTTAATTATTGTGTTTCTCAGACAAACTTAACAGACGTAATTGAAGTTGCTACAAAAGCAATTGACGATAGAAACAAAAGGCATAATCATCAATGCCGTATTAGTAAATTAAAATTAGACAGTTTCGCAGAAAAGCTAAAAATAGAAGAGATAAAAATAAAAAATGTAAAATCATTTGACGACTTAATTAAAATTGTAGAATCGGTAAAATGTGATGGGATTGGTGAGTTGGCAATTTATGATACAGCTACAAGGATAGGATCATATTTAAATCTTTTTCCAGACAAAGTATATTTACATAGTGGGACAAGAATCGGGGCAAAAAATCTACTCGGATCACTTAGAGGTAAAAGGCATTTAAATATTAGCGATTTCCCTGTTGAATTACAACATCTAACGGCATCGGAAATTGAAGACATATTATGCATATTCAAAAATAACTTTAAACCTGAATAAATATGAATACAGATATCAAAATTATATATCGGCACTTGCCGTCAGAAATCACCGAAGACCTTCAGAATATTTCTGCCAGAACCGACCTGACGGTATCAACAATACACGATAAAAAGGAAATCTCTTATTTTACTGGCGGACCTGCCGACATTGAAATATTTATTAGCACACATCTGACAGAATTAATTGTTGGAGGGCTGATTCTTCCTACCATTTATAATTTGTTGAAATATTCTATCAAAACGAGCTGGAAAAAATTAGTGTCATATTACAATAAAAAAAATATTAAAATTGAAGATGACAAAAATAATATATCTCTAACCTTTTGTCTCAAAGACGACAGAATTATTGAATATAAGCTTGACGGAACAATGAGCGAGCAGGTAATTGACAAACTG
The DNA here is from genome assembly GCA_003249955.1 of Bacteroidales bacterium. GTDB lineage: Bacteria > Bacteroidota > Bacteroidia > Bacteroidales > ML635J-15 > Bact-19. Next base: position 14,108 of record QKHS01000101.1, on the reverse strand, counting down.
AACGAAAATATATTTGAATATTTAAAAGATGTCAACAAACAAAATAAGGATTTTTTAAATCCTGATTTCAAAAACAAAAATGAAACAAACCCGAAAATCAGCATGCAATACAACCCACAAACAAGCTCTTGGGAAGCAGTAAACTTTGCTGAATGTGAAAAGCAACGTGAAGAACTAATAAGAAGAATACAGGATATACTTGGAAGCTAAAAAAGAAATTGCCTTTAAGCTGAGTGTTGTACGATGATTAAATTTCTAATTGTTGTGTGACGTATTTTATACCATTTTCGTTATTCTTGTTATTTGATTACCATCTAAAATAAAATTCCACTTTTCATGTTTCCCAGGACTTGTATTCTTAGTAGATGTTACATTCTTATATACCCAAACAGTGACTTCTGGTAAATGAAAAATCCAATTTGATTTTATTGATAAATCTTTCAGAAATAATTCTTGATCAGATAAATTAATATATTCTTTCAATGCATCAATGCCTTCAAAAACAATTTTTCCTTGCCAATTTATTGATTTTTCAAAAATAATATTATCACTGAGATTCTTACTAATTCCTTTTATGTCAAGCGCATTACAGGATTTGATAAAATCTCTGATTATTTTTCTTGGTAATCTTTGTTGATCTCTAATCTCTTTCTTTTTATTCTCAATATATTTTTTGAAATCTATATTTGCTTGATCTTTTAAGATATTATTGCCGGCATAAAAAGCGTCTTCTCTGGATTTGTATAATCTGCTTTTTAGAAAATCTACTTCGCCTCCTGTATATTTTGTTTTGAACTCTTTACCTAGTAAAAATCCCTTTTCATCAGTACTTTTATTAATTCCATCAATGATATTTACAAAATATGAAAGTTCCTTATTCTCAAATAATACTTTAACTTCAGGAACAAAGCTTTCTGCTTTAGTTGCAGATTTTTTTATTAAATATTGCGTTTTGTTAGTTGGGTCTTCAATTGGTCTACCCCAATTGTCTGTTGCAAATGGAGATTGTATCCTTGATATCTGTAATCTAATTTCTTTTCTCCCTTTATCGGGATTTTCTGTAAGTTCATATTCCGGGAATTCCTTTCGGATTGCCGAGTCTAATTCCCATTCTTCATAATCACTAGATATTTGAATACTGTAGTAACTTTCATATTCAATAATAAAAACAGGAGATTGAATGTTATTACTAATAATAACTTTTTTTATTACCTCAATATCAGATTTCCTGTTTACAATAATTTCTATGTCTGTTTCTCTAATCATTGGTTGTCATTATATGGTACACAATTTATTTATAAATACTTCTCTCAATTTCTCAAATCTACAAACTTTTATCTACCAAACAAAATTCGAAAAAATTAATCAAGATATAAAATTATTGTAGTTAAAGCAGATTACCCCAAAAACTCTTTTATCAACTTAACTTGTTTTGGTAGCAAAATCCTTAATCTTTGTTTTCCAGGGCTCATTTCCAGAAGTTGTTTGCGGATGGGGGCAAGCCAATTGTAAATAGTGCGGGGTGTAGTTTCGTAGTAATCCGCTAGTTCCTGAAGGGTATATGTTGGCTTGTTTTCCATACAAACAAATATACGATGCTTTCCCCAAAAAATCAAAATGCAAAGTGATACCAGCGGGTGCAAAAGAGTCTTAAATCAAAATATGACTTTATTTACAAGCTATATTTATTCTAAAAACAAAAATGACTGATTTATACATTGATCTGGAGTGGTTTTTCAGCCAGGAACTTTTTCTGGTGGGTTATGCTTATTCTGTTACTAATTACGGACAGCTTTATGATGAATCTCTGAATATTGACAATATTATCCGGATGCTTCAGCCTGTGGATGGGTATATTTACTTTTACGGTCCTGATATCGGGATGCTGGAAAAATCAACGGGGCTGAATATCCGCAATAATTTCCGCTGTGTAAATTTGTTGAAGGTTTTCAGGGACATTATGCTAGGCATGGACTCTTATAAGCTTGCTTACTTTGAGGAAATGTTTGAGATAAAACGTTCTGAACGTCAGTATAAAACCAATATCTTCAAACTTACCGAGGACTGGAATAACCCATACAAGAAGCAACATGTGCTGAAATATAATATGGAGGATGTGGTGAATTTAGTACGGTTGAAACGGGAGATTTTCAGGCTGTATGGCGTGGGTGGTGACTATCTGGAGGGGGTGAAGTGGTGAACTCAATAAAAACCATCATTTCTCTTTTTAATCGCTTTAAATAAATATTAGACTATGATCCTAATAAGCCACATAATGTCAATAAAACTGTTAGATGGGATTGATATTAAATCTATAATCGCTGAACATTTATTGTAATAACTCTATTTCGAGCAATAATTTAGTTTCTGCAAAACGTTTATCTTAATAATGATTACTGTTTGCATAGTTCCCCGATTTAAAGTGTTTCTAAGAAACTATAAAGTTGGGGTAATAAACTTCTTTGAAATTCAAACTGGGTAGCCGTTTTGGGTAATATTTCAGGATTCGTATTTGGTGTGTTAGTACCCCAAAGACAAGGAACATCATTTTTAATTTCTTTTGCATTTGAATCTTTAGCTAAAATCCATTTCCAAATTTTTTGACCTAAAACTTTGTTGTCTGTTTTGCAGAGACTATTGTTTTTGCGAATATGCAGAATGAATTCATCATTCCCCATTTTTATTGTCTGTTGCATTGCCATATTATTTATTTACTTTTATTTCTGCTATAAATTTATTTGACGAGTCATTGAATGCATATTATTTACTACAAATACATTTTTACACTTCATTTTTGAATCTTGCATTATGTATTCAATTACCATGTGAGACGTTAAATTCTTTCCTCAAGATCTTTGTCTATGTAAATTTTTGCTTTTTTCATTTCTTTAATTAGCTTATTTTTCCATGCCCCGTAATCATCAAATGGTTCATAAACTATTCCATCAAAATCACTTGGCTTTTCAATTTGCTTTCCAATTTCATGCAATATAATGATGTTTTTTCTACCCACAGTACCAAGGAAATATCCTAATTCCAGAATTACATTTTGACGTGGTCTGAATTTTTCATCTTCATTAGAATCAATAAGTTTACCAATATCATCCGCTGAAAAGAGTATTATTGCATATTCACATTCATTGGAATATTTCAAAAACTTCTCAATAATAGTTGTTCCTCCATTATGCTCTGATTCAAGAATCACGTAATCTAATTTGAGGCGACCAATTAAAGAGGTAACCTTATCCCGCATATTCAAATTCCGACCATGGACAATGAATATTTTTTTTGTTTCTTCAATGATTTCTCTCGCTAAATTGGAAATCTTTCTTTGGATGGTTAATTGTAAATGCCTGTCAGAATCACTCTTGAAACGCGAAAGATTTTCTGCTAATTCACTAATTACTTTTAATTCTGCTTTATACTTTTTACGATTTAGAAAATGTTGCGACTCAACATATTTGTCAATTAAATCAACACTCTCGTCAATAATATTAAATGCTGCCTGAGTATAAGGCATATCATATATTTTTAAAACTAGATTTTTAACTTTCTCTCTCATAATTACACTTTTTTAATAGGTTTGTAATTATATTAAAATCAAAACTGATAATTTATTTTAGTTACAAACTTAATAATTTAAATTGTTTTTTTTGATAATTTTAATATCCAAAAAATCTAAGCGTTACACATTAGTGGAATTTGTGTGGATATTTGTACTTTACGTCATAGCTTTGCTACTCACTCATTAGAAAACGGAGTTGACCTTAGGTATATTCAAAGTATGTTAGGGCACGCGAGCAGTAAAACAACCGAGGTGTACACACACATTACCACGAAAGGATTTGATCAGATTAAAAGCCCGTTGGACAGTTTAGATTTTTAAAATTGTACATTTCTACCCCTAATTTTTTTTTTTCATATATGTATGATTAATTTTTTTTACATATATTTACAAAATATTAATGATGATGTTAAAAAAGAATAATTAATATGAAAAATAGTAAAATATTTAATGAAAAACCGTTAAGAATTGAATTTGTAATGAATATCAGATTGTTGAAAATAATAGAATAAAAGGTATAACTAATTGAAAAAATAACCACCATTGTGGTGGTTACACAATCGTTAGCCGTCATTCTAAAAAAATACGAAACCAGTAATGAATTTATAACAATAAAGATTCTTAAATTGCAACAACAAACCTAACATATGGAAAAAATACCGTTAGATATTCATCAGATTGAAGCTTCAATTGTTAAGGGGGCAAAGTACCTTTTACAATCAGTCAATTCTGATAATGGGATTAAATTCGAAGATGAAGGAAGTACACGAAGTGGAATTTGGGTTACTGCAGAGGCATTAGAATTTTTTTTAACAACAAGAACTTTATCAATAGTCTCTTTTAGCCAAGTCCAATTATTATTAGAATATATTCTCACTCAGCAGAGAACTGATGGTTCATGGTCAATATTGTCCCAATCAAGAGAGAAAAAGGACGAATCTTCAACAATTTCTACAGGCCATTGTATATATGTTTTAAAATTATCTATTGCAGATGGCTTTCTAAAAGAAGAAGTGAAAGCTAAGATAATAAAAGCTATTAAATCGGGTGAAGATTGGTTGCGCTCTTGTTGTATTGACAAAACAAGTTATGCGTTTTGGGGTACAAAAAAGATTAAATCTTGTGACCCTAATATTGATGAAAGAAGTCGGATTGAATTTATTTTTGACTCATACTATGCAAGTATGGGTTTATCTAATCCTCGAAATTACCCAGAAAATTCTCAAAGAGACGAAAGTATAAGACGCAAGGCTGGTAATTTTTTTAGAATTCAAGCTGAATGGTTTGTTAAACATTATTTAAACATCTTATCCAAAAATGAATTTGAAGATTTATCAAATGTAACTTCTACTTTTTGTAGGTTGATAAATGTTTCTGAGTATTTTGAATTTGAAATATTTGATAATTCTACAAAAGAGGGAATAATAAAAATCATTACGAAATGTAATACCCCATTTACAACTACAAAAGTAATTGTTGATACTAATACTGTAAAAGAACAAGGTCTTACCTATACTAATAACACACCTTTTGATTTGGGAATGGCTTTATTAAATATGCGTTCTGACATTAATACACTGCGAATAATTATTCAAACTTATATAGAAAAGCAAGACAGTATAAATGGTTTTTGGCTTTTGAATTTTTCAAACGCGTATAAAATAAAAACATGGACAACCTCTGAAGCACTTTTAGTTTTAGATAAAGCCTTTCACAATTATAAAATCATGGAATTAGAAGAACAAAAGAAATTAAATTATGCATATTGTGAGGATTTACAGATTAAGTTTGATAAACAAAAAGTAATAATTGATTTAAAGGAAATTGCTTTGACTAAAGAGACTAAAAGACTTCGCATAATTTTGCTAATCTCTGTTGTCTTGTCCCTTATTCTTGCGATAGGTGTTTGTGTTGGTGTTGCTTACTATATATCTTTACCTGAAAACAAAGATAAACCTATAACTGGTATTTGGGGTTATATCTTTTTCCCTGCCTTATTTCTTGGATTTGCTCAAATTGTCAGTTTTTTTGTAGAATTATATAATAGAAGAAAAAATGATTAAAAATAAAGTTATGAATAAAGATTTATTTTGGATGAAAGAAGCATTGAAATTTGCTGAACAAGGAATTTTTGAATTTCACGAGTTACCAATAGCAACAATTTTGGTAGCTGGAGAAAAAGAAATTGGACGTGGAGTTACTTCAAATGTTAGAAAGAATTCTTTGGTTGCTCATGGAGAGCAACTTGTATTAATGAATACGCCTAAAAATGTATTCTTTACTTGCGAGCGTCCTCTAGTTTTATATACTACCGTTGAGCCCTGTATTATGTGTATTGGTGCAGCTATAGAGTGCGGTGTAGATAAAATCGTTTATGGAATGCCAGCTTTTCCTGATGGCGGAGCATGTTACGTCCCGAAACTGGAAGGAGTAAATGAAAGAATTCCTGAAGTCATTGGAGGTATACTTGAAGATGATGTATATCTTTTGCTAAAGAAATTTATAAATACACAAGATGCTTCTAATCCAGCTATGTATTATGCAAAAGAATGGTTGCGTTTATATGAAGAATCTAAATGATGGATTTCAATAATTTTTATTCTAAGCAAGAGCACTATTTTAGCCCCAAACATTCAGGTGGCATGGCAGAGTTTATTGAGAAATATTCAGTATCTGCCTGCCGAGCTGTGGACTTAGGTGCTGGTGAAGGGCGTAATTCTATTTATTTGTCAAAATTAGGTTTTGATGTCATTGCCATCGAACCCAGCACGGTTGGTGCGAATAAAATAAAAGAATATAGCGACCGAAACGGTCTTGGTATTAAAGTTCTGAACACTGATTTCATAGAATGTCTTGACAGATTACAAAATATTGGTTTTTTAGTTTCGCTGACTTCACTGGAACACATGGAATATAGTTATATGATAGAAGCTATTAAGTCAATAAAACAGATATTAAATGTAGGTGGTTATGTTTACATTATGGTATTTACCGAAGACGACCCTGGTTTTAAAAATGAAAGTGAAAATGCTAGCGAATGTTCTGCATTTATTAAACACTATTTTAAAAAGAATGAATTAAAGAATCATTTTTCTGATTTTGAAATTTTGCATTATTCGGAGTACATAAAAGAAGACAATGCCCACGGTCCTATACATTTTCACGGGAAAGCTAAACTTTTTGCAAAAAAAATATAAAAATGGTAATTGCCTACTCTTCTCTGAGTGCTAAATATATTGACGAAGTAATTTCTATTGCTAAAGACAATTATTATAAAGCGATTGAGTGGGATTTAAACAATATACCTCCAACATTAAGTTTAGAAAGAAAAAAAAAGATTATTACTAGTATTGAGGCTAATAATTTAGAAATTCGTTATCACTTACCTTATTCTTTCTTTGATATTGGTCATGCTCGAATAGATGTCCGTAATTTTTCAGTATTAGTAATGAAAAGATATTTGGAATTTATAAAATCATTAAATGGGAAATATGCTGTCATTCATGTTGGCTATTATGAAGAATGTGAGTTGAAGGATTGTATAGATAGCTTGAAAATAACCGCTAATTTTGCAAAGCGACTTGGAATCACTCTCTGCATTGAAAATTTGTTAAAAGGAATAACAACTGATGTTAACAATCTATATGAGCTACTAACGATTAACAATGTATATTTATGCTTAGACACTGGTCATGCCAATGTAGTTAATCAATATGATAATAATTATATTCCAAAACTTATTGAACTAATAGATAAAGTTAAACATTCTCACATTTACTATTCAGAAGATTTAAGCTTTAATCACATCCCTTTTAGTAAAGAAACAATTCAAAATTCTCAGATATTAAATGGATTATTAAAATCACCATGTGAATGGTTTACTATGGAATTAAATAAACTAGAAGAACAGAAGTTACAAGCACATATTTTCACTTCCTTTATTAAAATATTTGATGAAAGAAAATATTGAACTACTAGTAATAGGTGGGTTAGGCGTAGAGAAAAAACAAGTATTATCAGCTCAAACAGGGTTTAAAGTTTATAATACTATTGGCGGTTCAGGTTGGCTGTTGGCTATTACTGGGAAGGCTCTTGGCTGTCAATCTTCAATTATTGCTTCAATCGGTAATGATAATAATGGCAAATGGCTATATTCTATTTTAAATACGAATAAAATAGCATTCAAAGGCTATATTTCAAATGAAACACAAGAATACACTTCAACTTTTAAAAACGGTGAGCCAATTACGTTTACAGCTACTTTGGATAATATCACAACAGAACAGATAATAAAGTGTTTCAAAAGAGAACAGCCAGAATTTGATATTCTAATAATTGGGTACTTGAACTACGATGTACTACCTTTTATTTTGCAACTACGTTCTACAAACAAAAAAGCCCTTTTTGTTCTTGATATGAGTGACTCAATTCTATCAATTCCAACAAATAATATTATTGAATATATATCTGGCTTCGACATCATTACAATGAATGAGAATGAAGCTAAAATATTAGCAAGTAGGATTGGCAAAAATGTTGAAGAATTCTTAAAAATGATAGGTAATAGAAACAATCTTATTTTTATTACTTCAATATCTTCAATTACATATCTGAAAAATAATTGTATAAATACATTTCATTTTAATAAGTTAGAAAATCCCACAGATACAATTGGAGCAGGTGATGCTTTTGCCGCTAGTGTAGCAATTTGTACATTTAGGAATCTACCAATTATGGAAATCTTACAACAATCTATCCATTCCTCTCACTTGATGTGTAAAACAATAAAACAGGATTTTATCGAAAAAAATTCATGGATACTTTAATGAAAAAAGCAAAATTAGATTTCTCTTGCTGTTCTATAATCAATAAAATTTATAAGGATACAAACCAATTTTATTATAAGAAGAAAATAAAAGAACGAACGGCTAACATTTTGTATAAGTAATGGCAGGTGTTGTGCTAAATATCAAGGTTTGTAGCCCGCCCAAACTTCGTAGCGGCTTGACAGGAAAGTACCACGCAATCTGCCACTACTCATACAATTTACCGTTACAGGCTATTTCAAAACAAAATAAAGATTTAATACAAAAAAACGGGTTCGTTTGTCTTCTTTTAGAATCATATTGTAAAAACGTATAAAAAACAGCATATAACCGAATATGCAGCAGGTAAGCAGGTCCGCCGTTTACACGTTCCGGGGCTTTAAATTCGGGAGGCTAAAAACGTTTACAGATTTTAAATTAATTTTTACAAAAGTTTGCATCTCTCTTTTTTACAAAAAATTCATAAAAATACTTCAATAATTGGATGGTGAAGGTTATAACTGTTTGTAGTCCAGTGGTTTGAGTATGTAAATATTTCTTTAAAAAGTGTTTTTTCTTTTTTCTTGTAAAAACTTTTTTTTGAAAAACCGCATACTACCTTACACAGAGCCTCTTAATATACTGATATTCAGTTTTATAAATTGTGTTGTAGATCAAAAAACTGACTTACTCAGCTTACTATTTTACTCTTTTTTTTTCTAGTTGTAATCTGTAGTACATAAAAAAAATATTCTTACTATGCTGTAAGCCTTTATTTTCAATGCTTATAGAGGTTTGTAGTGATGTAGTAGGTGATTTTGGCATTTTTTGAAATTTTTTTTATTTTTTTTTTTTTTTATTTGAATTTTTCTGTAAGGATATTATAGTTGTAGCCCTGTTGTAGCAAGCCTTTTAGCCGATAAATATATTAATAATTTATGCCGATGGAGGCTCCTTTTTTTTTGCTTAAACCGGCATATAATTTTACCTGAAAACAGTAAAAAATCAGCTTGTTCAGAAACAGAAAAACCTGAATAATACTTGAGGTTATATATGATTTTTTGATACAATCTATAAATCAGAAAAAAGACAATGATACATAAACACTTGCTTCTCAGCTTAAATGTTTTTAAAACGGAATCTGGATTTGTCTGAAGAGCCTCTCCTTCTGTTGCTGTCGCCTGTCTCTATAAAAAAAGCCTGCCACAAATATATTTGCAGCAGGCTTTTAAAATCTTATCAATGTTAACTATGAAGCAAACATTTCAACAAAATAGCCATATACTGGCATGTTATTACCGACACGTTTCGATTTCCTTTCAAAGCCCAGAAACCTCAATTCTTTGCCTATTTTTACAGGACTTAAAGTTATTGTGGTTCTTTCCGAAATGAATTCTAATATTTCTGTGGCAGTCATAAATTCGCCGGTCTGTTCATTTGCAGGCATAAAGTATTTCATCAGCAAGTCACGTTCTGGCGTTGAAACCTGATACTTTTTGTTTACCCGGTCATTTTCTTTGATTTCATCCGGCGTAAGCTCAAATTCAAACATGACTTTAGTAAGAAGATGATATGCCTGGGACCAGACTTTATCAATATCAACTTCGCTTGTGTAATTCCAGTTGATGCTGTCAATTTCAAAACAAAGCCAACGCACTGAGCCGTTTTCATCGGTTAAAATTCCCACCTGTCGGTGGACCCGATAAAACTGGCTCTGCGTGAATGAATGGTTGGCCTCTTGTCATAAGTAAGCCTGGCTTTTACTTTATCTTTGGAGAACAAAGACTTAAAAGCATTAATCTCAGCCTTGTCAGCCTGAGAAAGCTCATCAAGATTTATAAGAAAGTTTTCGGTAATTGCTATCAGGCTGTCCTTATCAGTAGCAATACTCTCAGCAATATAATCTTTAAGCTCCGGCGGACAAAGAAAACGGCAGAAAGTGGACTTGCCACTGTTCTGCTTCATGCTTACCAAAACAAAAGCCTGTTTGTTAAAGTAATGCTCATCTATTGCATTCTTTACAGCCCTTACCAGCCATTTCTTGAAATGCCTGTCAAGCCTTTCACGATCATATGTAATCAGGTAGGACGATAATTTAAGAATATAATCGTTTATTCCGTCCCATTCCGGCAGGCTCTCGAAATATTCCCTGAATACGTTGTATTTCTTTACAAAGTCAGACCTCAATAAAGCTACAAGATGATTCAGGCTGATGTTGATATTGTCCTTTTGCAACTGGATGAACATGTTATTTTCGTTCATCTCTTCCCATTCATTATACCCTTTTTTACGGTACTCAAACTTATTGCTTATCACGTTATACCGAAGATCAAAATTTCTGCTGAGATATTCTTCAGTAATAACGAATTTGTTTGATGTCACTTTTTCTCTTTCTGAATAAGAGCCGGATACAGACTGTTTTGTAGTTTTTGCATCTGTAACCCGGTTTGATGACCGTACAATAACCCCATACCGCTTTGCAATATGGAAAAGCGTTTTTATGGTTATTCCGTTGTTATTATTTTTCAGGCACTTATTGTATTGCTCATTGCAGTTTTCAGGACTGTAATCATGGTTATATTTGCTTATTTCGTGGAAATATGTTCTTCCTGATTCGCCGAATTCACTTTCAAGGGCAAAGCCTGTTTTAAGCCAGTCTTCATAATTTACTGTTATATCAAGCTGTCTTGAATCCAATTGCTCAACCAGCCTGTCAACATCATTTTTAATGTTCTTTTCAATCATAATTTTAAATGTTGCAGAATTATTATTGTAATACAAATCCGGGTCATAAGACATGAAACAAAGCCGTGTCACGTCTTTGCCCGAAGGATCTGTTTTCACGCCAAGCAGTTTTTCATAATATGCCTGGACTTTCAGAAATGCTTCTTTGTGTTTAGTAACACTGTTGTCTGTACGTACAAGAATCTTTATCCCGTTTCCGCCCGGACTTTTAAAACAGGCCATAGTGTAAATGCTGTTTTCTGCTTTGGCTCTTATGCCGTCTATGTTCCCGATTTTATCAATGTCCAGTATGATAATCCTTGAGTATTCCTGCAGAAACTCCGGTTTTCGTCCGCCTTTAAAACGTCCGGAAGGAGTAAAGGCAGGCAAGGATTTTTTTCTTGCCGTGTATTCCTTTTCTTTATCCTCAATGAGTAAAGCTCTCAGGTTTTCAACCTGGGCTTTAAGTTTACTGCTGCGTATAATCTCCAGAATTGTATAAACTGATTTATTGGCAATCACTTTATTGAAGTTTTCAAATATGCTTATCTCTGTCATATCTCTGCCTCCTTAAAAGTTATTGATTTTCTGATAATTCTTTTTGAGAAACTTCTCAATGTCTGATGCCTTGTAATAGATTTTATTACCGACCTGTGAAAAAGGTACTTTTCTTTCGTCACGGTAACTCTGAAGAGTTCTTTTACTTATTTTTAAAAGCAGCATTACATCCTGATTGTCGAGCCATCGTTCACTAAGAGGAGTCTCGGCATCCATTTTCATTTTTATAAACTTTTCTTCAAGTCCCTGTAGCTTATCAATAATCTGTCTGAAAGCTTCCGATTCAATTGTTATTACATTCATTTCAAAAGGTTTTATAATTTAACAATAGCCCGGGTATGGCCGATACCTTTCGGGCAAATTGGATTTGTTGCAACAAAAACCTTTTGCAATAGTATAATATCAAAAAAGTAGAAACGGTATTTTTTCGGTAATTTCTTCAAAAAAAATGTAATCCGCTGATCGCCAGACAATAAACTTTTTTTGGAATAAAAAAGTATTTTTTTTGCCAATATTATAATATTGATAATCAAAATGATGAAAAATTCAATATGATAAAATTTGAAATAGAGAGGAGAGGGGGCATTAATAAACTAAAACTAATATCAATTATAGAAAAGAGAAGGTAGAAACATACAGAAAAGAAATGGAAGAATTAGAAGAGGTAGAAAGAACTAAAAATATAATATCTATATTTATTGGACTTATTGGTTTTATATTTGCCGGTTTTAATTTATTTGTTTTAGAAGATATTACAGGTTCTGTTGTTAGTATTCTGTTTTTTTATTATGTTCTTGGTTGTTGCGGGGAATTATGATAATTAACGGGAGTTCGATGTGTAAAAGTAAAAAATATTTACAAAAATTTGAATATTGGGTTATTTTTAACTTGTTGATTGACAAAGAATTAATAAATAAAAATTTCACAAATAGATAGCAGTAAAATTACTGAACCACGAAGTGCTCAGCATGGCTAAATTATTTACATAACAGACGAATTTTGCAAAGAATTTGAAGCATTTAGGGCATCGTTTTATAAATAATTCTCTAAAAACACTCGAAATCTAAAGTGAAAACTCACCCATACCAAAAAATATTTACAAATTCAGCTAACGAATGTCGTAAAATCTGATTGTCTCAATGCCAGAACTATTTTTGAACTGTTACTTTTTAAAATGCGTGTAAAAATCTATTACAACCCAAAAGAGTATCTGTATCCTGACAAAAAAAAGAAAGTTGGGATTAGTGAAACTAATTCAAAAACAAATCGCTAAATTTGAACTTTCAAAGGAAAAATTTAAAATTGTGACTAACTGGTTACCGATATGTAAATTTGACGTTAGACGAAATAATATGAGGATACTGCACATCATAATCGGATTGATAGTTTTTCAGGTATTCATAAGCTGTAAACAAAAACAGTCTGAGAATGTAGACAAACTTGTACTTTTAAACTCGTACATACATGATAGTATCTGGGAAACTGATACGTTATATTTAGTCAAATCCGTTAGAAAGGACACAGTAAGATTTTTTTATAAACAAGGATCAGACACGATTGGATATTCATTTTTTAAATCGAATTACAATGATTCTTCAATTTATTTAGGGGGGTTAAATTGCCCGCTAGTATCAACAAAGACTTTTAAAATAAACAATAAGGATTTCACAGTCTTAAAATATTCATACGACGAAGAAAACACTATTGATGAAGAATCAAGTTTTTTTTATCAGGAGAATTACGGACTTTTAGTTTGTTTCAATGACGGTTGGATGGATTTAATTTTTTCAATGGAATATGATAGTATTTCGAGGATTTTAATCGATAGTATTATAAGTGACAGGACTGGATTTTACCTGATAAATGTGCCACAGCCACCGTTTGATTCATTGTTGATAGATATTGAACAGCATTTTGATTGATAGATAATATAATTCAGGAATAACATGATTTGTAATTATACAATAAAAAACAGAGAGAAAATAAATACTGGTACCAATTGACTAGCCCGCCCCTTCGTTGAAAACTGACGCGAGAACTCTTAGATTTTATCAAGCCATACCTCGTTGTTTTTCTTATCCACAATTTTTATTTATTTGTAAAAAAAAATATTTAGCTTTGTAACAGACAAGAAAATAAGACCATGGGTATAAAAGTTACAGGCAAAGACCTTATAAAAATTGCAAACTCAGACGATGTTTTCGGGATAATGCAAAGAGTATTATTACGTGAGAACAAACTGGACAGGGAAAAAGAACATTTCTGGTTAGTCGGCTTAAACGTTGCCAACAAAATGCTTTTTGTTGAATTGGTAAGCATAGGCGGAGTAAAAAGCACAACCGTGGAACCAATGAACGTTTTCAGGATGTCGATTTTAAAAGGAGCCGTTAAAGTAATTATAGTACATAACCACCCATCCGGAGAAGTAATTCCCTCAGATGCCGATCTTGATCTTA
>QKHS01000043.1 GCA_003249955.1 Bacteroidales bacterium | reverse complement strand
TTTTTTATTTTGGTTGCCTTATAGGGCTTTCAAATTTTATGAATTATTTTTCTCCTTCAGTCCCCGGGAAAACCTGTTTAAAAGAGAAGTCTTCCTGCAGTGTGAAAATATAAACAAATCTGTCAGAATATGAATCATTTGCAAAGTTAGGTTTTGCAGAATATTCCTGATGTCCGGAAACTCCGTCATTAAAATTTTCAGTTTCAACACATTGTGTAAAATTATTCCCGTGGCGTAACAATTTTAAAACAAAATAAGAAACAGCATCATAAGCCATGAAAGAATATTCGTCAGGTTCGCAAAGAAAAGCATCACGGTAATCTGAAACCAGTTTCTTTGTTTCTTCATCGGAATAATTTACGTTAACCCCTGTGTAATAAGAGAATTTTACTTTGGAATAATAACTTGGATCAATGGTCTCGTAATCAAGAACTACCGGGTCTGCAATCAGAGTAATCTCGTAATCTTTTAGCGGGAATAAATCAAGAAAAATATTTGTGACAGAAGTTTCTGTATTGAACGGGAGAACAAAATAATTTTCCCGGTCTTTCTTAACCATATTTTTAACCCCTGAAAGATCTTTCCCCCCAAAGCGTATAATGCTGACGTTATCCTCTGAACCGAGTTTTGCAACAAGAGCGTCGTGGTATTTGGAAGCAATTTTTATCTGATCGGCAGTAGTTCCCTGAATAATAAGATAATTGCCTGAAGGATTAAGAGCTGCAAATCCGGCAACTGCATCGATTACCATATCTGTTGATGGCTTTAAAGTGATATTGCGCGAATATTTCTCCAGTATCTCGTTATCATCAACAAAAGGAAGCAAAACTACAGCTTTTTCGTTTTTAATATTTGTATTGAGATAATCTATTTGAGACCGGAATGCCGGGCCAATTATAATATCAGCATTTCCTAACTTACCGTTTTCAATTAAAGAGGCTATTGCCGTATTATCTTTACCAATATCATAAACTTTCACGTTTATTTTAACATCAAATGTTTTAAATTTTTCAAATGCCATAAGACATCCGGAATAAAACGAAATCATTTTTTCTGTAATCAGATACAGTCTCTGGTCACGGTTGGAAGTAGCCTGATTATATAAGTTACGCATATTGGCCCCGGTTTCAAAAGGCAATAACAGAACAATTTCGAAATTCTTCCCGTGTGTAAACCATGATTCTTTATCACAAGCATTTTTATCTCCGGTGTTATTAACTTTTACAGAATCTTCATCTTTATAATTTACGTTTGCCAGGCTATCAATAAATATATGTTGATCATCATTTACGATATTCGTCTTTTTAGGGATTATCAGAACTTCTCCAACCAATAATTTGCTTCCGTCAAAATCAGGATTTACAGCCATAATTTCTTCTTTGGAAACATTGTATTTCCTTGTAAGGCCATAAACAGTTTCACCCTTTTCTACCAGATGATAATAATATTTTGTAGTATCTTTTTCAGCTTCCGTAATTTTATCATCTATTACTTTAACAGGAAATTTTATCTCCTGGCCTATTTTCAATGCTTTGTTTTTTTTGATTCCTGTATTTAATGCATAAAACTCATCCTCTGTAATTCCATATTTACGGCATAAAGAATACAACGTGTCACCGGGCTTTACAGAATAAATAATATATTTACCATCAGGGCTTAGTTCATCAATAACCGGAATTTTAATAACCTGTCCTAACTTAAGAGTTTTATTTTTTATTTCAGGATTTATCGAAACAATCTCTTCTTCGCTGACTTTATATGCTTTACAAACAGAAAACAATGTTTGTCCCTGCTCAACGGTATGCATATAATATTTTTGCCCGTCAATAACAACCTTCTCACCGGAAATTGCAACCTCATTCTGTGCTGTCAGGTAAATTACCGGCAAAACAATCAATAACAAAACATTTAATACTTTCTTCATTTTTATGCTGATTATAAGAATGACAAAATTATAAAAAATTGCTTAAAAACAAATTCTGTGCCTCATATAAACATGTTGTTTTATCAACAGGCAAATGAACAATGGAATAAATTAGTATAGACAGTTACAGTAATAATGCCGTTAGTGAAAACAGAATAATAACAGCTATAAAAAAACAGTAGCGAAATCCCGGTAATAACCTGCGTTCCGCTACTGCAATTACTTTATACAGAATATTTGTTATTTTACAGGAACATTTTTCAATGTTTCAACAATATAGTTCCAGAATTTTTCAACTGATGCAATATTAACTTTTTCGTCCGGAGAATGCGGATATCTGATTGTAGGCCCGAAAGAAATCATATCCCAGTTAGGATAAACAGAACCTAATAATCCACATTCAAGACCTGCATGAATTGCTTTAATTTCGGGTGTCTTTCCATAAAGATCTTCATATGTCTTAATCATGGTTTTCAAAATAGGTGATTCCATATTTGGTTTCCAGCCGGGATATGCTCCGTCGAAAGAAACATTCGCTCCGATTAAGTCAAATATAGTCCCGATTTTGTACATTGCACCTTCTTTTGCAGAATCTACAGAGCTACGTACCAGACAATTAACAGTATATTCTCCGTCAATACATTTTACAATAGCGAGATTATTACTTGTTTCTACCAACCCGGGCATTGCATCACTCATTCTTTCTACACCGTGAGGGCAGGCAAAAGTTGCTTTAATAATTTTAAGCATAGCTTCCTGGTCAATAACTTTGGCAGGAGCTGCTGTTTTCTCAGCTCTCATTTTCATTTCAGGTTCTGTTCCTGAGAATTCAGATGTGAATATTGATTCAAACTTTTTAACATCTGCTTCAAATGCAGCGGCTTCTTTCTCCGGTACCAAAACTACGGCAAAAGATTCACGTGGAATTGCATTTCTGAGGCTTCCTCCTTTAACTTCTTCCAACTTAATATCAAAATGATAAAGGCAGTTATTAAGGAAGCGGAACAGTAATTTGTTGGAATTAGAACGACCTATGTTAATGTCCATTCCGCTGTGACCACCTTTAAGGCCTGTAACCGAAAGATTAAAAGCTGTAAAACCTGCAGGTGCGGCAACCATATCATATTTCATCGAAACATTAACATCCACACCACCTGCACAACCAACATAAAGTTCACCTTCATCCTCAGAATCAAGATTCATCAGAATGTCGCCTTTAAGCATTCCGGGTTTCAGTTCTTCTGCACCTGTCATACCTGTTTCTTCATCAATTGTAAAAAGAGCTTCTACCGGACCGTGAACCAGATCTTTGGCTTCAAGTACTGCCATGGCAGCAGCGCATCCCATACCATTGTCTGCTCCTAATGTTGTCCCGTTTGCAGTTACCCAGTCTCCGTCAACGTAAGCTTCGATAGGATCTTTTTCCCAATCGTGAACTTTATCTGAATTTTTCTGTGGTACCATATCAAGGTGTCCCTGAAAGACAATCCCCTTTCTGTTTTCCATTCCCGGAGTTGCAGGTTTGCTTATAATTACGTTTCCTGCTCCGTCAACTATTGTTTCCAGTCCGAGACCTTCTCCAAAATTCTTCATAAATTCAATAACTTTGGCTTCTTTTTTGGAAGGACGTGGTATTTGAGTCAATGAATAAAAATGTTTCCAGACTCTTTGAGGATTTAAATTTTTAATTTCGCTCATAACTTATTATTTTTACATTAATTTTTTAAAACCTTAAAATTAGAAAAATTAAACAAAAACGACAAAATATTGTATTAAAATAAACTTAAAAAAATGAAAAAGTCCTTTTTATTACTGTTAATGGTTGCCGGAACCTTATTTATAAATGCACAAACTCCTGAAAAACAAAAAGATTTAATAAACTGGATGAGCTTTGAAGAAGCTATTGCAAAGCAAAAAGAAAACCCGAGGACAATTTTTATTGACATGTACACAGAATGGTGCGGATGGTGTAAAAAAATGGATATTGAAACTTTTCACAACCCGGATATTGCAAATTACATAAACACATATTTTTATCCGGTAAGGTTCGATGCTGAAAGAACTGATACTATGGAGTATCAGGGTAAAACCTATGTTAATCTCAATACTGGGAAAAGATCATCTCATCAGTTGGCACAGTTGCTTTTAAACGGCAGGATGTCTTACCCGACGATTGTATATATTGATTTTGAGGGCAATATCAATCCTGTTCCCGGATTTATGGATGTTAACACACTTGAACCGCTGCTTATTTATTTTACAGAGAGAATAAATAAAAATTGTGACTTTGCAGATTTTCGTCAGGATTTTATTAACACTTTTATGCCCGATTCGACGTCAAAAACAGATGGAAATATTAATTGGATTCCGTTCGATGAAGCTATGAAATTAATGCAGGAAAAGCCTAAAAAGCTTATGCTTTTCGTAAATTCAGATTTTAATAACGGAAGTAAAATTATGCTTGGCTCGTCATTTCGACATCCTGTTATTTCAGAATTTGTTAATAACAATTTTTATGCTGTTAAAATAAATTATGATACTAAAGATACATTAGAAATCAATCAGAATATATTTATAAACGAGCAAATATCGCCAAATTATCCACATCAATTGGTTATTTCTCTTCTACAACCTGACATTAGATTACCATCAACGGTATTTTTTGATAAAGATTTTAGTCTTATATTTGCACTCAGAGGATATTTTCCACCGTCAGTTTTGGAAAGGTATCTTGATTTTATCGGGCAGGATCTTTTTAAGACAGGTGGGGACTGGCAAAAATTTAATAACGAGTTTAAATCTAAATTGTAAATGCTATGGCAAAAATTAACCTGGAACTTAACCATGAACTTGAATTGAAACAATTAAGCCTTGAAGATGCCAAAGAAATTGCAGCGGTTTTAAAAACCAAAGATAATTTCTTCCGCAATTGGATCGACAAAAGTGTTGTTATTAAAACTGTTGACGATGCCAAGGTTTTTCTTATGCATGAGTTAACACGTCTTGAAAATCAACACGAATTTTTGTTTTCTTTTTCTGACAAAGCAGGGTTTTTGGGAATTGCCGGTTTGTACAGTACCGACAAAGTAAATAATAAAACAGAATTGGTAATCTGGATTTCCAGAAGAGGCAGAACAGTGCAAAACTATTCCGACTTATTGGACGGACTTTTAAAATTTGGCTTTAATGAAATAAACTTTAACAGGATAGAGGTTAAAACACCGGCTACTGATTTTTCATTAACAGGAGTGCTTCGCAAAACCGGTTTTATTAATGAAGGTGTTGAAAGAGCAGGGCTTCTTACTGCAGAGAAGACATACGCCGACCTTACTGTTTACGGGATATTGAAAAATGAGTATATCGCCCATTCAAAATTTCAGGTAAGGGCAGAAAAAATGTTTCAGCGCAAAAACAAAAAAGAGAAACCCGCCCAAAAATAACTTTCGGCTGCTTTTCCGTACAAATAGTATAAACAAAAACTATTGTGTCGTCTGTCATAATTTCAGATGAGGTTATTTTTTTGCTGTATGTTAACAGACTTTTTAAAATTTAAGGCTTAATATTTGATATGCCTGATCTGTAAATTTTAAATCTTATTTTATGAAAAAGACTGTATTATTTTTAATTGGGGCCTGCTTGTTCAGCCTTATTAGTGTCGCCCAGGAATATAAAGTAGTAACCGTCGTTGAGTCAATTGTTCCCATGGGACTTGGCAGAAGCCGTTTAATAGAGACAAAATCTGATGTTGACATAAATGCCTTATCAACAGAAAGAACAGACGGAAAAACCAGCAAACAAAATGAAGTAAGCCGTAACGATGTAAAAGTTGATGAATTTGAAGAAACAAAACTTTTAAACTTTTACAGTGCAATCGGTATAAATTTTCAGAACATCGCTTCAAACGATGCTGTAATAACAGCTAAAATAATGGAGCTGTCAAAAGACGGGTGGAAACTTGCTTTTGTGACAAGTGCAGTTGAAAGTGATGCCGGAAAAGAAGATGGAAACGGGATATTTATCACAAGACTTTTCTTTACACGATAGAAATCTGTATCGGGAAATTGTTTGGCAGAGGCTGTCAGGGAAGTGCTTTCAGAATAACATTTACAGAACGAAGTCAACGTCTGGCTCTATGCCTTTTTAGACAGCTTCTGCTTTATTATATAATTTTACATGGTTACATAAAAATAACGCAGCATTTAAAAAAAATGCTGATTACATAAAAAAAGTAAAGCGTATTTGTATCTTTGAACTTTAAAACATAAATAAAAACATGAAAAATAAACTGACTTTTGGAATATTTGCATTAATAATCACAGGAATGTTGTTTTCCTGTAACAGCAATAAAAAGAATAACGAGAATGAAAAAGTAGCCGTTGATGGTTCCGGAATTGAAATAGTATTTAAAGAAGTGAATGAAGACGGGGATATAGTTGTTACTATCTCCAATCACATGGAGTCTAACCTCAATGAATTTTATGCAAAAGTTATCTGGCTTGATGAAAACGGAAACACATTTGAAGGCTTTGGTGAAGAACCGGACTATTTCCCGGTTCAGCAAATAGACAAAAATATGGTGCTTTCAGGCGAGAAAAAAGACTTTACAACAATGATGAATCTTGAGCTGGCTCCGAAAGGTACCAAATCGGCAAAAATAGAACTGATTTACGCAAAGCTTGCAGATAAAACAGAATGGACTCCTGAAAAGCAATAAGTCCGATGAATGTTTTTCTTGTCGCAGGAATTTTCGAGGCTCTTTTTTTAATGGTTCTTATTCTCAGCAAAAAGAATAAGAGCCTCTCTGATTACTTCTTATCAGCTTCTTTTTTGCTTTTCGGCATAACAATTTTGCTGGCAGCCATTGAAATATACAACAGGCAAAACAATTATCCTTATCCCGGATTTATAAACACATCTACAGCACCGATTTTGCTGCACGGACCGTTTTTATGGTTTTACATAAAATCGCTTACCACGCAGAAATTCAGATTCAGACCGGTTTACATTTTGCATTTTGTTCCGTTTGTAATCACTTTTCTGATAATTTTTATTACAATGATGATGCTTCCGGCTCAGGAAAAGATTAATATGGATTACAATGCTTTATTTAAAAATGATCCGGCTTATCCGTTTGTTTTAGGAATAATAGCAATTTCTAATCAGGCATATTTTGTTTGGGGGCTTGTAATTCTGCGCAGACATAATTTAAACATAAAAAAATATTTTTCTCATATTGACAACATTGACTTAAAGTGGCTTAAAATCCTTTTGCTTAGCAGCCTTATAGGTTATTCTGCAATAAGTCTTATTTATATCGCTGATTTTGCATTTGATTTGTTGCCTTACAATTTTATGCAACTTACCGGGTTTGCCATTGCATCAGTTTTCATATTGATACAAGGTTTTTTCGGACAAAAGCAGGGTAATATTTTTAAAGATAAGGAGATTAAGCTCAATATTGATAAAGAAATTCCTGAAAGAGCTAATTCATCTCCGTTACGTAACGAGGATGAAAAATTTATCAGCCGTCTTATTAATTACATGGAGAACGAAAAGCCGTTTCTGAATCCTGATTTAACAATTGCAGCACTTGCGGCAGAAGTTGAAACAAGTCCTGATTATCTTTCAACAATTTTAAATACCGGGTTACATCAGAATTTTTTTGATTTTATAAATTATTACCGGGTTTCTGAGTTTAAAAAAGCATGTAAAGATCCTGCAAATAAAAATTATACAATAATAAGCATTGCTTACGATTGCGGGTTTAATTCAAAAGCAACATTCAACAGGGTTTTTAAACAGACAACCGGACTAACGCCCGGCGAATACCAAAAAAGCTGATTATTCAGGAATAGTTACAAAAAAGAGAGCCGCAAATAATTGTGACCCTCTTTTGAGAACATTGAACAAGTCGTTTTATTTTATCATTATGTATTTATCGCTGCTTGTCTGGCAGAATGCACATTTTGCGTCCATATTATCTTTTTCATAAGTATTACCGCAAACAGGACAAACTGCGTATTCATAAGGTAAAGTATTTTCTGCATTTGCATTTAAAGCAGCCAAAGCTTCTTTGTAAAATTCCAGATGCTTTTTCTCTGTATCCGAAGCCCAGGTAAATGATTTGGTTGCTTTGTCAACTTTTTCGGTCTTGGCATCTTCGAGAAATTTAGCATACATGGTTGAAACTTCATATGACTCTCCGTCAATTGCAGCCTGAAGATTTTCAGCAGTTGTTTTTACCTCAAATTCAGGTTTAAAATCATCCATTTTTTCTCCCAGATCTTCCAAAACCTTTCTGTGATTAGCTGCATGAATTGACTCGGCTTTTGATGCAGCATAAAATAAATTTGCAATGGTATCATAACCTTCCTCAAGAGCTTTCTCGGCAAAAGCCTCGTATTTAACACTTGCTGTGGTTTCGCCGATAATCCCTTCTTTAAGGTTCTCGATTGTTTTAACCGGTTTTGGTTGATTACATGCTGTAAATGCAAGCATGCTTACTAATACTATTAATAACGTGTTTTTCATTTTTATAAATTATTTAAAGTTAATATTAAAGAGGCATCATATAATTATAAACAAGATTTCCACCATAAAATCCTGTTAACATAACAGATAGTGTTGCAAAACCGTACAGCCCTAAAACAAACCATTTAAGACCTGATTCATCCATCTTTTTGATTTTAAGAAAAATGCGAAGTGCAGATGTTACAACAAGAAGCCCCAGAGTAATCCATGCAAACATTTCGTGAGTTTCACGAACAAGTCCTGCCTCTCCGGACATTTCTGAAGTAAAGAGAGCCCCTGTTAAAACTGCTGCCAGCGCGGCAAGAGTTCCTATAATCAATAGGAAAAAGCCTGTCTTCGGTAAAAAACTTTGCTTTTTAAAAAATACAGATGCCAAATCGGCAAGAAATCCGAAAACTACTAATGCAATCGGAAAATGTACTAACATCGGGTGTAAATGGCTTAATGGTAACATAATCTTTAGTTTTAAAATTTAATCATAAATATAGCTAAAAAAGTATCTTAATTTAGAAATAAAAACGTTTTTTATTTCAAGTTCAGAAACAAGATTAAACTAATAATGTTTAAATAAAAACACAAAAAATAGAAATTATTTTGTTTTTTTTATGATTTCGGCTTTGTCAATGTGAATAGATTATAAAGACATTTTGAATTCCTGATAAGCCGCAACAGAGTATCAGGCATAAAGTTAAAACCCGGGTTGTTCAGAAACTGAAAAGGCTCAAAACTTTATAAATTCCATTACTATTTAAGGTGTTATTTAATGTCCTGTAAAAAGTGAGACCTTTAAAATGCACTTTTTCGTTAAAGTGAGACCCCTTAACCTTTTTATGAGACTGCCTGTTTTCTTTGGGGGTGTTTCTTTGCAACAAAAATTTAAAAAAGTAATAATACAAATGAAAACAGCAATTTTTTATTCATCAAGTCACGGGACTACTGCAAAAGTTGCAGAATTGCTCGCGCAAAAAATGACAAATTCTCAAACACAGATTTTTAATCTGAAAAAATTAAAAAATGCAGATTTAACAATTTTCGACACAATAATAATAGGAGGCTCTGTTCATGCAGGCAATATTCAGTCTTCTGTAAGAAAATTCTGCAGTAAAAATATGGTTGAACTTTTAAATAAAAGACTGGCACTTTATTTATGTTGTATGAATGAGCCAGAGTTTGATGTGCAATTTGAACATGCATTTCCCGAATTATTACGTAAAAAAGCTGTCAGTTCTAAAATAATAGGTGGTGAATTTTTGTTCGGCAAAATGAATTTCTTTGAAAAGGCCATAGTTAAAAAAGTATCAAAGGTAAATGGTACTGTGTCGAAAATTGATTATTCGAAAATTGACGAAATGGCAAAAGAACTGGAAGTCGTTACCATAAGCGGGATTTAATCTGGATTATATCTGGGGTGAAATATCGGTTATAAAAATAAGTCATGTAAAGCCAATAACTTTGATTAATAAAAAATCACATAAAATAAATAACGAAAATGAAAAAAACAGTATTAGCAATTTTAATTTCCGGCATTACCTTATTTAGTACATGTAAACATGATTCTGAAGATTACTCCAGAACAGGTTTTGATTCGGAATACGGAAAGACATCTGACGGATTAACAATAATGGCAGTAGGACAAGACATTACAACTATTTTTCTGAAAGGGAATATTTATGTTGAAACAGGTTCTGTTAAAGTTTTGTTGTCAGATCCGGATAGCAGCAGCGTATATCTGGAAACATTCAATGCCCCGTGTGACACTGTAATAAATACCTGTTTTTCATCAACCCCTGGATATTGGAAATTAAAATATGAAAGTATTCAGGGTAATGGTAAGATAAACCTGCACATAAGTAACTGATAGTAAGTTAGTAAAAAACATAAAAACAATTGTCAAATCAACAAACAATGAAACACCTTTTTTTTAATTTACCTGGCATACCGGATTGGGTAAGATTTGCAGTCAAAGGAATCATCTGTTCTTTAAGGCTGGTATTATATTTTTTTTCAATCAGAATATTTAATTGTTTGTTTTAATTTAAGGAAATATGAAAACACTGAAAATAATTTTTATCGGCAGCGCATTAACTTTTTTAATGCTTATAAGCTCATGCAAACCTGCAGAAATAAATGTACAACAGATAGACTTAACCAAAATAAGTGACGGAGAATATGAAGGTTATGCCGAAAGTATGAATAAAGCAAGAGTAAAAGTTGTATTAAGCAATCACAGAATTGAAACAGTAGAGTTGTTGGAGTTTGATGCAACAAAGTTCGGACAACCTGCAAAAGACAGTATCCCTCAACGCATTGTCGAAAAACAGACTCCGTACGTTGACGCTGTCAGCGGAGCTACCGAAGCCAGCCATGCAATAATCAATGCGACAGTTGATGCATTGACCAACGGAACCGGTAACTGATTCAAAAATGTCAACAGAAAAAATTCAGTTTTAGCCAAACTGAATTTTTTTTATCTTTACAACTCAAATTCAAACCGAAGTTTATGAAAAAGATGTTACTCTTTATCGCTATTTCTGTGATTACGACCAGTATTTTTGCACAATATTGTGATATTTCGCAAGCCGAAAATGTTGCAATAAATACTATAACTGAAAGATTTGCCGGTATAACCAAAGAAAACATTAAGTTTAAGATAAGCGATGCATATACTCAAACATATAACGGTACAGATGTGTTTCATGTTTTTAACCTTGAACCACAAGGCTTCGTAATTGTCTCGGCAGACCAAAGTACAGTCCCGGTACTTGCATTTTCTGCCGAATCTGTTTTTGCAGGAGCAGAGCTAAATCCTTCGGCACAGGCCTGGGTTAACAACTATGCAAAGCAAGCAGAGTACAACATCAAAAACAATGTAATGCCATCCGGCAAAGCAGTTGAAGACTGGGAAAGATTGTCAAAAATTCCTGATGAGTTTGTCTCAAAATCAGGGATAAAATCTATTACCCCATTACTCACAACCAAATGGAACCAGGGAAGATATTTTAATGCCCATTGCCCCGCTGATCCTGCCGGGACAGACGGACATGTGGTGGTTGGATGTGTTGCAACAGCATTAGGCCAGTTAATGAATTATTTCAGATACCCGTCAACAGGCACTGGCTCATACGGCTACGAACATCCTGAATATGGCTGGCTCGAAGTAAATTTTGCAGAACAATCTTACAATTATGACCAGATGCCTGAAATTCCGACGGATTATAATGATGATATTGCAAGATTACTTTATAATATCGGCGTTTCTGTGGACATGAACTACGGACCTGACGGAAGCGGCATGTACAATCATAAAGGAGCTTACACACTAAGAACATATTTCGGATATAATCCGGAAACCACTTATTTTTTTCGTGACAGTGTCGCTCCTGAGTTTAACTGGACAGATACTTTAATAATGCATCTTGATCAGAATATTCCGCTTTACTATGCCGGTTGGTCTGATTATGATTTTATAATGGGGCATGCATTTATTCTTGACGGATACAGTGATAACACTCATTACCATATAAACTGGGGGTGGGGAGGTTCTTCGGATGGTTATTTCTTTATTGATGATTTAACCCCTGGCAGTTCTGATTTTACACTTTTACATGAAGTAATTGCTTATGCTGTTCCGGCATCGGCACCTCAGTTCTGTAGCGGGCTTAAAGAACTTAATACTATAGAAGGAATTCTTGAGGATGGAAGCGGTCCTATGGATTATTATCAAAACGATGCTGAATGTTCATGGCTGATAAATCCCGCAGATTCTGTAAACGGGATAAGTTTTGAATTTCTGAAACTACTTGCTGATGATGAAGATTATATTGTAATTTATGATGGTCCCACAGAAGCATCTCCTGTTTTGCAAATTGTTTATGGCGGCGAAACTCCTTCAGAATTTGAAAGTACTTCAGATCAGGTGCTTGTAAAGTTTATTACAAACTCTGATTCTGTAAATGACGGATGGCTGCTTAAATATGTTGGAATAAAGCCGGATTACTGCAGCGTTTCAACAACTCTTACTGCAAGCAGCGGAACAATATCAGACGGAAGTAATTCTTATCAGTATCAAAACAATGAGTTTTGTAACTGGACTATTTTTCCCACCGGAGCCGAAAATATCCTGATTACTTTTGATGAATTTGACATTGAGCCGGTAAACGATTATGTAAAGGTTCTTAATTCATCAAATCAAACAGTAGCAAACTTGTCAGGGTCCGAATTGCCAGAGCCTGTTTTGATAACCGGAAATAAAGCGACAGTAAGTTTCCGCAGTAACGCAAGTGTACGGTCAGATGGCTTTAAGCTGCATTATGAAATTAATGTTACAGATGTTGATAATATTTACAAAAGCAATATTAAAATTTATCCTAATCCTGCCAACGAGAGAATATTTGTAAGGCTCCCTGAGTTATGTGATAATGTGGAAATTTCTGTTTATAACTACGACGGAAAATTATGCCGGAAAGAAAATAAGGTTAACAATACCGAATCTGAATTGTCATTACAGGGGCTTTCATCAGGAATTTACATCATGGAAATTAAAACCGGAGATTTTATTGAAAGGGTAAAATTTGTTAAGGAATAAAGCAGGTTTTGTTTTTGATATACTATTTTTATTTTAATTAAAAATATTATTTCATGGTAATGCTGTGAAATTCTGATTTTTTGTGGGGTAGCATGATTTACTGAAATAAAAAAACGCTTACCCCGAAGGATAAGCGCAATATTTATATTGTTTCTTCTTAAAGATTCAAAATCCACAAGGAAGGATTCCCTGTTTGCTCTCTTAATCCGGTTAGTTCAGATACTGCCTGACCGGAATCCGCATAAGATTTTACAGATACTCTGTACATTCCGTTACTGACAGGCAAAACCTGTGATGGTAATCCTATTGAGGCAAGACTTTTCTGAAGATTATCTGCATTCTCGATATTAGAGAAACTACCTGCAATAACATAAGATTTTGCACTAAAGTTATTTTCAGAAACAGGTTTTACAACTGTTGTGTTTTCAGCTACAGGAGCAATTTCTTCTTTATCCGGTTCTGTAATATTTTCAGTTACTTTATCCTGAGTATTTTCATCTGTTATAACCGGAGCAACTGTTTTTTCTGGTTTAACAGTTTCTTTTCCTGTATTTGCAAGTGTCTCTACAGGGTTTATGTTCGCGTAGTTATTGTTATTGCCGGTGTTCCCTGTTTTTAAATCAAGCCAGCCGAACTGAACCGAAATAACCACCAAGCCTGTAATTACGGCTGCTGCCGAAACTGCATAAATTAATGATTTACGTGATTTTACAGGTTTGTTTGCTTTAGCAGATTTGGTTTTAGATAAAGTCTGAGGCTTCTGAATTTCGATAAATGCATTTGCCGGTTTCAGCATGGGAAAATGAAACGAGCCAAGGCCGTATGATGATTCCAGCAAATTTAAACCTTCAAAAGGAACAAAAACAAGACTTCCTGATTTGCGTGTAAATTTACCTAAATTTTCAAATGTTAAAGTTTGATTATCTTTCAGAGAATCATTTATTTCTGTTACAAAACGGGAAACATATTCGTTTGCTGTTGCCCAGTTAACATTTGTGTTTTGGCAAATATGATTTACCAGTAAACCGTCATTATTTTTCAGGCTTTCGTTAAAAGCTATTTTTCTGGCAGGAGGACAAAATTCCTGATTACGTAAATCTACCCTGGCTTCGTAATAATTCGCAACAAAGCCTCCGAAATCAGGAATTATTACGCAATCATTATCGCTAAGTAGTTGATATACATCGTTATACAGATTCATCCCTTTTAAAATTTTATTTTGTAAATATACAGCTTTTTTGTGAGAAACAAAATTAAAAATCACGGCAATAAAAAACAATCTTGTTTGGTTTCATCCCAAAACCATTAAAACCGGAAAAAGAAGACCTTTGGACTAAAAAAACATTACAACTCAACCACAACAATTTCGACTCTTCTGTTTTTGCTTCTGCCTTCTTCGGTGTCATTGTCTGCAACAGGTAATTTGTTTCCGAATCCCCTGTATTTCATTCTTGATTTATCAATTCCTTCGGAAATAAGATAATCGTAAACTGCGGCAGCTCTTTTTACCGAAAGAGTCTTGTTATATGAATCGGAGCCTACATTGTCGGAATGTCCGCGTATTTCGATTCTTAAGCCTGGTTTATCTTTAAGTATCCCGCTCAGTTTGTCAAGTTCTGCATAGGATGCTGTCAACAATTCCGAAGAGTTAAACTCAAAGAAAATTCTGTTAAGGTTGAATTTGCTCCCGATTTGGGCATTTTCAAATGCTTTTTGCGAAATCTCCGACTCCTTCATATTTATAAGTAAAGAATTCCCGTAATCATTTGCTGCTCCATTAATGTTGTTTAGCGAATCATCCGTATTTATGCCATTTGCTCCGTTTAAGCCAGAATTATTAAGGTTACTGTTATTTCCGTTATTTATTCCGTTTTCCGACAAATTCCCGTTGTTGTCACCTGCCTTATCAGCAGCATTAAGTGCTAGTGAGTTATATCCTGTCTCAGGGTCGTAATCATCTGCCATCCAATCGGAGCCAAACGAGAAGTCGTTGGTACAACCGCACTCAAATGTGTTTTCAATTTCAAAAACCCTTACATCATCAATGTAGTAGTAAGCGTAATAAAATGCAGAATCGGTACTTTCTCTTTTATTTTGTTTGTATGAAGTGTTGTTATTATCCCAAAAATTCCCTATTGTAAGATATTTTTCGTCTCCTCTGGCGCGATATACTCCGCACATTTCCTGCCAGTAATCGACATTATCCATTATGTGGCCGGGTTTGTTTATTACCTGCGGTCTCTGAATAATAAGCCCGGCATCTTTTGTTCCGATATCGCCGGCCGTAACAGTAATTCCGAGAGCATCTACCGAAAATACAGATTTTGAAGAATTAGCATAAAACAATTTTACACAATAAAGTTTATTCTTTGACAGAGGAGACAAAAGCCTGGTCTGTATATATTCTCTGGAAACGCCTTCATATACTTTTACTGAATCGTCAAAAGTCTCTCTTAAAATTATTCCTGCATATGCTGCTCCGTCGGAAGGATACATGTGACCTGCAAAATTATCCGGGACTCCGGCATCGCCTGTACTGCAAACATGTAGCAGGTCCGGAGTTCCTTTGCTCGGATTTTCCCAGCCCGGATAAGGTCTGGCCACGAAAAGTGTGGTGTAGGAGTAAGGACAGGTCCAGGCATCTTCAAAACTATGGTTTTCAACCAGGTTCTGGGATCTTGAGACCATGACAACCGACAATAATATTAAAATAAATAAAGAAACCTTCATTCAATCCGTTTTGTATGTAAACTGTAAAAATACTAAAATAGTATATATTACTTCTTTATTTTCTTTTTAATTTTCCAATTACTGAGATTGAATATTTTTGGCTGGCGCGGAAAAATCTGGCTCATTCTTATAAGACGGTTATACGATTTTATGTGGCGCTCTTTTTTTGAGGTGTATATATCTTTGATATTTATTAGAATTCCTGTTTCTTCAACCCCACCGAACTCATCGTTTTCGACAGTTCCGAAAGTAAGCATCGACGGAGACAGATTCATATAAGCATTTACCAAAGGCGGGATTTTTTCGTTCACATCACGTACAAGAGAATTCAACTTTTTATAATCACTGTCGTAATTATCTCCGAAAAATAGTTTTTTATTTTGTTCATACGCAAAATAAATGGGGTTTTTCGGAACCACCAGATTTGTAGTATCAGGGAAATACAAATTTAAAAAGCTCAGGATATAATTTCTGGCATTAAGGTCGAAATGTTTGTACATTGTCACTTTACCAAAGAAATATTTCATTTCGGGGTATTCCACAATTAAAGCTCCCAATCCATCCCATAAATTATCAAGAGCAAACATTCCCTTTCGCGAATTACGCCCGTATTGATAATTTGGCTGAACGAAAGAACGTCCCAGTTCTATTGTATAAGGCAAATAATCGCGTAGAAATTCTTCAGAAAAATCGAACAGATGAGACGTTGCCAGCTTTTGCTCAGGATCATCAAGCACCGATTCACCCAAAATAAATCTGTAGCCTCCTATAATTTCATTCTCATCAGGATCCCATACTATAAGCTGAAAATAGGGATCTTCAGCAATATCGAAATCATCAATGTCTATTTCCAGACCTGTTCCCCCACCGGCCATTCTGAAAGTAACTTCGCGAAGCCTGCCTAGTTCCCGCATAAGGTTTGGAGAATCTTTGTAGCTAAATACATATATTTCGGTATTGCCGTAATTTGATTTACGCAATAATTTATCTTTTGTAAGTTCTGATAATAACAGCTCCTTTTTTACCGGCGGAATTACCGGATTCATGACGGCCATCTGAAAAGTCTATTTAATAGTTTTTATTGCAAAATTACAAAATAAATATTCAATAATCTTATTTTTTGAGAGAATAAGTCAATTTGTGCAAATAATCTGCCCAATGACCTGCACTTTCCGACTTGTCAAATTTTGAATATGCTACAGGTTTACCAAAGGTTATATGAATAGTCTTCCCTTTTTGTTTCATCATCTCGTCAACAAGATAAAGCATTTCAACATTTGCTTTAATTCCTAAAAATTTTCTGAAATTTGACAAGTTGTAAAAAAAACGGGAATTCCTGCCGTCAATGTACACAGGAACAATGTCCCGCTTATATTCTACAGATTTATTTACAAAACTTTTTTGCCATGGCAGATCAATAATTTTTCCTTTAATTTTTCTCGAAACCAGGCCTGCAGGAAAATATAAAATCTGACTATCGGAAGCATAAACTTTGTTTATTCTGTTTATTACTTCGCGTGACTGACTTCCATGTTTATTTACAGGTACAAAAAGCCCGGCAAGTGGTTTCAAAACCATCAGAATATCGTTAACAATAAAAACAAAATCGTTAAATTTTGAATTCACAACTTTCATTAATACCAGACTTTCGAGTCCGCCTAAAGGATGATTAGCGGCAAAAACCAGTTTGCCGTTATCAGGAATGTTCTCAAATCCTGTAACTTCAACCTTTAATCCCATGTAATCTATTACGGCTTCGACAAATTCCATATCGAGTTTTCCTCTGCTGTTTTCAAGGAGTTCATTAATTTCTTCCTGATGAACAATACGCTTGAGATAACTGATTAAAAAACGGGGAACCCTTTTAGCCAGTTTTGGGTTTTTTGCCTTTAAAACCCCTTCTACATCAACTTTAAGTAATTCACTGTCAGACATAAAACCAATTGTTAATTTCTGCAAAAATAAAGAATATTTTGATTTTACACAAACGTCTGATTGTCAGCGGTTTAACTTTTTATGGCTCAAAAGTTATCAACAATGTGTAGAAATATGTAGTATAGTGTTTTATTGTGTAGTGTTTTTAATGTAGTTTTACATCACAATCAAAACAACAGAATTATGTTTGTAGGTGAATACATTGCAAAGCTTGATACCAAAGGGAGGGTGATATTTCCGGCGCCATTGAAACGTCAGATTCCCGAGGCCGAATTACAACAGGCTTTTGTCGTGAAAAGAGATATTTACGAAAAATGCCTTTTGCTTTACCCTATGAGCGAATGGCAATATCAGACAGCTATTCTCAAAAAGAAACTAAATCCGTTCAATAAAAAACATGCAGAATTTCTTCGTGAATATTACCGCGGAACGGCAGAAATAAATTTTGACGGCAGTTTCCGTTTGCTGATACCCAAAAGGCTTTTGGAATTTGTGAATGTTGACAAGGATTTGGTGTTTGCAGGTCAGGAAGGAAAAATCGAAATATGGGCCAAAGAGGTTTACGAATCGAAACAGGCTGATAATGAAGATTTTGCAAATCTGGCAAATGAGATTTTAGGAGGAGATTTCGGATTTTATAATCAGGACTAATTATGTATCATAACCCGGTATTATTGAAAGAAAGTGTTGAAGGACTGAACATTAACCCAAACGGAGTTTATGTTGATGTTACTTTCGGAGGAGGAGGGCATTCTGCCGGGATTCTTGCTCATCTTTCTTCTTCGGGCAGGCTGATTGCAATAGATCAGGATAAAGATGCCCATAAAAACGCTATAAAAGATGACAGATTTAAACTTATCTACGGAAACTTCAGATATCTGCGAAATTATCTGGATTACTACGGGATAGAAAAAGTTGACGGCATTCTTGCCGATTTTGGCGTTTCATCTCACCAGTTCGACGTTGCCGGCCGTGGATTTTCTTTCAGGCTTGGTGGCAATCTGGACATGAGAATGAACCCGGATCAGAAAGTAACTGCTGCCGATATTCTTAACCAATACGACGAAGAAAAATTATATTTTATTTTTAAAAATTACTGCGATATTACCAATCCCGGTAAGCTGGTGCCTCTTATTACCGGTTTCAGACAAAGCAATGAATTTAAAGATATCGAAGAGTTTATAAACACAATTTCTCCTGCCTTGCCGCAAAAAGGAGACTACAAATATCTGGCTCAGGTCTTTCAGGCACTACGCATATGTGTAAATGATGAAATAACTGCTTTAACCGAGTTTTTGGACTCATGCCCTCATATTGTTAACAAAGGTGGCAGAATATCATTTATTTCATACCATTCTCTGGAGGACAAACCCGTAAAAAACCTTATCAAAACCGGAAATACCGGAGGAAAAACAGAAACAGATATTTTCGGCAGATCATTTCTGCCGTTTAAACAGATTAACAGGCATGTAATTATCCCTGATGAAAATGAAATTCTTGCTAATCCGCGTGCTAAATCAGCAAAATTAAGAATTGCAGAAAGAGTATGAAAAAAAAGTCTGATACAACGGGAAAATCAATAAAAGCAACGGTTCGCGGACTGGTTAACGGCTCTATTGTAGCATCAGACCTTGTGCGCAAACAAATACCTTTTATCTCATTTCTGTTCGTTCTCGGGCTGATATATATTGCCAACCGCTATCATGCAGAAAGTATTTTCAGAGAAACAGAGAAAGCAAAAAAAGAAATTGAAGATCTGAGAGCTGAAAAAATTGAAATCCAATCAAATCTGATGATCAGCAGCAGACGTGACAGAGTTTTGAAATTG
Organism: Bacteroidales bacterium; assembly: GCA_003249955.1. Taxonomy (GTDB): domain Bacteria; phylum Bacteroidota; class Bacteroidia; order Bacteroidales; family ML635J-15; genus Bact-19. Next base: position 45,473 of record QKHS01000043.1, on the reverse strand, counting down.
CTGGAAGAAAAGGGCTCCACGTTGAAAGAATCCAATATGCCACCTCAAAAAATTACATATTACATAAACGAATGAGCGAAAGAACCAACATATTGGTAAAATATAACCTGCTGTACATTGTTATGGTGGCTTTCGGCTTATTTATAATCGGTAAGATAATTTATTTCCAGTTTTTTTATGACAAATCTCTTATCGAAGAAGCTTTGAAATCGACCCGGGTTTATACCAGTATTGAACCTACACGCGGAGATATTTATTCGTCTGACGGTAAACTGCTGGCGACTTCTGTTGCTTATTTCGAAGCCGGTATTGATCCCAACTGTGATGCAATTACCCAGACTGTTTTTGATGAAAATATTGATTCGCTTACTTTGTGTCTGTCTGAACTGTTTAAGTCAAAAACACAGGATCAGTTTAGGCAGGAGCTTATTGATGCCCGTGACAGCGGATCAAGATATTACAGATTTAGTTTTAATATTAATTATTCGGACTTTAAAATTCTGCAAAGTTTCCCGTTGATAAGGAAAGGACGTACAAGAGGAGGCTTTGTTTATCAAAAAACATATAAACGTGAAAAGCCTTTCGGGGAATTGGCCAGAAGAACAATAGGAACAGAGCCTTCAACAGGACGTAAAGGTGTCGGGCTTGAAGATGCTTATGACAAAGATCTGCGTGGAATTGAAGGACATACTGTTAAGGAAAGAATTCCCGGAAATATGTGGATGCCTGTTGAAGATGCGGAATATATTGAGCCGAAAGACGGTTACGATTTAATTACAACAATTGATATAGGGCTTCAGGATGTTGCAGAATCTGCATTGGAAAAACAAATGCGTAAACATAGTGCCGAATTCGGAACAGTTGTACTTATGGAAGTAAAAACCGGAAGAGTGCTTGCAATTGCAAATCTGAAAAGAAACTCTGAAGGTAACTATTTTGAAGAAACCAATTTCGCCGTGGGCCATGCTGCCGATCCCGGATCAACATTCAAACTTGCTTCTGTAATAGTAGCTCTCGAAGACGGATATATCAGTCCCGAAGATTCCGTGGACACAGGAAACGGAATTACATATTATTATGGTAAAAAGATGAAAGATTCTCACGAAGGCGGCTACGGTACTATTACGGTACAACGTGCCTTTGAAGTTTCTTCAAATGTGGGGATTTCCAAAATCATAGATAAAAATTACAAGTATCAACCCGGCAAATACGTAGCAGGATTGGAAAGACTTCATTTAAACGAGCCTTTGAATGTTGTGATAAGAGGTGAAGGAATTCCGGTTATTCACTCTCCGTCTGACAGGGAATGGTCAGGACTTTCTCTTACCCAGATGTCTATAGGCTACGAATTGCAGATAACACCTCTTCAGATACTTACATTGTATAATGCAATCGCCAATAACGGAGAAATGGTAAAGCCTGTATTTGCAAAAGCTCTGTCATATAGGGGAAAGATTATTAAAGAATTTGAAACTGAAGTTATCGATCCTCAGATTTGCTCCACAAAAACGCTTAAGATAGTAAAGCAAATGCTTGAAGGTGTGGTGGAACGCGGGACTGCAACAAATATAAAAAGTAAAAATTACACAATTGCAGGAAAAACCGGAACTGCCCAGATGCAATACGGAAACGATACTCTGGGAATTGAGTATCATGCATCATTTGTGGGTTATTTCCCGGCTGAAGATCCTGAATATTCATGTATTGTCTCAATTTACAAACCAAGACAGAACGGTTTCTACGGTAACGTGGTATCGGGTCCGGTTTTTAAGGAAATTGCCGACAAAATTTATGCTACCAATCCGAAATACCATGGTTTTACTTCGTCATTTACAGTTTCACAAAGTATTCCTTCTGCAAAAAAAGGGAATAAAGATGAAACCGAAAATGTTTATAGCTGGCTTCAGATATCGACAAACTCTGACAAAGTAGCTCAAACAGAATGGGTAGCACCACAGATAAATGAACATAAAATAGTTTATAACCCGGTAAATTACAGCGACAAGACAAAAGTCCCCAATGTAATAAACATGGGATTAAAAGATGCTGTTGTAATTCTTGAAGAAGCCGGTTTAACTGTTCATGTCAGCGGGCGCGGAAGGGTATCAAAACAGGTGCCTGCACCGGGAAGCAGTTTTAATAAAGGAGATTTAATAACATTATATCTTGGAGAATGAACATAAATAATTACATAAAAGATATAGAAGCTGTAAGTTGTATTTTTAACAACGACGGAGAATTCAGGAATATAGTACAGGATTCTCGTAAAGTTGAAGCAGGTGATCTTTTTGTTGCGATCCCCGGAACAATTTCAGACGGACACAGATTTATTGATTCTGTTATTGAGAAAGGGGCAAAAGTTATTATATGCGAACAAATGCCCGAAAAATTAAATAACAATGCAAGTTATTTAAGTGTTGAGTCTGCATCTAAAGCTTTGGGAATACTTGCTTCTGCATATTATGGCAATCCTTCATCAAAATTAAAACTTATCGGCGTAACCGGAACAAACGGCAAGACTACTATAGCCAGTACATTGTTTAATCTTGTAAGAGAATCCGGTTACAAAGCAGGTCTGATTTCCACAATACAGGTAATTATAGAAACACGTGCAATCCCTTCTACACACACAACACCGGATCAGCTTAGCCTTAACAGGTTTCTTTCCGAAATGGTTGAAACCGGATGCGACTATTGTTTTATGGAAGTAAGCTCTCACTCTGTTGTTCAGAACAGGATTGCAGGACTTGTGTTTGCCGGAGGAATTTTTACAAACATAACTCACGACCATCTCGATTTTCACAAAACATTTAAAGAGTATATAAGAGCTAAACAAATGTTCTTTGATATGTTGCCGTCAACAGCTTTTGCACTTACAAATGCCGACGACAAAAACGGACATATAATGTTGCAGAATACATCTGCGAAGAAATATTCATATTCATTAAAATCAGCAAGTGAGTTCAAGGCAAAAATACTTGAAAATCATTTCGACGGGATGTTACTTAAACTTAATGAGCACGAAATATGGACATCTTTTATCGGCAAATTTAATGCATATAATATTTTGTCCGTATATGCAACAGCTTTGCTTTGCGGTTTTGATAGCCAAGAAGTTTTAATGATCCTTTCAGGACTTAAACCTGTTGAAGGCAGATTTGAGACATTGCACTCGCCAAACGGGATTACCGCAATTGTTGATTATGCACATACTCCGGATGCATTACAAAATGTTCTTTCAACAATTAATGAAATAAGACAGGGAGCCGGACAATTAATAACAGTTGTTGGGGCAGGTGGGGACAGAGATAAGACCAAGCGTCCCGAAATGGCTGCAATTGCTGCGGAATTAAGTGATAAAGTTATTCTTACGTCAGACAATCCACGGACTGAAGACCCTGAATCTATTTTAAATGATATGCAGTCCGGAATAAATGTGGTTCAAAAGAGAAAAACGCTCAGAATAAGTAACAGAGCCGAGGCTATCCGCACTGCCTGCATGATGGCTGAACCGGGAGATGTTATTCTGGTTGCGGGAAAAGGACACGAGAAATATCAGGATATAAACGGAGTAAAACATCACTTTGATGATAAAGAAGTATTAACAGAAACCTTTAAAGAATTATAATAATGCTATACTATTTATTTAATTACCTTAATGATTTAAATGTACCGGGAACCGGAGTTTTTGAATATATTACATTCAGGGCGGCTATGGCAATGATTACCTCTCTGATTGTAAGCATAATCTTTGGTAAAAAAATTATCCGTCTTCTGCAAAGAAAGCAAATAGGCGAAGAAATCAGAGATCTCGACCTTGAAGGACAGATGCAGAAAAAAGGAACTCCTACTATGGGAGGTATTATCATCATACTTGCTGTAGTAATTCCTACACTGTTATTTGCCAAACTTGAAAATATTTATGTTATCCTGATGTTAATAACCACGATATGGCTCGGGTTTATCGGGTTTATGGATGATTATCTTAAGATTAAAAGAAAAAACAAAGATGGCCTTAAAGGAAAATTCAAAATTATAGGGCAGATAATTCTGGGATTTATAGTTGGCGGTATTTTATATTTTTCTGACGATGTTGTTGTAAGAACAGAGATTCATGGAAATACAAATCAGGAAATAGTTGAAGTTGTTGATAATCCGAACTGTACCGAATTTGTTGAGTATGTGGATGTTAAATCGACAAAAACCACAATTCCTTTTTTCAAAAATAATGAATTTGATTACTCCAGAGTTGTCTGGTTTTTGGGAGAAAATGCAGATAAAGCTGCCTGGCTGGTCTTTATTATAGCCACCATTCTGATAGTCACGTTTATTTCTAACGGGGCAAACCTTACCGACGGGCTTGACGGGCTTGCAACGGGATCTTCTGCTATTATCGGGGTAACATTGGGAATACTGGCATACGTTTCCGGCAACAGGCTGGCAGCCGAGTATCTTCATATTTTATACATCCCGAACACGGGAGAGCTTGTAATTTTCATAAGTGCATTTATAGGGGCGGCAATAGGATTTTTATGGTACAACTCTTATCCGGCTCAGGTTTTTATGGGAGATACCGGCAGTCTCACCATCGGCGGTATTATTGCTGTATTTGCCATCATCATAAAAAAGGAACTTCTTATTCCTATACTTTGCGGCATATTCATAGCTGAAAATGTTTCGGTTATGTTGCAGGTGAGCTGGTTTAAATACACAAAACGTAAATACGGTGAAGGAAGGCGTATATTTTTAATGGCTCCTTTACACCATCATTTCCAGAAGAAAGGATATCCCGAATCTAAAATTGTAGCAAGATTCTGGATTATATCAATGATGCTGGCAGTAATTTCAATAATAACCCTAAAACTCAGGTAATCGTGGAAAAAAGAATCGTAATTTTAGGATCGGGAGAAAGCGGAACAGGGGCAGCCGTTCTTGCAGCACTTAACAACTTCGACGTATTTGTGTCTGACAAGGGAAGTATTGATGAAAAATACAAAAAAATTCTCCGTGAATACAATGTTGAATTCGAGGAATTAAAACATACGGAATCACTTATTCTGAGTGCTGATGAAATAATAAAGAGCCCGGGAATTCCCGACAAAGTCCCGTTGATTCAGACTATTAAAGCCATGGGTATTCCGATTATATCCGAAATCGAATTTGCTTCAAGATATACCGATGCTGTTAAAATATGTATAACCGGAAGTAACGGGAAAACAACCACAACAATGCTTACTTACCATATACTTCAGAAAGCCGGCTTAAACGTGGGACTGGCGGGAAATGTGGGAAAAAGCTTTGCTTACCAGGTTGCTACAGAAAATTTTGATTATTACGTTATTGAATTAAGCAGTTTTCAGCTTGACAATATGTATGAGTTTAAAAGCGAATTGTCTGTTTTGATGAACATTACTCCCGATCACCTCGACAGATACGATTACAAATTCCAGAATTATGTCGATTCAAAATTCAGAATACTGCAAAATACAACCAATAAAGACACTTTTATTTTTTGTTCCGACGATGAAACAATTTTGAAAGAAATTTCAAACCGTGAAATTAATGCCACACAATACGAATTTACCCAAACCAGGCAAGATATCGAAAACGGAGCTTTTTTAAACGAAACCGACAGAGAAATTAACTATATGTACAACCACAAACAGCAAATGACCATGCAAATAGATGAACTGGCAATTAAGGGAAAACACAATGTTTACAATTCGATGGCAGCAGGAATAGTTGCTCAGGTACTTAATATCCGTAAAGATGTAATACGCGAAAGCCTTATGGATTTTAAGAACGTAGAGCATCGGCTCGAATCTGTAATCAGCGTACACGGAATTAAGTTTATTAACGATTCAAAGGCAACAAACATAAATTCTGCATGGTATGCACTGGAATCTGTGGAGCCTTCAATTGTATGGATTGCCGGAGGAATTGATAAAGGAAATGACTACAACATGCTTAAGGATCTTGTTGCAAAAAAGGTAAAAGCAATTGTTTGCCTCGGAAAAGACAATACAGCAATTCATAAGGCATTCGAAGGCATTGTTCCTCAGATTGTAGATACCACCAGTATGGCAGAAGCAGTAAAAGCATCATATTATCTAGGCAAAAAAGGAGATACCGTTTTATTGTCACCTGCATGTGCAAGTTTCGATTTATTCGAAAACTATGAAGACAGAGGAACACAGTTTAAAATTGAAGTAAGAAAATTATAATTCTGCTTATTTAATCGGGATTTTTAAAATTGATTTAAGTGAAGATATTTATTAACAAAATATTTCGGGGCGACAGGGGAATCTGGATGATTATATTTTTCCTGTTCATCTATTCCATGCTTTCGGTTTACAGTGCATCCGGACAGCTTGCATTCCGCAATGGCGACGGAAACACCACAACCTATCTGCTCCGGCAATCATTTATGTTATTACTGAGTATATCTTTCATAGTACTTATTCATCACATCCCGTACAGATATTTCTCCAAACTGTCGGTTTACGCGTGGTACTTATCAATAGGATTGTTGGTTTTTACCCTGTTTTTCGGGATGAATGTAAACGATGCCCGGCGCTGGATTATGCTGCCAGGAGGGCTAACATTCCAGACATCAGATTTTGCAAAGATTGCACTTTTGATGTATCTTTCACGGGTTTTGGCACTTAAAGAAGCCGAGATAAACTCCTACAAAGGAGTATTCAAACATGTTTTTCTACCGGTTGCAATAACAACAGGACTTATTCTTCCTGCCAACTTATCTACTGCCGTTCTTATATTCGGAGTCTCGATGATTCTTGTTTTTTTCAGTAATCTTAAGTTTAAGTATCTGGCAGCAATGCTCGGGGTTGTAATGATTTTCGGAGTCATTTTTATCGGGGCAGTTAAAACTTTTAAAGACGTGGGGCGTTTTGCAACATGGAACAGCCGTATAGAAGGTTTTTTTGCAGGAGGAGATAAAGAAGAAAATATACAGGAAAAACATGCTAAAATTGCAGTTGCTACAGGTGGGTTGTTTGGGAAAGGACCCGGAAAATCAAACCAAAGAAATATTTTGCCTCACCCTTATTCCGATTATATTTTTGCTGTAATTGTGGAGGAATTCGGATTGATTATAGGCGCAATCCCGTTGATTTTACTTTATCTTTTTCTTTACTTACGTGTAAAAATAATTGTCAAAAAAGTGAACCGCAAATTCGGGGTTTATGTCGTCAGCGGGCTGGCGACACTAATCGTGCTACAGGCATTTGCGAATATGGCGGTAACAACAAATATAATTCCCGTTACCGGACAACCATTGCCGTTCGTCAGTTACGGGGGAACTTCAATTTTCTTTATCGGTATGGCACTTGGTGTAATTTTAAGTGTCAGCCGCGAAGTTACCGATCTGGAGAAACAGAAACTTGCCGAAAGTGAGGAGGTGTCCGAACCGTCAGAAACTGTTCAGAATGTTGATGATACAGAAATTGAAGAGGATTTAAATACAGGTTTAACCGAAAAAGACAACGATGATGAAAGACAGGAAGCTTAGAGTAATCGTCAGCGGAGGAGGAACCGGAGGTCATATATTTCCGGCGGTATCTATTGCTAATGCGTTAAAGCAAAATTATCCTGATACCGAAATTCTGTTTATCGGGGCAGAGGGTAAAATGGAAATGGAAAAAGTACCCGCGGCCGGCTATAAAATTGTCGGGCTACCTGTGGTTGGTATGAAACGAAAGTTGTCTTTGTCAATGATTACTTTTGCATTTAAAGTTATGAAGAGCCTGAAAAAGGCAAAAAAAATAATTAAAGAATTTAATCCGGACGTAGTAGTAGGAGTGGGCGGATATGCCAGCGGACCGGCTCTGCGGGCCGCAACCGGCCTTCATATTCCCTGCCTTATTCAGGAGCAGAACTCGTACCCCGGAATTACAAACAAAATACTGGCGGCAAAAGCATCCAGAATTTGTGTCGCCTACGACAATATGGACAGATTTTTCCCGGCTCACAAAATAATAAAAACCGGAAATCCTGTTAGGGGAGACATCAAAAATATTAAAAACAAAAATATTGAGGCATTTGAGTTTTTCGGGCTTAATCCTGATAAACCTGTCATCCTTATAGTAGGAGGAAGTCTTGGTGCAGGCACAATAAATGACAGCATCGCCGAAGGATTGCAAAAAATACTTGATAAAGACATTCAGGTCATATGGCAAACCGGTAAAACATACATTCCCAAAGCACGGGAAATTGCGGAAAGCTTTAATTCCCCGAATGTTTATGTGAGCGATTTTATTTATAAAATGGATTATGCTTTTTCTGTAGCAGATATTATAATCACACGTGCAGGAGCTAGTACAATATCGGAACTTTGCATAGTGGGAAAACCGGCTGTTTTTGTCCCTTCCCCTAATGTGTCTGAAGATCACCAGACCAAAAATGCCAAAGCTTTGTGTGATGTTAATGCCGCTATAATGGTTACTGATGCCGAATCGCGCAGCAAATTAACCGATGAGGCAATCATCCTGCTCTCGGACAAAGAAAAATGCAGGGAACTTGCAGAGAACATAAAAAAACTGGAGTTGCCCGATGCTGCCGATATAATAGCAAAGGAAGTTTACAAACTGGCTTATGGAGAATAATTATAGTAACATATTTTTTCTTGGTATCGGAGGAATCGGTATGAGTGCACTGGCACAATACTTTCATTCTTCAGGATACAAAGTTGCCGGATACGACAGGGTGCAGAGCGAAATTTGTGTAAGGCTTGAAAATCAGGGAATTGCTATTCATTACGAAGACGATATTAAAAATATTCCGGCAGACTTTCTGAATACTGCCAAAACACTGGTTATCTTAACTCCGGCTATTCCTTCGGAACACAGCGAATTAAATTATTTTATCAATAACGGTTTTCAGATCACCAAAAGGTCCGAAATTCTGGGAATGATAAGCAATCCTAAAAAAGGCCTTGCAATTGCCGGAACACATGGAAAAACATCGGTTTCGGGAATTTGTGCCAATATAATGTCTCAGACAAAAAACTCTTGTTCGGCTTTTCTTGGAGGCATTGCAAAAAACTTTAACTCTAACCTGGTTTTAAATACTGAAAGTGAATATGTGGTTGTTGAGGCTGACGAATTTGACCGTTCTTTCCACAGGCTTACTCCTTCTACGGCACTTATTACATGCATAGAAGCCGATCATCTGGACATTTACAAAGATTTTGAATCGCTTAAAGAGGCTTTTGTAATTTTTGGTAACAAGGTGAAAAACGACGGGAATTTAATTCTCAACAAAAGTATTGGTCAGGAAATTAAAAAGTCATTCAAAAAAGAATTAAACATTTTTACATACGGGCTTAACGATAGCAGTTGTGATTTTTATATCGGCAATGTCAGCTATGAAAATGAATCCTGTGTTTTTGATATTAATTATCCGGGAGGGAAAATAGAATCAATAAAATACCGTCTTGGCGGGAATCATAATCTTGAAAATGCTTTGGCCGGGGCTTCGGTTTCTTTGCTTAACGGGGCAGGCAGTGAAGATGTGAGAAAAGGACTTGAAAGTTTCAGGGGAATAGTCAGACGTTTTGACTACAGAGTGAAAAACTCAGATCATACTTACATTGACGACTATGCACATCATCCGGGGGAAATAACAGCTTTTCTCAGTGCTGTACGATTGTTGTACCCTGACAGAAAAATCACAGGAGTTTTTCAGCCTCACCTTTTCAGCCGTACTGCCGACTTTTATCAGGGCTTTGCTGAAAGTCTTTCGTTATGCGACGAATTGATATTACTCCCGGTATATCCGGCTCGTGAAAAGCCTGTCCCTGGAGTTAGCTCAAAAATGATTTTCGATCTTGTGAGTTCGCCCGAAAAACATTTGTGCGATAAAGACGAACTTTTAAATATGATAGAAAAACTAAACCCCGGACTTTTGGTAACTATGGGTGCCGGAGATATTGATCTGTTTATAAATCCTATTGAAAAGTTGCTTAATAAATGAAGAAAAAAATACTTGCAATATTAAAATGGTCGCTTTTGGCTGCTTACATTCTGGCAATGCTTGGATTTGCAGCAAAAAAAGAGGGCAGTATTGTATGTACTTCGCTGCAAATAAGTGTTGACAACGCTCACGGGTTTATAAGTCAGGAGACTGTTGAAAAAATGTTGATTAGAAAAAACATTATTATTGACTCTTGTGTCATAGATAAGCTTAATTTTGATGAAATAGAAAAAATAATTGAAACAGATCCTTTTGTAAAAGAAGCACAGGTTTACAGCAACTTTTACGGAGAGGTTTACATAACCATTAAACAGAGAAATCCTGTAATGAGGGTAATTACGAAAGATAATAACAGCTATTACATTGATGACAACTGCGAACTTATGCCGGTCTGCGATCATTATTCGGCAAACGTTATTGCTGTAAGCGGGGAAATTGATGAAGCATTTCTGAATACCGGAATGGCTCCGGAGTTTGGAAAAGATACTGTTTCCGGCGATATTACCCTTGCCAAACTTTATGATTTTGTTACTTACATAAATGAAAATGAATTATGGCGTTCGCAGTTCGAACAGATTTATGTAAATCAGGATATGGAAGCAGAATTGGTTCCCAGAGTCGGTAATCATATTATTATATTAGGGAGTCTTGAAAATTATAAATATAAACTCGGCAAACTGGAAGCACTTTACAAGAAAGGCTTTGCTTTAACCGACTGGAATATTTATTCTTCAATTAATTTAAAATACTCAGATCAGGTAATTTGCAAAAAAAGATAAACGCATGGAAAATAATTCGGAAATAATTGCTGCAATAGACATAGGGACAACAAAAATTGTTGCTCTTGCAGGCAAAAAAACAAAAGACAACAGATTTGAAATAATCGGATTTGGTACCACTCCGTCAAAAGGAATAAGACGAGGCGTTGTTTTGAACATTGATGAAACAGTAAACTCCATTCGTATAGCTGTAAAAAAAGCTTACGACAATTCAGGAATAAGGTTTAACGAGGTTTTTATCGGTATCGCCGGACAGCATGTTCTAAGTCAGAAGAACCGTTGCAGTCTTAAAATAGGCAGTACTGACGGTATTATAAAAAAAGAACATCTTCAGGAACTGGAGGATCTTATGCGTCAGATGATTTCTGACCCGGGAGAAGAGATTCTGGATATAATTCCGCAGTCCTATATTGTTGACAAGGAAACCGGTATTGACAACCCATGCGATATGACCGGATCAATTCTGCAAGGTAATTATCATATAATCGTGGGGCAAATGTCTATGGTTAATAACATAAAAAAATGTGCTACCATAGCAGGATTAAAGGTTAAATCTCTTTTCCTCGAACCTCTTGCATCTGCCGAAGCCGTATTGTCTTCACAGGAAAAAGAATCGGGGGTCGCAATGATTGACATAGGTGGCGGAACTACAGATCTTGCAATTTACAAAAACAACAAGGTTGTTCATACTGCCGTAATTCCTATCGGCGGCAATACAATAACCAACGATATAAAACAGCGTCTGGCTATAATGGAAAAGCAGGCAGAAGAACTAAAAATAATTTATGGCTCAGCTCTTCAGGAAAAAAGTCAGGAAGATACTGTAATATCTATTGAAGGATTAAAAGGACGGGAAGAAAAAGAATTCAGTCTCCGTGAACTTGCAAAAATTATTCAGGCAAGAATGGAAGAAATACTACATGCGGTAATGTTTCAGATTGAAAGTGCCGGAATCCGAGAAAAACTTGCAGGCGGGATTGTTATCACCGGTGGTGGCTCATTGATGCGAAACCTTAAACAACTGGCTGCATATATCACCAACAACGATATCAGGATTGCTTATCCCACAGGCTATATCACAGGAGAATTTTCCGATTTGCTCAATAAACCGCAATATTCTACTGCTATAGGCTTAATAATGAAAGGTTGCGATTACAATACAATTATCGAAGAAAAATCAGCTTTTGACAAGCTTAACGAAGAACAGGAAGCCGAAGAAGAAAAACCTGAAGTTAACGAAAAAACAAAATCTGAAAAACATAAACATAAAGATTCTGACTCAAACGGCAAACTGTTGGACAAATTAAAACTTAAGATGTCCAGATTGTTTGATGAAGATGAAGATTAATAAAAACAATGTCCCGGGAAATATTTCAGGATTAGTGGCAAAATTAAAAATGAATTTATAGAAACAAAGCAATATGACCGAACTTGATTTCTACATTGAAAAAGAAGAAACTTCAATAATAAAAGTTATTGGTGTTGGCGGTGGTGGTAGCAATGCCGTAAACCAGATGTATCAGATGCATGTAAAAGGCGTTGACTTTGTCGTGTGTAATACCGACGAGCAAGCTCTGCGGGCTAGTCCTGTGCCGATTAAAATTCAGCTTGGTACAAGCCTTACCGAAGGACGTGGAGCCGGGAACAATCCTGAAAAGGGACGGCAGGCTGCTATAGAGAATATAACCGATATTGAAGCGGTTCTGGATAATAACACCAAGATGATTTTTATTACCGCCGGCATGGGTGGAGGAACAGGAACCGGTGCTGCTCCGGTTATTGCTCAGGCTGCAAAAGAAAGAGATATTTTAACAATCGGAATTGTCTCTATCCCTTTTAAGGTTGAAGGCGAGGTTCGTATAAACCAGGCTATAGAAGGAATAAGCAAAATGAAGCAATTTGTTGATGCTCTTTTGATTATTAACAACGAAAAGCTTCAGAGCATTTATACCGATCTTAAAATGTCAAATGCATTCTCAAAAGCTGATGATGTACTGGCAATTGCCACAAAAGGTATTGCCGAAATTATCACAGTTCACGGCTATATAAACGTTGACTTTGAGGACGTTAAGACTGTGATGAAAGATAGTGGTGTCGCTCTTATGGGATCGGCAAAAGCCAATGGCCCCGACCGCGATATGGTTGCAATAAAAACAGCTTTGGAATCACCGCTTCTTAAAGATAACGACATAAGAGGCTCCCGTAACATTCTGCTCAACATTATGAGCGAAAAGGGCGACAACGAACTTACCATGAGCGAATTCGGGTCAATTACCAAGTATCTTAAAGAGGTTGTTGGTAAAGATGCCAATGTAATATGGGGTACCGGACATGATGAGACTCTGGGTGACAGTATAAGTGTTACCATAATTGCTACCGGATTTGAAACGTATCCGGGACTGTACGAAAAAGACGAAAAAAAGAAAGAAGTAATAAGGGTTAAATTCGGAGAATCGCTGGAAGTAATAAAAGATGATATAGATGACAGTTTTGATGAATTCTTTCCTGTTGACCAGCTAAATAATGATGAAAATGTAATTGAACTGGAGTTGGATTTCGACAGAAATAATCCGGTAAATGACGAAGATAATATTATTTTACCGGACACCGACAGGTCACATTTTGAACATCTTAAAGACATAAACAAACTTAATGATTCTATGACCCTCGACCAGTTGGAAAACCAGCCGGCAATAGAAAGACGCAAGTTTACAGAAGATGAAGATTTAAACAACGAAAACGAATAATATTATGAGTATTTTTGATCAGATTAACGAAGACATAAAGAAAGCAATGCTTGCAAAAGAGAAAGAAAAACTCGAAGCGTTGAGAGCTGTAAAAGCAGCCTTTCTGCTTGCAAAAACCGAAGGCGGAGTTGCTTCAGAAATAACCGCTGAAAAAGAATTGCAGATAATCCAGAAATTAGTAAAACAACGCCGCGATGCTGCCGAAATATACAAAGCTCAGAATCGTCAGGATTTATACGAACCTGAAGAATTCCAGGCCGGCATAATTTCAGCTTATCTCCCTGCTCAGATGTCAGAAGAAGAACTAAAAACAGTTATAGCTGAAATTATCAAAGAACAAAATGCTACCAGCCTGAAAGATATGGGTAAAGTTATGGCTGCCGCTAACGCAAAACTTGCCGGTAAATCGGACAGTAAAACTATTTCGGGAGTTGTTAAAGGATTGTTGGGGGTTTAATACCTTCAACCGCCTTTGCCATTTCTTAACTGCTTTATATTTTAAACAAAATGCTATGAACAAGACCTCTGTTGCCACAATTATTATTTCAGTTTTAATTCTCTTTTCCTGTGTTCCGTCAAATAAAACAGAAAATCAGATGTCGAAAAAAGAAAATGAGATACTGACAATTTCAGGTGTTGTTCAGTCAGCAGAACCCGGTAAAGATGGTTATACCGCAAAAATAAAAGCGGATGACGGTGAAATCTATTTTGTAACAGTAAGCATCCCAAATCTTGGTGATAATTCTGACAAATACAGGGTTTTCGAAAAAGGAGAAACAGTGTCAGTCAAAGGAGAGTTCTGGAAACTTGGCAATGAAAACAGGATTACTGTCAGGGATATTACGGAATAAAAACTGTTGCAGAAATTTAAATTGCTCCGATAATATATAGCTATTGCCAAATCAATTCTCCGGTGATTTCCCGACTACCTGCGTGTAAACTATTTTTTCATTATCATATAAACAAGAAGTTAGTGTTTGTGTAGTGTAATGCCCATCAAATTTGTCTTATTCCTGCTCAGGATTTCTTACTACTCCGGTAAATAAAATAATTCCTGTTCCGGTTTCACGGATAACAAAAATAAAAGGATGATCAACGTTAAGATATAAAGGAGCATTCGGGTCAACAGATGTAGTACCTACTTCAACCGAAGTTACCGCGGCGGCTTCAGTCCCCGCTTCATTAACATCTATATATGTTTTATGTTTAACGTCCGAAACAAATAAACCTCCGTCTCCATTTATTCCTGATAAGTCAGCAACACCTTCAATAAACAAGTCGGACATTCCCAAAGATTGTAAAGCAGGAATTAAGCTGTTTTCAAATGAGAACTTAAATTTAGGCATTGACAAAACAATATTGTTGTTAGCCAACCCCTGAGTAATTTCTGTAAATCTTTCATTATCAAGATCAGTAACAATATCAGCGGCGGAATTCTCTGACGAAGGTAAGATTATATCCATTACAAAGTCCCCATTACCATATGGCAGTTCAACCATCGAAATGTCCGCGTCATAGTAAAACTTAAGTTCCGCTTCCATTTTCATCATTTCTGTTTCAATGGCTTGAGAGTTCTGAAGATAAAAATTTTGCGTTTGTGTTTGAGACTGATCGAATTCATATTTCCATGTTCCGTGAAAATAAACTGCATTAATAAGATACATTACCACATCGGCACTAATGCTTTCGATAATTGTAGGAATTTTATTGTTTGTAGCTTCCGAAACCCAGTTATTGATGGTGTTTACAGCATCAGGAGAATCAAAATTAAGTGCGGTAATTTCTGCATCGTAATATTGCTGGTTTATATCGAGAAATTCAGGGAGAACTGTAAAACCGTTACGGTACCAAATAGAGTTAGCAACAGAAAGGTTAACATTCTGGTCTAAACCTACAAGCTCGTCCATAACATAACCGAAATAATTGTTGAATTCGGACAAACTGAAATCGGTAAATCCCATAGCGGCAAGCATTTGATTAAGGGTATTGTTCTTTGCCCCGTTGGTAGTCATAGCCATTGCATAATTAATGCTGAGAGGTGAAATCATAAAATTGTCTTCTGTTTCCGATTCTGCTACTTTTTGAAACAGTCCCAGAGAGAATTCGTTTCCGGCAACAGCAATTTCCTGCTGTTTTGCAGTAAGCTTTATTTCTTTTACATCTTTATTGTTTTTATCGTCTTTGCAAGCACTTAAAACAGCAAGCATTATTATAACTGAAAGTAAAAATAGCCTTGTTTTCATAGCCTTAATGTTTTGATTGTTAAATAATTAATCCAAAATTAGCGAAAAAAATAATTCAGAATTGTTAAAGATGCAACTTAATGTATATCTTTCGTGTCATTATTTTAAAAATATTAAATAGTTGATTAAAAAGTTTTTAATATTGGTGTCATTATTTACAATTTGTGCGGGTTATTTATTTACACAGGTCGTTGCCGACACTTTTTATATCCACAATTATCCGGTACCTGCAATTTATTACACTGATAATGCTCCTGATTTACCTGAGAATATCTGGAATCATAAACTACCTTATTTTCCTCCATGGTTTTATAACCAGAGTAGTTTGCCTGATTGCGGTCAGGCTTCGGGAATTTATTATTGTATGAGCTATGAGTTTAACCGTATGTTGGGAAGAACGGCCGATTCGACAACGGTTTTCGCACCTGTTTATTCATATAATAATTTGTGCGAAGGAAATGGTTGGTATGGAGTAAGTACCTTTGACTCGTGGAATCTTGTCAAAAGTCAGGGGAACCCTGTGCTGGCAAATTATAACGAATTTTATTCCCCTGTTTACGGAGTGTTAAGCGGGAATTATGTAGGGCAGTACAGGATGGAAGGATATGATAATTATTATTCTGCAATGAAGAACCGCATTTCGGATTATTACAGCCTTGATGTAGCAACGGATGAGGACTTAAAAATTCTTATGCATTATTTTGACGACCACCTGCGGGGAGAGGATCATGGCGGGACTGCGATATTTTATTCAAATTCTTATTTTATGTACACCGGCTCAACACCTTATATTACTGATACTAACCTGTGTTCCCCGAACGGAAAGGCAAAGGTTATATCATATATTTCAGGCCGTCCTACTCATAGTATGACTTTGGCCGGTTATTACAAAAACACTACTATAGATTTTAATGGAGACGGACTTGTGACTGATAATGTGGATATAAACGGGGACCACGTAGTTGACAGACACGATAATGAAAAAACACTTTGGATTGTGATCAATTCATATGGGGATTCCTGGCAATATTCGATGTTTTTGTTTAAGTACGATTTATTGGAAAGAGTCTGGAACAAGCAGGTTTTCTTTCCGGTTCCCGACACAGCATACAACCCGGAGCTTACTTTTAAAATTAAGCTGAAACATTCTGTAAGGAACTCTATTAAAATAAGTGCAGGAATTGCTTCAGACCCTGAATCGGAATTGCCTGAAAAAACGATTGATTTTCCCGTTTTTAACTTTCAGGGAGGAATTCATACTATGACAGGACTTGATACCTTGCCCGATTCCGACATTCTTGAGTTCGGGATAGATATTACCGATATTAAAAAGCATATTAAACTTAACGGAAATTCAAAAGTCTTTTTGATACTTGAAAATGCAGGTGGAAGTAGCGGAGAATTACAATATTTTTCTGTTTTTGATTATGAACACGGATCAGGAGAAGAATATACCGTAGTCTCAGAACCTGTTACTGTTATGCCGGCATCGGTTTCTTATTATCCGGTTGAAGTTCCGCTGTTTTCGCAGCCTGATGACAGTGTTCTTACTCTTGATGCTCCTGATATGCTTGCGGCATATACGGGTGATGAAACAGATTTCTCAGTTGTAGGGAAAGGTGGAGCAGAGCCGTATTCTTTCCGGCAGGTAGTTACAAATGAATATTATCAGGAATATTTGAATGAGTCCTATGTCCAGCCGGAAGAACTGGTTTTCGGAATCAATACTTTAACTGCGGCAGGTGCAGGTTGGAAAATTCCGTTTGCCGGACAATTGTGGGATAGTATTTACATCGGAAACAATACAACTATTTCTTTTGACGGAAAGAACAGAGAGATAGGAGATATTTACCCGTATCCTCCTATGATAAGTTCTTTTTACCGCGATTTGCAGATTGAGGTTTTCGGGGGCTATTATCTTGTTGAGCCTGTTGCCTATGCATGTGAATCAAATGATTCATGTATTACAGTCTGGTTTGATGATTCCGGAAATACAGGCTGTCGTTTTTCGGCTTCTGTTTATCGTGACGGCAGAATCAAATTATCATATTCCAATGTGCAGAATTACTATTGGCGTTCGGCAGGCATAAAAACATATTCAGGTACTTATTACAGCGGCCTATGCTCACCCGGAGTTTCTTTGCATAATAATACGGTAGTCTTTTATCCGGAGGAGGTCGAAGTTGACGTTTCAACGGCAGCAGAAGGAGAATTTTTATTTCCTCCTTCACAAACAGAAGGAGTGAAGGATGTTTATTTAATGCTTACAGATGCCGGTGGAAATAAGGCTGTAAGAAAGACAAGAATAGAAGTAATAGGCAGGGATTTATTAAGCACAATTTATCCTGATCCGTTTACGGATAATGCTTATCTGGAGTTAAAAGCGACTGATTATTCGGATGTTGAGATTTATATCTACAATGTTTCAGGTCAAAAGGTTGCTGAAATTAATGAACAGATTGTCCCCGGAACCAATACCATTCAGGTTATCTCTCCCGGACATAATCTGAGCCCGGGCATTTATACCTGTGTGGTTAAAACCGGTAATATGGTTGAAAATTTGAGGATGATTGCACTTTGATCGGATCAAGCAAAATTTCTGAGGGCTGCGTCAAAAAAAATAATAGCAATAAATGTACAGAAAAGCGACGCGGGCAGGCCATGGGAAAACTGCGGGCCAGCTCCGGAGGTGAAAATCAAAACAACCAGAATTGTGGCAAGCTGACATTATTATGTCATTCTCTAAAACAAAGTTTTAATGGAATGTGTGATGGAACTTTGTTTTAGGCAGGGTTGCCTTACAATTCTGTTGTTTTGATTGAGGCGGGGGGAAGCTTTGTTTTCCCTAGCCTTTTTGTTTCTTTTGTGGCAATGACAAAAGAAAAAGACAAATAAGAAATATTTTAGTGTCTATTTTTAAATGAAATATTTTTATTCCTGGATTTGTGTAATCCTCCAGAAATATTGCTTGATCCAATCTCTTTGATCGGATCAAAATTTATAGAATAAAAAAACTCCTGAAAAACATCAGGAGTTTTTTTGTGCCCAGAACAAGACTCGAACTTGCACATCCGTACGGACACCAGCCCCTCAAGCTGGCGTGTCTACCAATTTCACCATCTGGGCATTTTGGAGATGCAAAAATAATTTAAATTTTTAAATCATAAACATTTTTTTTTAACTTTATCAAATTATTTACAAATCAACCAAATTTAAGAGATGGATAGAATTAAAAGAACTGCAGATTATTATCAGTTATTGATTGATAAATTTGCAAAGACAGGACAATCCCCGAATCAATTAAGGGTTTACAAAGAGATTAAAGAATTAGTGCTTTCATGTTCGTCGTATGAGGAAATTCAGCAAAAAATGAAAAGCGGGGGATATTACGAATCGCCCGGTCAGGCTTTGTACATGGACAAAATGATGGCTCTGAAAAAAGCAGCACAGATTAACGGTTTTGAAGAGCTTGCAAAAATATATCAGGACAGATATGATGAAGTAAAAGCTGATTTTAATAAAATGTATGAGATAGGTTATAGCGACAAAGTTTCGGCTTTTATGGCAAAACAAAGCAATATCTTAAATGCATTTTACGAGATTTATAATAATTACCTTAATCATAAATCTGCCAATGTTTTTGATTTATTGTACAAATCCTCTTTGGAAAGCATACGTGAAAATTATAATAAACTGAATAGTCTTGGAACTGATTTCAGAAGTGTTTCCGGGGACAAGTATTTCAGACATCACATTATTTTGTCAGATGCTGATTATATGATTTTTGTTTCAGAGGTTGAATCTTTTGTTACAAAATATGAGGCAGATAAAAGTGAAATTCAGAATTTTAACGAAATTGCGGAAATAGCATGGGGCATATTAAAAGATAAAAAATCGCAGATTCAGGAGATTGGCCGCAGCGAAAATGCAAAAACAAAGCGTTCTGTTTTTATGGCAGTTCCACCTGCTGATATTAGTGGTAAATACGAATTTATGTCTAATGAACAGGAGGAATTTTAATTATGGATTCAATTATTAAACAAACAATATCCGGTTACACCGGAGTATTCAGCGCTTTTACAATTAGTGATGACAGTTTAAAAGCAGAAATTGAGAATTTTAAAGCGGAAGTTGATGCATTGGGCGAAAAATCTTCTGACATAATGGATTTTATGACCGGATTTTCGTCCGGTGGTTTGCAGGATAGGTATTCTGACCTTATTGCAAGAGCATCGGCTCCGCCTGCGGCATCGTCAGGAATGGCAGGTGGTAATGAAACAGCACAGGCTTCGGCAAATAAATTGCCGACTGTAAAAGAGTTTCTGGATCAGTATAAAGCATCATATGAAGCCGTTAAAAATGCAGGTTATCGTAAAAGAGCAGAGAAAGCTTATGAAAACATTTTTGATGTTGCCGGACGTACTGATGATTTAATAGAAATGAATATAATCCTCGAAAATGAAAAGATGCTATGGAAAATTGTTTCTGAAGATTTTCAGGATATTTATGAACCTATACTTGAGGCAACAGATGTTTTTAACGAGGGAATTGTAAAGCAATTTACAAACCTTATTAAAGTTTGCAGGGATTCGACCTGTGACGAAGAACTAACTTATCTTACAGATGTTGCAATTCAGGAAAATCAGCAGTTTAACTACCGGTTTATGTCAAAAATGACAGCGTCGATAATTCTTAGCGGGGCAGTAATGGGGTATTCAAACTGTAAAATAAAATTCAGAAGCTGGCAGAGTCCTCAGTCCGACTTATTGGGACTTGTAGCCCAACGTGATGCAGCAAAAAAGACATATGAATTTATAAAAAACACATTTGGATGGGACTTTGACTATATTGTTAACGATGAGTGGATGAAAATCTGGCTTTTGGTTCCGGTTAATCTTGATTCTATGGGAAGAATAAAGCAAACTCTTGATCCTCAGAATATAGATGTAATAAGGGAACTCTTGTTTAATGAAATATTGTCTGACCGAAGTATTGATGATATTTTGCTAAGTGAACAGAATAAAGTTTTTTACTATCTTCCGGATAAACGTGCTGATGAAATTACGGCTAAATATGAAGCTTTGGCCGGAAAAATAAATTCAGAAATGGTTTATTTTCAATATCAGGACAGATTACAGGCTATGGCTGCCGATAAGAATGTGAAATTGCCGGAAAAGCCTGAAAAGAAAAAAGGAGGGATATTTGACATGTTCAGAAAAAGATAGGATTGAGCGAAAGAGGTTGTGATTTTACAGCCTCTTTTTTTATGATTTCCCAGGAATTTCAATCTCAACAATTTCTGAATATCTGACCATTTTCCGTTTTGTGTTAAAATAGTCGGTTCTTACAGGCCCGATACCTTTTGAATAATATGTATAAACAGTAAGTAATTCTGTTTCACCTAATACAGACTCCAGTTTACTTGAAATTACACATGCCTCAAATTCTCCTATTCCGGTTTTGATTTGCTCAAAATTGTCAACGACCCGGCTATATTCAGACACTTTATATGCAGTGCTGCCATTAACAGAAAGCTCAACCCATGCAGATGCCAGATTTATTCCGTTACCGAGAAATGCAGGAATTACAAAATCTTTCCCTTCAATCTGATAATTTTCTTCTTCAATTGTTGCCAGAGTGTCAACCGGAATCATAATCAGTTTTTCAATGGATATCTCGCCTTCGTGAAATTTAGCATTAAAATTTTGAGAATGCAAAGGACGTTGGTATTTATCAAGAGTCTCTACTTTAAAAGTAATGTAACTCATAGAATCGGTTTCGTTTACATCCTCAACTGTATAAATGCTGTAGCCCTGAGGAATGGATCTTGAGTTGAAATGTTCGATTTTAATTTTTGAACCTTTCTGGTAGATAAAGTATGGCTCGAAATCAGTTTGTGCTTTTAAACAAGTTACTGAGAAAAGTAATGTTGCTGAAAGTAAGAAAAGTAAAATCTTCATTGTTAATGTTTTATGTTGCGAAATAAATAAAAAAACTGCCTCTTGCAAAGCAAACACTTTACCAAAAAATAATTTTAACAGTGATTTTATACTAATGACATAGGGGGAAGGAAGAAGACGGATGGTTCGTCTTTGCTCACCAAACAAGACGGAAGAGCTCAGTGTGTGGTTGGCGGTTGACATATTAATATTCCATAAAGTCAGGAAAAATAATTGAGAGATTTTTTGGGGGAGAGGTCGAAAAGCATTAAATCCGGGATTACAGATTTTTTACAATTTTATTATTTTACAGTAAAGCCCCGTAATGTTTCCATTTATAAGTTTTGCAAAATAAACACCGGATTGCAAATTACTGCAATTCCACATTGCACTTGTTTGCCCGGATTTAAGATTGATAAAATCTTTTAACTGACCCGCGGCATTGTAAATTTCTACGCGTGAATTTCCGATGGCGGTTTCAAATGTGAACTCCGCACCGGAACCGGCAGGATTAGGGAAAATATAAAAATCATTTACATCTTGTTTTGCTGACTCAAAACCTGAATTATAGCTTGTCTTCAACTTAATTGCAACAGGTCTGTGATCAGAGACATTTTCTGAATATTCATACCAGCCATTTGTCAAATATTGATCAATTTTTTGAGTTTGAATATCGGAATCAGGATTTTGAAAATCATTAAACAATTCATTTGTAATTAAAATATGGTCGAGATGTGATGGCCATGCAGGATAAGACCAGTCCGAGCTGTTCGACTGTGCAATTCCCATATCGGCAAACAAAAAATCATCAGGATAGTTAATAAAAGACCTGAAAACATTATTTTGAGTTTCATCAGTAATTTCGTCATTAAAATCGCCAACAACAAAAACATTGTTACCTGAAAGATAAGAATCAATATAGCTTCTGAGTAAATTCACTGCATTGTATCTTTTGTTTTCCTCATCGTCAGAATCGCTATAGTCTATAACTCCGTCGCCACAACACTTTAAATGATTATTAATAATGATAAATCTCTGATTCCGGTAATTAAAATCCATTACAAACGGGGCTCTCGGAAAAGTACTCCAATATTGATATGAATTGTAGATTTCGTAAATATTGTTAATTTGTACAGACTCTGTTTTATAAATATATGCAAGGCCTACATAATAATTTAATCTGAAAGAATATCCGTATTCCGGTAAATTATTCATCATTTGTTTAAAAGCAGTAGTATCGCTAACTTCCTGAAATGCAATAATATCAACATCTAATGCCTGAACAATATCAACAATATAATCAAATGTTGCTTCCCCGTTTTTTGGAAAGCTCTCAATATTCCAGGTAACAACTTCAAGGGTAGAATCTGAACCAAAAGAGGGGAGATTTAAAGTTTGTGATAGCAATGAATAAGAGCTTAGCAAAAAAAGAAAGATTACAATATATGTTTTCATGCAAATAATATCATTTGAATTAATTTAAAATTCCGGTTTCGGATGCATATTTTTTACCCGCGGATAAAACAAAAGAAACGATGCAAAGTTAAGTAAAATTACAGTATATCAGAAAATTAAAGAATGGCAGGTTATGCCACTATCCATCGTATATGTGACCCGCCTGGTTTACACTGAACTAAGCCGAAGTGTACGGTGGTGCTTCTACCTTGCCAGAAGAACAGTGAGAGGTGGTTCCTGAGGAAATCGAAGGGCTCTCCCTGTCAGTTTTTACTGGCGGGGCTACCTAATCAATTGTGCGTAGTTTTTAATTAGTTTCTATCTTAAAAATTACATCTGAATCAGAACTTTTTTCATCTAATTTTATATAAATTCTATTTACACTATCATCTTTTAAATCTGGAATCGATGTCCCGCCACCAGTGTTATAATCATAAGTGCCAATTGAATCAGAATATTGTTTAACCATTAATGTCAGAAGAGGCTCTGTAAAATTAAAATATGTACCATCAAATTCATAGGTAACTATTTCAGATGTATCATTTGGTTGAATAGTTATAACAATTCTATCATCACCAGAACCTATTACAAAAGAATTAATTTGATAGTCAGTTTCGTTGGTGATAATGAAATCATAATCAGCTTTTTCAGAGCATGATATAGCCAATAAAATGCATGAAAAGAGAATCAATTTATGAAACGAATATTTTGTCATAGCTCATTTATTTACATAGTTAAAAAGTATTCAATTAATAATTCATTATACTTCTCCACTTTATCCAACCAGAATCAAGCTTGCCTGAAGTCATTTCAATCTCTGTACAAGTTCAGTTCACTTGTTTTCCCATTCACTTAAAATCTGTATCATAAATTCTGCAGGAAATACGATTTCATGATATTTCATTTCTTCAATATTCTTTAATTCTAAAACGATATTATCATTTCTGTAAATTTTGACTACAGTTCCAGGTAATTCATAAATAAAATTTTTAAATAACCAATTGTAATTTATTTCTTTTGTACACCAAGCGTTATATTCCTTGCCATATTCAGACACGATAAATAATTTGCACTCATATCCGTTTATTACCTGGGTTTCATTTGTCTTTTTGATCGTAAGTTTTCTTTTTGTTTTCGAGGAGTCTGATTCTTTTTGTTCCAATAATTCAAAATTTTCAAAGTAATCAGACATTGGACTCCATTTATTATAAATATAGTGCAAGCTGTATTCATTATTTAATGTGTCACTAATAAGGAGCAACTCCTTATAAGATTTTTTCTTTTTATCAAATAATGTAATTGGAATAAAAATCTGATGTTCTTTTGGTTTATTAATATATAAGCTGTAATTATTAAAATTATTTAAACTCATACCCTGCGTTTCTTTGAAAATATATTTAGTTTCCGTTATGTGTCCTGCTTGTGGGTATTCAAATAACAGATTATGAGAATAAGTTATCTGTTTATATTGTGCTGACATAGTTATGGCAAAACAATAAAATAAACATAGTAATACTAATTTTTTCATATTTATGTGTTTTAGAATAAATGATTAAGGTCGTGTAATGATATGTAAATCAAGGTTTAAATATCTTGGTTGTGATTTATGCTGTTTTGTAGCGTAGTCTCTTCTTGTTCACAACTAATGGCAAATAATGAAACAATAAATAATGTTAAAATGATGTTTTTTTTCATAAATCTCTTTTTTATTGAAACACAAAGATATAAAATGCTATTTACATGTACAAGTGTTGTTTTTTATATCATTTTTAATTATTTATAATAAAAAATAATATCTATTCATCGTATAAGTGACCCGTCTGGTTTACACTGAACAAAGCTGAAGTGTACGGTGGTGCTTCGACCTTGCTTAGCAGAACTGTGAGAGGTGGTTGCTGAGGAAATCGAAGGGTTCTCCCCGTCAGTTTGTCTGATGGGGGGGCTACTTGATTACCACATGTTATTTTTTTTCATCAGTTGGAGTCGAATCAATACTTTCATCCAATAATTTTAACATTATCTCTTGACGTATCATCTTGTAAACCTTTTTCCCAAAATCTGTCAAACTCCAATATTCATTTGTGTCTTTTATTTGATGTTTCTTGTCAGATGGTTTAATTAAATCTAATACAGATAAATCTGCTAAAATCCTTTTCATTGTATTCGTCGGAATTGGATAAGTGTTCCTTAGTTCCTTTTTATTGTCAGGATTAAACATTCTTCCAACAAAATCAATACAATAATTGGTTGTGTTTTCAATCATTATTTCTGGTGCAATTAAATTGAAAACTTTATAAAGTTCAAAGTCTTTGGGGTTTTCCCAATCTCTCGCGAATTTATAGAAGAATGAAATAGTTCTTTTATTGTTTTTCAGAATATTAAGTGTGTTTTCAATATGGTCTGCCTCTTCCTTCTTTTCATTGATTTTAAAACCATTAATCTTTTCTCTAAGTTCTGAATTTTCCTTACTTAGCCTTGAAACTTCACTTAATATTTCGGGAGAATTATATTCTATTGATTTCACCCATCCAATTCTTGGATTAGTATTGAATTGTTTCATTAAAGCAATCGATACTTTCCTATACAAGTCGTTTTTGTCATTCCAATAGCTAACAAGTTTTGTCTTTATTTTATCTTTAAATAGGCTGAGCTTTTCAACCTTTACTGCGTCTTTATCCAGCTTGGAAGCAGGCCAATTTACTCCTTCATTTATAACAAATCCAAGAGTCGGGACTCCAATTGATTTTGCATAATCATATTCTTTTTCGGTATAACTTATGTCGCCATCCAAAGAACCATATCGAAATGCTGAAATCACAACATAATAGTCGCAATCGTCTATTTGTTTTTTTATTAATTCCCATTGTTGTTCATCACCAGTGCTAAACATCTCCATACCAACAGGAAAGTGTCCCATTTCGAGAATTGCTTCTATAACTAAATCTCGTTCTTCTTTTAGGTCCTCGTAAGTTGAACTCACAAATATTTGATACTTTTTGTTCATATGTCGGATTTTTTAATGTGTGGTAACGGTCACTTGTATGTGGTCGGGCGGGATTTCTGGAAGAAATCGTGTCAGACCCGCAGGAAAGTGGGCGAAAGGTCTAACAAGTCAGACCGCTACCCCCCCCCCCCTGCCATATACAATTTGTTAGGCATAGTTATTTATTTTCCTTTTCTTCATCCGATACAAAAAGACTTTTCTCGTTATATAATTCATTAATTTTATTTATTACCCAATTACCACCAATACCATGTTTATACATTCTGTCAACAATATTCTCAGGGGGCATTCCTCTGTCTAAATATTTTTTAATCAACTCAATTGCCTCATATGGAGGAATCCTATTTTCAATTCTATTTGAGGAATGTCTGATTTCATTTCGCATTAACTCCAAATCTCTTTTTAATTCGAGAAAGTCTTTTTCGTTTACCGTAATCTTTGTTTTCTCGGAACTGGTAATGTTCAAAAATGCGGGTAATACTGAATTTAATGGAGACTCAAGAGTTTCTTTAATTGATTTTTCAATTTTTTCTTTTAGCACATTCCCCCAACTACAATCATTTTTATTGTATTCTATTACTCTCAAGGCTCTTAAATCAAAAGGAACATCATCCATAGAATTTGTAACTAATATTGCAGGTTTAGCTAATGCATGCGCCAGTCCCAATTCGTAGAAAACATTAGCATTTTTACCAGTTAAATCAGCTAAAACTATTTTGGCTGATTGGGTATAATTCCAAATATCTTGCACAATTGTACTTGGTCTATAGATATCGTCAGCTCTTTTGGGAAGTAACCCAGCATTAATAATTGCAGGTTTATAAATTTCATTAAAATAGTTATCAAACCAACTTCCAAAAGGCATTATTACGAAGCAAGTTTCTTTGGTATTTGATTCAGGTGTTTTTTTTGTTGCCATTTTTTAGTTATTAATTATGCCTAACGGTGTTGTGTTTTCGTGCTTTATTCTGTCTGTCAATCCGTGCGTTGAAGAGACATGCTCTTTAAGCAAATTTGGCTGTGCGTTTGATATGTGCGTTTGCTTAATGTGCATGGCTTAGCGGGTCGGATATAATAATTTTACACCTTCTCTTTTTAAATCAGGAAAGGCAATGATAGGCATCGGTAATTCTTCTGCTTTTGTATATGAGGTTGGAATAACTTCAGAAGTCAACATATACGATACTACTTTTATTGATTCCTCAATTTTTAAGAAGGCACAAACTTTATCAGTATTGCTCTCTAACCAATTATGTCTCTCAACATGCTTTTGAATCATTCCTTTTTGTCCTTCACGTCCAAGATAACTATCCATTTCCTTTTTCATTTCGTGAATATTCTTTGCCTTGTTCGTGTCTTTACATTCAAGACTGTATACTGTGTTAGTCTTTGTGTTATGCACTAAAACATCAATGTCGCCATAGTTTTTATCTGCAATAAGATGTCCGTTAGTGTCAATTTTCACTTCATAATCAATTACATTTAAGTCGGGATTTGTTTTGAGCCAATCTTTGACTTTGTTACGGTATAGTTTCCCTTTTTTCTCACGAAAAGTTCCAAGTAGTTTTTCTATTCTCTTGCCGCCATTGTTTAGTTTTCCTTCAAACAACAAGTAATCCAACTGTTTTTGTGCAGAAATAGCATTTCTAAATCCCCAAGTCAAAATCGTCTCGCCTTTATTGTTTTTATATTTCACGATAAATCTTCTTGCAAAACTAAATTCACGATTGTATTTCCAAGGAAAAACTTCGCTATCATTATAGCCTTTAGGTGCTTTTAAATATTCATCTCTATGTGTAATTGAGAATCGTTCAATACCTGCGATTATCTCTTTTTCGTCAATTTTTGTTTTGTCCTTAATTAACTTAATAAATTCAGATTCTTTCATCGAGCAGGTGGAACTCTGTTTTTCAATACAAATGATAAAACTGCTAAAGCAGAATTTGTAAATATTCAAGTAACCAATTCCCCAATCTTCTAAAAATGCAGAATCAATTTCTTCTAGTTCTTTATTCTCTTCTGGTTCTTTTTCTTCTTGGGAAAAATTTGCGATTTCAAATCTATTGTCAAAATTTTCTATGTATCTATTAACTTCTTCTTTTGTGTTTGCTTCGGCAAACGGTTTAAGTTTTTCATCAAAAAACTCTCTTGAAATTCCTATTCTACCTGAATCTAATTTACCAACTGTCGGGTTTGCAAGTTTGAAGTGAATAGCATCACTTAAAAATCCATAATTTACTATTTCGTGCATCAATACTAAAAGTCTATCAATGTCGTCAAAACCTACTTTTACACTTCCATTTGTTGGTTTAGCTGCAACGTATTCTATTAAACATCTTGTGGCTAAAGACGTTTTAACTAATTTATTGTCCTTATCTAAAATTTCCTTGAGCTCTCCTTCTATGTTTCCAAAACAAAGAATTTGTGCAGGAATCATCGTTTTGTTTTGTTCTCTTTTCCACACTAATGTTTCGTGTAATTCCAAAAGAACGTGCAATAAGAATTCAAATTCAAAATTTTGAATTTCGTTGTTTAGTGTATCTAACAGCAACTTCGTTGCTATATTGAAAAGTTTTTTCTTATCTTCTTCGTTGTCAATATTTTTAGGGATTTTTGTTGTTTGTCCAATTAGCAATGGAATTTCATCTAATAATATATCTACTTCTGAATCGCTTATGTAGAAAGGTTTTACAAGCCATCGGTTGTCGATTAATGGGTCTTTATGGCTATCGGATAGCAATATCATTTTTGCTTGACCCAACGGAATGCACTTATCAATGAAAGAAACTATGTCTTGTACTGAAAAACTAATACCCGGAACCAAGTTGAATGCATTTAATATCGCTTTCATCATTTCTCTTTCACCAAAATTATTGCTACCGGTAAAGGTTTTCATTTTGGAAAATGGGATTGAAAACTCTAAAATGTTTTCGTTTAATGAGAAAGTGTAATTGTCATCGTCTTCGTTTTCAACAATATCTTTTGTTTGCGTATCTTCAAAAAGTTTTTGGTCAAGAATGATGCTTATTTCAAAGAAGTTTGAAATAGCTAGATTTAAAATTTTAGCGATTTCAGGTTTAAGTTTGTAAAGCCAAAAACCGATTGCTTCTGCAAAGTTCCGAACTTGTATTGTCATTGATTTGTTTTTGACTTGGTGATTAACTACCCAAATCGGGACATCAAAAGCTTTTAAACAAATAGAGTAATAGCCTAAACTGTTTAATGGTTTGTATAATGGTGCATAGTCGGCATATTTTGTAGAAGGGATAAAAACATTTCGTCCTTTTATTTGGCTCAAAATACCGTGATTGTTTTTTTTAATTTTTGCTTCTTTTATTAAGCGACTTCCGTCTCCGGGAAGAACTGTAAGAAAATTAGGTCGTGCATCGTCTCCGAAATAAAAACTTTCGTCTTTAGCTTTGTAGATGGAATACATATCCAAAGTATCGGTAGATGTTGAGTTTGTGGTCTTAGAAAAAATTTCATAAGACTTTGCAAATTTCCATAAACTTAAATTTTCCCATTTTTCAGAAGAGCAAAGAAAGTTGAATTGGTGCATTGAAAACGATAAGCGCAGTTCGTCTTTTTGAGGTGCACCGAATCCAATAAACATATTACGCCCCATACAATCATAAGTAACTAATGAAAGAAATTTATGGTCTTTCATTGACGGATTTTTCTTTAGCTCCGTAATTACTTCTGTAATTCGCTTGTCTATGTCTAAATTTTTGTCCGAAAAATATTCTTCGTCCTTATCATTGTGAACGTAACAAGCGTAAGCAAGTCTGTTTTGTTCAAATTGAAAAACACGTTCTTTTAAAATCGTTGGTGTGTTGTTTTGAGATAGTACTATATCTGTTAATTGCCAACCCATTTTGTCGCAAGCTCCCCATTGTTCGTGCCATAGTTTATCGTGATATAATTCCGTCAATTTTTGATTGCAATTATACTTGTTGCTCAATCGTATGATAAACTCATTCAAAACGGTTACTTGGCTTGAAATAAGAACAAAATAACACTTGTCTTCAAACTTGATAATTGGCTTTTTTAGTAAGGGATTTTTGTCAGGGTCGTTGTTTGAAAAGCCTGAGTCATTCGGGTGAACAATAAATTCATTAATGACTCGTGGGTCAATTTGATGTTCTTGACAAATTCGAATTATATCGCCTTGACTAAAAGATGTGTCAATTTCGTCAGTTGAATAACCAAATTTTCTATCGACTTGTGCTCCTTCAATATTTCCTTCAATTTCAAATTTTGTAGAAAGTATTTTTCCTAATTCTAAAAGTAGAGTAACTCCACTATAAACGTGATTTTTAAATTCGTCAGGCAGGTCGTTTTTTTGTGTAAAAATTGTCTCGGTTAAGTTTTTGAAGATTTCAACTGCATATCCGTAAATTCCTGAAAAAACTGTATAGTTTCCGCCATAGAAAACGATGTTTTCACTAAAAAGATTTTCGGGAATGTCTTCCAAATAATTCGACGCAAATTCTGTGTCAAGATGTTGCTTGAACAACTTTAAATTTCCATTTGGATTGCTGTTTAAATTTGTAACAATGTGTGTTGCTAATTCTTCCATTCGCACATTCTTGCCGTGATTATTGGGCTGCATTTGCAGCCCAATAATAAAATTCAGTAATGGGTGAGAATTATTTGATTCAATAAATTCAAATGTCTTATTTTTCCCATTGCTCGGTGTGGGTTGAGCAAATTCAAATTCTTTTTCTGAACCTATACAACACTTTTTATATTTCTTACCACTCCCACAAAGACAAGGGGCATTTCTTCCGATTTTCTTTGTCATAACATGTTTATCATCATTACGTGCGTTGGCTTTAGTTGGACTGTCTTTTCTTAGCATGAAACACAACGATTGTGTAACCACCACAATGCCATTTATTTTTCAATTAGTTATACCTTTTATTTTATTATTTTCAATAATCTGAAATTCATTACAAATTCAATTCTCAACGGTTTTTTATTAAATCTTTTACTATTTTCCATATTAATTACTCTCTTTCAACTCCCATCATTAATATTTTTCAAAAATATATAATATTTTTATTTCACAAGACAAATTGTATTTTTTTAAGTGAAAGCAATTAATATTTTCTATAAACACAAGCTATTCAATGTGTTTTTATTTTATAATTTTAATTTACTTTTAAGCGCATATATTACTATTAGCAAGCCTGATGCACTTTTGAATATATCAAAGTCCAACTACATTTTCTAATCAATGGGCAGCAAAAGTTTTATGAATTTTCCTAATAGAAGTACAAATAATCCCGGTAAAATACCGGCAATAAATTATGGAAAAGTTTGTGATAAAATTTATAGTGTGGCCTGTTTGTTTTACAGCTTCTCTATCTCTGCTTTGGTAAGGCCGGTATATAATACTATTTTTTCAATGGGTTCATTATTGGCTTTCATTTGTTTAGCCATTTCCTGTTTTTCTTCCAGTTTACCTTTTTTTATTCCGTCTTTTTCTCCTTTTTCCTTAGCAATTTTAACGGCTTCTTTTCTAAGCTCGGCTTCCTGTTTTTTTATGCGCTCTATAAGTTCGTAAGCCGGAACCCATTTGGTGCTTTCCTGGAGTTCTTTCATGCGCCCGGTATTGCTAAAGCTCATGTAGGTATTTTCTGAGATTATAAGGTGGTCAATAACTTCAATGTCTATTATTTTACCGGCTTGTATAAGGCGGTCGGTAAGGTCAAGATCTGCATCTGAGGGAATTACTTCTCCTGATGGGTGGTTATGAACTAAAATTACTTTAACAGCTCCTTTTAAAATCGACATCCTGAAAACATTCATTGGCTCAACGGTTGTGCTTTTTACTCCGCCTATGCTTATTAATTCAACAAAAAGCATTTTATTGGCAGTATTTAAGCCTACTAACCAGAAATGTTCTTTTTCTCTGTCCAGTTTGTTCTCACGTAACAATACTCTTTGCATTATCCCGAAAACATCGTCTGAATTTGCAATTTTTATAAGGTCTTTGCCAGTAACTTTTATACCCATGGTATTATTTTCTTGTCTGTTACAAAGCTAAATATTTTTTTTTACAAATAAACGTAATTATTTAGGTTCCTGGTATAATTTTGTAATCTGTAATCTGTAATCAGTGGGTTTTGCATAGTCGCTTCCGCTTATTGGAATTTAACTTTTGTAAAATAAAGCAGAATCTCAGGGTTACTACAATTTTGCCGATTACAGATTACAGATTACATTCGCCGCAGCGAAACAATAACAGAATTCTGTTTTTAACATAATACCTGAATAATTACTTTTATTCTTTATAAAGATCTTTATAAACAAAATCCAATCCCAAAGTTTTTAATGTCTCTGCCGATGGTTTAGCGGTATCAACATCCCATCCCATTGAAATATAATAATCGGCTTTGGCATCGTCCCATTTTAACACGTTTGCGCTATATGCGTTGGGCCCGTCTTTCAGTATGTTATTCCCTCTGGCCCGGTCAGGCATTCTGATACTTGCAACATCAACACCTTCCCTGATATTAAATGAATGCCGGACTGTTTTAATTCTTTTTCCTATTTCCAGATATTCTTTAAAAGACTTATCCCATCCGGTAACATTATTGATCCAGCTAACTATGGGAACATAAGATCCCATAAAACTAAAGTTGCAAAGCCCGCTTCCGTTAATAATATCCTCGGAACAACTTGACGCCATTAAATCCTGTCCCTGTTGTTCGTGTGACATGTCAGTATGAACATATCTTTTCTGGAATTTAATATTCAGCTTGTTATTGTTAAGGACAACGTCAACGTCATGAGTGTCGGCCATTTGCTCCCACTGAGCATTGGTAGATGTATGCCTTCCCGGAGTTGGTTCTGTTTCATATCCTATACCAAGAGTCAGAGAGCCGTCTTTACGGGAATCGTGCATCGGGAGTTCCTGTCCGAATACATGCATAGGAGAAGTTATTCCATCTTTATCAAATTGTTCGGCTGCTTGCTTTACACCATTATTCAGATAAGCTCCCAGATTTTTGTTTGCGATCATATCATCTACCAGATTAATTACAGCCTGAGAATCTCCCCATACCAGTTTTAAGTCAGGAAATTTCTCTTTAAACAAACCCTTTTCCCATGCCTCGAATGCCCATGATATGGTTGTTGCTACACTAATAGCATCGAATCCGGCACGGTTCAGTTTTTCATTGATTTCGAAAATTGCCATGGCATCATCACATAACAACAAAGCCCCGAATCCTGCCAGTATTTCATATTCAGGACGGTGAGTGTCTTTCAATCCAAGTTGTTTTACTGTACATGTTCCTCCGCAACCAAATACACAACCTGCACAGTAATATTCCTCGGTTTGGTATTTTGTAATGGAATAGCCGTTTATTTTTGCTGCTTTTTCTTGTGGAAAATCATCTTCGGCAACACCTGCCCAGTTTTTTATCGGAGAATCTCCTGTATTTACAGAATCTACTGTAGTTCCGGCTGTTCCCGACCATTTCATAGTAGTACAAAAAGAATCGGTGGAATTTTGTAAATCATTGACTAACTTTCTGGTAGCATTGATTACCTCCTCGCTGTTATACACATATACCGTTTGGTTGTCGTTAAGACAGATAGCTTTTAGTTGTTTTGTGCCGAACAAAGCACCTAACCCGCTTCGTGCGGCAAGGCGGCCTTTATCGTTTACAACACCGGATATGAGCGAGCAGTTTTCACCGGCACTTCCTATGCTGATTACTTTAGCCATATTCTTTTCATTATTGTTGTATGGCTTTTTGCTATGCCTTTCGCTAAGTATTATTTCTGTTTCAACAGCATCTTTATGACCCCATAAATCATCGGCCGGGAGAATCTGTTGTGTTTCATCATCTATGTAAATATAAACCGGTTTTTCGCTTTTGCCGGTAATAAAAATACCATCGTAGCCGGTTTGTTTAATAGCAGGCCCAAAATTACCACCACAGTTTGCATCTCCCCAGCATCCGGTTAACGGGCTTTTTCCGGCCAACATCCAGCGACCGTTAAATGTGGCTTCGGTATTGGTTAAAATGCCGCTCATAACTGAAATTATACTGCGTTCATCCTTATAGTCAATGCCGGCAGGCTGATTTTCGTAAATAACTTTTGATGCTAATCCGTAGCCACTAAGAAATTCTTCATAAACATTATCAGGGATTTCTTCGTCCCTGAAAGTACCGTTGGTTAAATCCACCCAAAGGATTTTACCCATATATCCGTATTTTGTCTTCATTGTTAAATTTTTAAATTAATAAAATATTTTGTGTTATCCTGCTAAATAAAAGGGTATAATTCCTAAGGTAATTCATAGGAAAACTCATCCATTACTACAAAACTCCAATTCTGCCAGTTATCATTATATATAAAACTAAACTTCCCGGTAGAATCAATTGTAAACGTACATGCATCATTTGTTGCAATAAACTGAACATTAACTTTGTTCCCGTCCACAGTTACAAGCTGGTATCCTACTGCATGGTCTATAAATGTTTCTGTTTCTACGTCTTGATTTTTATATATTCCGTTCCATCTGGGGCTGAATCCTCCGAGAAACGGAGCCCCGCTTGGTGTTATAACCTGCTGCATGTAGTTTTCGATCCCGCCTCCACGGCTGTAAACAGGAATCTCTGCACGTGCATAAAAATGGTCGTGACCACAGAAATATACTCCTGATCTATCGTTTAAAGATTGTAAAAATGCATTTCTGGCAATAGAGTCCTGTCCCAGACAATCCTGATGTTGAGCAGCAAATGCCGGTGTATGGCCAAATGCAAATACGTGTTTCGAATCAGGGTGTTTAAGTAATTCATAGTCCAGCCACTTTTGATTAACATATATAATGCTGTCCTTGGTTGCATTTGCATGCATGTACTCATCCAGACCAATAAACAGCGAGCCATTATAAACAAAGCTATAGGTAAACCCGGCTTCATCTTCAGGATGCTCCATGCCTGTGAGCGAATAACCAATGCTTTTTAACCAGGCTTCTTCTATGCTGTCTTCCGGTAAAATTTGCTGGTAACATTCATGATTTCCTCTTACAGGATAAAGAGTAACTTTTTCTCCATCACCCGGAAGTCCAACTCCGACTGATCTCGCTGCATCTAATAATGCCTGATACTGCACACTATTATCGGGAGGTGTTTGTGTTGAATTATACCAGGTTACGTTACCACAAATGAAATCGCCCGGAGCAATTACAATCTCAGCTCCCGAGTCTTTTAAGTGTGTACATACTGCTTTAATTGCCGAAACATTTACCCCGTTAAATCCTGAATTACTTCCGTCGCTTCTGGTGTCGCACAATACTGCAAATTTATATGACTGCGACTGACATACGCCGGCTAATAACAATAACCAGACTAAAAACATAAGATTTTTCATAATTAATTAAGTTTAAAGGTTATTTTATTGTTTTGCTTCACATACTAATTAAGCGGAGGCATAGGCCTTTCGATATAACTCTGCTGCATTCTCGGTGGCAAAGTGACAAATGGCATCTGGAATCCGCCAACCCTGACATTTATATGCTCATATTGTTTTAGCTCTTTTTTAGCTTGTTCATTGCCACCTCTGTTTTTCTCACACAGATCATATATTAAGCTAAGTTGTTTTTTGTCTGCAATGGTTATTGTCAGCATGTTGCCATTGTTGTGGATAAAATTACGGATAACAGATTTAATAATGGTGGGGCCGTTTTTCCCCAAATCGTATTCTTCGAGGCATAAATCGGTGATTGCGCCGCCGGCAAACCGCTCGAGTCCAAGATTTTTGAACGAAGACAAAAGGTGTCCGATGCTATAATTTGTAGTGCCGACCATTGGTGCAAAATTTCTGGCAATCGGATCGCCTGCGTTATCACGGTCGGCAGAGGCTGCATTCCCGCCGCCAAAAATATCGAATAACTCAAATGTTCCCATTCCGGCAGTAATGTTTATTATGAAATCGTTCCCGAATTCTTCTTTTAAGGATTTTCCTGCATAACCGGCCAAAGCTCTCAGAGAGACTATTCTTTCCTCATCTTCTTTTTTGGGAGGATATAAAAATACTTCTTCGGCTAATGCCTGCGATTCCTTAACACATTCGTAAAATGTGTTTACGGTCCATTGCATTATTTCTTCCAATGCTTTGTCGTTATTGCCAAATTTAGGAGAATCAAGCTGAAATCTGTTTTTTATTTTACTGAATATTTCCTGCTGTGCTTTGTTTTCAGATTTATAACTGTATCTGAAGGCATCTAAAACATCTGTCAATTCAAACTCTTTTTTATCATATACCCATTTCTTTATCGCGGCAAGAGTATTTACAGTGTCAGGTAATGCTGCAGGTATAATTCCGGCAAGCTTATATTTTGCTCCACCCCAGGTCTTGTCTCTTCCATTCTCCATACATCCTTTTAATAAAGCAGAATATAGCGGATTTGGATTTATTGCCTGATCAATTAAGTAAAGCATGTAAATGCTTAATGCGGCATTGTCTGTAAAGAATTTTATGTGCCTTCTTAAAATTTCCTGCAGGCCTTCAAAACCTATGTTTTTGTCAACTGCCGGTTGTGGTGTTTCATAACTAAGTTTCTGGCCACGTAACAATATAGGATTTGAACTTAGTGTTGCACCTCCGTTTAAAGCACATTCCAGAGCAGTAAGCATGTTAAACATTCTGAATGTCCAGTCGCTGGAGCCGTTAAGTAATGGTTCCCAACAACCGTCAATTACATAATCTCTTGCTTCTTCCAGAGGAATCCCGGAATTTTTATGCATGGCGGGAATCAGAACTTCATCGTTTCCAATAACCGGCATACCGTTTTTTGCTTCGAACAAGCATTCTGATATTGCATTCAGATATTTTTCAGACTCTTCGCCACCTTCCAGATGTTCGTTAAAAATTCTTGCATTAAGGGTAGGGGTGTAAAGTTTTGTTTTCTGAAATGCTTTTAAGATAAGAAAGGTGCAGTCGTTAACAGCATTTTTACCTTCGCGGGTTTGTCCCCCGATAATGATATTCTGCAAAAACTCGTTTGATTCTGCCCATTGATCCAGAGCTACCGGAATAGTTAATAAATTTGAGCCATAATCCAAATGATCCTGTTTTACAAAGGTAGTTGAGTCCAGAATCAAACGTTCTGCACATTTAATCAAAAAACATTCGAAAAGTTCCTGCTGCTTTTCATGTTCTTCTTCCCTGTAGAATGGTTGCAGAGTCTGATCAAGTCTGCCAAGCGACAATTGGTTCATGCTGCTGTGCAAAGCCAGGTGAAAGAAATAAACAGACTGAAGGGCTTCGTGGAATGTATGTGCAGGTTGAGCCGGAACTTTGCGGCAAATTCTGCTTATTTCTTTTAATTCATCTTTGCGTACAGGGTCTGTTTCATTCCACATCATCTCCTCAGCAAGTTCTGCAAACCGGCCGGCGTACTCAATAACAGCCTGACAACTGATTTTTACAGAATTGTAAAATTCCCTTCTGTTATGAAGAATATTTCTTTTGCTTGTCAGTATTTCATTTATTTGTTTCAGATAAGGAATATTTACCTGTTCCTGATTTTTCTGACGCTTATCGGTAATTGTTTTAAAATTATTCTGAATGTGGTGTTCAAGACCTTCAAACAAGTCAACCAGATCCGGGTCATAAGCAGTGGTTCTGTTACCTTTGTTTTCGTGGTTTTCCTCGTAAACTTCTTTAAGACTTTCTGCAATTCCGGTATCTTTTCCGTTTGACTTTAAATCAGATATTTCTTCAATAAACACGTTGCTCTTTTCAATCTTATCGCAGTGTTTAAAAAGGTTATCATAATGATTAATCTTATTTTCAATATCACTGAGCTCCTTTTCACAATCTTCGATAATTCCGTTAAGCCCTCTTGCAAGCATAACGTCATAATTTACCGAATTATGTCCGAATAATCCCATTTCCGATTTTGTGCTTATAGCGGCAACATCCGTTTCACTTTTGGTAAGATAATCCGGAAAAGCTTTTCCCAGACCCAGCGATCCCAGAGTTATAACCCCAACAATCAGTTCGCCGTCTCTTATCTGGTAGTGTGGATTCTGACCATTAAAAAGTTCTTTATTGGTCATGGCTTTAAGAATTTCATCAATAGCCAGTGCCCGGCGAACAATCACTGTCTTGTCGGGGTTTTCATCACCGATTTTGTTAAACATGTCTTTTGTAAACCATTCTGATGACCGGTCAGCCCAGGCACGTTTTTCCATTGCTTTAATCAGACTATCAATTCTTAGAGTAGAACCAATAATCGTTTTTTCCATTGTTAAGTCGTTCATAATTAGTATCTCCTATTATTTGGTTAGAGTTAAGTTTTAATTCACAATTTTTGCATTTATCCCTGCAGAAGTAAACACAGATCTTATTTGTTCCATCTTTTCATTATCCGGCGGTTGAGTTCCGGTTAAAGAAAAATTAAGACCCATTGCTTTGTAGTAGTTCTCTGAATAAGGATTGTACGGAAGAATTTCTATAGAATCGAGATTGTTGTTTTGCATAGTTTCGATAATAGTGTCATAAGTTGACTGTGTATCTGTATATCCTGGTATGATTGGTGTCCGGATTGTTATTGATTTGGGATTGTGATTAGCTAAATAATCGATATTCTCTAAAAGTTGTTTCCGGTCTTCTGATTTGTCTGCCTTATAAGGCCGCATGCCGATTAACCAATTATCTACAAACGGCAACAAATCCTGTATATGTGTCTTACCAAGCGTTGCCGATGTTTCAACTGTTGTGTGAATTCCTTCTTTTACGCAGATTTCCAATAGTTCAGACAAGGCTTCTGATTGCAACAGCGGATCACCACCGGACACTGTTAATCCGCCAATTTCTTTAAGTAATTCTAATTGAGGTTTCAGTAACTGGTAAAGTTCGCTCACTTCTGTTGTTTTGCCGGCAAATCCCAGGGCCCCGGAATTCCATTTGTTAATATCAGAGGACGGACAATTTTCAATACAGATACCACATTTAATACAATTACTTCTGTCAAGAAGGTGAGTCCCGTTTAAAATGCTGTGAACATGGTTGGGGCAGGTATCCACACATATCCCACATTTGTGGCAACAGCTTTCGAAAAAAAACAAAGGTGATGATATTTCCCACGAATGTGGAGAATGACACCACGGACATCTTAAATGACATCCGGACAAATACAATACAACCCTGGTTCCGGGGCCATCAACTGAAGAAAACCATGAAATATCGAAATACTTTAATTTTTTCATAACAGTTAATTGTTTTAAGACAGTTTGTGTCTTAATTTTATGCATTACATGTATCTGAAGCTCATCCTGTGTTTGTAACTGAAACCTGATAATCAGGCTTCTTTTTTACTCCCGAAGTTCATATAAATATTTTAAACCCATGGTTTTTATCACTGTCTTTGCTTCAAGCCCTTACTGTAACTGTAAAATATGTATAAAAATTTAAGGTTAATTTGCTTAATTATAACACATTATATGATACTAATTATTTATTATCATACAATGACGATGAGTAATTGTACAAATATATATAAAATACTTGAACAATAATGTGGTGTATGTATAAATTAATAAATAATTTATTAATGATGTCCGGTTATTTGTGTGATAGTAATGTTCAGATTAAGTTAATACATTATTAGCGAAGTATAGTGTAACTTGTATTTTGTTATCAACCGTGATAAAGTTTTGAAACACAAACAGTATTTTTGCGTTTAAACTTCTTTATTTCAGCAAACTCAATGAATGCGTAATTTGTTTCTATAGCTGGTGTCCCGGTTTATTTTATAAAATCCCCGGGATGAATAAAATTTACTATCAGGCAAATTCATTCTTCCCGGGGATTTGGTTATTTGTAATTCAAGATCTTTTTATTTAACAGTTACTCTTACGCCTTCAGAGTGACTTGTAAATTCAGGAGCGTACATAGACTGAACAGTAGTTATTCCGTTAGAAAAATTACCTTTCTGGGCAACTACAAGTTCGTATTCGAAAACATAAGTTCCTTTACGTAAATAGTCGATAAAGAAGTTCATGGAGGCATCTTTAATTCCCTGATAGTACCCGAGTCCTGCTTTATAGCGATAGCCCGACAGATAGTCAACAGGTTCAAAACAGCTTGCTCTCATATCCTTAAGGTGAACGTATTCCATATCACGGTCAACCCTTATTTCTATGCGAACTGTAACTTTGTCTCCGACACTTAAATTTGCATCTTTTTCAATCGGCACAATTACCGGCATAACACCTTCGCGACGTTCAACAAATAACTTCTTATTTATTGTTAACGGAGTTTCTTCGAAAGTTGTAATCTTGTCGAGTTGTTCAAAATACTGCCAGTAAACGGCACCCCACGAAACTGTATTTGATGATTTTGTAACACTTACATCTCCCCACTCAGGTTTTACAAGACTACCGTCCCATGCCTTTTTGAAATAGCCGGTTCCTGCATCAGTTTTGATTTCGGGATCGTTTGCAGCGTCAATCTTCATGGAGCCTACGGTAATAACTGCAACTTCGTCATCGGCAAGCATGTCTGTACCGCGAAGTAGTAAAGCATAAATTGCATCGGAGGTAGCTTTTGTAGTTTTCCAATCCTGAGTTTGTTTTTGTTTCAGTAACCATACTTTCATTTCTTCAACAGCTTGCTGATCGTCAGTGACTTCATCAAATGCTTCGATAAGCAATGCATGAGTTTCAACAGGAGCCTGATACCAGTAGTAACCACGGTCGTTTTTCCAGTACATACCCATTTCTTCGCTTTGCAAAGAATGTTCTTTTAATGATGCCATTATTTTAACAGGCACAATTTTACTGTCGTATCTGTTAAGAGCCAGAGCAATCATACCCTGCATGTAAAAACTTTTATTTTTCCAGTATTTTTCAGCCTGGCCTTTGTAATAGTCAAAAGCTTCTTTAGTTGCATTGCTGACCGGAATATCGTTAATGAAGTAGGAGCGGGCATACAAATAGTGAATTTCCATGTAGCCAAGGTGATCTTCAGCCATGCATTTAGCGTCACAATATCTTTTTGTTTCTTTATAATTACGAACAATTTCCCCGTCAATAAAGTCAACAGCCTTTTGGGTCATATTCCAGGTTTTATTGTCTTTTTTGATTTCTGTAACGCCAAGATTGTTGAGGTGTCCTAACCCGCAAACGATATGCTGTGTAATATACCAGCTCTCGGGCATTCCCTTAAACCATGCCCAGCCTCCGTTGTATTTCTGCTGTTCTTCAAGTTTTTTCAGAGCTGATTTGCTTTCCATGCTCATGCGGTTAAGGTCGAATAATAAACCGATACGATGTTTTCTTTCGTTCTCGTCTTTGGCTTCAAGCACCCATGGCGTTTCTTCCAGCATAAGAGATTTAAGTTCCTCATTTTTTTCGAGGTTCGACATTAAAGCTTCACTGTCAGGGGTATTTCTCCATATTTCGAAAACTCTTTTAATTTTAGGATCGCTGTTAGCGATATGTGAAGCAAGAATATTTGCATAGTATCTTGAGAAAGTCTGTTCGGCGCATTCGTAAGGATATTCCATTATGTAAGGCAATGCCTGAACAGCATACCATGCCGGATTGGAAGTAAACTCAAGAGTGTATCTGTGATGACGTAAAGTGTTTGAATTTCCGCTTTCTTTAAGTCTGTTCATGGTAAATCTGGTTGTTCCCGCTTTTCTTACCGGTAAAGGCATGGTTTCGGTAACCAGCATTCTGTTTGTGAGTATCGGAATAATCCTTTCTTCTCCGTCAGAGTGGTTTTTGCCTGCAGCGACAATTCTGACACCAACAGCACTTATTCCCTCCGGAATTTCTATTTCCCACTGAACTGCAATATTTTTACCCTGTTCAACTGTAAATTCAGCAGAGTTTGAACTTTTGCCAAGGAATTCTTTGTTAATAACATTAAGTGTTACAGGATCAAAAAATTCGATTGTTGCATTTCCGGCAATAACAACATCAGACACGTTGTTTATTTTAGTGCTGATACTCATTTTGTCGTTTTCGCGGAAAAAACGGGGTAAGTTTGGCATTACCATCAGTTCTTTCTGTGTAACAAGTTCTTTGGTAATTTGTCCGGTTTTAAGATCTTTTGTGTGTGCAAAGGCAAGAAAATTCCATTTGGTAAGACTTTCGGGAACAGTAAAGCTAATCAAAATTTCTCCGTTTTTATCTGTAACCATATCAGGGTAAAAGAAAGCTGTTTCGTTAAAGTTTTTACGTATCTGAACAGGTGCTTCGGATCTGGTTCTGTCTGAAGATGTTCTGCTGTCTGATTGATAATCTTTATCAGCAATATCTGCTTTGCCGCTCGTTTCCATAATTGCGAACTCTCCGGCTGCAGTTTCATCCATAGATAATGTTCCTTCAAGCATAGGTCTGTCTTCTGAATCTTCCATAGATATTGTTGAAGGTGAGGCTGCATTTGATGCTAAAGAAACCCGTGAAGATCTTTTATAAGATTGTTCGTTTTCGGTATAATAGTATCGTCCGTAGTAACTAAGCCCAAAGAAATTGAAGGACGGTAAATAATTATATTTAGGAACAGACGGAGGGTAGAAATTCTTTGTTGAAACGGATGATCCTCCATAGCTGAAGCTTGTTTGTGACCAGTTGTCATATGAATAATAGTAGGGATAAATTGACCAGAAGAATGAATTCTTTGCAAAAACATCAAGAGAAGCATCATACATTGTTGCTAACATTTCGGCTGCTGCCGGATTTTTGGATTTGTCGCTAATCTTTATTTTCCAGTTTTCTGCCGATCCTGGCAATGTTTTATCACGGAAGGTAATAAACTTAAGATCCAACTGTTTGTTTTCCCAGGCAACATCAATCCTGTGTGAAAAAGAGTAGAGCCGTCCGTCTTTGATGAACATAAAGCCTGCTGTTGCACCGCCTCTGAATGTCTCGTCAACAGGAATCTCAATTTTCTTTATTTCTGAACTGAGTTTTATAATTTCAGTTTTAGAAGTTTTTCCTTTTATGTTGAGTTGATACAGTATCTGAACATCTTTATAAGATGATCCGAGGTAAATGCTGACAGTCTCACCGGGTTGTGCATAATATTTGTCTCCCATAAAGAATGATGTGGCAGTATAAGGCATTTTTGTATCAGATGATGAAAACAATACAAATTCTGTTTGACTTTTAACAGAATTTCCCCATTTGTCTTTCGATTTCATAATTATTCTGTATGCCCCGGACT
This sequence comes from Bacteroidales bacterium, assembly GCA_003249955.1. GTDB lineage: Bacteria > Bacteroidota > Bacteroidia > Bacteroidales > ML635J-15 > Bact-19. The sequence goes on along the minus strand of QKHS01000043.1, from coordinate 2,105 downwards.
CCCATTTGCCTGCTCCGTTAAGTTTTAGCTTTTTCGCGTTGGCAGTATTGATATTTGATTTGAAAACTGATTTTGAATTTTCCCAATTTGCATAGTTTGTCTCGTCTTTGTATTCGTAGCCGGGATATTGAGCATACCATTCCTCTTTAGTATAAGATTTTTTGTCAACATCGGGCCACTGTCTTTTTGCCAGTAAAAGTTCCGGATCTTTAAGCCTGAATATTTCGACTTCTACATTTGCAGGCACAAAGACTCCTGATATATTGGTCGTATTTATTGCGATGCTGTCAATCTGCTCTTTCATTAAAGGCCCGTAAATATCGTTAGATAAGGACAATGCTTTGTCTGAAACATATACTGTTGTGGCTGCAGATTGGGTTTCACCGTTTATGTCGGTAACCGAAACATTTATTGTGTAATAATAATAAACATACTCGTTCATTGCACCCATATCTTCGGCAATTGCCTTGAACCCGATCTTAAATTTACCTGTATCGTCTGGTTTTACCTCGCCAAATGCTATTTCTTTTGACGTAAAGCTCCCGCCACGGTAATATCCCCACCATAAAGGATTACGGACAATGGTATATGTTATTTTCGCATCCGTAAGAGCAGTGCCTGCATAAGTAGTTGCTTTACCTTCCGGATAAATACTGTCGTTGATACGGTATTCGCCTTCTATGGGTAACATATCGACCTCAAACACCGGGCGCTTGTATTCTTCAACTCTTATATACATACTTCCGCCATAGCATGAAATAATAAAGTTCCCGGTTAAAACATCCATCGGAATCGTAAAACTTCCGTTAAAACTCCCGAATTCGTTTGTTCTTACCATAGTCTGGCCAACTTCCTGATAATTAACGTCTTTGAAAAACAATGTAGTGGCATAACCGGTAAGCAGATTAACTTCTTCTCCTTTTTTTTCTATGCAAATACCTTTAAAATAAACTGTTTGTCCGGGACGGTAAATTGCCCTGTCTGTGAAAAGTTTTACTTCTGTGATTTTCTCCGGTTCGCGTTCTTCGTAATAATATTGATATGAACTTTCAGAAATAAAGTCGTTATCTTTACTTACGTCAATCCTTATATTATAGTAATCGGAATTATTGGTTTTCTTCAACGGAACGTATCCTGACCTGTCGGTGTATTCAGTAGCAATTTTTGTGTAAACATACTCACGTTTTATGTAAGAATATTCATACTTGTATGCTTCAACTTTTGCATTTTCTACCGGAGCTCCTGTATTTCTGTCAAAAACATAATAGCCGTTGTTTTTGCTATAATCATTATTCCCGGTTAAGCTTAGTCCTGAAACAAAAACCTGAGTAGATGCCAGATAATTTTCGTCAAGTTTTAACTCCGGTTTTGCATGAAGATATATTATATAGAAACCTTTTGGTAAAGCCTGTGCAAGATATTCCGTATAGTGGGAGTTGAAGTCATTGGTTTTTGGTAATTCAACGACTACAGCACTTACTACAGGTTTTGCGAACTTTAATAACGATTTAAAATAGTCATCTTCATAATATGATTTTTTCATGTTTATAAAGTCATCATAATCACATGTGAGGATTGTCATATAAACCTTGTCTGTATTGCGCCATGTTATGCGTAACGGGAATTTTTTACCGGCAGAAACAATTTTCTCTGATTCGAATGAAAATGTAAGCTTTTCAATTTCTGATTTCAGATTCATACAATCGGGAGAATAACATGCATCCGGATAAAGTTTAAGAGCTTCTTCGAGCAGTGTTACTGCTTTGCGGTTAAACATTATGAATTTGGTCTTTGCTGAATCCTGAAAATTATACGAGTTTCCAAGTTGGTTGTAGTAAACGGCAAGTTCATAATCTACCATTGTCAGCTCCGGATTCTTATAATATTTTTCGTGAAGTTTAAGTATTCCTGATTCCCATATTTTGTCTTTGTCAGGATTAGACATTCTGGACTTTACAAAGTTAAGTCTCCTCAAATCTGTGAACAGCAGAGCCTCAATGTTCTCTGTATCTGAAAGCCTGAAGTTAAGCCATTTTTGATAAATTTTAACAACGGCATAGTTATATGAAAGAGAATCTGCTTCAACCGGAAATTTTGTAAAAGAC
>QKHS01000040.1 GCA_003249955.1 Bacteroidales bacterium | reverse complement strand
ACAATTCCAGCTTGGACTCCATTTGAACGAAACTGCTGCATATTCTCCTCCAAGACTATCTGCAATCACCACTCGATTTCTTCCATTTTCTTTTGCCTGGTACAACGCTCTGTCTATTCTTGAATAAAGATCTGTATAATTTTCTTCCATCGTTCGCTCCGCAACTCCAAAGCTGGCTGTATATCTTCCTACAACTGGATGTATTGCTTCTTCTATTGCTTTTCTTACTTTTTCTGCCGTCGTATATGCACCCTGTGAATCTGTATTTGGCATTAGAATTAATAATTCCTCTCCACCAATTCGAATCGCATAATCAGATTTTCTAATATTGTTTTGAAGGATATTTGCTGTTAATTTTAGGACAGAATCTCCGACTGGGTGCCCCCATTTATCATTCACTTTTTTAAAATGATCTAAATCTAATAATGCAGCTGACAGAGGAATATCGTATCGTTTAGCCCTGTCAAATTCTTCGTCAATAATACTTTCTAAAAAATGTCGATTATATAATCCTGTTAATTCGTCTTTTATTGCAATATTTTTCAGTGCATTCTCGGCCTGTTTTTGTGCTGTCACATCAAAAAGGTTAATCATGACCGCTTCAGATCCGTTATAAATCCCCGTAACGGCAGATATAATAACTGAAATCATGTTCCCATCTTTATCCTCAATGGTTGTTTCGATATCTTCGATTCGACCATCGCCATTTTTTACCTGCTCAATTAATTCCATTACATCAAATTCAATCCAATTTACGCTGGTTGCTAAATATAGAATTTCCTTGGAATTATTTTCTTTCGAAATGATCTTTTCAGCATCCCCATTCATGAAGAATATCTGTCCATCCCTTTTAATAACGAACAGCGCTCCTTTCATGGTTTGAAACATTTTAATAAGATTCTTATTACTTTCATTTGCATTCAAAAATGCATTTTTTAAGTACTTCAGTAAGGGAATAAATATCTTGAAAATTATAAAAACCAGGGTAAGTATTATTATCACAAATAAGAATGTATGCGATACTTCAACAAATTTCACATAGTCTCTTGCTTCTTTCTCATAAGTGCAAACGATTGAATCCATTTTTACAAGGAATGTTGATTCATGTAAAAGTATTTTATTTATATGTTCATCTATTCTAGTTTCATCAGTACCTGATGCGTTTATATCCACTAAGAAAAGCTTTACTTCTTCTTTTAAACTTATATAAGTAGGTTCTAACTCCAGAAACATTTGATTAATACTACTTGAATCATTCTTGAAAAGAGGTTCCTCTTTATTTAAATCTAAAAGTTCAGAATGAGACTTCTCCCACAATTCAAGACTTTCTATTAGATCTTTTTTATAAATTTCATCGTCTAAAATAGTCTGATCAAGCTGAATTAAAGATATATCCTTAACAATTTTTTGGCTTAACATCCTTTGTCTTCCAGCAATATTTACAACATAGGATGTATTTTCCTCCTGTACAATTTGGTAGTGTACAATAAACTGCTTTAAAATAAATACTGACAATAATATAAC
>QKHS01000054.1 GCA_003249955.1 Bacteroidales bacterium | reverse complement strand
TATTCAGTATTACTGAAGCCAGTTCTGATTTTCACGCCCGTTTTTCGGCTATAAGCAGATCGTACGAATATGTAATTACAACTGAAAAAAATCCGTTTCTTAACGGACTTTCATGGTATTTGCAGAATCCTTTAAAGATAGATTTAATGGAAGAAGCTATTGCCAGATTGTTTAATTACACAGATTTTACCAGTTTCAGCAAATTACATACAGACGTAAAAACCAATAATTGTAAAATAATCGATGCAGGTATCCGACAAGAAAAAGGAATTATTGTGTTTTACATTACAGCAGACAGATTTCTGAGAAATATGGTACGCGCAATAACAGGAACACTGGTTGATGTAGGAAAAGAAAAAATATCTGTTGACGGTTTCTGTAAAATAATAGAAGCCGCAAATCGTTGCGAAGCAGGACAATCAGTACCTGCAGAAGGGCTGTTCCTGACCGGAGTAAAATATTGAGATTGCATATTAAACCTGATCAGGTAATCCCGAAAATTTTATTTCCCCGTAATAATAAGTATGTGTTTACTGTAGTAATTTTATTCCTTAAAGTCAGTAGGAATTTCCACATAGAAAACTGTTCCTGAATTTTTATCCGAAACAACTCTGATATTACCTCCCAATAGCAGAGCATTTTCTTTTGCAATACTAAGCCCAAGTCCCAAACCGCCAAATTTGGTAGAGATATTATCGTGCTCCTGAGTAAAGCGGTTAAATATCTTTTCAAGATTTTCTTCAGAAATTCCGATTCCCGTGTCTTTTACATACAAACAAATTCTTCCGTTTTTCACCTCACTAAAACCAAACTCAACATACCCGTTTTCTGTAAACTTAAGAGCATTTTCTATGAGATTGCTGAGAATTTTATGAACTTTATGCTGATCGGTTTTTATGTTAAGGTTTTCATCCGGGCAATTCATTTTTAATTCTATACCTTTTTTCCCCACAACCAAAAAAACAAGATACAGATCATTCAAAAACTCATATACATTAAATAGCTTTGCCGAAATTGAAATTTGTTTGGTTTCGAGAAAGGATATTTCAAGAATATCATCAATTACCTTCTGAAGTTTTTCGCTGCTGCTAACAATAATATCGGCAAATTGAACTCTTTTCTCAAAGCTTAAATCTTCTTTCTTCAGCAATTTTGAAAAACCCATTATCCCGTTTAAAGGAGTCCGGACTTCATGAGACATATTGTGCAGAAACTCCATCTTAAGCTGATTGCTTTCTTCTGCTTTTAATTTTGCTTTTAAAAGTTCTTTGGCATTTTGCTCTTTTTCTTTAAGTAATTCCAGAAGATTTTCATTTTTTTTCTCCAATTCCTGTTCATTTTTATGAATCAGATTAATTTTATTATTAAGCTTCCTGAAAAGGAAATTAAATGAAATCGCGAATAATCCTCCTAGCCAGAAGAAAAGAAAAATTGCAGTCGCCCATGATGAAATTGTCACAGAAGATCTTATATAATCAACATCAAGCTTTAAAACACCCTTAATAAATAAAACGCTGAATATAATAAGTACTACGGAAGCTGTAAAAACCCAGAAATATGTTGTTTTCTTTTCAAACAATAATGTTGACAATCCGATTGCTGTTAATAAGATTATAAGACTTGCCCCGAAAATTGCTCCCACATAAAGATTTATAGCTCCTATCGCAACCAAAGTTCCTATAAGCAGATTCGATTTAAAAACGTACGGAAGTTTCCTGTATCTAAGCAGAACAATGAGAGACGGCAAAAACGTTACGGCATTCCATATCCCAAGCGTATTATGCTCAAGCTGAGCAGAAGAAACTACCCCAAGAAGTATAGTGGGAATACCTATAACCCCTATAGCCAGATAAACACGGTAAAGAAGTGCATCCTTTATTTCGGGTACAGTATCGTTAATATTTATATCATTCTCTTTTAATATTTTCATTTATTTTCTAATTAGGACCATATATTCCCAGGCTTTTAACCCGGTGTTTTTTAATTCCTTGCCGGAAAATTCCTTCCCGCTAAAAAATTCAATGTATTTTGCATCCTTATCTTTAATTTTTATCTCCGCACTTGCCGGTTTATCCGAAAAGTTAAAGACAGCTACTATTTCATTCTCATCTTTTTTGCGTGTAAATGCAAAAACAGGAGATTTCTTACTGCTGTATATAATATTGAAATCGCCTCCATAGGAACCGTTCCATAATGCAATATTATCCTTTTTAAGTTTGTTCATTTTAGTGTAAAAATCCTGATAAATGATATCTCCCCATATTACTGTATCTTTATCAAAGAATCTGAGTCTTTTATTAAATCCGGCTTCCTGACCGCTATAAAGTAACGGCATTCCGGGCAAGGTATAACATAAAACAGAAAAACACAGATGTCCGTCTCCATAGCGTTCGAATTCGGTACCATTCCATGAATTCTCGTCATGATTGGTTGTAAATCTCATTTTTACGCTACCTGTCGGAAAATTTTTTGCTTCCCATTTCAGGATTGTATCAAGTTCGGTTACAGGCTTCTCCCCTTTCGCAATCTGGTTCATTCCGCTAAGCAACCACCATGAATATGACATATCAAAAGCAGCAACCTGATGTTCGGGTTTTTCGGCTTCGGCAAGCATAAAAACCGGTTTTACCTTATCAAGTTCTTTTCTTGCTTCATCCCAGAAATCTGTCGGCACCATTTCAGCTACGTCGCAACGAAATCCGTCAATATCCGTCCCGGTCAACCAGTATTTCATATCTTCTATCATTGCTTTACGCATATCTTTATTGTCATAATTCAGATCAATAACATCGCCCCAGTCTGCTACCGGAGGAACAAAATTACCGGCAGAATCTTTTGTATAAAAATCCGGATGAGATTTTACCCAAACATGATCCCAGGCAGTGTGGTTAGCAACCCAGTCGAGAATAACATACATTCCGTTTTCATGAGTAGTTTTAACCAATTCTTTAAAATCTTCCAGGGTTCCGAATTCATGGTTTACCTTGCGGTAATCCTGAATAGAATAGTAAGAACCCATGCTGCCTTTTCTGTTTTGCACTCCTATTTCCTGAACAGGCATAATCCACAAAATATCAATACCCATAGCTTTAAGTCTGGGAATATCTTTAACAAATGCAGCAAAAGTTCCCTCTGCAGTATGTTGTCTGATGTTCACCTCGTATATGGTTGCGTTCTTTGCCCATTCCGGCATCACCTTTGTGTATCCGCCCCCATCGTCTCCTTTCTTGTCCACGGGTTTACATTTACACCCGAACAAACTCAGCAAAAACGCGATAATAATCATAAATCGGAAGGTTGTTTTCATAATATTTTCTTTTTTATTATTCTCTTTTTCTTCGTTTGACACAATATCCTGCCACTGAAAACTGTCACAATTTTTCCGGCCTTAAATACCTTGCCACCTGTTTATCTCCCTGTCAATATTTCAAAAGAAAACGGATTCAGTCTTATCTGGTAATTAGAACTCAATTCCGTAATCTCCGAATTAAAATTACTGTTAAATTTATTTATATCCTTAATCTCAGACTTTGCAATCAAAACATCGTTTACCGAATCTGACTGATTAAAGATAATGTACGACTCACGGTCAAAGTATTTTCTTTTAATAATCATCGCCCGCTTACGTGCATCGACAACTGTTGTTGTTCCAAGTAAAAACTCAATATTATTCTTTCTGATGTTTATAAGCTTTGATGTAATATCAAATGTTTCCTGCTCCGGTTCTGATAAACCGGAGAATTTCATAACACGTCTGTTATCAGGATCGCCGGCTCCGGGTAAGCCTATTTCGTCACCATAATAAATACATGGAATGCCCGGTATTGAAAGTACAAAAGCATTTAAGCTCTGTAGCTTTTTATATGATGACAAATTCTCAACTTCGATATCTCTTTTCCAACCGGCTTCTTTATCATCTTCTCCGGGAAGAACAGATCCGTCTGCAAAACTTATAAATCTGATTAAATCGTGATTACCTGTAATGTTTCCCATAAGATGGAAACTTCCGTAATAACCAAGTGAAGTCATAAGCGAAAGTGCCGTATTTTTCATTTCGCTGTCTGATCCTGCAAAACTATTACGGGCATCAAAATACAGATTAAAATCGAACTGCCCGTCCATCATCCCGGAACCTACATATCCGGCTATTAATTCCCTGTTACCAAAGGTTTCTCCTATCTGATAAATACTTTTGCCGGGGAAATCTGTTTTTATCTTTTTTGTAAGCAATCTCCAGAAAGCCTCGGGGATATGTTTGGTTGCATCGTGCCTGAATCCGTCTATGCCGAATCTGGCAAGCCAGTATATTGCATATTGAGAGACCGTATCCGAAACCTCAGGATTTTCAAAATCCCATGAAGGTAAAAAAGTATCGAACCAGGTTGTAAGACGACATTCATCCCATAGCCTGATATTTTGTCTTCCGTCAGGAAGCATAAGCGGAGTCGCCCAATCTTTATGTGCCTGATACAAAGGATGTTTTTCATGAACATGATTTGCAACAAAATCAAGAATTACATTCATGTTCTTATCGTGTGCTTTGTTTACCAAAGCCTTAAACACACTGTCGTTGCCAAGCCTGTAATCAATTTCCGTGGAAGAAACGGGCCAGTAACCGTGATAACCTGAATAATACCGTTTGGGCTCCGGAAATTCCTGATATGCCTCATCCGGGTTTCTGAAAACAGGTGATATCCACAAACAGGTAATTCCCAGTTTTTCAAAATAACCTTCCTGCAACTTCTGCAAAACCCCGTACAGGTCACCTCCCTGATAATTGGCTTTATCCGCCACACGGGAATCGTTTATTTTAAAATTATTATTTTTGTTCCCGTCAAAAAAGCGATCCGCAAGCACAAAATACATTATGTTGGAGAACTTATCTTCACGTGTTATATCTGAAGTATTATACAACACTTTTCCGTCGTTGAGAGGTATCAGCAGATCGTTTGCAACATAACCGGATTTACAGGCATAAACCCTGATATAGCTACGTTTATAAGCGGCAGCTTCTTCAGGAATATCAAATTTGTACGCGTTTGATTTAAAGTTTTTAAGATCAATTGGCAATATCTGGTTTTGCCATAGTATAAACATTCTGTCCGGAACTTCTGATGCTCCTATTACAATAGAATTATCGTCAAAACTTAATGTCTCAAGACTAAGCTTATCTGCATCAATGTTGGCAGCGGCATTCAATAATGTGTTATACCCTCCTATCCCGTTTGAAACGGTATCGCCGGCAGAAGGATTGTTCATCCATACTCCGTCTGCAACTATCTGATACTGGTATAAACCCTGATCAAGATTGAGAGAAATCTTCCAATTGTTTCCTTCCTGTATAAGAGTGTCTTTTCCGGGGCTCCATCCGTTAAAATCTCCTGCTATGCTTACTGAGGAATAATTTTTCCCGGCAACTGGTTTAAATAATACATCCGTTTTAAGTTTCGGACTTTTTCTGCAAACTATAGTATAAAGGTCTGATCCGCAACTTATTAAAATCTGTGATAATGGCGATATCTCCTGAAAAGGAGTTAAAATTTCAAGTGTTTTAGCATCACGGTCAAAAACATAGTTTTTATCTTCGTAATAAACCGAATCTATTGCCGAAAAATCTGTAATATAATCTTCCAGATAAACCATATTTGTATCCGGTTTAAGAATTACTACCGAAGCTATACCTGTAACAGGGTCCGATTCAGGATTAAAGCTTATACTGCTTTTATCCTGACATCCTGATAAAACTGCAACCAGCAGAGTTAGTATTAACCAGTGCTTTATTTTACACATGTTACAGAATAGTCTTTGTTTACAAATATGTCTGTTTTTGACCTTAGCGACAACACAGCCTGATGTTCCTGTTCAAGTATTTTCCATCTTAGTTCATCAGAATTTTCTTTTCCGCGACTGGCCTGAGCTTTTTTTGTCTCATGGTATGTAAGGTCTATATAAATATTAAGATCCGATTTTTCGGCATTTACAGCGTATAACCCGTCAACAATCAGCACTTTAATCTTCGAGAAATCGGTAATAAGTTCATCAATATCGTCGGGAACCAAATCTATACATGGCATTTTGGAAATGCGGCTGTTCAGAAAATCGTCAACATTGCGGTTCAATGTTTCCCAGTCAAGTTCCCCAAGCCCTACTTTATCTATTCCGTTTTCTACTCTCCATTGATTCCTTATATGTGGGTGAACTTTATAATAATTGTCCGAGTGAAGAATTTTTGCCGGAATCTTATGTATTTTAACCAGATCCTTCCCTATACAATGCGAAAGTTCAGACTTCCCCGAACCGGACTCCCCGGAAATGCATACAACAATTTTATCCTTCCCTATCTTCAGTATTTCGTCTTCAATAACAGAAGCCGCATTCCTGTGTTTTTCCGTAATTAATAAAACATCACCCAACATAATACATAACATTTAAAAAGCGAATATACTAAATTTAAAGCAATTTTCCCAATTCTTACCAATAAAAATATCTTACTATCGGATAAAAATTACTTTTAATCAAAAAATATACTCCTTGGTATTTTATTTCCGGGTTTTAAATACAGTGATTTAATATGTTGTATTATTTTAGGTTTTACAATATAAAAAACTGATAGAATTTGCTGTTGTTTCAAAAAAAATTACGATATTTGACTTGCTGTTGTATTGTTGAATAATATAATAATTTTATCAGTGAATTTGTCTTTAAATTCTCTGCGTTTTATTGTTATATACCGACATTGAAGAAGTAAAAAATTTATGTAATTTCTCTAAAGTTATTTTAAATTTAAAATGGCTTTAAAGTGAATATAGATATTTGACAGGCGGCATTTTAATAAATTCCGCGAAAGATTTATTAAACTAAGTGTAGTAAATAGTTTAATATTTAAGTAGTTTTTTTTCAGTTCCTGCTTCATCTGATGGAGCGGGAATTTTTATGAAATCATTTTTATTCCGGGAAAACGGATTACAGATTACAGAATCAAAATCTGTAAATAAGATATGATTTAGCCGTACAGTAACGGATATTATCTTAATTATGGTTTTCTTATTACCCGTCTATATTCCACCACTCATCTTTTTCTATAACGCAGGGAGAATTAAAAATTCTCAGGCCAACATCATTATCTGTTTTAAGATTAAATGAGTCGTGATTAATAATCATTTTATAATGAATGTTACGGAAATTGAAGTTAAACCTGCAACGATGCCAGCATGCAGGCATATCAGGAGAGATGCTCAGCACTTTATCACGAAAATCTATTCCGGCATAAGTGTTAAGAATATGCATAACCGTTGCTGCCATAACACCGGCATGAATGCCTTCGGCAGTTGTTCCTCCCTGAATGTCACTGTAATCACTTACGAGTGCTTCACGGAAAATATTATCTGCAATATCTTTAAGATCCCATTTGTAAGCAAGATACGCGTGAACAACCCGGCTAAGGCTGCTCCCGTGTGAAGTGCGGCTTACGTAATAATAGAAATTCTTTGTTTTATAATCACTTTGCAGTTCATAACCAAGTCCGGCAATAGTTTCATTTATTTCTTTATCAGAAAGGTTATAAAAAGCCATTAGCGTATCAGCTTGCTTCGACAGTTTGTAATCGTCTGGATTAAGGCCTTCTGCTTTTAAAATTCTGTCGAGACGGTAAATGTTACCATATTTCTTTTTATAAGCAACCCAGTCAAGTTCCTTAAGCCCGAAATATCCGTCGAATTGTTCGATTATTCCATCTTCATTTATTGTTATTGCCAGATTTTCGCTTATCTCGTTCCATTTTGCAATTTCTTTGTTATCAGGAACTACTTTGGAATTCTGAATAAGAAGATTTTGTTTAAAATAAATATTCATTGTCTGACGCAACAACCAGGCAAGCATTATATTGGTGTAGGCATTATCGCGAAGTCCGCCTTTTTCGCCCTGTCCCGGTGATTTTTCGTGAAATTCATCAGGCCCCATCATATTTTCGGTGTGATAGCGAAAATCTCTTGCCGAATACTTACATGCCGAAACGAAGAAGCGACAAATTTCGGTTAAAATTTCAAAACCGAAATCCTGTAAGAAATCCCTGTCATCTGTGGCCTGATAATACCTGATTATATTAAGGGCAACAGCCAGCGAAACATGTCGCTGATTACGGCTGTAGTCGGGGCCCCATTTGCCTGACTCGGGATTAAGATGTATTTCCTGAGTTTCCTCCTCTCCTGAACTTCCGCTTTGCCATGGAAACATAGCTCCTTTAAAACCGTTTTCGGCTGCATACTTTCTGGCAGCATCAAGCCTGTTGTAACGGTACATCAGCATAGATCTCGTAATCTCCGGAAAGTGAATATTATAAAACGGGAAAATATAAAGCTCATCCCAGAAAATATGTCCGCGGTATGCTTCTCCGTGTAAGCCCCTTGCTCCTATGCTTACATCAAATTCAGCAGTGTAAGGTGATGCCGATACCAGCAGGTGATAAATATGTAATCTGGTAAGCTTTTGGGCTAATCTGTCCCCTTCAATTTCTATATCTGCTTTATTCCACAACTTAGTCCATTCTGCAACGGAAGCTGCAACAAGATTGCTGAAATGATTGTTTTCCCTTAGTTTTTTCTCTGCATCAAATTCTGATTTATCAGTTGAGTTTGAGTAAACAACATTTTTATATATTACAAATTCCTGATTTTCTTCAACATTGCATGAAAACTCAATTTCAATTGCAGAATCTTTTTCAATAATATTCTTTACGGCCTCCTGAAGATTGGCATTAACAACCGCAGCTACGGAAATATTAATATCTGACTGAGTTGTTGCTACATCAAGCTTAATTATATTTTCGTTAAAAGAAGTTCTGGCTTTTGTAAGGTGTTTCTGATTCAAATCTCTGTAACGATCAACACCTCTGTTAATTATATCTGCATCCAGCCCGGTTTTAACAGTTATTTTACCGGAATAGTTTACAGGAGTAACACTGTATTCGAGTCCTGCCAGATTTTTGTCTGCCATGCTGATGCAACGTACAGACTCAATCATTGTCTGACGTCCCTTATAATCTTCAACAAGTGCCCAACCCGACAAAAGGCCTTTTTTAAAATCCAGTGTTCTTTCAATATCAATAATTCTGCAAGTTGTTGAATCCAGCCATTTGTCGTCATCAACCCTGAAAGTTGTAAAAAGCCAGTTAGGACAATTTACAAGATCTTCGTTATATACAGTTTTGCCCTGAATTTCAGAGGCCAGTTTATTATATACTCCGGTCATATAAGTCCCGGGATAATGAACGTCAGAAGCTTTTTCTTCGCAGAAACAGCCACGCGAAGCAAAAAAACCGTTTCCGACAGTCATAAGCGACTCTCTGCTTTTTTCATTTTCAGGATTAAAATCAGAATATTTCAGGCACCATGAGTCTTCTATTATTCCAACTTCAAACCATGTAGAAACAGTTTCCGGATTAATATCTTCCATATCAGACACCACTATATCCGCCCCGTTCAGTTTTAATTCTGCATGGTTGTCGTGCCGTGCTATCCCGATTACAAGACCGAAATTGCCTGCTTTACCTGCTGCAACCCCACTAACGGCATCTTCAACAACAACAGCCCGGTGATACTGAACATCAAGAATATCACATGCAGTGGTAAAAATATCAGGAGATGGTTTACCCTTAAGCTTTTTCTCTTCCGAAACAAGTCCGTCTATACATACCTGGAATAAATTGTCTATACCTGCCTTTTTAAGAATCGGCATACAGTTTTTACTCGAAGAAGCCACACCAACTTTTATATCATTTTCAATAAGAATTTTAATAAAGTCAACTGTGGATTCAAAAACATGAGCTCCCTTTTCACGCAAAAGTTCGTTAAAATATTCATTTTTACGGTTTCCTATTCCGCAGATAGTAAACTGATTACCGTCGTCAGTTGCTTCGCCGTAAGGAAAATCTATTCCCCTTGATTCAAAAAATGACTGAACTCCGTCATAACGTGGTTTTCCGTCAACATATGCAAGATAATCCTTTTCAATATCGAAAGGAACATACTCAACATTATTGCTCTTGCTGTGGAATTTGAGAACTCCGTCAAAAGTCTGTTTCCACGCAACACAATGAACCGAAGCAGTATCAGTGATAACTCCGTCAAGGTCGAATATTACAGCATCAAAATTTGCAATCATTTCTCAGGGTTTTACGAAAATTAAGTGCGTAAATATAAGTATTTTAAATTACCATAAAAGAAATTTCTGAGTTTTTTTTAACCCTGTTCCGGTGCAGATAATTGATACCGGTTAAGATATACATAAAACTGCCTGCAATTAAATTAATCGTAATTCAATATAGTTTAATTTAATGAGCAAAAAAAACAGAACATAGCATTTTCTTACCGGTACGATCCGGTAAAAACACAATATTTCCAGGATTAACATATATCTCAAAAAACTTTCCTTTTACAGCAAACCATTAATGTATTTCTGCGTCATGATAGAGAATATTAGTTAAAAAAGCCGGGATAAAGCCATTAATATTTTTACATGATTAGCAATTTACCCGGCAAAGCTGCTAATAATTTATAAAAACACCTTTGTTTTTAAAAAAAATAGTAAATTTGTTTGAAATAATCGTTGTCTGCTGATTATGAAGAAAATATACATCTACGTTCTCTTTGCATTTTTGTGCAATACTGTGCTTTATTCCCAGATAAGCACCACCGGTACGGAATTCTGGTTATCTTACATGCAAAACTTTGACGATCCTGAAAACACACAGCTTTACATAACTTCCGATGTCGGGGCAACAGGCACTGCCAGTATGCCAGGCACAGGATGGTCCCAGAATTTTTCAATTCCGGCAAACGGCTCTGTATTTGTTGAAGTTCCTGCTGCACAAAATGCCGCAATTGATATAGGCAATACCGTATTGAACAAAGCTGTAAAAGTTGTATCATCAACTCCGGTTGCCGTTTATGCAGCAAACCAGAGAGATGCCTCATCAGATGCTACTCTGGTTATGCAAACAGGAGCCCTGGGAGACTCATATCTGGTTAACTGTTACTCTCCTTTCAGCAGTCTGCCTTCTATGTTTGTTGTAGTCGGGATTTCAAACAATACGTCTATAGAAATAGTTCCCAAAGCAGCCGTTACAGGAGGAGTTGCTGCCAATGTCCCGTTCACGATAACGCTAAATCAGGGGGAAGTTTATATGGTACAAAGCTCAGGAGATTTAACAGGATCTTCAGTAACAGCCACCGACAGCGGAAACTGTAACAATTTCGCGGTTTTTGCAGGAAACAAATGTGCAAATGTTCCGCTTAGCTGTACATATTGCGACCACCTGTACGAGCAGATGATTCCTATAAAGGCATGGGGAAAACAGTATATTACGGTTCCTTTAATGACCAGAGTCGGCGACACTTACAGGATAATAGCAAGCGAAGACGGCACAACTGTAAATATTAACGGCGGAGCTGCTATAAACCTTAATGCCGGTCAGTTTTATGAAACAACCCTCACCCCTGCTTCGTTTATTGAAGGTAATAATCCTATTTCCGTTGCTCAATACAGCGAAGGAACAAGTTGTGACGGAGTTACATCCGACCCGTTTATGATTATGCTGTCGCCGGTGGAACAAACTCTGGATTACATTGTATTTCAGGCGTTTAACACAACAGCAATTAATCAGTTTTATACCAACATTGTAACAGAAACCCCGTTTACATCTGCAGCTCAACTCGATGGAGCAGCACTTACCGGATGGGCTACTGTGCCGGGCAATACAGCTTATTCTTATGTCAGAAAGACTCTTACTCAGGGAACTCATGTATTAACTTCAGACGAAGGTGTTCTTGCAACTGTTTACGGTTTCGGTAATGTTGAATCATACGGTTATCTTGCCGGAGCGAACATTCAACCTCTGAATGTTAGTTTTGACATTGTTATTGACGGAGATCCCACTGCATTTGACGAATTTAACGACACTTTAATATGCTCACAAACCACAGTTGATTTTCAGACAAACTCCACAAACATTTCCAATATTGTCTGGGATTTTGGCGACGGATCTCCTACTTATGCCGGAAATCCTGCACTTAACCACACCTTCCCGAATTCAGGTGAATACACTGTAACAATGAGTTTTATGAGAGACGGTAGCTGTGTGGAAGAGTCCCTGCAACTGGTAGTTCCGGTAAACAGTTCTTTACCTCCTATTACAGATTTGCCGGATTCTGTTGTTTGTAACGGAGCACCTTATACAGTAAACTTAAACATTCCCGATGTAACTTATCACTGGCAGGATAACAGCACCAGTTCAAGCTATACTTTCTCTTCAACAGGAGATTATTCGGTAACAATAACCGACCTCATCGGATGCTCCGTAAGTGAGAGTTGCCATATTGACTTTGTAAATATTTCAGTCAATGCAACAACTCAGGATATTAGTTGTAACGGAACCGCTGATGGTTCTGTAACGGCCAATCCTGTAGGTGGAACAACCCCATATGTTTTTGCATGGAGTACAACACCTGTTGAGACAACGCAAACAATATCAGACCTTGGTCCGGGTAATTACTCGGTTACGGTTACAGAATCGCTGGGTTGTACTGCCAGTACGACAGCTTCTGTAGATGTGCCGCCATCCCTCAATACACACATTTCAAATGTTCAGGATATTTCCTGTTTTGGGTTTGATGACGGACAGGCAACAGTTTCTGCCAACGGAGGAACCAGTCCTTACACAATAGCCTGGGACCCTTCAGGCATAAGCGGATTTTCACCTACCGGCCTTGCTCCCGGCCTTTACGGATTTACAATCACTGACGACCACGGATGTTTCGGCTCCGACTCATTTACAATAAACGAACCCCCTGTATTTTCCGTAAGCTCAACTCTTCAAAACGTATCATGTCACGGAGAAAACAGCGGACAAATCACAACATCTGTTTCGGGAGGAACAACTCCTTATCAATACCTCTGGTCAAACAGTATGATGGTTCCTGATCTTTACAACATTCCTGCTGGTTCGTATATAATAACCGTTACTGATTTTAACAACTGTACAATCTCCGACACTTATGTTATTACAGAACCTGATGAACTTATAACAGTTGTAAATCCTGTAAATGTTGCCTGTTACGGGCAAAATACCGGACAGGTAATTCTTAACATTACAGGTGGTACTTTCCCGTTCGACTACGAATGGAACAACGGTGATTCAGACCAGAGCCTTACAGATATTTTCTACGGAACTTATATCGTTACGGTAACAGATGCCAACGGATGCTCATCATTTGCTTATGCGCAGATAACCCAGCCACAGTTCCCGTTACACGGAGAAATTACAGGAACAGATATCAGATGTTTCGGAGAAACTAACGGGGTTGCTGACCTTAATGTGAACGGAGGAACCATTCCTTATTATTTTAACTGGAGTAACGGTGAAATAAGCGAAGACATTTACAATCTTACACCTGGAATTTATATGGTTACCATAACCGATTCAAATAATTGTATCACGGCTGACACCATTCAGATTCTCCAACCGACGGCTCCTTTAAGCGGAATGATAAGCGGTACCCAGGTAACATGTAACGGCGGGGACAACGGAAATATTTATGTTAATATAGCAGGAGGACGACCGCCATATGAGTTTGTCTGGAATACAGGAAGCTGGCAGCAAAATCTTATAGGTGTAACAGCCGGTTCATATTCTGTAACAGCCACAGACCAAAGCGGATGTCATTACGAAATGGAGTATGAGGTGACACAACCTGATCCGTTCTATATTCAGCCTATGGACAATCCTGTAATTTGTTACGGCATGACTGCCGAAATCGGTGTGGGTATAATTTCAGGAAGTGTTCCGCCATATACAATACTCTGGAGCAATGATGATAACGGAATGACAACTTTGGTCAGCCCGGAAGAAACTACGGTTTATTCTGCACATATTGTTGACCTGGCAAATTGTATAAGCGAAGATATAGATGTAACCGTTTATGTTAACGATCCGTTATCGCTCGAAGTATCGGCAGACACATACTCAGTTTGTCCTGATACCAGACTTGCATTTGATGTTAACTTTTCAGGAGGAGGAATAACCGGAAATACTGTTATTGTAAACGACTCGGTAATGACAATTCCGGTTGAGCTTGATATTTACACGGATACTGTATTTTATTTCTCTGTCTGGGATGCATGTCACTTTGACAGTGTTATGGTTGCAGTTCCTGTAGAAGCTTACCCGCTTCCTCCGGTTGACGTTGTTGCCGACAAATACAGCGGCTGTGTGCCTTTAACTGTACAGTTTAACGAAATAAGCCCTGACTTGGGTCAACGCTATGTATGGAATTTTGACGACGGTGATTTTGAAAATCTGTCATTTGACAAAAACCCGTTACACACATTCTACAATCCCAGGAGCTACCATGTTTACCTGGAAGTAACATCTGTAAACGGCTGCAAAAATGATACAACAATAGGGATAACCGCATTCCCTGTTCCGGATGCAAACTTTAACTCCAGTTCAACAAGTGTAAGTTCATCATTCCCTATTGTTTATTTTACCAACTACAGCGAAGGCGGTTTCTGGTATCACTGGGACTTTGGTGACGGCAGTATGGGAACAGAAGAAAATCCCGCGCACACATTCACAATGCCGGGAGTTTACCGGGTAATTTTAAACACCACTTCACTTTACGGATGCTACGATACCGCTTATGTGGATATAAAAGTAAACAGCGAACTGACCATATACGCCCCTACTGCATTTACACCCAATTATGATGACCTTAACGAAGAATTTAAGGTTATTATCGCGAATTTTGACCCGGAAACTTATAACCTGCAGATATACAGCAGATGGGGAGAAAGAGTATTTGACAGTGAAGACTACGAAGAAGGCTGGAACGGACGGTACAACGAGATGGAATGCAATCCGGGCGAATATTCATGGGTAGTTACATTCACCGATTTGTACGGCAATACATACACAAAGGCGGGATACTTTACTTTAATAAAATAAAACCGGCAAACTCAGATAATATATATCACATTCTTTATCATTACCATCTTTTTTGCCACTAAGACACTAAAACACTAAATGGGATTCTTTTTTTGTGCTTTTAGCTACGCTGAGCACTTCGTGGTTGTGCTTTCGTGGCTAATTAATTTTACTAAGTTCTTTATTGCCACTAAAACACCAAGACACTAAATGAGTTTTTCTTTTTTTCGTGCTTTCGTGCTTTTGTGGCTACTTTTTTTATCAATATTATGTTATTCTCTTTTTTTTGCCACTAAGACACCAAAACACTAAAGGGTTTACTTTTTTTCGTGATAAGGATTTTTCTTTTTTCGTGACTTCGTGCTTTCGTGGCTACTTTTTTTATCAATATTATATATTCTCTTTTTGCTGCCACTAAGACACTAAAACACTAAATGGGATTCTTTTTTTGTGCTTTTAGCTATGCTGAGCACTTCGTGGTTGTGCTTTCGTGCCTAATTAATTTTACTAAGTTCTTTATTGCCACTAAAACACCAAGACACTAAGTGAGTTTACTTTTTTTTTGTGATTTCGTGCTTTCGTGGCTATTAAACTTTATTTCCATTAACAGTTTTATCTTTATCGCCACTAAAACACTAAGACACTAAAAGGTTTTTTCTTTTTTTCGTGCCTTCGTGCTTTTGTGGCTATTAAACTTTATTTCCAATAACAGTTTTATCTTTATCGCCACTAAAACACTAAGACACTAAATGAGTTTTTCTTTTTTTTGTGCTTTCGTGCTTTTGTGGCTACTTTTTTTGTCAATATTTTGCTATTCTCTTTTTTTTGCCACTAAGACACCAAAACACTAAAGGGTTTACTTTTTTTTGTGATTTCGTGCTTTCGTGGCTATTAAACTTTATTTCCAATAACAGTTTTATCTTTATCGCCACTAAAACACTAAGACACTAAAAGGATTTTTCTTTTTTCGTAATTTCGTGCTTTCGTGGCTGCTTTTTTTACCAATATTATTTTATTGTTTTTATAATGCCTGTTTACGGTATTGAAAAATATCTTCAATACTCACAACGCTCATATCATGTTTTTTTGCAAAATCTATTATCTCCGGTAATCTTGCCATTGTCCCGTCTTCATTTGTTAATTCGCACAAAACTGCAGAATCTCCCAACCCGGCTAATCTGACCAGATCGATACTCCCTTCGGTGTGTCCTCTTCTTTCAAAGACTCCGCCTTGTTTTGCTACCAAAGGAAATACATGGCCGGGATGAGCAAGGTCTTCAGGTTTCGCATTTTCTGAAACAGCCGTTTTTATGGTGTGAATTCTGTCTTTTGCTGAAACACCTGTTGTAACCCCGTCTTTGGCTTCGATTGAAATTGTAAAGGCTGTCTGGTTTTTACTGGTATTGGATTTCACCATCTGATGCAGTTCCATCTTTTCGCTTTTTTCCGGAGTAAGACATAAACACACTATTCCGCTGCATTCGCGGATCATTAATGCCATATCTTTTACTGTCATTGTATTTGCCGGATAAATTATATCTCCCTCATTTTCACGGTTTTCGTCATCAACAAGTAAAATTCCTTTACCGTTCTGAAGTTTACTGATTGCATTCCCGATACGCTCTTTGTAGTCTGCGCCAAAATCATTAATTGTTGCCATTTTACCCTTACATTTAAAATTATACAATAATCCTTCAGGGCAAAACATAATCTTTCGGAAATCGTAAAGATTAAATTCACTTTTCTTCTCTCATCCAGACTTTAACTGTCGGTTCCGGAATTTCACCGTATCAATCCTTCGTAAAGGAGTCGCGGACTTTTACCGCCGGTAGAGAATTACACTCTGCCCCGAAGAAAATTCGGCTCAAAGATAATGTATTTAAATTATATTATTCAATAAAAATGTCATGTCCACATGGCAAACACATACTTAGTTTAGGAGTCAATATTTTTAGCAAAATGATATTTGCTCAGTTGCGCTTCGGTTCGTGACAAAGAAATCTGTTGCAAAAATTAAATAATAAATATGTGTTTTCCATGGCCTGCATATGATTTTACAAATCAATATTTTTTCCGCAATGCGGACATTTTACACATTTATCCTTTTTACCGATTTTTCCTACAAATCCGGCACTTATCAAGCCTGTGGGCAAAGCAACAAGTCCTATCCCGAGAAAAGCTATCAATCCACTGACAAATTTTCCAAAACTCGTTACCGGAACAATATCTCCATAACCAACAGTTGTCAAAGTAGAAATAGCCCACCAAAAACTTGCTATAATATTTGGAAACTTATCCGGTTGTGCACTTCCTTCGATATAGTACATTAAAAATGAGGCAATAAACAAAACCAGAAATGTTACAAATCCTGTTATAAGCAATTCTGATTTTTTTTCTTTAATAACGGCCCATATCAAATTAAGAGAATTGCTATATCTGTTTATCTTAAAGATTCTCATAAATCTCATCAGTCTTAGCATTCTCAAAAACCTGAGATCTATTTTTATAAGGAAAGGGATATAAAAAGGAATTATCGCAAGTAAATCAATTATTCCATAAACCGAGAATATAAATTTTATAGCTGATTTAAATCTGCTGTTTGATGGATGTGTTAAATCTGAAATGTAAATCCTAGTAATATATTCGATAGAGAAAATTATAACTGAAACTATCTCAAAAATTTTAAAAAAACTCCCCAACAGTTGATTTATATCCTGAATAGTTTCCAAAACCATTGCTATTACATTCAGTACAATAAGTACCATAATAGCATAATCAAACAAAAGATTTATCTTCGAACCATGAGATCCTTTTTCTACAAGTTTATGTATTTTATCTTTATTCATTTGAGTACTGATTATAAGAATTATATTACCGGAATATATTTTATCTGTCTTAAGGAACAAATCAAAGATAACAGATTTTATTTGATACTTAAAATATTCATTTTAATCAAAACTCTTTTTTTAATAAAATTCTATTAGGGTTCAGTATAACTGGATTTACAAAAGCTTTGTCACAGAATTTGTCAGCCAAAGGCTGGAACAAATTCAGCGCCAAAGCCAGTATGGGGTTGGTTGTTGTTATAACCACGGGTTTCACCCGCGGTTATTGATATTAAATCCCTCCGGGATTAGGACAGATTTGAATGTATATTACGACTTTTCAGTTGATATAAAATCACTCCGGGATTAAGACAGCTTTACAGGTATATTACGGCATTTAATTGGATCAACATCCCTATTTGCCTCTTGCTTTTCCAAATTTATCCGTTTTGCATCCGCAATTTTTACAGGTATAGCCTCCCCATAAAATTTCGTACAGGCCTTTGGGTTTTCGTATTGCCGGTTGTTTTCGCCACAAAACGGACACTTTACAGCCTCAAAATTGATATTAAATCCCTCCGGGATTAGAACAGATTTGAATGTATATTACGGGCTTTTAAGTTGATATTAAATCACTCTGGGATTAGAACAGATTTGCAGGCATATTACGGTATTTCATCGGATTAGCGGCCTTATTTGCCTCTTGCTTTTCCGAATTTATCCATTTTGCATCCGCAATTTTTACAGGTATAGCAACCCAATAAAATTTCGTACGGGCCTTTTGGTTTTCGTATTGCCGGTTAGTTTTAGCCACAAAACGGACACTTTACAGCCTCAAAATTGATATTAAATTCCTCCGGGATTAGAACAGATTTGCAGGTATATTACTGCATTTTATTGCATCAGCGTCCTTATTTGCCTCTCGCTTTTCCGAATTTATCCATTTTACATCCGCAATTTTTACAGGTATAGCCTCCCCATAAAATTTCGTACAGGCCTTTTGGTTTTCGTATTGCCGGTTGTTTTTCTCCACATACCGGACACTTTACCGCATTAAAATTAATACCGATTTTTGATTCCAAATCACTCATTCTAAACAAGTTTAAGTTTTTCTGTCAATTCCGGTAATTCCTTCTCTGCTGCCTCTTTCGTCCCGAATTTTTTCACAGCCATAACCTCGGCTCCACTGTCATTTAACAACACAATTCTAATATCACTCTGCTTCTGGCTGGTTTGCCGGTTGCTGGCACTGTTTGCTGTATATGTTTTTGAAACATTACGCACAATAAGTTTCATTCCCGGTTTAATTTCAGTCCAATGTCCCACGGGAATAAAACCAAACAGGTTTGAAGCAAACTTTAATCTTCTGTTTTCAAAATCAATCAAGGTTCCGGTATTTGTAAATGCCAAAAAGACACCTACAACAATTGTTGTTATTCCAACCCATGAATAAAAACAGGCATAAATACCGAATAAGAGAATAATAATTCCAGCAAATGAGCCTACCGGCCCGAATGTTTTGTCTAATTTGTTGTTAACCATGTTTTTTTAGCAAAAATAACTAATTAACAACACTTATGCTATAAAATCAGTTATTTTTCGACCTTTTTTTCGCATCTTGTACTTAATCCGAACGGCAGGTATAAAGGGCAAAAGCTTATTAAACTTGTTAAAACAAAGACTCCCGAAACGACAAGTAATACAATACCCGGAGTTCCTGTTACAACATCGGTGAAGTATAAAATAACCAATACTGCTGCAATCAGTATCCTGATAATTTTATCAAGCGATCCCATATTCTTTTTCATAATAAAAACATTTTAATTATTTACCGTAACTCAAAATTTAATCCGACTGGATTCATGATTTACGTTATGTGATATAAACAGATTAACACTTTTATTGTTGATTTATTCCGCTGTAAATTCAATCTGATTGCCGTAAGCTGTCCCGTCAGCATTTGTGGCATAAGCACGCACATAATAAACTGTTCCCGGCACAAGGCCTGTCATTATACTGTTAAATTCTCCTTCAAGCTGACCATCGCTTGTAATTCCGCTGTTTATCTGCATGTCAGGATACGGATACTCTGACCAAACCAGTCCGCTTACATAAACAGAACTGGCTCCCTGAATAAGAATTTTGCCGCCTGATTTCGCCGAACCTGCCGAAATATCACTGACCGGTAACGTAACTATTGTAGGCAGATAAGGCGTTTTAACACAACGTACGCTAAAGCCTTGTAATGTATCCGAGATATTCCGGCCAATCTTGCCAAGATCATTTCTCAGATGACGTGAATAACCAAAATATGGTGATCCGTCGTAAGTATCAAACATCCAGAGGTTACAGGAAATACCGGTTTCAGCAAAACTTCCGTCAGCCAATCTAAGTCCTCCGGGCAGGTATTCCAGTCCATATTCGTTAGTAGCTCCGGTATTGGGAGCAATCCAGTATGTCGTTCCGGGAGCTTTAAGCCTTCCGCCTTCAATTGTACCGCGCCAACCTGTTAACTGTAAATCTGCAGCATCAATTCCCAATAAACTCTCAAAGTCCTGCCATTCCCAATCATAAGGAAGCATCCAGCCCTGGGGACAAAGGGTTTCGTTTCGTGCAGCATTGTAGTTATACAATTTGCCATATATGCTGTCAAATGCAACAGAATCATTGTTATACCAGCAATATGCACCGCCCTGATTAGTAACCCAGTCTGACGAAGATTCTGCTTTTGTTATGGGATTACCGCCATTGTATTTTGACGTGCTGAGGTTTTCTGCCATCCACTCTCTGTTTCCGGCTACTATGGTTTTATAAAGTTTCCCGTCATAATCAGTCATACCCGGTCCCTGTTCAAAAAAGGCTATCAATGTATTAAACACAATTTCTTCGCCGTAAGATATTCCTGCAGAGTTTACAGCATAGGCTCTTACATAATACACTGTTGCCGGACTTAATCCGCTAATATAAGACGAAAAGCTGCCGGAACCGCCTCCGTTATCAGTAAAACCATCGTCAACACCTATAGCCGGATTTCCTGTTATATTCCACACCACTCCGCGTGCAGTTATCTCCGACCAGCCATTATCGGAAATATAGCCCCCCGTCTCTGCCGAACTTACCGATATGTTTGTTACCGGTGATGTTGAAACTACAGGTAGTGTAACAATACTCCTGATACAACGCACAGATGCTCCTTTTGTAAGTTCTCCGTTGCTTCTGAGAATTCCTGTTTCGGTAGAACTTACAGACCTTAACCATGCTGCAGATGTTACTGCCAGCGATGTCATTGTCCAGAAATAAGCAGCACTTTCCGAATCCTGAAAATAACCGTCAGCACCTCTGTATCCTGCCGGTAAAGCATTAAGCCCGCTTTGGTTTGTAGCGGCAGCATTGGGACTTAGCCAATGTGCAAAACCAGGCTCTTTCAGCATTCCTCCTTCATTTGTTCCTCTCCAGCCGGAATCATCAGCAGCAACAGTATCCATACCTAAAAACATTTCTGTCTGCTTCCACTCGTAATCAGAAGGGACATGCCAGCCGGAAGGGCAAAGTGCCGGATTTGAGACAGCATTAAAGTTATAGAGTTTACCATACAGATTTTCATTTGATGCAGAATCATCTTCGTACCAGCAATAAGCTCCCGAATTTATTGCTGACCATGTTGTCGCATCTGTAATTTTTAAAACAGGGACTCCGTCGTTATAATGCGAAGTACGGAGATTTTCTCCCATAAATTCCATGCCGTTTATTATTACAGTTGAATATGTATTTCCGTCAATATCTGTAAGTCCAGGACCGGCAGTGAAAAATGCAGGCAAAGTGGTAAATATTTCTTTCTGCCCGTAGGTTGTTCCTGCACGATTTGTTGCATATGCTCTTACATAATAAACTGTGTTTTGTGTTAAACCATCTGGTATGCTTACAAAAGAGCCTGCCCCTGAGCCATCGTATGTAATTCCTTCATTTACCAGAATATCAGGATT
The DNA here is from genome assembly GCA_003249955.1 of Bacteroidales bacterium. Taxonomy (GTDB): domain Bacteria; phylum Bacteroidota; class Bacteroidia; order Bacteroidales; family ML635J-15; genus Bact-19. Next base: position 89,580 of record QKHS01000054.1, on the reverse strand, counting down.
TGGATCGGTACTCCAGACTATCCCGCGGGCAGTAATTTCTGCTCCTCCGTCATCAGAAATATTTCCTCCGCTTATAGCCGAATTCATCAGAATTTCTGTAACGGCATCTGTTGTTAAAACAGGAAGGTCTGCTACCGGTAACACGGTATCTGTTATTTCGTTGTAAACACATCTTACAGAAAGTCCCAGCACTTTTTTACCGTCCTCGCGGTAAATATCGCATGAATCTGCTCTTAATGCACGGCACCACGCATTTTGTTCTGTACTTTGAGTGGCTGTCCACCATGCAGCATACTTTGTTCTATGCGCAAATTCTCCTGTTAAGGTTCTTATTCCTGCCGGTAAAGCTGTAAAACCTGTTGAATTCGTTTCTTCGTCCGGGTCCGTAGCCCAGTGTTCGGTGCCGGATTCTTTTATATAACATCCTTCAAAGCTGCCGTGCCATCCTGTGTTATCTGCAACATCTGCACTTAAGCCTAAGAATAATTCCAGCTTAAGCCATTCTTCGTCTGTTGCAACATGCCAGCCGTAAGGACACAGTCCGCCGCTGTAATTTACCGCATGCCAGTTATAAAGTTTCCCGTATTGGCCAAATTCGGCAGGATTGTTATTATAATCGCAATATGCAACTGTTGAAAGCTGCGACCATGTATTCCCGCCGGGAATCATTTTAATATGGGTTTCATTGTCAAAATATTCGGTATTTAAATTCTGTGCCATCCACACCATATCGCTTATTTCGACAACAGGATATTCGTATTGCTCAAAATCTTTACACGGATAAAAATTAAAAGCCATGCTCAGATTTTCTCCGTCGGCATACATATTCTGATCAGATATTACAAGAGTTTTAACCGTTTTGTTCCCTCTGTCGGATGTGGCTTCACATAAAAGCACATCGCCAAAGTTATAAGGAATTTCGTAAACGGATTTTGATTTCTCACTTATATTGTAATTCTCTGCAACCTGAATTGTCTGAACAAGTTCCATGGAGAGATCAGAATTGTGGCCGGCAGTTCCTGCAATTTTACCGGAATACATATATGATTCTGCCCTGACATGCACAAAATACAAACCTTGCATGGCTCCGTCAATCATTATTTTATGAAACCCTCTTTCTGCATAAAGAGAATTATTTAAAATCATTTTCCCGCTTACATCACAAACAGAGACACTTAACTGCCCGGACCCGGGAGATTCAAACTGAATAAAGAAACTCTCATTTGCCGGATTCGGGAAAATCTCAAATTTGCTTCCTGTTGAGGCTAAATATCTTATATCGGCAGGTGAAATTATATTCAGCACATCTGTTGCAGTCACAGAAACTGTTGTTCCCGAAGATAGGTTTCTGACTATTACTGTTTCTATATTTATTGTATCAGATCCCGGGTAAAAATTCATAAAATAATTCTGGGAATATGCCTTAAATGACAAAAGCAGAAACAGAATAAAACCTGCAACTGAAAGATGTTTAAAGCCGGGAAATGAATATTCTTTTTTATATGTCGTTTTCATATTTTTCCGGGTTAGTACATTACATAATAAATGAATGAAACGCTTAAAACCGAGCTTGTTGCCTTGATGGTTTCATTCGGCCGGACATCTGTAAAACTACGCGAGTATGTAGCCTGAAGATTATAATTTTTATATCCGGCACGCAGTCCGAAACTTATACCGGTATCAAATCTCTTATATGAATTCCATTGTTCTCCGAAAAATTCCGTCGAATTATCCACATACTGTTCGTGTCCGGTTTCTTCAAAGTTCCATTCAAAAGGAATTTCGACATCCGGTTCCTGAATAAATGTTCTGCGTCCGACTATTGCTATACTGCCGTAAGGGCCTATATTGCCACTAAAATACACATTACCCAAAGGTACTTTATAGCCTATATAAACCGGCAATTCAAAACATCCGAAACTGGCTTTTGAAACGGCAAAACGGTCTTTGTACTTGTCTCCTTTTGTAATAAATGTAAGCGAAGAACTTATAAAAACAGTACTCAACAACTCAAATTCACCTGCAACACCAACCTGAAAACCATATTTCATACTCTTTTTTACAGGTTCTGAAACTGATGATTTTTCGATTATACAGGAAGATGTCATTCCTCCGGTAACTCCGTAATACAGACCCTGAGCAGGCAGAATAAAACTTATAAAAGCACAGAATATGAGCAGAATTATGTTTTTCATGGGCCAATGGTTGTTTACTACAAAATTACATAAAATACACACATGACGCCAACATGCAACACATATTATGCAAATTATAAAAAAAATTGATTTGAACACAGGATAAAATTAAAATTCAGCCTGTTTTTCTGTCTGCATCGCGTTTACAAAATGTTTGAGCCGGCCGTAAAGGAAATTCAGTTCTCTTATGTTTATTCCGAATTCTTCCGCGCGTTTAAGCATGATAACAAGTTGTTCTTCCCCGCTGAGATTCCGGTAATCTTCCAGGGATTGTTTATAATCAAAATAATTTTTACCTGACTGTTTCCCCCTGAAAAAATCTTTGTGCCTTAGCGGATAATCCAGTAATTGCATCATAGGGTCATAGGGCATGTGGGATGAGATAAAGTCATTGCCTTCTTTTTTATACCATTTGAAAATATATGTTCCGGTTATCGGATCAAAAGTCTTTTTTAACGCATCGAAAGTTGGGTCAAAAAGATAATAACTGCCGTCAATTTTTATAATATTCCATGCATGATCCTGATTCGTTTGTACCCTGTCATTTGTTTTTATATAACCCAATACCGAATATGCCTCTATTCCGGCAACATTACACATGCTTGTCAATATTGCCGAAAAATTTTTACATTTTCCTGTTTTTGTTTTTAATGCATATTCAACCAGATTTTCATCTTTCAGCGAATCGACCAACTGAGAATCATAACTAAGATTAGTACTTATCCAAACATAAAGAGCCCTTACAAATCCATCATCATCAGGATAACCTGAACGAATTATTTTTGCAAGTTCAACTGCATTTTTGCCAACTGAATCAGGGATGTCAAATGAAAACTGATCGGGTGATTGTCTGTTTTGAGCAACGAGACAATACGAAAACAGCAGAAATACAAACAGTAGTTTTTGTTTCACTATTCCTAAAACATTAATTTAATTTTTACAAGACTCATCACATCATCCATATTTGCCTCACTTACATCTATCCTTATTCCTCTTCCTTCGGCATATACTCTTGCTTCGGACAATTCCCTCCTTATGTCTTCCGAAATTTCCGAGCCCTGAATATGAGCATAAGCTTTTTGCCCGAAAACAAAGGCGGCTTTAAAAAATCCGTCTCTGGGCAAAAGATAAATTATTGCTCTTTTTTTGTCCTTTATTCTAAAACTCCACCCGTATTTAACACCTGAGTAATTCCATTCCTTTGTCGCTGCCGGGTATTGCATTACAACAAAATCACATATTTTTTCCCACAAAACCGCATTTCCCTTTAATGCATTATTAAGCATTTCTGCTGTCGGCTCTATTGATTTTTCTTCAAATATACTTTTGTCCATGACTGATATTTTAGGTGTTATTTGTAGGTGTCGTACTTTTTTAATAATTAGTTTTCATTGGAATAAATCCTTCTTCTTAAAGTTTTTTTATTACAGATCTGATTAAAAGTTATTAGTAAAAACAATATGATATCTTCTAACATTATCTCTTTCACTATCTATAATCTTTTTTCTTTTAAAGCCTGAATATATCCGGCTATTGAAGTCATATGTTTTTCTTTTAGACCTTCCTGAATATCCGAATTTTGTATAACCTGTTTTTCAATCGTTAAATTTAAAAATTATTAACATTTTTGTAAAAAGTATTTAGCAAAATATTGGGAAACAATATTGATTTTCAGGCAAATATAAGTATTTTCTTTAACAATGTAATTAGCAGAACTATATCAAAACAATTAGCAACATATCCTTTTTCTCCTTACACACAACGGTAAATTGTAAGTTACCGTTGTAAATTATTGTCCGTACGTAGGATGAAAGACAATCATGCGAGAATCCGAGGCGACAACCTGCACCGGACAGCACAATGCAATTTACAAAATGTTGTATGTAATTTTTAAAATTCAAGGGATCTGATATAAAATAAGGATGAATCCATATTATTATAAATATCAATACTTTCCCAATTGTTTATTTCATAAAATTCGTATTCACAATATTCGTCGAAACAGGTTTCTAAATCGAAAATTCTCAACATTGTTATAACTGCCATTGGATATAAAACCATATCATCAAAATCAAAAGCCAGCTCAATTGCGTTATCGGCATCATTAAACAAATTAACAAATAATATAAACCTCTTCCAAGATTCTTCTTTTTTGTCATTCAGATGTTCTGTCCTTCCAATTTCTTTTCTTATTTTATCATATAATCTTGTCCAGTAATGTTCCCATTCATTTTGCATTACCGGGATAAACTTAGATTTTTCTATACCTTGGTCTATATAAATCTCTTTCCATATATTCTCGTTTGTTTCAGTATATATTTCGTCATAACTGCCATTTTGAAAATAATAGTTCAAGCATTCAGAAAGACTTTCATATGTACTTACTTCATAAGTTCCCTTGCTTGTTTTAAAATGAATACTAAAGTCAAAAGCACATGCCTCATAATGAGTCTTGTTGAGTTTGCTATGTTGTTCAAAAGCTTGGATAAACTCAGCATATTTAGGGACTTTACTTCCTTTATTGCTAAAATCAAAAATAAACTCTGCAATATTTTCAATTTTTCCTTGAACAATGAAATTAAGTTCAGTTACTAATTTTTTAAGCGATCGTCTGTTTTTTGATTCAAATTGATTGATAATATATTTTTCAAAATTTACTAGTGAATAGTAATATACATTCTCCCATGTCAAAAATGATTTTTCAATGCTCCAATGATTTTTCTTTGGTATGTAATCCAAATCCAGAGATGCCTTTTGTTTTTTATATTGTAAACATATTTGAATTTCACCTTTGTTTTCGGTGTTTAATTTGTATGAAATATTCATTTTGTGATTCTGATTCTGAAGTAAATCGAAATCCGATTCAAGAATATGATCTAAAAAACCCAAAGAATAATTTCCATTAATAATATCTAATATTTCTTCTTTTGAATTTATGTCTAATATATTGCTGTATGGAATATTTATCTTATAATTCTTAGGTGTTTTTGCGATTTTTTCAAAAGAATAATATTGCCAATATATTCTGTCGTTTGAGGGGTCTTGAAGGACAATAAACAAAGGGTAATTCTCACAGATTGCATTCCAATACAAATAATGTCTTTCTGAAAAATAAAATGTTATAAATATTTCCTTTTTTTGAAAGTTAGCCTCTCCTCCTTTTATTTGGAGACCGAATATTTTAATCTTACCATTTTCATCAATTGGAGTTTCGACCAATGCATCAATTCCAATATCGACAATTGGCTGTTCGCGAAATATCCATCCAAACTTCGTAAATATTCCAGCAGTATCGTATATGGCTTTTCTCTCTGTTTTAAAGTGATTCACGAGGTCAATTTTGTAGATTTTATTTTTTTAATTACACACAACAAAAAGTATATGCAAAGAAGCGATTGAGTACATCAAACTTATCAAACCGTTAAGATTTTGAAACGAGCTACAACAGTTGAAATTACTAATACTACGATTATTTTGTACATACTTTTCGTTGTGTGTTTTTATTCATTTCCATTATTTACAATTTCATCAATGATTTCTATAATTTTTAAAGAGTCTTTGAAATAATTACAAATGTTATCAAATGAAGAAGATGGATTTCCTCCATGAGCAAAGGCATTTCTTGCATCGTTCAATGATTTTAATGAATCTAGAATCTGTTCTTTATATTCCAACTCATTTATTTTATTTTTAAATCTAGTATTCCATTCTTCATCGAATTGCTTTAATGCTTTAGAAATATTATCCCTGTTTGGATTCATGGAACTATTCCTAAAAGTATTATCAATGAAATTCCTAATCTGAGGAGATTGTATATTGGCACAAGTATCTGATAGTATAGTTTTGAAACAATATTCTATTGTACCACATGCTTTTATAATTGCATATTTTGTCAAATATGGCACAGGATGGCTTGTTGGACCCATTCCTTGAATAATATGATGAATTTTCTCAAGTTCGGTGTTGCAACCATCAATAACTTCTCTTGCACTTGAATTATTCATTATCAATATTAAATAAATATTTTAGTGATAAATTAATTCTACCGTGAATATGTTCTATTTCCGTAGTACCTTCTGTCGAATAAGTTCTAAATTTTTCATCCTGTAACAATTGTATTCTTTTTGATTCCAAGTCATATTTATTTAATGAGTTCCCTTTTTTTCTAAGTCCGATAGCCACTGCAACAGTTAAAGCATCAAATATTGTGGGGTAAAAGCGTTTTCTAATTTTGTTTGGGTCATCCTTTTGAATATTATAAAATGCATTTTCCCCAATATTTTTATGAATAAATCCCATGACATTTATAAATGTATTCTCCCTTTCTTGCAGTATTTGGGCTTTTTGAGAATTATCTGCGCCCATAAATTCATTTAAATATTTTTTCAACTGAATTTTCCCTTTTGCTTTAGTTCTAATATATTCAGTGTCCATTGCTAAAAATCTAAGAATGAACTCTAAATCTCTCATTCTTGAATCTTCTTCACTAGCACCAAACAATATTCTCCAATCTGAATTTTTATTTAATTTGAAAAGGGATGTGTTAAAATCACCTTGGTAAACACAATTTCTAATTTCTTGAGGCATTAATGTTCTACCGCTAGTATTGATTCTCTCAAATACTTGAAACAAGCTTGTATCATCATCTTTTGGAGATTTTTGTTCAAAGATTATAGCATGTATTGTTGTACTTCTGATTTTTCTTTGTTCAGTGTCGCTTAGTTCAGAAAAAGCTTTTCCTCTCCAACGTTCATTAATCTTTTCTGTATTAGATAGTTTAAAAACTTTTCTATCCTTTGACCAAATCCCTTTAACAAAATCAAAAACGGTCATTATTCTTTGGTAACCGTCTATTATTAATTTCTTTTCATCTTTTGTATTGGCAAGAAAAATACTTGGAACAGGTAATCCCAAAAGTAAAGAGTCAATAAATCGACTTGCTTCAGGCTTTTCCCAAACATAATGTCTTTGCAATTCCGGTTTCAATAATTCATCTTCCTCATACATCGATATTAATTCACGAAACGACAAATCAGCTCCATATGAGCCAATATTATATAAGTCATCATTAGAGTATGATTCCTCTGTTTCAGCTTTTAATGATTCGATATGTGAATCTTCTAATTTCATCATATTTTATATTTTTAAAAATCAATTTTGTACTGTTGCTGCAGTCTGCCCTAATTATACACAACTCCTTACCCCCACACCAAAAACCATATTACACCTCAAACAATGCATATCTCCACCTTTAGCATGGTTTATTTCTCTGCTAAATTACAGAATATTTTATACTTCGCAAGCTTTTGGAACAAATAATTAATGGGTATGAAGAACGAAGACGGGTTGAGAGCTTAGCGCGTCTTCAATCATACAGCCAAACATTTATTACCTTAAATTCCCGGTTTTTCGTTGCGTTTTAACATTTCGACAGTTTTTAACACTCTGGCCAGCATGGTTTCTTCTCTTTTTGCCGCGAGAATCCATCTCAGGTATGTTTTTTTATGTGAGGGGGCAAGTTTTTCAAAGTTTTCGAGTGCAGCAGGATCTTCACGTAAAGCTTTGTCCAGTAAACCGGGGATTTCCGGCATGGGTTCCGGCCCTTTTCTTATTTGCTCATGTTTCCAGTCCAGCTTTCCGGTTTTAACAAAAACATCTATTTTATTTAATCCCGGTTCCATCATCTTTCCCTGCTCAATAAGTTTTAAAACTTTAAGTTTGTTAACCTCCGACCAGTTTGAAATATTGGTTCTGGGAGTGAATGTCTGACAATATTTTTCATCGTCAATTCTTCTTACAGTGCTGTCTATCCAGCCAAAACATAATGCTTCGTCCAGAGCTTCGGCATAAACCATAGTTTGCTTTCCCGTGTGTTTCTTGTAAAAAACCACATTAATTCCGTTGCTTTTGTCGTGGTTTTCTTCCAGCCATTTGCGAAAATCAGCAGGTTTTGGAAAATGTATCTGAGAATATTTCGACATATATTTGGTTTTTATTTCAAAATTAAAAAAATAACCCGAACAAAAAGCTGTCCGGGTTAATTAATAATAAGCGGAATTAATCCGGCCTTATTATTACAATGGTTTTATCCCCACACAAATGTCAACTGTAAACTTACCGTCTTTGGGTTCTTCGGGGTACATTTCGAAACAAGGTTTATCATCGGGCTGGTATCCGCTTTCGGGCAACCACTGTGCATAAACCCAGTCCCACGCCAGTCCGAACTCTTCCGAGCCGACTTCGAAGCGTGCAATTACATACTTTCCGCCTTCAACTTTCATTTTACCGATTTCACCATCAACGGCAGTCTTTTCGGGCACAGTTATACATACGCTGGTTCTTAGTTTGTCGCCCTCGCAAAGATTCGGATCATCATGATAAATAATCAGAGATTTAAAATCAGGGCCTCCTATCAGCCCGCGTGGCCCTGCCCATGCAAACAATTTATTCCACAATTGCTGAAAAAGCTTGTCGTTTCCCTGATATGGCCCGATGTGACGCACGTAAGCCACGTTCATTTCCTGAAGTTCTTTGACTTCCACACTTTTGTTTAATTTCATATTTGTCCTCCATTTTAAAGAATTTGTACTCTCACAAAAGTACATGAGGGACTTATTTTCGGGTTGACTGCTTTTGCTATCCTCTTGACTTAAATTGCTTTTTTTAAGTTTTTCCTTACGGTACTCGCTCGCAGACTTACCAAAATAAGCTTTAAAATTTCTGGAAAATATCGAAATATCTGTAAAACCAAGCTTAAAAGCTATATCTGAAATACTGTCACGGGGATTTGCACACATCATCATTGTAGCTTTTTCCAGACGTATTCGGTTAATAAACTGGAACGGCGTCTCTCTTACCATACCAAAAAATATACGGTGAAAATGATATTTGGAGAAATTAGCGACATCGGCAAGTTCTTCCAGGCTAAACTGTTTTGAGATATTTTTTTCGATATAATCGAAAGTTTTATTTATGCGGTTCTTATACTCAATCTGTATTTGCGGATTCTGCTCCCTCATAGCTAATTATTTAACCCGGCAAAGATAAAGATTTTTGAACGTGGCATTTGATGATAATTGCGAAAATGGGGTTATGCGAAATGCAAATCCTTTAGCTCGCCTGGATTAATCTCTTACAAAAGTAATATCTTCAATACCTTCTTCTCCAAGGCAATTATGCAAATTTCCAATTCTTATTCTGTCAGCATTAACAAACTTAATCGGACAAGCAAAATATGGTAATGTGTCAAAATAATCATTATCAGGACGTATATAAATATTGCTAGTTGTATCCAGATAATAAAAATAGTCTGTTTGACTTTGACGATCATAAAAATCTTGGATTATAAATAATTCGTGGTCAGAATTAATGTATAACGATTTAACATCATGATCATTGTCTTTTGCTTTCCACAGCCCTTGCAAATTTTCAACAGTTAAGTCGGTTGTGTGGTCACTATTGTCATTTTCACAACTTGTCCCGTAAATAATTGCAAAAAATAAGATGGATAAAAAGAAAACTTTATTTTTCATATATATTTTATTTGATTCTTAACTCCTGCAGCCATGTTTTGTTTGAGCCTGGTTATTAAAATTTTTCAAATTTATAAATAATTTTCGAAACTTCTATTCACTTTCGGTTATCTTGACCGGAAGTAGCAATTATACCAATTCCAGAACCTAATACCAAAACCAAACAAATCGCTAAAAATATTTTCCCATGCATAGTATTATCAGATTGATAATGGATGTTAAATCCTAACTGATCAAGTTTTACTTCGTACTTGTCAATTTTCCGGATTGTCTTTGTCTCAACCACTATTTTATCCGAGGTTAATATGAACTTTCGATTGTTTACTCCTCTTTTTCTGAGAAAATTCTGTTGTCATAATTATTGTTCTTTTAATTGAAGTTATTAGTTTGAAAATATTTAAAATTGAAACTAAAATGTGTCATGCCCCCTCGTTGGCACGGATTTAAAATCAGTGTCCATGGTATTACAGGCACTCGGGTTATAAGTTCTTGCGAGCGAGGCAAATTTTATTTTAAATCATATTCTTCCTCAAAATACTCATATCCGTCAATAATATCGAGATAAACACCATCGAAACCGGCATTGAGGACTTTACGGATATATGAATTTTCATTGCCGTAGATAATATCTTTCCACTCCTGCTCCCAATATCTTACTTTGTAATTGCCTTTCCACAGGGGATTTTCTGCTTCGAGCCAGACCGGATGTTCTTTTTTCCATTCGTCTTTCCAGTACGGACGATAATCCTCGGCTTCTCCTATGCTTACATAAGCAACTATTTTACGGATACCGCCGTTATGTTTTGTCCTGATCTGAGCCAGATCCTGAGCAGTAAGGGCATCTTCATTAAAATACAAATCAATAATCACCAGATCGTAATCCGTAGCCGCAATTGCACTAAGCATCCCGTTTTTAGTACTGTAGTTTTCGGGATTTATAAGATACAGAAAATTCTTTGCCTCCGAAATATCTGTAATATCATTTGTATTTACATTATATGGTAAAGACGGATATGCCGGAATATTATTAAGATTTCTTTCGTCTGCTGCAAATGAAATAAATCCGTTTGCAGCATTTTGCTGATATGAATTATCAACTTTGGAGATGGTTGAGCAATAATCAATTGTAAGCACTTCAACATTGTTTTGTTCAAACAAAAGACATAAATCCAGCATAAACTGTTTGTCCTCCGCAGGTGTTTCTTTATCATCTCCTGAATATCCGTAATACAGATCTTCGCGGCCGGTTGCATCTATAGCGTTTATGTATTGCTGATTGACAATTCCTCCCGCATTGCCGTTATCTGTTATCAAAGCTTGCCCGTTTTGGGGAATTACAATAAAATCTTCTTTTATGTTCTTTGAATATTCACTTATGCCAATAACAAAATCGCGCATTTCCTGTCTTACATCTATACCTTCGGGCAAAGGATTTTCTTTTTTACAACCTGTAAATATCAGAACTCCTGTGACCATAAAGAATAAAAATATCTTTTTCATGATAGAAGAGTTTATTTTTTGTAAAGATAAAAAATGTAATTATCCGGGATGTGTAATTATCGTCAAAACTATTTACATTATTTCTTTCCGGCTATGACCATCCTGTTGCCACACAAGTAAAACACTGTATATCAGACAAATACAAAAACAGTTTAAATGTCCGGCTATTTAATTTCCAAATCCGTAACCGCTGATACTGTTACAGTTTTTCGTTACTTCCCGCCTTGTTCAATAAGGTAATTTATTATCTCCTCATTCCTGTCTGCCTGAACTTTTGCATGATATAAAGGTGTATTTCCGTTACTGTCTTTTGCATTTACATCCGCACCGTATTTTACAAGCAATTTCACCATTTTAAGATCAGAATAATCAACTGCATCATGAATTGGATAAACCAGCCAGCCCATTTCCTGCCCGGCTCCTTTTCCGAGCAGGTATTCTGCAACATCATATTTATCAGACTGAACCGCCCATAAAAGGGGTGTCCCGCCGTTACGATCTTTCCCGTTAATATCAAGCCCGGCAACTTCCAGACAATATTTTACCGGATCAAGCAGGCCGGCCTGGGAATAAGCATGAAGCAAAGTTGTTTTATCTATAGAAGTTCTGCTGTAATCCGGTTTATATTTCTTCAAAAAATCAAACATTTCTGAGCTTTTGCAAAACCATACTGCTGTTTCACCATCGGAAGATGCATAGTTGATATCTGCTCCGTTTTTAAGCAAATATTCTACAGCTTCAAAATTATTCCGGACAACGGCACGTTCCAGCATTGAATAACTGTTAGGGTCGTCATCTGCAACAAAATTCACATCATGCCCCGACCTTATAAAAGCTTCAATTTCAGCAACCGAATTTCCTTTGAAAGATATTGTTTTTTCTACAATTCCTTTTTCTCCGCTGCCAATTGTAAAACATAGGGGTTCTGTAGGCACTATTGACCCTGACTGAGGCCTGATACAAATGGTAAATGTTGCTACAGAAGCTTCGTCCAGCGGAATATTAAGATATGTTCCTTTATCAACAAACGAAGACAGGGTGTTTATATCATAGTCAAGCGTCTCGCCCTGATAAGTAAGTGCCTTGATTTTAACAATCGCGTCTTCGGGTACATATGCATAGAAGGTCGGGAATTGAGGAACTTCAACGCTGCCAAAGAAAGCTTCATTGTCACAAATATCATAATCTGTTGCTTCTTCCGGTTTTTCCCCGAAAATAATGATTATGTTATTTTTTCTTATGCAGATCCCGGCACTCAGCCATTTGGCAGACGAGTATTCGTCGCTGTTCAGAATTATGCTGTGATATTTTGTGTAAGTACCTGGGGTTGTTAACGACCTTACAATTGCCTGTGCTGTTGATGCCGAACTGCTGTACCTTATTTGCTCAGACCTGTAAGCATAATCTCCGAACTTGTCAGGCTTAAAATTAAGATAACTCTGAGTAACAACTTCTTCAACATTTTTATTGGCAGTCAGCATTAAGACTTTAGAAATTTCAACTTTTGGAAGTCCGTTTTCGGCACGTTTCTGATTCAGCAAATCCATAACCTCTTTTTCGAGAGATGTAAGACAGACTTCCTGCGAAAAAGCTGAAAACGAAAGCGATAAAACAAAAACAATAAATAAATACTTTTTCATTCTTCAAGGTTTTAGAGTTGCAAAGATAATGTTTTTGACAAAAACCAGACCAATGAAAATGGTGTTTGAAGGAAGGAATAATATTCAATATCCAACACTTAATAAAGCTGGAAGACCGAAGACGGAAGTTGTCTGGCGCATGGTTGTTTTAGCAGAATATATACTCCGGAATATCTGAATTAAGAAAATTTCGACAGGAAAATACTAGAACCTGTACCCCACGCTTAGTCTTCCTATTCCGCTCAAAAGATTAAAATAACCTATAATTTCATTGCCACCGTATAAGTATGTTTGTGTTGGACGGTTGTATTCATCTATTTCGCGCCAGTAAGTTTGTTTGGGCGAAAATCCCAATCCGCCTGTCAGTGTAATTGTAAACTTCTCTCCGAGATAAAACTTATATCCGACAAGTCCGCCAACAGAAATCTTATGGGTTTTGTTTGATGTTGTGAGTGCTACAGAATCTGCATATTGCATTTGGTCTGGAGTCAGATTATCAATGCTCTTAACACGCCAGCCTGTTTGCCAGTATCTTAAATATCCTCCGTAAAAAAATTTGTCTTTACCATTATCCCCGGTATTGTATTTCTTCACTCCCAAAGTTGTCATAATATTTGTAGAAATGTCGGCATTCGGCGCATCGGCAAAAAGAATATCTCCTTGTCTGTACCGGTAGGAACAACTAAGATCAACACTCAGTTTATTCTGAAACTTTTGCTCCAGAGACAAACCGGGATAATCCATAAGTCCGCCATAAACACTTATTTCGGTCTGAGCATTTACACATACTGCTGATGCAAAAATTAAAATTAACACAAACAATTGTTTCATAAAATTCAAATTTATAAACTGAAAATTTTATGTGCCAAAATTAGAAAAGAAATCGCGATCTGAATTATTTTTTCTGTCGGCTGCCAAACATTTATTCTTTGCCGCATTCGAGACAAAAATTCCTGTGAACACAAATTACTCCGCCACATTTTGCACAACGGTAACGCTCTCTCTGTGTTTCCAGAAAATCTGACATTCCTTTCTCTTTAATGTGTCTGAGGTTTCCAATATTGGTAACATTATATCCGGTAGAATAGCGCTTATCAAGCCTCTTTAATCTCTGACACGGAAATTTTTCGCAATCAATACAAAGTCCGGAATCTGTTTTTGCAAGTAATTCGCAGTTTTTCATTACACAGGTTCTGCAATAATTTGGTTTTTGGTCATCCGGACCATTACATCCGCCGCATTTGTTCTTTTTACGCAAATAAGCCAGACAAATACCGCAGTTTATTCCACAGGGAGCAATCAACTCAGGTTTTAATGTCTCTTCTGTCTTCATAATTTACAATTTACCTGCTATACTTCTATTGTTATTTGTTTTTTGTTTTATTGTTGCCTTGGGCTATGCTCTGTCAACTATTATCAGGTGACTGAGCGTAGCCGAAGTCACCTTCGTTTTTTTTGTTTTTTTAATTCTATCCTATAAAATGAGCACCTGCAACTGCAACAGCCACACCTAAAACTGCAGACATAATACTCATAGGAATCACAGATTTCTTATCCTGAGCAAATACAATAATCATAACAGGCAGAGATACCAGTTCACCAATAATAAGGCCTTTTAACCACGGGTCAATATCCCAATGTACAAAAGGGATTATCAGGCCAAGCACTACCCAATGCACAAATGCAGAGATATTTGCTGTACGGTCAAGTTTTTGAATAATCATAGGAACAACATCTATTATTCCGGCAGATATGCCAATTGCCAGAGCTATTAAAATGTTTTGCATGGTTTTATGGTTTTATTTATGTTTAACAATATTGCAACCGGTAATAATTTCGACATTACCTTTAAGCATTGCCCAAACCGGACAATATGAATCTTCGGCCAGTTTAAGAACCTTGTCAAAATCATCCATGGTAACATCTGAGGAATTTATGACAAAATCTATATAAATAGTTTTAAACCCGGTAGGATGACTGGTGTTTCTTATCCCGCGTGCATTAACTTCACAACCGGATATTTCCTTTTGCATTCTTCGTAAAAAAGTTAAAACTGCACTCCCGACACAGGAAGATAAACTTAAAAGCAATAATTCAAGAGATGTATAACCATCATTATCACCCAAAGGAGAAATATAATCAATTTCAACCGGGTTGTTATTTAAAACTTCTCCTGAAAATTTTAACCTGTCATTTACAAGCTTGACTGATGCTCTTAATTCTGTTGTCTTATCAATTTCCATAATACAGATTGTTTTATTAATTTGCTATGAAAGTAAAACTAAAGTAGTTTTTACAATTACAAATTTACTATTTTTGATTTTACTAATTCCTGCTAAAATAAAATATTGACAAAAAAATACCGTTATAATAACTAAGCTTAATAATTATGAAAAACACAATGCTTTTAGTTGTATGTTTATTAATATCTGCAACTATTTTCGGACAAAATGAAAAAATTTCAAAAATCAGGATTTCAGATTTAGGAATTTACAACGGGATAAACGGAGACTATAGTAATTATGCAGATATAAATGATTTCACAAAGCTTGCGCCCGGCTCGGAAATGTTAAAAAACGATTTTACGGATTTTACACAATCTTCATCCTACTTCAACATGTCGTCAAATGACAATGTGTTTACAATAAATCTGGGATTACAGTTTTACAATGCCGAAAAACAGGACTACAATGCAAATCCTAAACTAAATCTTGGGGTTACATTCCGGAGTGGTTCAACACTAAACGCTTATTATAGCAAATCCGAAAACATCAGGTTCGACACTCTTAGTTCTCCGAACAGTGATTACACAATTTTTATGGATTCCGTTAGTTCTCAATCATATCAAATGAATTATATGTTTGAGCAAATAGGAATAAATGCAAATTTAGTTTTCCGAACCCAGCCACAGGCAAGATGGTCGCTATACGGAGGTATTGGAATTTCTGCAATGACTTCACTCCGGGCAGAAAGCATATTATCTTATTACAGTTCTATGTCTGTAAATTATGTTTTCCCCAATAGCAGTTATTACCACTCGTATTCCAGCTACAACGAAGAAAATTACGAATCTTATGACGAAATTCATGTAAATAAAACCAACATTTCTACATTCGCATATATCCCGCTTGGAATAGATTTCCGTATTGCCAGAAAAAATGAATTCTGGAATAAAATGCACCTGATTATGGAATTACAACCCGGTATTGCAATAGACTATATTCCTGAGTTGGGAACCAAAACTTACGGTATTTACAAAGGGAATTTCGGAGTAAGAGTTGAAATCTAGGAAATAAAATCACATTCAAGACTTCCTGTAACTTATTTCAGCTTTAGATAATTTCCATGTTCTATTCGACGATGTCTTACAGACGATTGAATGTCAATTTATCGACAGTTCTCATTTTCCAGCGCAACGTTTTTCGGCTTTAGCCCAATGACGTTCGCCGAAGCGAACTCATGACAGGTCACGTTTTCCAGCGCAGCGAATGACATCTTGCATTCTACAGCTTCAGACTACCACTTTTTCTTCACCCAAAACTTCTGTTCTTCATTTGTCAAAAAAGTCCAGACCAGAATTCTGCTTATTTTATTCCCCTGGCCCATATCAATAACACGAATATCTTTGGCTTTTACTCTGGCAAGCTCATCTTTAAGCAAATCTACATTTTCTTCTTTGGAGATAAGACTTGTAAACCACATGCACTGTGAGCCAAACCAGAAACTTTCGTGAATCATATTTTTCACAAACTTAAATTCCCCGCCTATGCACCAAAGTTCATTGTTTACTCCGCCAAAGTTACGGACAGGATTTCTGACTTTTGTTTTTTTCAGGTTGTTGAGTTTTCTCTGGCTTGCTGCTGCCGCCTCTTCTTCTGATGCATGAAACGGAGGATTGCAAACCGAAATATCTACGTATTCGTCAGGCAATAAAATACCCTTGAATGCTTCATATTTATTTTTTTGCAACCGCAATTGTATTTCATTTGCAGGAATCATGTTTTTATCAATTATTTCCTGTGCCGAAGCAATTGCTTTTTCGTCAATATCCGATCCTATAAACTGCCACCTGTATTCATTGGTTCCGATAAGCGGATAAACACAACTGGCGCCAACACCAAGATCAAGACAGGTTATTTTATCTCCTGTAGGTATTTTATTGAAATTACATGAGCCTAACAAGTCAGCCGCATAATGCAAATAATCTGCTCTGCCCGGAACCGGCGGACACAAATAACCTTCGGGCACATCCCAGAAATCAACATCATAATAATGCTTCAACAAAGATTGATTCAGAGTTTTTACGGCTTTCGGGTCAAAAAAATCTATAGACTGGTCGCCAAACTTGTTTACCTTAATAAATTTTTCCAATTCAGGATTTGTCTTTGCAAGAAGGTTTAAGTCATAACGCCGGCGGTGTTTATTCCGCGGATGCAATTGTGTTTTTATCTCAGGATGTTGCCTTTTTTCGGGTAGCATAATTTAATCTTTACGACGGCAAAACTAACTAAAATATAATCAACATCATAGCTAATCCTTAACACAGCGTACAGAAAATCCGAACTTTTTATCTGCACTATAACTTATTACACTATTGGCCAGATCGTATTGAATAGCCAAACGGGCTGCAGTATTTGTATTTGTTGAAGTGGAAGACCACCAGGCAGCGATAATACTAATATTTGTCGTGCTGCCGGACACACCACGCATACCCGCTGCTATCCCGAAAAAACCTGTCCTGTTACGGAATGCCGGGAAATCATTATTACCGGGAGCTCCAACTTCTGTAGAAGACATCCAGTTCGTAGCTTTTGTAAGCGACTTTGCCGTTTTATCATTAGTACCTGGATCAGTATCCGGATCAGATGACCCGTCATAATTATACCCGTTGTTTTGCAGATAAACAAGTAATTGCTCCCAGTCAGACTGAGTTGCAACATGCCAGCCGTGGGGACATAATACTCCGGAATTCACTGCTTCAAAATTATATAAAGCTCCGTAAGTTTGTGAATAGCCCGCGCTATCATTATTATAATAACATCTGGCTCCGCTGACAAGATTTAGCCATTCGGTATTGTCTGTAACATTCGGAACAGGTGAATTATTATTATACCTTGAAGCATGAAGATTCTCTGCCATAAATGTTTTTGACCCTATATTTGTAACAGGATATTTATACCCATCTATATCCTGACACAACACAAAATCAAAATACAAGTCTGCATCCGCAACAATGTAATACACTAAAATTCTGGAATTACCGTCAGCAAATGCTTTAAATATCAGGATATCTCCATCATTATATTGCCAACTAATCACCGACTTGGATTCAGCTTCATATTTTTTTCGATTTTCAATATCTGAAGATGAATTCTCTTGCTCAAGCCTTAATTGATTGTTCCCGTTTGACACAGACACAAAAGTCTTTGTGTATCTAAATGTTTCGGAACACAAACTGACAATATAATTCCCGTTGCCAAAGCCGGAAAGCCTGAAAGCATTCTGTCCCTGATTTATTTCCGTGCTTTGAGAGAAAATCAGTTTCCCTGACATATCAAACAGCTCCAGTTTTGCTGTTTCCTGCTTTTCTGAACAGAACTGCAATGAAACTGATTCTGTTGCCGGGTTCGGATATATAAATAATTCTTTGTCTGAAATTTCCGGATTATTAATTCCAACCGTTCCTGACAAATGTAAAATATCCTGCCCGTAAATTGTCAGGCTTTTATTCTGGTTAATATTTTCAATTTCAACACTATCAATTTGCGTGGCAATACCCTGTGCATGAAAAACCAACTGATAATCCTGAGCAATTGATAAAAATACAACAAGCAATGCCGGGAATAATAATATAATTCTTTTCATGATTAATAGATTTATATGGTTAATATAAGAAGATTTCATACGGTTTGTACAAATTTAGCAATTAATTGCAAGCCAATTGGTTGAAATTCAACTATTTATCAACAACTATATCTTAATCTGTATTAGTTAAGCAAGGAGATTCTTTTTTTGCCACCAAGATGCAAAGGCACTAAGTGGGCTTTCTTTTTTTGTGTCTTCGTGCTTTCGTGGCTAATAAATTTTTTATTCTTATTCCAATTTTATGTTGCCACTAACACACTAAAACACTAAAGGGTTTTCCCTTTTTTTGTGTCTTCGTGCTTTCATGGCTAATAAATTTTTATTCTTATTCCAATTTTTATGTTACCACTAACACACTAAAACACTAAAGGGTTTTTCCCTTTTTTTGTGTCTTCGTGCTTTCGTGGCTATTTAATTTTTTTATTTACCTGGTTTTCGCTCTCTTTTATTTGCCACCAAAACACTAAAACACTAAAGTGAGATTCCTTTTTTGTGCTTTCGTGCTTTCGTGGCTATTTAATTTTTTTTATTTACCTGGTTTTCGCTCTCTTTTATTTGCCACCAAAACACTAAAACACTAAAGTGAGATTCCTTTTTTGTGCTTTCGTGCTTTTGTGACCATTAAACTTTATTCCCATTAACTGTTTTATTTTTTGCCACTAAGACACTAAAACACTAAAGGCTGATTCTTTTTTTTCGTGATTTCGTGATTTCGTGGCCACTTTTTTTATCAATATTATGCTATTATCTTTTTGTTGCCACTAAGACACTAAAACACTAAAGGCTAATTCCTTTTTTTTGTGCTTTCGTGCTTTTGTGGCCACTTAATTTCATTTCTAATGTTGCCTTCGACTACGCTCAATCAACGGGCTACGCTCAGTCAACGGATACTCAGGTGACTGAGCGTAACCAAAGGCACTGTAATTTATTATTTGTTATCCCTCCTCTTCGTGTTTTTGAAGCGACCTAATTTTTTTACATTGCCACAGAGTTTTCGCTCTCTTTTTTTTGCCACGAAGGCACTAAAACACTAAAGGCTAATTCCTTTTTTTGTGCTTTCGTGCTTTTGTGGCCATTAAACTTTATTCCCATTAACTGTTTTATTTTTTGCCACTAATACACTAAAACACTAAAGGGTTTACTTTTTTTCGTGATTTCGTGATTTCGTGGCTACTTTTTTATCAATATTATGCTATTCTATTTTTGTTGCCACTAAGACACTAAAACACTAAAGGCTAATTCCTTTTTTTTGTGCTTTCGTGCTTTTGTGGCCACTTAATTTCATTTCTAATGTTGCCTTCGACTACGCTCAGAACGGGCTACGCTCAGTCAACGGATACTCAGGTGACTGAGCGTAGCCGAAGGCACTGTAATTTATTATTTGTTATCCCTCCTCTTCGTGTTTTTGAAGCGACCTAATTTTTTTACATTGCCACAGAGTTTTCGCTCTCTTTTTTTTTGCCACGAAGGCACTAAGACACTAAAACACTAAAGGGTTTACTTTTTTTCGTGCTTTCGTGCTTTCGTGGCTACTTTTTTATCAATATTATGCTATTCTATTTTTGTTGCCACTAAGACACTAAAGGGATTTGTCTTTTTTTGTGCTTTTGTGGCTAATAATTACTAAGCACCGGAACTTTTAAGAGCTAACCCAAAAAGCTTGTCCGTGAGTAACATTAAAGTAAGAGCAAACCATTTTCGCGCAACTTACTTACCGGTCCTGAAAACCAAAAAAGTTCAAAATCAGAGAACCTGCTTTCAAAATCAGCTTTGGCAGCTTGATATGAAATTTGTTTCTCGATAAATACAGAGGCTTTATGAAGTAAATCCAGAAGCCATTCGCCGGTTTCTTTTTCGACAGAAATTGCAAAATCTTCAAACTCATTGCTAAATGACATTTTTACTGTTTGCAAAACCTTTCCGCGTTTTATCCTGCTTTGATATTCAACATCCGGCATATCTCCTATCCAGACTATCCAGGCTTTAGGATTAACCTGAAACCGGTCTGAAGATTCAACACATTTCGATATATAATCCGGTTTTATTGTGGTTTCGGGGATTTTAAAATTAAACCATTCCTGCAACTTAAGATCAAAACCGGTTCCATGCATAAAATTAAACAGGGATTTTTTAAGCCCAAAGCTAAACTTACTGTGATCTATGCCGGTACTGTCAACAAATTCGACATCATTATCGGCAAATGTGATTTCTTTTTTATATGTAACTATACCGTATTTTTCAGGATTTCTGCCGACTTCACTATGGGTTGTAAGTGCAAACTGATGCCAAAACCCGGACTGAATCAAATCCAGTTCAAAAAGTTGTCTCACCATTTCGAGACTGTCAACAGTTTCCTGAACGGTTTGTCCGGGAAATGCATACATAAGATATGCATGAACCATGATTCCGGCATCGGTAAAATTTGATGTTACCTGTGCAACCTGTTCTACAGTAACTCCTTTGTTTATACGTTCAAGTAGCCTGTCAGATGCGACTTCGAGTCCGCCGGCCACTGCTATGCAGCCGGATCTTCTCAATAACTGACAGAGGCTGAAACTAAAGTTTTTTTCAAAACGCACGTTTGTCCACCATGTTACCTGTAATTTTCTTTTAATTATTTCAATTGCAAGATCGCGCATTAAATTTGGCGGAGCTGCCTCATCTACAAAGTGAAATCCTGTTTCTCCAGTTTGGCTTATCAGAATTTCCATTCTGTCGGCCAGCATTTTTGCCGGAACGGGCTTATAATGTTTTATATAACTTAAAGAAGTGTCACAAAAACTGCATTTACCCCAATAACAGCCATGAGCCATTGTCAGCTTATTCCACCTGCCGTCGCTCCACAAACTATGCATGGGGTTTGCTGTTTCTGTAACCGAAATATATTTGTCAGGCAGCAAGCCTGAGTAGTCGGGACAACCTGTTTCCGTTAACGGATAATCTGATTTTTCAGAAAGATTATTGTAAAAGACACTGCCGTTTTCTCTCAGAAATGTGCGCTTTAACTTTACAGAATCCGGCGGGCATGGGTTTTTCAAATGATTATATATAAGTTCCAACGGAAGTTCTCCGTCGTCAAGACAAATAAAATCGAAATAATCAAAAACCCGCGAATCTGAAACCGAACGCAATTCTGTATTAGGAAATCCTCCACCCATTATGGTTTTTATTCCGGGATATTTTGATTTTATCATTTGTGCACAACGAAATGCCGAATATAAATTACCCGGAAAGGGAACGGAAAAGCATATAATTTCCGGTTTTTCAGAATTAATTTTTTCGTTCAGTATTCTCAGGCTGATTTCATCAATATATGATTTTGTACCGGAAAGCCGGTCACTAAGGTCATCAAATGAGTTTGCACTCCGCCCGATTTTTTCGGCATATCTGCTGAATCCGAAATCGGAATCGACACAATTGACTATAAAGTCAGACAAGTCTTCCAGACACAGAGTTGCCATATACTTTGCAAATCCGGCAGAATCTGTTTCGTCGAATGCCAGGCTCATATCCTCAAGCTGATTAAATCTGGAAGCTTCGGGTAAATATCTTCTGCTGCAGATTTTATCTGTAATAGACATTCGATTGCCCTGCAAAAAGCTTACAAGATCTTCAATAACTCTCAAATACCTTTCTTTGTTATTGTAAATTTTTTTTGAATTTTTATCAGAAATGCTTTTACTGTTAAAAGCAAAATCAAATGCTTTTTGTAAGCCGGTTTTTGAAAATAAGTCCAGAATAACCTCAAGCCCCAGATCGGCCTGAACTGAATTAACATTCTTATAGTTAAGAAATCCCTTAAGATAAGCCGTTGCAGGGTACGGAGTATTTAGCTGGGTAAATGGCGGCGTTATAAGAAGTATTTCTGTCAAAATTACCGGATAATTATTTAATACTTTGCAAAGTTAAAAATTCCGGCAACAAATAATTATCCGGTTAAGATTTTATAATCTTTCCGACACTACGCCGTCTTTTCTTTCAAATTTTATTAATCCTTCCTTCCCGGCAATCCATGTTTTTACAGGGGTGTTTTTATCTATTTCGTTACGGGATGCAGAATAATCTATTTCAATTATGTCATGATAAGTAACTCCCCTTACCTGTAAAGTATCGTAAAAAGAAATATTCATCCCTCCCGGCTCAAATTCCATCACCCGGGTTCCAAAATCATAGCTCATTAAGTCTTTCTGATTCCATTCTACTTCAAGCTCTGTTGAGGTTTCCTGAGCCCGCATAACAAACATAAAAAAATAATCATTTACTACAGAGCCATAAGCAATCCCGAATGTTTCGTAAAAGGCCTTTTCTCCCCACTCGCTAAAATAATCATGTGTCACGTACCAGGTATGTGTATCCATATAAAACTCCTCTGTAATTCCGTAACTATCAATCATCTGAAACGAGAAAACAGTAGTGTCTGTTTTGTATTTTAAAGCTTCTCCGCTAATCTTATATGTACCTTCAAGGTAGTCGCCACATGACGAAAAAATCAAAACTGAAGCCACAAAAGAAAATACAAGAATATTAATTCTTAACTGAATATGTTTCATCGTTGCTCATTTTAATTTGTAATAAACCCTGAGAATTATAAAGTATAGATTTTGGAGCCATATTGGTTGAATCAATAAAAAAACTGCTGTCAAATGCTTTTTCATAAACATTGTAGTATTCTGTAGTTCCTATCAACACAGTATCATAAACAACAATGCCGGTTAAAGTGTCGCATATAAATTCTGCCTGCGAATTGTATGGCATACTAATAAAATGACGTTGGTTTATGTCAAAATTCAGAACATTATCATAGTATTCCTGCCAGGCATCACCACCTACGCAAAATCTTAAACTAAGAACCGGATAGTCTGATTCCATAATAACAGTTTTTACCTGATACGAGAAATATTCCTGATTGCGGCAGCCCCATTCACAAAAATCAAAATGTTTAAACCATTCCAGACTTTCTTGCGTTACGTTAAAAGTAAATTCATAGCCGTTGGAATGGATAAAATCAATTTGCTGACCTGAATGATAAGGCACAAGATTTTGCTCGGCTTCACCAAGTTCAAATCTGGCAATCTCTACCGGATGATCTTTACAAGAGTAAAGTACTGCTCCTAAAATCAGTATTATAAAAATATTATTTTTCATAGCTTTTTTAAACGTCAAAAATAAATTTATAGTATTAACTGAGTGTTAAGTCAAATTCTTTTAGCGATCTTATTTTATAATCTGCCGTTTCAAATTCCGGTTTATCAAAGTCCTCTTTTGCCGGGACAGCAATAACTTTCATTCCTGCATTTTTTGCAGCAGTAATTCCTACAATTGAATCTTCAAAAACCAGGCATCCCGACGGATTTACACCAAGTTTCTCTGCTGCATAAAGATATACTGCAGGATTGGGTTTTCCTTTCTCAACATCATCTGCAGATGAAATCACATCGAAATATGATCTTATTTCAAGTTTTTCCAGAATAACCTCAATAAGATTGTGTGAAGAGTTTGAAGCCAGGCCGATTTTAAAATCCTTCTCTTTAAACAGTCTTAGTATTTCTGTGACTCCGGGCAATCTGGTATCATTCTCTCCTATAAGTTTAATCACCATGTTAACAACATCGTCTTCAACTTCCTTAAAAGTTTTTCCTTCCCACGGATAGCGGCTGTACCAAAATTCACAAACTTCCTGAGCTGTAAGTGCTGAGGTAATATGCACCAAATCGTCACTTACTTTTACTCCAAGAGAAGAAAACACATGTTTTTCCGCTATCTTCCACAATGGCTCTGAATTTATCAGAACTCCGTCCATATCAAATATTACTGCTTTGTACATCACCTAATTTTTACTAATTACAAAAATACGCCAATACTTACCATCAACAATAACAGTATCGATGGTAAAACCTGATTCTGTAATAAATTTATTTGTAATTGGTTTCCCGCGTAGATTTGTGTAATGAGGAATACAGGTTTCTCTGATTTTAGATTGAGTTATACACAATGTGTCCAAATCTTCGGGATAAAACAAAACATTGCAGGAAGACCGAAAAAAATCAATTTGCATAAGCCTGAACAATTACGTTTTTTAAATTAATACATTAATCCAAACTGCCACAAAGGTATTTTATTTGCAAATCCAAATTCCAGATTATCGGCAACAATAAAGGAATTGCTCACATTTTTAATTTGCTGATCTGTTTTCGATTTACCGCCGACTTCAAATGTAAAAATATCATTGACCCTAAAATCTCCCTTATCTGTGTATTCAAGTTTGTTTTTATATGCAAGCTGATTAACAAAAAAAGTCTCTCTTAAATTTCCTTCATTCGCCATTTTAGGTGCCAGAGCATAAATCATATTTGTATTTTCAAGATACATTTTGTCAGGCTTTTGCAGTTTTGTAATGCCGGAGACATTTTTGTAAACATTTAAAGTAAGTTTTGCTTCTGCAAGATAATACAGATAATTTAAAAATGTATTACGGTTTATTCCAATCCTTTCGCTAAGCTTTGAAACATTTGGAATAAACGGAACAGACTCTGCAATAATTTGCAAAACCTGTTTTAGTTTTGACACATAGGAAATTTCGAGATTCCGCATAAGGGGAAGTTCTATTTCAAGTATCATGTTTATCACTTCCTCAATCTTATAAAAATAATGAGTCGGCAATTCCTTATAAAATGGATAGTAACCGGTTTTCAAATAAGTTTCAAAATACTTTAAAGGTTTGGTAAGATTAAGTATTTCATCTGATATTTGCCGGTGATTATTTAAAATATCATCGAGAGAATAAACCGGAATATTTAAATTTAAATGCAAATTTAGAAATTCACGAAAAGAAAGCCCCTGCATAGTATAAACTACCGCTCTACGGCTTAAGTCGGCACGGGAATTTAATATCTCCAGCATTGAGGAGCCTGTAAAAACAATTTTTAATTCAGGATAATCATCATAGGAGTTTTTAAGAATCTGCGCCCACTCAGGATATTTATGGATTTCATCAATAAAGAGGTGCTTTCCTCCCATTTTTACAAACTTATCAATAAAATCTTCAAGGCGATTTCGCGAAAACCACAAATTATCAAGAGTTATGTAAACCGCTGAATCATCATTTTTAAAATTTTTCTTTAAATACTGCAATAACAATGTCGTTTTTCCGACACCTCTAGATCCTTTTATTCCAAGAAGTCTTGGTTCCCAATCAATCGTATCAATATTACCACGTACAAATGCAGTTTGAACAGATTTAATTTTATCAGCCGACTTTTCTAAAACAGATTCCATAATGATTTCTTTTTACAAATATAATCATTTTGTTTAATACACACAACATTATATTACCATTTTGTGTATTATAGTAATTATTATAATGTTATTTTGCTTTTCATAATAAGCATTATTATTAATAATTGCTTAATACATTAAGCAATTATTAATAATAGCTTTTAATCATAGCTTTTGAGATTTTTTGACTAAGGAATAACAAAATCTATCAATGCTTTATAATCTGCTTTGCCATTTGCAGGAACTTCCAGCAAATAATTAGTTTCTGAGCACATATACTCACCGGATAAATGTAGTTTATCTCCGTCACTATCAACAAAAACATAAATATAATATTTGCCCGGATGGACATTTTTTATTGTAAAATTTTTAGTATCGCCTTTAAGATAAACAGATTTTGATGCAAATACGAGATTTTCTTTTTTGTATTTTATCCCGTCAAAGAGAGGTTCTGTAGTAAGTAATATCTCTATCTCATCTTCTGATTTAAGTTGTATCTCAGGAGAGCTTGAGACAGTAACTTCTATACTTCCGCAATATGGTTGATCTTCCGATTTATAGGGGTCATTTTCAAATGTAAAGAAAATGCTTTCCGGCATTCCGGTAAATGCCCCGGTAAAATCTTTTGCTTTTTTATATGCCGGGTACCGGAATTTTACAACGGCATCTGCGGCGGCATCTTTATCCTGCAATTTTGCCTCCCAACGCGTATGGAGTTTTACTTCTTTTTCTTTATTAAACCTGCTTGTGTAAACTTCCATTGTCATTTGTCCGTCACCAAACCGGAACTCTGTATAAGCACGGCTGATTCCTCCTTTAAAATCGCTGAACCGGTAATATCCGACCGACTCATTTACAGAATCCAACAACTCATAAGTAATGCAGCATGAATTAGCAAAACAGCCTTCGGTGCGTAGTGCAATTCTTTTTTCTCCATTATATTTTACAACAAAAATGCTGAAATTATTTACAGTTTTCTCATCTAAAAGTGAAAACTGCGAAATCTGATTTGGTGAAACCGGACGCAGATCAACAAACCAGTTATTGAAATTACCGGCCGAAGTATTTGAGATGACAGGCCCGCTCCAGATTCCCGGAAGACGATACATAATACCAAAGCCTTTGACCTTGTCAAGTCCTTTTAATCTTCCTGAAGAGGCTTCGTTTGAACAAGTCCGGGAAAAACCTGTAAGTGTAATAAAAAAGCAGACTATAAACATTGCTGTTCTGAAAACAACATTCAGACTTTCTCTAAAAGTTTTGCTCATGATAATGTTTTTTAGGTTAACTGATAATTATGCAATTAACAACTATTTTTTTATTTTATCAAGCAACTTTTTCAGATTTTATTACAGAGAAATGCACAAATTAATGAGAAAATTTATATAATTTAAAGTATTGAGATATGTAAACAGGTTCTGTATTTTGTTGAGGTAAACGTGTTTCGTCAAATTGCGGAGGTCCGGGAGGTCCTGCCGGGCCTTTATTCTCGTGTTTTATCTGAATAAGAAAATAAACACTTTCATAATCCTTATAAAAATCTGCATTATAGGCTTTATCCTGAGAGATTTCTGTCCTGAGAATCCATGCTGTCCACCATTCAAGGCCATGCCCGGTAACTACTATGTTGGTAATATCGTTATCTGTAACTTCCTTGATTTTAAGCAAGTCGTTATATTCAGACTCGTTAATTACCGGATTCCGCCTATGTACAAAACTTACAGAAACTGATAATACAATAATCAAAAACATGATAACTGAAATGAGAATAAGCGGAACTCTTTTTATACTCTTTGCTGTAAACAACAGTATAAGTATTTGCGGAATAAATAAAAACAAGGTCAACCGCATGTAATACTGCCCGTCGAGTAAGGGATTTGCCAGAACAAAAAGGCTAACAGCAGATGCGGCAATTATTCCGGTTTCTGCTGCCGGAATATGTTTTGAGTTTTTAATTAAATACACAAGCCCGAAGATTCCTGTCAGAAACGACAATAAAATAATTATAAAATCGTGTGGCGGAAATTTTCCCGAAAGTAACAATGGTCTTTCAAATGCAACAGAAACAACAGACATTAACCTGAAAAATCTCGACACATCAAATACCGCAATAATTCCTGTTCCTGCTGCCACAATAATTAAAGCCGGCACAAGTGCTTTTTTCCTGTAAACGACTAATATCATAATCAGCATAAAGAACATTAAAAAAGAGAATGTCCCGAAATGAGTAAGAGCTGTGAGGGTAACCCAGATTAATGGCCATATAAGCGTTTTAAAGCCCGGGTTTTTCACAAACTTAATTGTTGCTGCTATAGCGGCAAAAACAAAGACAACAGCCAAAGCATTTTTTTGAGTATCAGATACCAGAATGAGCGGAGCAAATGACAATACGGAATAAGCAATAAGTGAAATCTGATATGCAAGAGGAGATTCGGCTTTAAAATTTTTAAATATGGAATAAAGAGGAATAAGGAGAAATGGCAAACTGACACTGTCAACTAATTTAACCACGTTAAGAATAAGATTGTCAGTAATTCCAAACCCGAAAACTGAGATAATCTTTACTATCGCAGCATCAAGATAAAACAAAAAAGGCATATCATTGAATGAAAGCTTTCCGGTTTGTAGTATATGTCTTACCTGCAAAGGGTAATATGCTCCGTTTATTCCTGGAATCAGACTGGTAGAAAAGTTAAAATACAGCCTCAAAACAACAGCAATTATGCCTGAGACAATAAAAATCACCGGAATTATTTCTGTTTTGTATTTCGGCTGAAGCTTCATTAATATCAATCTTAAGTCACAAAGAAATCAAATATTAATGTGGCAATCAAAAACTTTCAGGAAAAGCTTGTAAAAATCCTGTAAAACAGGTGTTTTACTCAACGGGGGAATATTAGGTAAACAGATTTCAGTCAATTAGCTCGTACAAAACGAAATATTCTGATTCGTAAACAATTTTGGTGTTATCCGGAATTACCTTTTCGTGAAAGTGGCCTTCTTTTGCAGGGCCGTCAGGATAATGCATCCTTAATTGTTTAAGAAAATAAATATTTGAATAATCATCGGGCAGTTTATCACCAACAGCTTTTTCGTGTTCTACATCTGTCTGCACTACCCAGGCTACCCACCATTCAAGTCCGTGTCTTGCCAGAATTATGCTTTTATCCTGATGGTCTGTTATTTCTTTTATATGCTCCAGATCGACATACTCCTGCCTGTTTATAAATGTAACTCCAAGATGTTTCTTAAGAGGGAATACAGAAAATACTGTACTGATGCAAAGAATGAGTGAAATGATAATAACATTATGTTTTTTAAGGTTGGCAGTTATAATATACAGGATCAGAATCTGAGGTATTACTGTAAATAACGACAATCTCAGGAAAAATTCCACATCCAGCACAGGATTGGCACAAACTGCCAGAACCAGTGACGAAGCTGTCAGTATCGCCTTTTCTGTTGTTGTCATTAAGTCTGTGTTCTTTCTGAGATAAATAAATCCTGCAATAATAAGTGTCCAGGAAAATACGATAACAAAAATGTCTGATGGTTTTAATATCCCGTAAATTATCATAGGGGTATGAAACGCCAGACTGAAGACATTCAAAAGCCTGTAAAATCTGCTTATATCAAATATTGCAATAAGGGATAATCCGGTAATTGCAATAATAATTGCCGGAACAATTGCTTTTTTTCTGTATAAGACCAAAATCAGAACCAGAACAAAACACATTAAAAATGAAAATGTTCCGAAATGTGTAATTGCCGTTAACCCAAACCATAATAATGGCCGTATTGCCTTTCGCACTGACGGTTCTTTTAAATACCTGATTAATGATGTTATGCCTGCAAATAAGAACACCATGGCAAAAGCATTTTTCTGAATTTCAGCAATTAAAGCCATTGGTGCAAATGACAACACGCAATAAGCAGCAATTGAAACCTGCAGGAATGCTGAATTTCTCAAATCATGTTTTCTCAACATGTAGAACAGTGGGATTAAAAGTAATGGCAATCCGACGCTGTCAACAAACTTAACTACGTTCACAATCAGGTTATCGGTTACTCCGCCTGTAAATACCGAAATTACTTTAATAATTGCTGCATCGAGATAAAAAAGAAACGGCATATCTTTAAAGCTGAGCGTCCCGTACTGTAAAATATGTCTTACCTGTAACAAATAATATGCTCCGTTAGTTCCGGGGATTAAATAAGTTGAAAAATTGATATATAGCCTTATTGCCGCAGCAACCAGCCCTACCAGTATAAAAGCAGAAATAATATTAACCGATTTTTGTTTTTCTGATAATCTCATAGGCTAAAACATCTTTATACTAACCAATACCGGCAAATGATCCGAAATAAAAAACCCGTCACCTCTCATCTCGTTTATGTGTTGACATGAGAGTACCTGCACATTTTTTACAAAAACAAAATCTATTTTCTCATCAACGGGCAAGTCTTTATTAAAGCCGTTAAAAGTTCCGTCCGGGCCGGTATTTTTCTCGACATGTTTCGCATATGAATCCTCTAACTGCCCGCAAATAATTTTAACTGGTTTTGACCCGGGTACTGAGTTAAAATCACCGGTAAGTACAACAGGGATATCTGAGTCTGCAAGTGTTTTTATTTTCTGAAGTATAAGTCTGGCAGAATTTTTTCTTGCCTTTGTTCCGATATGATCGAAGTGTGTATTGAATACCCATATCTTTTTTCCCGATTCTCTTGACTGTAAAAGCGCATATGTGCAAATCCTTTCCAGAGCAGCATCCCAGCCTACTGAAACCTTGCCGGGTGTTTTTGACAGCCAGAATGTTGAAGATTCCAGAACTATAAATCTGGTTGTATCATAAAATATTGCCGAATATTCGCCTCTTGTTTTACCGTCTTCTCTGCCAACGCCAACATAAGTATAATTTGTAAGACACGAATCGAGATACAAAACCTGACTATACAAGCCTTCCTGAATTCCTAATATTGCCGGGTTGTACTTTTGAACCTGACCGGCCAGACTTTCTTTTCGTATGTTCCATGCATTATCTCCGTCAGCAGGATTATCGTAACGGATATTGTAAGTCATTATATTAATTGTCTGGCTAAATGCAATTACCGGAATTATAAGGAAAATTAAAAGTTTTAATTTCATTTGCTGTTGTTATTGATGAGATAAAAATAGTAAAAATTGTTTATCCTGCAAAACTGTCATTATCCAAAAGCCAGAAACCATTAACGGTTAAAGCCAGATATCTTCATTTGTAAAAAATCAGGTAATTATTCAGGGATTATGTCTGAACCATAACCGGTAATCTGTGAGGATGTAATCTGTAATCGGTGGGTCGGCTATCAGGGTGTCAGTAATCAGTAATCTGTAGTCCGGTAATTTGCACAAATTAATAAGAGTCAATGGAATATTATTCCGGTTTTTGTTAAACCTGTTTCAAATCGTATTTAAAATGAAATCCTAAAACCATTATTTCCATTTTAAACTGAAGTTGTTGTTTTTCAGTGATATTAATCTGCAGCTTTTCCGAAGTCTGTCTCCCTCTGCCAGCATGTACCGTATGCATTCCTGACGGCATATCGAAAAATCTTGTTTTACCGTTATCAATAATTCCGGCTTTTTTGCCATCTATAAAAACAGGTATTCCGACCATAGCGCTTTGAAATGCTTTTTCGCGGGATACGAAAATCCCTGTCCTGTCGGCTGCAATTGTTTCAGAATTCTTGTTTCGCAACGCTTTGGCAACTATGTGATAAATAAAAAGCGGAGATAAAAACATCAGCCAGAGAATAAGTAAAACCGGTGCAACATAATATGTATTTTCTGCACCCGGAGCCGAAAAAACATACATTAAGGAAACCGCAGGTTGTATTTCCAGCATGATGAAAACGAATGCAATTACCGCAGTTATTATTGCATAAATTATATTTACAGACTGTTTCATATAATTATTTTAGTTATTAAATCTTTGCTGTTTTTTTACCAAACAGGGAATTGCTAAGTGATTTTCCTGAAAATAATCACTTTAGGTTCCGGCTCAAATTTAATTTAAAGTTTTGATACCTGCAACGGATTTTAATTATTCAGGGATATGTTAAAACCCCTAAACCCTAAGCGAGCCACGGAATCCTCTTACTCCATAATAAGATTCTGCTCCGTTATGATACACAAATACATGATCGTACCTGCGATCACAAAAGATTGCTCCGCCAAGTTTCCTGATTTCGGAAGGAGTTTTTATCCAGCTTGATGTTTTAATGTCGAAATTTCCAAGTTTCTGTAAATCACGGTATTGTTCTTCTGATAAAAGTTCAATTCCCATATCAGCAGCCATGCCAACAGCGTTATTTGCCGGTTTAAACTCTTTTCTCGATTCCAGAGCCTCACGGTCATAGCAGATACTTCTGCGACCTTTGGGAGTTTCTGCCGAGCAATCATAAAAAATGTACTCCCCGGTTTTATCGTCAAAACCAATAACATCGGGTTCTCCGCCTGTTTTTTCCATTTCGTTCAAAGACCACAGTTTTTCAGAATTTGCCTCCAGCTTTGCCTGTAATTTATCCCATTCAAGGCCTTTATGACGGTTCATGTTTTTATCGAAACGGGTTTTCAGTGTTTTTAACAATTCTCCGCGTTCTTCAGATGATAATTCTTTTTTGTTTTCCATGGATTTAATGTTTAAGTTTATTATAAACTGTGGCAGCAACAAAGTTTACTTGTTCGTCAATTACCGGATTTAATTTATATAACAGGTTTACCATTATTATTGTTTTCATTTTTATAAGTAAACAACCGTCAAATCATGATAAGTATCTGCCAATTATCCTGTTCTGCAATTTTTACATTTACTATTCCCCTGTGCCGGACAAATCGAAACCACATATTTTCAGCTAAAGACTTTCTTTACACAAAATTCTCTATATCTTCGCATAAAAAACTGCAGCAATATGATACAGGAAATTTTCCCTCACCGCTTCGATAACCACTACATGGCTGGCAGGGATATAGCAGAAAATGATTTTGTCCTTTATTTTAACGGGAATTCGCTGTTGTTAAAAGACTATGGCAATGTGTTTGAGATGCCACGAAAAAAAGATTTCTCCGAAATTACAGACAAAACTGAAAAAACATTTTTGTTTACACTTGACGATACAGCATGTTTTCTGATATGGGATAAGCCTGAAGCGAACAAACCGGGTTTTAGCTATCAGGATATAAGTTTTTTCCGCACTATGACGCAGCAGGAAACAGCATGGATAAGCATTGCTGGTTTTCATCTGATGAACTGGTACTCACAAAACAGATTCTGCGGAAAATGCGGGGCAAAAACACGACATAAATCGGATGAAAGAGCTTTGGTTTGTCCGGTATGCACTACAATTGTTTATCCAAAGATTTCACCGGCAATAATAGTTGCAATAACCTGCAATGATAAAATACTACTTGCCCGCAATTCCGGTTTTCCGGGAACATGGCATTCGTTAATTGCCGGTTTTGTTGATGTAGGTGAAACGCTGGAAGAGACTGTAATACGTGAAGTTAAAGAAGAAATCGGACTGGATGTTAAGAATATACGTTATTACAAAAGTCAGCCATGGCCACTTTCCGGATCAATGATGATTGGTTTTACAGCCGAAGCCGATGATACCCGACCAATTGTAACAGATGGTAAAGAAATTACAGAAGCTGCATGGTTCAGCAGGGGAAACCTTCCTGAACACCCGTTAAACATAAGCATTGCCGGCGAGATGATTGAAAAATTTGAAAAAGGGGAACTATGACCAAAACCAATGCAGCACGGATACTTGACAGACAAGGGATAAATTATGAACTCTTTGACTACGAAGTTGATGAGTCGGACCTGAGTGCTGTTGCTGTTGCAGAAAAACTGAATCAAAACATAGATCAGGTTTTTAAAACGCTTGTATTACGCGGAGACAAAACCGGTGTTTTCGTGTGTATAATTCCGGGAGCCGAAGAGCTGGATCTGAAAAAAGCAGCACAGATATCGGGCAATAAAAATGCAGCAATGGTTCCGGTAAAAGAAATTTTTCAGCTTACAGACTATATACGCGGAGGTTGTTCTCCTATCGGTATGAAAAAGAACTACCCTGAATTTATTGACGAAAGCTGTATTCTGTATGATTATATTTTTATAAGTGCCGGAATACGTGGGTTACAGTTAAAAATAACACCTGACGATTTAATAAAAGTTACATCCTGTATAACAGGTGATTTGATAGTGGTTAAGAATAACTAAAGTAATTCTTAGGCAGGTCCATATGATTATTTATTTTTACGCCTGTAAATTTTAAACTATGCTTATACTCCTATCGCCGGCAAAGACGCTTAATTTTGAATCACCGGCAATAACAGATATGATTTCAGAACCGGAATTCGCGACTGAAAGCGAAAAACTTATAAAAAAACTAAGCACATTTTCCGCAAGCGATCTTGCAGAACTTATGCGCATAAGCCCTGCACTTGCAGAATTAAGTTTTGACAGGTATCAGGCTCTGCACAGGCATCCGGCAGATGTGCAGGCTAAACAGGCAATACTTACTTATACCGGCGAAGCTTTTCGTGGCCTTAATGCCGCCGGAATGAATGATGATGATTTTGAATTTGCACAAGCACACCTCCGGATTCTTTCGGGAATGTACGGGGTTCTGCGTCCACTGGACATCATTCAGCCTCATCGTTTGGAAATAGCAACGAAACTTAAAATTGAGAAATTTTCAAATCTATACCAGTTTTGGGGAGATAAAATAACCGCAAAATTAAATGAAGATTTATCCGTAAATGATTTCGTGGTAAATCTGGCTTCGGACGAATACTTTAAGTCTGTAAACCAGAGTAAACTTAAAGCAAAGCTTATTACTCCGGTTTTTAAGGATTTCAACAAAGGAAGTTACAAAGTTGTGGTTATGTACGCGAAAAATGCACGCGGAGCAATGACAAATTTTATTATTAAAAACAGGATTACAAATCAGGAAGATTTGAAAATGTTCAGAAATAACGGATATGAGTATAGACAGGATTTATCTGATAAAGAGAAATGGGTTTTTGTAAGAGGATAAGAAAATTTCCGAAAAGAAAAATATATGTTCGGTTAAAAACAAACACGCTCCAGCCATCTTCCGACTTCCGTCTTTATTGAGTGTTGAATGTTGGATATTGAACATTCTTCCTTTCACTTATTGAAATATCCTGAATTTAAAAAATTTAAAGAAAGCCCCCCTAACTATCGCCTCTGCTAAAAACAAACATGCGTCAGCCAACTTCCGTCTCCGGTCTTCCAACTTCCGGCTTCCGGCTTCAAAAAATCTTTATCTTGTAAAATCCCGTATAACACCATCATGCTCCGGGAACATATTGCACAAACTATCTCTTTCCGCCAGCTCAAAATCCCTGAAATCAAATCCCGGCGAAACAGTACAGCCTACCAGCGAATATGAATCTTCTTCTGTTACTTTTGCCGCAAACCAATAACCTGCAGGGACAATAAACTGCGGGACTTCGCCATTCAGGATATCGCTGCCGATTAAAACTGCTGAAAGTTCTCCCGACGGGCTTATCATGTACAACTTAACAGTAGAGCCCTGATAGAAATGCCAGATTTCGTCCTGATTTATTCTGTGGAAGGCCGAAAATGTACCGGATGTAAGCATAAAATAAATACAGGTGGAACAGTTGCGTTTCCCGATATATTTTGTATCAAGACACGATTCGGGAATTTCTTCTCCGCTGCGGTAAGTCTCTTTAAAGTATCCTCCTTCAGGATGTGGCTGCAATGATAATTGCTGTATCAGCCGGGCTATGATTTGTTTCATCTGTGATCAGAATTGTTTGAAACAAAGATATAAAATTACCCGCCTTCGTAAAAATACAATTTATTGTTTTCTTCATCCGATTCTTTAACAACATCCCCGCTGTCAATGAAAGTTCCTATTTCACAGTTGGGATCATAGACCCAATGTTGTAAATAAATAGCTACCCGATATGTTTCATTACTTTTAAGAGATGGGATTTCTATATTTTTCTCCCAATTTTCATCGTAATCAAAGCTACCATCTTCTGAATACTCGTTGTTTTCCTCAAATATCCAAAGATCACGCCTGCTTACACCTATCTTTTTTGCTTCCTTAACACTTATATCCAAATCCCATATTTTAAGATTTCCCGGTTCTGACACGGCACTACCAATATTCTTCACTTCTACCACAATCATGGTACTGTCTGTATCAGTCCATACCGGTTGCTCAATTTTTGTAACTGTAAGATCGGCCTTATTTTGTGCAAAAACACCATAACCTGATAAAATCATCACTAAAATGAAAAACAAAGATTTCAGATGAGTCATAACAAATGTGTTTAAATGAGAATAATATATGCCTTTAAAACGTATTAATCCTGATAAAAATTGTGATCACTTCTTTATACTTACTATTTCCCATATTTCATTCAGTATGCTTACTGTTAAAGAGCCTGCAGGCAAATATGGGTACTTATTTTTTTCATGCGTATTCTTAAAACAGACAGTTCTTATATCTCCGGTTGTAAAATAGTCTTTACCTGAAAAATCCATTTTGCCAAAAACAATTGTGTCTCCAAACTGCAGGCGGCTTCCTTCAACTACATCCAGAATTACAGCTTCATATTTATCGCCCCAGCCTACAGGAAGATGATTTGTAATTTTTAGTTTAAAAGTAACAGTTTTAGAATTTTGCGCATCGGAAATAATCACAAAAAACAAAAATATGGAAAGCAGAAAAGCAAATTTCTTCATAAGATTAATTTTCGCGGATTGCAGCAAAAATCAGACCGATAGTTTTAATACAAAAATCCGAATAACCAAAGAGGGATAATGTTTGAAGACCCTATTTCTATCCCATCCTTTACTACCCATGAATTTGTATTTTCTGCAATTTGTTTTTTAGATTTATTCTTCCCTCCTACCTCAAAATTATATTTTTCACCAACAAGAAAATCAGTAAATGATGAAGCATTAACACTATGCTTTGATTTAACCTGATTTAAGAAAAATGTTTCCCGTATATTACCGGAGTTTGTGTTTTCGCCGGAAAGATTAAACATGAGATTTGAATTTTCGAGGAATATTTTTTCTGGTTTTCCTAAATTACCTAAGCCTTTTTCCGGCGTATAAAGCATTGAAATAAGGTTTGCATCATTCAGATTCTTCAGGTAATTTTTCATAGTGTTAAGACTGATGCCGGTTCTTTCGCTCAAAGCATTCATGTTTGGCTTAAATGGTACGGAACTGCTTATTATTTTTAAAAGTCTTTTCAGATAAATAAGATTTGATGACTGTATATTTTCAAATTGCGGGATATCAATTTCGATAACGGTAGAAATAACCTCACTAAGCTTATTGTGAAAAGATTGGGGATTTTCAAGGTAAAACGGGTAATAACCATGATCCAGATATTTATCGAAATATGCCAGCGGCCTTATCTTTCCGATTAATTCCATTGCAATTTTTACATGATTATTCAAAATATTATCAAGAGAATATGATTCAAACTTATTGCCGGTATCAAAATTTACAAACTCCCGAAAAGATAATCCCGGCATTTCGTACATAACAGCCCTGCGGCTTAAATCTGACTTTGCCTGACGCAGATGCAAAAGCGATGACCCTGTAAACACGACCTTTAAACCGGGAAAATCATCATAAATATTTTTTATTTCACCCGCCCATGCAGGATAACGATGCACTTCATCCAAAACCAAAAACTTACCTCCTTTTCTGTAAAATTCAGCAGCAAGATCGTAAAGTCTTTCTTCCAGAAAATAGAAATCATCTAGGCTGACATACAAAACAGTATCATCTGCCGGAAAATTTAACTTAATGTATTGCAAAAGCATCGTGGTTTTACCAACACCTCTGCTGCCTTTTATCCCGATTAATCTGTCTGACCAATCAATAGTATTTGCAAAATTTCTTATCCCATCACCTGATGTGGCAGCGTATTTTTCATAAAACTTTTGCTTAAGAGTTTCCATTGTTTTTTTTTACAAAGATACAAAATATTTTAAAAAAATGTCAACGTATTGACATTTTTTATTAATTTTATATCATCACGCTGATGCTTTTTTATCCTATAATATCAATTCATTGACATTTTTCAAAAACAAATATTTCCGGACTATTTTCCTTAACATTAATAATTACCGGGTTATGCAGGTTAAATTTCTCTGTAATATCTTTTACATTTATATCTCTGGCTGTAATTATGAAAGTTGTTTCCCGGTAACTATTAATTTTTTGCAGAATATTATCCCAGCCTTTACCTTCAAGTTCGAGTTTACCGGCTTCATCAATAATTACAGTACTGCTTTCCTGTAATGCATTGTTTAATATGCTTCTTCCAAACTCAAATCCGTCTTCACAAATTGAATATTTACCTATTTTTGAGGAGTCATCACAGTCCATTGTTCTGAGTAATTTCTCTCTTTTCCCGGTTTTAATATCAACTACATCATAACCAATAAGTTTGTCATTTTCGAAAACTTTTTCGGAAATAATACCTCCAACACTGGCAGACTTCTCTTTAAATATGCGGGCAACACTTCCGGCAAATATTGTTTTCCCGTCAGATATTTTACCACTTAGAATATAAACTTCCGGCTTATCTTTTATGCCTGATTTTATTTGGTGCAACCTGCTGTCGGCATTTAAAATTACGGAATAAAACACTTTTACCGGATTTCGTAATGCTGTCTTAAAATCGGGAATTGCCGAGACAAAAACAGGCAGGCTCTCAAAAGACAATTCCAGAGCTACAGGCAATTGTCTGAAAGTGCTTTTCATGAAAAAATTTCTGATTTTAGGATTGTAAAGTTCAACAGCCAGAACAGAAAAACCCAAAATCATCAATACGGCTCTCAGGTTCATCTCAACACCGGTTAAAATTCCGTTTACCAGATAATCGCCAT
This sequence comes from Bacteroidales bacterium, assembly GCA_003249955.1. Taxonomy (GTDB): domain Bacteria; phylum Bacteroidota; class Bacteroidia; order Bacteroidales; family ML635J-15; genus Bact-19. Next base: position 50,609 of record QKHS01000054.1, on the reverse strand, counting down.
CTGATTTTAGTTTTGAAAACACAAAAACAGTAATTATTGTTATCAGAACAAAAACAATCCAGAACTTAGGATTGGAAATTTTTTTCAAAGCCCGACGGTATCTGATAACCCATATTGTTGCAACCGTGACAATAAAGGGAGTCCAGATAAACCATGCCGAAAATTTCAACAATAACAGGCCGCCAATCATTGCAGTAAGATTGAAAAAGAACCAAACTAAGGAATGTTTAATATCAACTGGTTTGGGACTGGCGATTTGGGTTTTATTTGTATATTTTTCTTCTGTTTCTGATTTTGCGAGTATCTTTTTCCCGACTCTTATTCCGGTAATTCCGGCAAAAATTCCAAACAGGGCATAAGCAGCAAGAAGAATAAGAACCGGAGTCCAAAGCAGGTCGAAATGATAATTTATTTGTTTTTCTGCAATTTTTACTAATCCTTTATAAATTTCGAGAATATCGAAACCGTAGAAAATGATATAACTGAGAATTTTCTGAACAAGATTCCACGACATTGCCATAACAGAGCCGGTAATAAACCCCAAATATGTACGTCCGAAAACCATAACCGATAATTCGAGCAAAACGGCTTCGGTAAAAATTGCTATCATTGGCCCAAAAATCACTGCCGAAGGTGACATTGTTTTCATTAAGGCGCATATAATTCCGGCACGCCAGAAAATACCCTTATCTTTCCACAGGTAAGCTATAGAAATAAGTATTATCAGTCCGATTGCAGTAAGAATATTGCCACAAAAAGGTACGCGCAGGTTATGTAAAAAACTGCCGAAAACAATTTCAGATGCTGCCCAGATTGTTCCTGCAACAGAGGCTTTAATCCATTTATCGCTGAGTTTATTCCTGTTCATTGAGAATACAGATTTTACCGGCACAATATTTAAAAAGATGATAACCGGCAGCGGCCTCGGAAACCAGCTTAAACAGCATTTCGGAATCGTAAACTTTTGTAGCTCCGATTATATTTACCTTATTCTGAAATAAAACATCGGGAACAATATTAGCAGAAGGGCCTGTAACAATTACAGTTGTTCCCGGTTTTACAGCTTCGAGCAAACCGTCAATTGTATTGTTTACCAAAGTAAGGCCTGTTATTATTACTATTTCGGAATCGGGAATAATCTCAGAATATTTTTCTGCTGCCACATAGTATCTTTTATATTGTTCCGGTAATGCATTTTCATCCAGTTCCAAAACTCTGAGAATTGAGTTTGTTACAGAAATTTTTTCAATATATGAGTTAAATGCTCCGACAAGGGTAATTTTTCTGCCCGAATTGAGGTCAATAAGATCAACAGGGTCTTTGTCTTTGATAATTCTGTATCCGGCAGTCTCAATCATTCGTGATGAAATTGCATTAAGAACTGCGATTTTCAAAGTATCAATCAAGCCGGATTTTTTTTCTGTTGAAAATAGTTCTGCCACCGATCTGCCGCTGTATTTTGAAGGTGAGAAACCGCCAAAGTCACGGTCTTTTTTATTTGTATGCGGGTTTTCTTCATCTACAGTGCTTGCTGTTCCGCAACTTCCATCGGAAAGCTGAACGGCAGTGAGACGAAGTCCGAAGACTACTTTCTGAATCAATAATTCATTTAAATTAAATTCCCGTTCTGATTGAATAAAACTGTATGTTTGTTGTAGTATCATCTTTTCAAAATTAACATTTATAGCAATAGTTGCTGTTATCGGAGTAACTTTCTCAAATCTTTCTATCTTTAGTGGTTTATTTCTTAGGTTTGACAAGCTCTACTGACAAAATTTCAACGCGGGGCATACTTCCTGATTTTAAGATATTTGCAAGTTCTTCTGCTTCTTCAACAGTAAAATTACCGGAAATTGTAGATTTCCCACCATTAATCTGATCATTTACGATTGGTGCTGAATATACTGAGCCATCGTAAACAATTGCAATTGCTTTTGAAATATTCTCTCTGGTAATCCGCGACCATAATTGAGCAGCTTCATCTGTCATCTCCAAAAGTAATTCATACGAACCATGATTCTGGTTCATTGAAGATTTCGCATCAGTCAGAAAATTTCCACTTAGAACCGCTCCACCATTTCTATCACTCTTAAGTGCATATAATGCATAATATCCCGGGTATTCTTCAACTTCTTTTACCGACCAGGCAAATACCAAATCTTTTGGCAGCTTTTTATTTTTTGAAAGCAGATTCAAGTCAGCCATAACAGACTCTTTATCACTTATTCCTGTATATCCCAAAACGGAGCCATCAAGTTGATAACTTTCAGCCGGTGGTCTGAGTCTTTCTAACAAAGAAGTGTAATATCCGGAACTATCTGATGCATAATATTCGCCTAGGTATTCGTCTGATTTAATTAATAAACCATAGATATCTTCTGAACGATAAGTTTCCCAAAATTCCAACGTCCCTGATGAACTTATTAATTTAGTTACTCTACGATCATCGCTTATTTCAGGAATTCTGATAGTTAAGATCTCTGTTCCCTGCGAATCCTTTTTTATCTCCGGATAGTCAAGCTTTGCATTTGATAATCTTTTTGTAAGAACTGCATAAACACTTTCGACGGCCGAATTATATTCCCGGGTCAGATATGTTATTACCTCTTCTGTATTTGCATCTTCAGTAATTTTGTTCTGATTTGAGTAGGTTATGAAAAATGAAGCTAAATCCGGTTTGTTCTCAAAAGTCCCGATGTTTTCAAAAGACTCTGCAAAAGCTTTTATAAATTCCTCTCCTGAAATGTCATTTCCATTAACAGATCTCAGTGCTTTTAAAAATGTTGTGTCTGAAGGATTGTTCGACAAAGACAAAATCAATTCTGTAACTGATACTCTAACTTTAAATATAATACCTCCTTTATTGTTCATTTCCGTCTGGGTATCGCTTTTGACAGTGTTGACAGGATTGTTACAAGAGTAAATAAACACCACGAAAAACATTAGCATTACGGGAATCCGTGAAACTGTTTTTTCTACTTTTAATGATTTTAATTTTACTGACATAATTCAGGTCTAAGCTTAATTAATTATTCTTCCAATATTGTCTCCAATACCTTTTTCTATCAAACAAAAATAAGAAAATACTGATAAATCGGGGAATATTTCAATAATTTCGGATTATTACGAAATACTGTAAGCCATACACTAAAACAGTATTACGCATAAAAGCTTAAAATGCAGTTATTATTTTCCCGGGGTTTTTAATTATGCAATTCCTGTAATTTAAATAACTCATAATCTTTTTGCTTATAAGGATAGTCCCAGCATCCCATTCTGTGGAATAAGTTACCCCCGAAACCTTTTTTGTAAACATGAACGCCGTGCAGCGGATGGGTATGACTTAGATTAGGAGCAGAACCAAACATATCATATTCTGTACATCCACAGCTTTTTGCAATCTTTATTGACTCCCACTGAAGTGCATAACTTGCCATTTTATTGTTTGATGATGATGCTCCGTACAAATAAATACCGCGTTTATTCGACAAGGCTAAAAACATAGATGCCAAAAACTTACCTTCCAGATCGGCCATTAGCATTTTTATATGAACCCCGTTTTGCGCGCTGTCCTGATTTCTTAACATGGTAGCAAAAAAGTTCTCGTTCTGCAATGGCATATTGTGTCGCAGAGCTGTCTCCTGATACAACTTATACCAGTCTCCTATTTGCCCGGCGCCATATTCTTTAACCCTGATGCCGTTATTAATTGCCCGTTTTATATTGTATCTGGTGTTAAACCTCATATTATAAAGCAAATCCTGCTCTTTAAGAGTTAAATCCAGAAAGAAAGTATTTTTAGGCAATATGTCGCCGGGACTTTTTTTCAGATTCCATTTCGCAGTTTTATAATTTACCCTGAATTCCTGAATCTGACTTTCCGGAGGCCCTTTCCAGTCGCCGGATTTATCAAAATAATCGTCTTCGACTGCCCATTGATTTTGCCACATTAAATCATAACGGATAAAAATGCAGCCGGGGGGAAGATATGGTTTTATTGCTTCTGATAATTGCTCCAGAAACACTCCCTGATTTTCAAAGCATGGCTCTGTTTTAGGACCGTAAGGCACATATGCGTAACAAATATTGTGGTTAATGTATCTTATCAGAACCAATAAATCATCAGTGTTATTTACCAGATTATTTGCCGAATTAAATAATAAATCTTTGGATACGGTTAATTCAAATCCGTTTGGTTTAAACCCTTGCTTACTTTTTACCTTAGCCCAATATGTTGTCTGAGGCAAAATATTGGTTGGTCTGATATCCTCAATTTCTTTTTTCTTTAGTTTACAAATCATCCGAAATGCTTTTTCTGCACAGATTAAATATTCCGTTTTTATTTATAAATTTTTTTGCCGACCGGCATTGTGCGGACATATTTTTTTTTCGGAGCAAAACTCTTTTACAACCTGAAATAAGTTAAAAACACTGACCGGCGAAGCTTTAATTCCTCCAAATATAGAAAAATTTCTACGGTCAAAAAAGTCAGTTTCAAAACATTTATACTTTCTTACTCATAATATTGATAAAAAAAACATGTAAATATGCCCTGTTTGTTAACGGGTTATTCAGCATCCGCAAAATTATACTGTAATCCGGTTATCCCTTGTTTTTATATTTATCATTAAGACCGGTACCTGACATAATCATAGGAACAATTTTCTCCAAACGGGAAATTCTTGTTGCTTCTGTTTTTGGCTGTGCAATATATTCTGCAAACTCGCGCCTGCGGCCGGGTGTAAAAGTATCAAAAGCAGATTTAAGTTCATAATCCGAATCCAGTTTGTTTTGCAACTCAACAGGAATTTGCAATGCTTTGTTTCTTTCTGCTTTTATTTCTTTTCCCTGTTCAGAATTTGTAATTGCTTCTGCAATATAAGCGAGAATATCTGTTCTTTCCTTCAGAATTTCTTCTGCAGACGTAAAACGCCATTGCCGTAGTGCTTTGGTAACCTTCCTGAGCGTTAACAAGTTTTTTTGCGTCATCCTTTAATAAAACTCCCTGATAAAACCACAATGCAACATAGTTTTTAAATGCTGCCATCGAAGCTATATTCCTGCCTTTGTGTGTATAAACCGGTGCACCCCATTTGAGGGTCTCTGTCATACCTGTAGAAAGGAAAAGTTCCCGTAAAATTGTAAGGGATTCAATCCATTTACCGGTTGTTAAAATATATGCTTCTGCAGAATCGGAGTTTTTCATGACGTTATTGATTTGAATATTCAAAATTAAGGAAATTATGCTTACACCGGGAAAGATTTTAAAAATCAAAGGTTTGTTTTATTCAACACTTTTGTCTTGTACAAAAATCTATGGATAAAGACCTCTTCGTCTCTTTAAACCGCACAAAATTAATACACAATCAATTTCTCCGTTACAGAAACCTCAGCAGATTCAAATTTCACAAAATAAACTCCGGGCTCCAGAGAATTAATATTTATTCCGGTGTCTCCGCAAATATTATATTCAAAAGCAACTTGTCCTACAGAGTTTATGACAGAAATTTTCCCATTTGCTTCCTGCGAACTTAATTTAACTTCCACACTACAATTTGCCGGATTCGGAAAAACTTTAAATCCGAAGTCTTGTGCAAAAACAGGAGAATGGTCAGGCGAATTTATTTTCAGCCATACCGGATTTGTATAAGAATAGAAATTTACAGAATCTGCCCTGTATATTCCGGGTTCTGAATATGTTTTATATGTCTGCATTTCGGCACGTATAAGAACCCACTGGTCAAGAAACATCTCCTGACCTGAAAATATGTTCTGCAAAAACGGAATCAGATCTGTTTGCCAGTTATTTGCATCTGCCGGAAGGTCGAAAATAAAATCATCCGTTGCCGTTTTTACGATAATCTTTTTCTCAAGAACGTCTCCGTATTCTTCTGATGTGGCGGTAAAAACAGATAACCTTGTGTTTGCACACTGGCTAAAGTCTAAAACGGCATCATTCCCTATTATAATCTCCGGTGTTGTATTTTCTGTGTCTGTATCTATTTCAAATGCAATTACCGGCCCTGACGAAAGAATCAAATTACCGTTTTCAAGTGCTGTAAGTACATTTTCGCCGTTATTCCCGGCTCCCTGTGGACAATATGCCAGCGAAGACAATTTCCCGATTGCATTATCGGAAACAAAACCGGAAACTCCCATAAAAAAGTCGGTTGTGGAATAATTAAATGAACCATGAGCATCACTGCCGGCAGAAATAAAATATTTCCAGTTTTCAGTCTGGCTATTTTCGTTCTTAATTTGCAGGCCTTTCTTCCAGACAAACTCTGTAACTTCAAAATTCTGCATTAAACGATTGGTAGTGTTAAGATTATCATCCTCAGGAAAAAGTCCGAACCCGTGATCGCCGGAGTACATAACGTCCCACGGATCGTCCTGTTCTTCTGTTGTTTTAAGATTACTATACAGATTCCAGATTTGTCCGCCGATAATATTATCTTTCAGAAGTTTGTTTTCTTCATCTGAAAAAATGTCTGATTCTGTACTTATGTCGTTGCAGATTACTGTTCCGAAATATTCATGAGGCATTTCGTTTTCGGGAAAATCATCATCTCCTACATTCCAAACAGATCCGTCAACTGCAAATGAAAGCTCGTCGCCCTGCGAAAACGGGTGTGCCGAATAAGCAAACGCGTTATGAAGTACTAACGAATCGGATAACATGTCCACATTTACACCTGTCGCAGAAGTGTCGCCGTTGCCATCACCAAAATAGGGCATTGACTGCGGGGCTGCTGCCGCAGGATAAACCAGTGCATGAACATGATCGTCTGCAGAATTTTTAACTGTCATTTCAAGGCCGCGGATAAACGTGAAAGAATCGTCTTCTGAATTAATATCTTCTATAATATTCCCGAGAAATTCCCAGTTAGAGTAAACATCACTCCCATAGTTGTCAAAATCGCAGGAATGATCTGTTACCGTTATCCAATCCAGGCCACAGGACTTTGCCATTATTTTAGTCGCATCAAGAGGCAGACCTACTTCAGCGTCATTTTGTGTAAACATTCCGTGATAGTGGACATCGCCTCTTAGCCAGCCGTCAACTGCAGGGAATGCTTCTGTCTGTCTGAAAACCCGGAGATAACAAACATAGTCGGCATCCCAGTCGAGTTCAAAATAAACCTCCAGATCAATTACATCGCCGTATCCTGCAAGCTTATCTGCCGGAATCATCATGGTAAACCACCAGTAATCGCTTACAATATCTGTATATGTTGTTGGCGGCAGCATATGTGAATCTGAAGTAAAATTTATCGTGTAAGCGACATCTTTAACCGGCAAGGACTGGTCAAATGACTGTATTCCGAATTCTGAATCTGTTTCAGATTTATTCACAAACAGGTTGTTAAATTCCTCATCTGTATAATCGTCAAATAAAAGTACATCTGTAAATTCTGAATCTGAAGCATTTTTTATTTTTACCACTATGTTCATCAATTCGTTATTGCATCCGATACATGAAGAGGAATGAACAAATACATGCAAAGGAACGGGATTAATGTTTCCCAGCGAATCAAACTTTTGAATATGATATGGTGCATCGGCAATTATTTCCGAACCTACTGTATTTGCCTGTTTATGGTTTTGCTGAGCATTAATATACTCAAACAAGCAGAGTAATAATAATACAAATATGAATCTCATTCCGGAAAAATTTTAACAAAGTTACGAATTATTCAAACAGAAAAGCAAGAGTATAAAAAACAGTTGGGAGTTTCAGTTTTTCTGCAATTTTTGAAGTCACTCAAAATTCAAGGCATAAATTTATCATATAAATCTATTATTAAAAATAGATACTTTTAACAAAATATGTCTATTTGTAATAGATACTTATAATCATATCTATCTATTATTAGATAATATTAGTTTTTTATTTCCATACATACCTGGATGGGAAAGATTTGTACGAAGGCTTTACAACTCAGGCGACAAGGTTTTTATTACAGGTTCTAATACCAGACTGCCGGCAAAGAGCCGGGAACGCATCTTACAGAAGGAATAATTATTAATATGGATAGCGAACAGAATCTAATTTCAGAATCTAAAAAAATCAAAGTTATTCCTGCCTGGAAATGGTTTTTAACTTTATAAACAAGTGCCCGGAAACATTAACTTTAAAACCTTAGGACAAAGTTATATCTCTGCCGGATTTAGATTTTACTTTTACCTGTTAAATGAAATGTTATTTTTTTGCCATTGCATTTATCTTCTCGAAATACATTGCAAAAGATCTGTAAAGGAAGTGTGTCCATTTCCCGAAAGGAACAATAATCAAAGCCCACTGAGCTAAAATCATAATATGGAAAAGGTACATCCAGAAGTTATTTTCGAGAATATCAATATCAACGAAAAATCTTACCAGAAACGCTGAAATTCCCATGAAGAATAACCAGATAACAAAAAACCAATCGGAAAAATGTGAGAATTTTGTTTTCTGTGTACGCTTTTTAATACGTGCAATCACGAATAAAAATGTGATAATAAAAACAACAGCACTGACTATATACCCGAAATAAATAACAAACATGTTTTCGGATGCAAACCAGTTAAAAAATACGGTTGTTACAAGTAGTGTAAGATAACCGGTCACCAACAGCAGATGCATAAACCACCAGTTTTTGTTTGTTTTTTTCTCAACAGGATTTTCTACATTACATTCTAAGCTGCGTTTTTGGGTAAACATGTGAATAAAAAGATCTTTCAGTGCGACAATGTAATTTTTAATTACAAATTTATTTTTCTTCGACAACACGGTGAAATACCACATACGGATAATATTCGGCAAAAGAATTACTGCAAATACTCCGCCAATAGCAATCATTTCGAAAAGATGTCCATAGTGCATCATTTCTTCCTGATCGAAAATTCCACCTGCATACAAACTTACAATTCCTGCAAGTACAAGTAAAAAAGCAATTATATATGCCCAAAGATTTTTAAATAATATTCCTGACAAACCTGTCCAGTCATATTTTGAAATAAGGTAACGTCGCAGAGACATCATCAGATTTCCGGGATCGGCCTGACGCGGACAGGATGTGGAACAATCACCGCAATAATAACACAACCACGGGTCAAGCGATGATTTAATTTCTCCCTCCAGTCCTAAAATACTATATCTCAACATTTTACGCGGGAAAGAATTGTCTTTATCAGACAATGCACAGGTTGCAGTACAATTTCCACAACTAAAGCAAGCTTTAAAATCTTCTGCGCCAAGCTTTCTTATATCTTTAACAAAATCAGGATTTACTTTTGCCATAACAATTACTTTTTCATTGTGTAATAATAATACATATCTTTATCGTCAACACCGGCTGCCAGAACAATTCCATACTTGTTCATAGTCATAAGGTGATATGTTACGATTTCTGATTTCTCGTCTATTTCGGTAGATATCTGGGGAATAGTCTTTTTATCTCCATCGATAGTTGCAGCAATTTTTTTCCAGATCTGAGGATATTCTTTCATGTGCGCTCTCTGGTTATCTTCGCTTTCTTCAGCTTTTTCTGCATTTGCCGAATATTCTGCTTTTTGCATAAAGCCATCAATCATGGATTCTATTTCGTCATCGGTATATTGAGCAATTTCAATGGCATTTTCGGGACAAACCGGGGCACATATTCCACAACCTGTACAAACTGATTCGTTAACAAATGCTACAGATTTTCCTTCAATATCAATTTGTTTTATAGCATCGTATTCACAAACCGAAGCACATTTGCCACACCATACACAGGCATCATTATTAACTCTTGCAATAACCGGATCGAGCAGAATTGTTCCTGAACCAAGCAAAGCATTTATTTTTGCCGATGCAGCCAGCGAAGACTGTACTGTTTCGCTTACATTTTTAGGTCCCTGACAGGTTCCGCCAATATAAACTCCTTTGATTACTGTTTCTACCGGTTTTAATTTTGGATGTATTTCATTGAAGAACTTGTCACTGCCAACCGGGATTTTAAATTTTTCGGACACTTCTTTACTGTCGTGACGTGATACCATTCCGGTAACAAGTACAACCAGATCAGCATTAATTTCCAACTCGGTTTTGGAGGTAAGATAATCTTTTACTTTTACAACTGTTGATTTCCCCTGCAGTTCAACCAACGGAGGTTCTTTTTCGTCATAACGGATATAAACATCTCCTTGTTTTGACGATTTTTCGTAAAGCATTTCCTGTTTACCATAGGTTCTTATATCGCGGTAAAGGTGGAATGCATTTATTTCACCATACTTTTCGTGAACCCTGATAGAAGAATATATGGCAGAACTGCAACACTGACGTGAACAATATTTATTCTCGCCTTTTAGCTGTCTGTTACCGACGCAATATACGTAGGCAATATTCTTAATCGTTTTGTTGTTGTAGGTAAGCTTATCAGGGTTTAATTCAATAAGCCTGTTAAGTTCCGGTAAAGTAATAACATTTGAGATATCCCTGTAGCCATATTCTCCATCTTTTGGCTGATAAGATTCAAAGCCTGTTGAAATCAATATTGAACCTGCTGTAAAATTCAAAATTTCTTCTTTCTGGTTAAAATCAAAAAGACTGAAGTATTTTCCTGTAAATTCAATATCTTCTTTTAAAGCTTCTGCATCAACAACAGGAACATCAGGAAGTGCTTCGGGATAATTTTTGTAAATAGCTTTGCGTTTTGCCAGGCCAAGATTAAATTCGTCTCCGACATAAACATTACAATCTTCCATTGCTTTTACAACAGATTCCTTATCAACATTTATCCTTATATATCTTGGTTTTATTTTGATGTCAACATTAAAATTACCCACACTGCCGGTTACTTTTTCGACTGTTGCTCCGGTAAAAATGCTGATATTATTGTATGATTTAATTTCTTTATACAGATTTGCTACTATATCTTTTCCTTTTTGCCCTGACATAAAAAGGCTTTCGTTCTGAGCAACATGTCCGCCTACAAAATAGTCTTTTTCTACCAGATAAACTTCGTTTCCTAATTTTGCAAGATCTATTGCTGCTTTCATCCCGGCAATACCTGCACCAACAACAAGTACTGATTTTTTAACACTGATTTCGATATTTTCGAGAGATTCGGAATGTGAAACTCTGTTAATCCCTGCTCTTATAAGTCCGATAGCTTTTACTGTTGCTTCTTCGGGTTTATCTGAATGAGGCCATGAACATTGCTCACGGATGTTTACCTGAACGTAATTGGAAGGATTAAGTCCCGCGCGGGAAGCCACATTCCTGAATGTATGAAGGTGTAGTTTAGGAGAACATGAAGCTACAACTATCGCATCAAGATTATGTTCTTTTATGTCATTAACCATGTCAACCTGGTTGGAGTCGGCGCATGTAAACATAACATCTTTCGATATTACTACTCCTTTTTCTTCGCGAAGCATACTGCTGATTTGTTCTACATCAACATAATCGGAAATATTTCCTCCGCAATGACAAATATAAACTCCTATTCTTTCTTTCATATTACTATTTTTTTGTTCGCCACCAAGGCACTAAGGCACAAGGGTTTTATTTTTCATAGCCACTAAAACGCCAAAACACTAAGCTTCTCTTTTCTCCAATATGTCACTATTTTTTCCATTTCTTTATTTTCTTCTTCGTGTCTTCGTGCCTTCGTGGCATTTATTACTTTCTGCTTAAATATCCTGCAACTTCTATTGCTGCACAACCTGCCGACAATATTGAATCCGGAATATCCTTTGGCCCGGATGCAGCTCCGGCAACAAAAACTCCGTCAACCGAGGTTAATGAAGGACTAATAAGTTCATCAACCTGCTTAACAAAATTAAACTGATCCAACTCCGGTTTTTCATTACCAAACATTTGAGGCACTTCTTTATTTGGGATTACACCTACCGACAATACTACCAAATCGTGTTTTGCTTCTTTTACAACACCTTTCAGCACATCCTCGTAACGTAAAATCAAATCTCCGCTGTTGTCGTCTTTTGCTTTTATTTTCGCGACCTTACCTTTAACAAAGTTTACCCCCATTGATTTAGACTGCTGGAAAAACTCTTCGTAACCTTTTCCAAATGCTCTTATGTCCATGTAATAAATGGTAATATCTGCCATTGGCAAAGCTCCCATAAGCAACTGTGCCTGCTTGATGGAATACATGCAGCAAATCTGTGAGCATATAGGGTTATTTGAACATTCTGTACCGCAGGCGGTATTCTCAATTGCTGAATCACGCGAACCTGTACATAATACATAAGCTATATTGTCGGGTACTTTTCCGTCACCCGGGCGAAGTACATTATTAAACGGACGTGTCGGAGCAATTAATCTGTCCATCTGCATAGAGTCAATAACATTCGGGAAGATATCGTACCCGTATTCCGGCTTGCCAGATGGCGGAAATAATTTATACCCGGTGGTTAATATTACAGATTTTGCTGTAAGATTATGAACTTCTTTTTTCTGTGAAAAGTCAATAGCATCTGCAGGACATGCCGAAGCACACTGATGACACTCGCGGCAATTGCTGCAATCGAGACAACGGCTTGTTGCCGATTTAAGTTCTTCTTCTGTCAGGGTTGCTTCAACATCTTTAAAATCTAGTATTCTTTCTTTTACCGGACGATGTTTGTGTTCGGTCTTCGGAATAAGTTTTATGTTTCCGCGGTTTAAAACTTCGCTTTTGTCAATTGCCGGCAACTTATCTCCTGATTCAAAATCTTCAGGAGCAAGTCCTTTTAAATATTTATCAATGTAGAATGCTGCTTTTTTACCCTGACCGGCAGCCTCAATAATAGTTGATGCCCCTGTTACAGAGTCGCCGCCTGCAAAAATATATTCAGCAGAAGTCTGCATTGTTTTCTCATTAACTTTAATTGTTCCCCATTTACTAAGGTCAATTACTTTTCCGAATGCTGAGGTGTCTGCCTGAAGTCCTATAGCTTCGATAACAAAATCAACATCTTCGGTATATTCTGAACCTGTTACCGGAATAGGTCTGCGTCGGCCACTCTGGTCAGGTTCTCCAAGCTCCATTTTTATAAGTTGTACCTTATTAAGTACTCCGTTTTCTCCCAGAAACTTAATCGGATTTCTGAGCACTTCAATATTTACGCCTTCTTCTACGGCCTCATCAATTTCGGGTTTAAAACAAGGCATTTCTTCCCTGCTGCGGCGATATACGACTTTAACATACTCCGCTCCCATTCTCAAAGCGGTTCTGGATGCATCCATAGCTGTGTTTCCGCCGCCAACAACCATAACTTTTTTACCTTTAAGATCAAGGCTGTTTCCGATATTGGCCTCGCGCAGGAAATCAAGACATGAAATTACACCGCTGAGTTTTGATCCTTCAATTCCAAGTTTTGTAGTGTCATGCGTCCCGACAGAAACAAAAATACTGTCAAAACCTTCTTCTTTAAGTTTTGCAAGATCATCAATCCGGGTATTAAGCTGAATCTCGACTCCAAGAGATGTTATGTTTTTAATATCCCTGTTTACTACTGCCTTTGGTAAACGATATTCAGGTAAAGTAAGACTAAGCATTCCGCCTGCTACGGGTGCAGCTTCAAATATTTTTACAGAATGTCCTTTTAACGCCAGATGATATGCAGCGGTAAGACCTGCAGGGCCGGAACCTATTACGGCAACTTTTTTACCGGAGTTTTCGGGCAATGTGCTTGTTTCCGGTTCGGGATATTTTTCATAATAATATTCTGCAAAGAATCTTTTAATTCTTCTTATATCAACGGCAGAATCGAAAGATGCCCTTGTACACTGGCCTTCGCAGGGAGCATAACAAGCTCTGCCCAAACTTCCGGGCAAAGGAATATCTTCAAGATGGAGTTTCATTGCATCCTCGTACTGACCGTTACGGGCAAGAGTAATATATCCGTAAGGTTTAACCCCGCCGGGACATTCATTAATACAGGGAGCCGAAATATCTTTTCTGTCAATAGATGCAATTCTGGGGTTTGCAAGATTAAAAGGTATATAAGCGACCTTTCTGCCGGCCAGATTAGTATTATACTCGTCGGGTCTTACTTCAGGACATACAACTTCACATTCCTGACAGCCTGTGCAAGCTTCGGGCACAACATAACGGGGATTACGGGTAATTTCAATTTCAAAATCCTTATCGTTTTTGTTGATTTCCTTAACTTCGCTGTTAAGCATCAGGGTAATATTCGGATGCCTTGCCGTTTCGGACATTTTAGGTGTTGTAATACAGGCAGCACAGTCAAGAGTAGGAAAAACCTTACTTAACTGAATCATTTTGCCACCGATCGACAATCCTTTTTCAACCAAAAGTACCTGGTAGTTCATATCCGCCAGATTTAAGGCTGCTTCCTGTCCGGCTATTCCTCCGCCGATTATTACAGCATCGAAATTTTTATTTTTCTGTGTCATATCAGATTACAGATTAAATTTATAACTCGACATTTAACCCGGTACTTATTGGGCCAAGTTCTGCCAATATTTTACCGAAATTGTCCATGTGATTTGAAAATGGCTCGGCACAAACAGAACAAATAGCAGCCATACGAATTCTTTTGGGACTTATATTGTTCTCTTTCATAAGTCTTTGTGATTCCTCGATAATAGCATTTGTATGTTCCGAACATCTCGGGCTATATGAACACTCATGTCCGTCGGCAGCAATAAAAACGCCATCGAATCCTTTTTCGAAAGCATGCAAAATCCACTTTGGTTTTATTCCTGACGAACAGGGCAAACTTATAGTATAAACTGTAGGTGAATAATGTATTTTACGAAGTCCGGCCTGATCAATTCCCGGATCGGAAATTTTATCGGTGGAAAAAACCAGAATTCTTGGTCTGTAATTTTCTTGTTCCATTTTCTGAATTATTAAATAATCACATCTGTCCCTGCACATTAAAATGCAGTCAATTTGCTGATAAGCAGAATGTCAGACCTGAAAATACAAATCTGACATTCTGTAAAAACTAAGCTTTTTTGAGAAACAATCTTGTGTAGCTGTCCTCTTCAAGAATTCCGATAAATTCGTGTTCCATTTTGTCACACCATCTCGGAATATCATGTTTTGTTCCTTCGTCAGAAGATAATACCTCCATAATTTCTCCTGATTCGATATCTCCGATTGCTTTTTTCACAGCCAATAGCGGACCCGGACATGCTGTTCCTCTTGCGTCAACAATAAGATTTACGTTTAATGCTTTTACTTCTTCCTGTGTCATAATATATTTCTCCTATTTTAATTTTTAAATAAATAATTGTGATTGGCTTTCGCTTGCATCGGCTAAAAATGTAGCTACCCCGCAAACATTAAGATTAGGGTAATCAATAAATTCTTCTCTTTTCATTCCCATCAGATTCATTGACATTTCGCAAACATTAATTTCAACTCCTAGTTCTCCTGCTGTTTTAAACATTTCTTCGAGAGAAGGTACATTGTTCTTTTTCATCAGGCCTTTAATCATTGAAGCGCCCATGCCCATCATATGCATTTTTGACAACTTTAGTTTACCGGTTCCTTTTGGTAACATCATACCAAACATTTTTCCCATAAAGTTCTTACCTTTTACCGACTTCTTTTTGTCGCGCAAAGCTGCCGTAGCCCAGAAAGTAAAGAAGAGTTTAACTTTGGTATCCATTGCTGCCGCACCTACACTTATTATCATTGCAGCAATAATTTTATCAAGATCTCCGGAAAAAACTACCATTGTTAATTGATCTTTTGATCCTTTTTCCAGCCTTTTGACTTTTTTCTGCAAGTCGAGGAATTGTTTTTCGAATTCGTTTTCCATTTGTTCTGATTTTTTGTTTTGTCAAAGTTAGAACATAATAAAGCTTATCCTGTTAAAACTTGCGTGAAGTAAAACAAGTTAACTTGTGATTTGAATCACATTTTTTTGTATCTTTACTTTTTAAGATTCGGAACATGGCAAAACATAATTGTACAGATTGCAAAATAAGATCAGTTGCGGAGAATTTTCTTTCCAATGATGAATTCGGAAGTCTTGAATCAAACAGTGCTGAAGTCTCTTTTAAAAAAGGAGAAATAATAATTAAGCAAAATGCTCTTTCCTTAAATGTTGTTTATTTAAGATCAGGCCTGGTAAAAATTCATATGGCAGGTCCGGCAAAGGAAAAAATTCTGCGATTGGTAAAAGCCCCGTCTTATTTAGGAATTCCGACAACACTCGGAAACAAAATAAATAATTATTCTGTAACAGCATTACAGGATACCTCCGTATGCTTTATTGATGCAAATTTTTTCAAAATGCTTATTGCCGGAAACGGTCAGTTTG
Source organism: Bacteroidales bacterium (assembly GCA_003249955.1). GTDB lineage: Bacteria > Bacteroidota > Bacteroidia > Bacteroidales > ML635J-15 > Bact-19. The sequence goes on along the minus strand of QKHS01000054.1, from coordinate 34,331 downwards.
CAAGTGAGATAATACTGGAACTTTGTAAAAATGAACTTTTCGATCAGCAAAGAACTGTCAACCAAGAACAAAAACAACTTCCGGGGCGGATTGCTGATACATTTTTATGTATGTCCGAAAGATTGTTTGATAATGACGAATTTGAAGTTCCGTTATCGAGAAACGAACTCGCGGACCTTATCGGGACAACAAGAGAAAGCCTTAGCAGAGTGTTAGGACAATTTTGCAAAGAAAATATTATTTCTTTAGACGGTAAGATTATGAAAATAATTGACAGACCCAAACTCCAACAGATTTGTGATCTCGGATAGTCTGTGTAATTTTATTATTTACTCATAAACTTAGCCACATCAATTATAAATCTTTCGTGACGGCCACGTCCTATTTCGCCTTCCTCATCTCTGGCAACTACTTCAAAAACCAGTCTTTTTCGGTCAGTTTCAACAAGTTCCGATTCACATATAACCTTCATCCCCACCGGAGTAGCTTTGGTGTGAACGATATCTACCTTTGTTCCGACTGTCCCGAAACCTTCTGGCAAAAACGGCAGAACGGACCTGAGACAGGTTTTTTCCATTAATGCTATCATAGCCGGTGTTGCAAAGACTTCTACCAGTCCGCTACCGTATTTCGCAGCAGTATCTTCATAAACGACTATTTGCTCTTCGTGTCCGGTAAGACCGTTTTCAATTTTTATTTCCATAGGTTAAGTTTTAAAATGCCTGGAATACTTAAAGTACTTAGAGTATTTGAAATAATACTTGTTTTGGTTTTAGGCAACGGGTTAAAATTTAAAAGTAATTGTCTGTTTAATATCGGGGTGCAAACTTAAAGATACCGGGCATAATGACGGAACCCTTTTAATAATTGTCTGCTGTTTTTCTGTCAGATTGCACATTGAGAAATCGTATTCAATTACAATTTCTGCAATTCTGCGAAGCGGTAACTGAGCCATAACTTTGGTGGTTTTGCCGGTTGCTCCTTCGATTGAAAAGCCATGCTCATCGGCTGCCTGAGCAGCAATTGTTAAAATACAGTTACACAATCCGGTTGCAACTAAATCGGTTGGAGAAAAAGCTTCTCCTTTCCCCTTATTATCTACAGGGGCATCGGTAATTATTTGCTGGCCTGAACGAACATGCGTGTTAGTTGTGCGCAAATTCCCGGTATAAATTGTTTCTGATGTATGCATAATTGAATTTTTTTGTAAAATTAATAAGAAAACGGGGAAATGCAAAATTTTGTTGGGGGAAGAAGACGGAAGGCAAGAAGTCTAAACGGTGCCTTCGGCTACGCTCAGTCACCTGGTATTCATTGGAACTTGTTATTTGTAATTTGGTGCTTCAAACTCATGTTTTTAACTCAGAACTTCGCACTTAGAACTCCGTATTGTGAGGTCACTGAGCGACTTGTACTGAGCATTGCCGAAGTAAGTCGAAGTGCCGAACTTTTTTTATCTTTGCCAAAATTGCAGTTATGAGACTTTTTTACGATCCGGAAATATCCGGTGATTTTCATGTTTTAAATGAAGAAGAATCGAAACATTGTACAAAAGTGCTTCGTTTGGGAAACGGCGATGAAATTTATCTCACCGACGGCAGGGGGAACATGTACAGAACCGAAATTATGGAATTGCACCAGAAAAAAACAATTCTGAAAATTCTTGAAACGTTCCATGAATACGGTAAAAAATCCTACTCTCTGCAAATTGCCATTGCTCCTACAAAAAATACCGACCGGCTGGAATGGTTTATAGAAAAAGCTACCGAAATAGGGATTGATGAAATTTCACCGGTAATCTGTAAAAATTCGGAGCGTAAATTTATTAAAACCGACAGGCTTAACAGGATTGCCGAAGCTGCAATGAAACAATCGTACAAAGCTTATCACCCAATAATTAATGAACAAACAGACTTTGTTAAATTCATAAAACAAAGCCTGAATTATGAGCAAAAGTTTATTGCACATTGCGAAGAGGAATCCGAAAAAATTTATCTGGGTAAATTACTGAAGAAAAACTCATCCGCGATTGTTTTAATTGGCCCCGAAGGCGACTTTAACCCGCAGGAAATTGAAATTGCCAAAGCCGCGGGATTTATTCCCGTATCGCTGGGCGAAAGCCGGTTAAGAACCGAAACTGCCGGGGTTGTTACCTGCGGAATTATTTCTGTTATAAACGAGATAGGGTAAATATTAAATGGACCGCAACTATCTGCGGAGGCAGCCTGAACGTGCATAACAACAAACAACACGGAAATATTACAGATAATCAAAATAAATTCCGGTAAAACACAACTCTACACTGGCAATACCAACACTTTAATAATACTTTACAAAAGCATTTTAATATTTTTTCAAAATTTACTTCATTTCAGACACAACATAAACAATTATATTTTATATATTTGTTGCTCCGACATCCTGAAAAATGAAAAAAGATCAAAAAATGCTGTTTCTCCCGGGAGGTTACGACCTCGAAATGCTTACCATCAAACAAATACTGATTGATTTCGGATTTGAGGAATTCGTGAACTTTATTATAATCTAAAGCATTAAACAAAATAATAATTATGTGTACAGCAGTATTAATCGAAACCGTGTCAATCCAGAATTACATTTTCAACAGCAATAAGCTGACCGAGAACGTGGGTGCCAGTTATATCATTGAACATGTATTGTATAATGATGTTATGACCGGCATTTTAAAGGAACTGTTCAAAGAGGGCTTCTCCGGGAACTGGAAGGAAAATCCTGATCTTATAGCAATTGAACAGAATAATATAAACTGTGAAATAGGGTATTCCGGGGGAGGAAATACTCTTATCTTATTTAAAAGTGCCGGGGAAGCAAAACAATTTATAAAAGAGTTCAGCAGGGAGTGCCTTCTTTGCTTTCCTTCGTTGCGGATTGCTTTCGGGATGACAGAAAATTTTGACCTTGGTAATTACAAAAATTCTTTTGATGAACTTTTGAATGACCTTAAAAAACGAAAATCGGAATTTGTTCCGCTCACAAACATACAAAAACACGGTATTACCGGTGATTGTCCCTACAGTAACGATAGTGCCGAACTATTTTACAGTGATCGAGAAAAATGGATTTCATCCGGTACAATGGCAAAATTTGAAAAATCGGATGAACTTCAGAAAAAGATTTGTAAATTTTATCCTGCACTGAGAGATAAATATTCCCTTATCAACGATATTGAGAAATTGGGGCAGGACGAAGAAAAGTCATACATTGCGGTAGTGCATGTTGATGGCAATGGCATGGGTAAGATTTTCTCCGATATATACAGCCTGCCTGATTTAAGAAAAAAATCTTTTGCAGTTTCTTCCAAGGCTGTTGGTGCGATGCAAACCTTGATTAAACATATTATTTACCTGTATGAAAAAGGAAGTTTATCAGACCTTAAATTGAAAAAAGAGGATAATACTGGTAAAATTATTCTTCCGATACGCCCTGTACTGGTTGGTGGCGACGATATAACTTTTATCTGCCAAGGCAAACTGGGAATGTACTTAGCAGAAAAGTTTATTGCATTGTTTTACGATAAACCCGAACGCGAAAAAGATAAAAACAGTAAGGATAAACTTATGGACGGAGCCTGCGCCGGGGTAGCAATTGTTAAAACTCATTTCCCTTTTTATAAGGCTGTCGAACTAGCCAACGAGTTGTGTTCTGAGGCAAAAAGACATGTAAGGGGCGATAATGAAGGCAAATGCTACATTTCTTATTACTGCTCATCCACTACATTTTCAGGCACATTGCAAAATTTGAGAGAAAAAACCCATAAAACCGAGTCAGGCTGTTTATACTATGGACCGTATCGTTTGTTTGATAATGACGACGACAGGCAATCAATAAACAAGTTGAAATCAGGGATAAATAAGTTTTCAGATTCTGAATACTGGTCAAAGACCAAAGTAATGGCACTCAGGGATGCAATTACAGGTAGTGAAAGCCTGCAAAAATTGTTTGAAAAAGAAATAAAAGAATTGAAAGACGGACGAAAATTGGAATTACCCTGTAATGCAGAAAAAATCTGGGAACAAGATAACCTGACACCGTATTACGACCAGATAGAATTGATGGATTTTTATTTAACAACCCTATTAATATTAATTGAGAATATAGATGAAAATTAAGATGACAAGCCTTTCGCCTGTGTTGCCGGCATCTGGTGAAAGTTCGGCTCATGTTGATGCCGAGATAAAATATTGCCGTTACGGGTTCCCTTATATCCAGGCAAAAACCTTTAAAGGACTTTTAAGGGAAAGTTGCCTTGAGGTTTGCGAAATAAATGGAGAAGATCATAATATTGTTGAAAAACTGTTTGGCAAATCCGGAAGTGAGACTCCCGGTATTCTGGCTTTTAACGATCTTAGAATACTGGATTACGACAATGTGGAAAGAGAATTAAAACAAAATCCCACTCTGAGAAACAACTCTGTAAGAAAGTTTTTTACCGTGGTTCGCCGGCAAACTTCAATTGATGATACAACCGGAACAGCCAAAGACAAATCTTTGCGGAATTACCGCCTTATTAAAGAAGGGATTGATTTTGAAACAACTATTGAAAACATCCCCTACGACAATGAGGAATTAATCCGGAAAGCATTATTAAATTTAAGATATATAGGCACACGCCGTAACCGTGGCTTCGGGAAAGTTAAATTTGAAGTATTGCAGGAAACAGATGCTAATTCTGCCACCAAAACAGGTATAGAGTATGATAACAAGAAAACAGAACGGGCTAAACTGAGCTTCGAAATTGAACCCCTTGACACACTGATACTCGGTAAAGTAACAGGCGATCAGAATACAGTAAATACCGAACAGTTTATCCCTGCCGGTAAAATACGCGGGTTAATAGCCGGACTTATAATTGAGAATGAAAGACTCGGAAATCCTCCTGCACACAAAAACAATATTTTTAAGAATATAATCCTGTCAGGGAATGTAAAATATAATAATGCGTTTAAGGAAAACCTGCTCCCTGTACCCAAAATTTACGGTTACGATAAAACCCAAACAGAAAGTAAAGCAAAGTTTATCTCTGAAGCTGAAACACCTTTAAAAGGAATTCCTGGTTTTGCTCTTATTAATAATGAGAAACTCGAACTTGGAAGTGTTGATACGGTTTTCAGTTTTCATTCGTCAAGAAATAAAAACCGTCTGGCAGGAAGGAGCACTGAGGAAGCCGGCGGCATTTTTTATTATGAAGCGATTGATAAAAACCAGGTTTTCAGGTGTGAAATTCTTGGAATGCACTCCGATCTCGAATATATACAGGCATTGTTCGAACAGAAGGGTGGAATTCATCGTGTAGGAAAATCCAAATCGGCTCAATACTCAAGGGCAAAATTTACAAATTTTAAAATAACCGAAACAATCAAAATAGCCAATGAAACAAAATCAACAGCGTATATTGTTTTTCAAAGCCCGGTGATAACTTACAATAAATACGGAACTGCAGTTCCCGATCTGGAGATTATTAAAAATGAACTGAATCACTATTCCGAAAAAATTGGTGAAGTGCAAATATTCTCAGCCCCGGATTGGGTCGAGAACTACATGGGAACATGGCAAAGCAAAACCCCGCGCGAAAATGCATTTGCCGTAGGAACTACCATTAAAGTTGAATTTACAGGTAGTTGCGATTCAGAAAAGCTGGAATTTGAAGGACTTGGTGAACATAAAAACGAAGGTTGCGGAAGGGTTAAGGTAATGACACTGGAATCAGATCTTGAAAGAACAGAAATTAAGGCTCCGCCGTCAAATTCGCAGGAATTTAAGGATTCAGGCTATGTTCACAAGGTTCTTAAGAAAATTCTGACGGAGCAGATAAATGCAGAAAAAATTGCCGACATGGAATTTGACGCAATTGGAAAAGCAGCGAAATATGCAACTAAAATTTCGAACTCGCTTATCACCAGGCTTAAATATAACCTTCAAAATTGCAACAGTATCCAGGAATGGCAAAGTTTTATGTCAGGCATTGAGGGCAAAAAAGCCCACAAAGAATTAGACCGCTATTTCCTGTGGGAAGATATTAAAAATCTGGTGGCAGATGGTCAGGATACTTCATTCGAATACAGGAAGGACTACTATCTCTGTTTCTTTAAATTTTTACGTGTTAAATCAAAAAAACAGCAAACAAATGGATAAAATAGTTGGTAAAATTATATTCCGGGCTGATGTGGAAAACATCTCCCCAATGCTGATAGCATCGGGCGAAAACGACGAGTTTGATTTCACGGTGATAAGGAACTGCGCCGGAAAGCCTGTGATCCCGGCCTCAGGATTTGCCGGAATGCTCAGGGAAAGTTTTAAACAGATCCGGGAACATGACGGCAATAACGGTATTGAATCGCTAATGGAATATTTTTGGGGAACAGATAAAACAGATACCCAAAAAACCATTCAAAGCCATATTATCATCGACGATCTTGTGTTGAAAAACGATGAATTTAAAGTTTGTGAAAGAGACGGCGTGGGAATAGACCACGAAACCATGCTGGCTGTTGACAGAAGCAAATACAATTACGAATTGCTGGAACCGGGTGCTGTATTTAGCCTAAATATTGAACTTACCGTTAGGGAAGAATACAAAAAACATATTGACACACTGACAGATTTCCTGCATTTTATCGGGCAAAAAGGATGTAATGAATATTACCGCCAGGGGGCATTTAAAACCAATGGTTTTGGAATCCTTAAATTCTCGGAAATAGAAATCTTTAAATTTGATTTTCCAGACGACAATAAAAATTGGTTCAATTTTCTCGAAGAAAAAACCACTCCTGAGAATATTTATAAATCCGATAAAAAATTAAGTTTCGAAGTTAAGCCGGATAACATACTCCGGATTACCGGCAGGTTTTCGCTTAAAAATTCTCTGATCATCCGCGCAGATATATTTTCTGCCGACAATGAACTTGACCTTGACAAAACTCATTTAAAAAACTCGATAGGGAAACCGGTAATATCCGCCAAATCAATAAGAGGGGCAGTCCGGCACAGGGCGTTAAAAATACTGAAAACGCTTGAATACAATGAGCCAGACAAAATAGTAAACAGTTTATTCGGCTATGTAGGTAAAAGTAAAAAAGAGGCTAATAAAGGCCGGCTGACAACTTTTGAAACCATTGTCGAAAATGTTGACGCAACACAGGTTCAGCCAAGAATAAAAATCGACAGGTTTACCGGTGGTACCATCGAAGGAGCATTAATGCAATCACAACCTATATGGCATAAAGACGAAGAAATTGAACTCCGGTTCGAAATTAAGGATTATAAAGAAAAAGAAGCCGGCCTGATGTTGCTGGTAATGAAAGACCTTATGTGTGAGGATCTGCCAGTTGGCGGCGAAAAATCCATCGGGAGAGGTGTTCTTGTCGGGGAGTTACTTAAAATAGAAGGACTTAATGGAGAGAATACCCCTTTTGAGTTTGACAAACAAGGTTTGATAAATCCTGACACGGATAAAATAAAAGCAATAAACGCGTTGGTTTCAGAAATCATCCCCAAAAACTAAACAACATGGAAAACAATAAATATAAGTCGGAACAATGCTTATCAGATGTTAAGCCTGTAAACACTGACGATGAGATAAAAAAAGCAATTTCAGAATTCTTGAATGCCAAAGCGGTTGTATGGTATTACGATAAAATAGAGTTTCTTGATATTGAAAACAACCAATGGTCAACAGATTTGCGAAATTACGACGAAATTGTAAAACTGCGTGTCTTTGATAAAGACAAAGAATTGCACCTGTGGCGTAGCAACTGTGTCTTAAAAGGACGTTTACGCCACGACAAACAGGGAACCGGAACCGATTGTGTTACTGCAAAACAAATACTCAACGGAACGGAATTCAAAAATGACGGTGACGGGATAATTGCAGCCGAAGAGAAAGGTACAAATTATTACTTGCCCTACAAAGATCTGAAATCCATTTCCAGTGATTCGAAAGACAGGATCGTCCTTGTTACACGCAATTACATTGACTACACCAAAGATATAAACCAGGCATATTATTGCGACAGCAGGTTTGTTGACTTCGAAATAGTAAAAACCGATAAAAGCGAATAAGTATGGAAACAGCAAAAATATCGAAGAAAGGAAACGGCTGGGAAATATCTTATGCCGATGGTAAAAAAATGAGCATTAACTGGAGAAATATCCCTGCCGACTGGAATAATGCCGAAATTCAGGTAAAAAGAATCAACGGGCAACCTGTTCTGCTAAAGAAAGGTGACGACGAGATTAAAAAGCCTGAGCCGTTTGTTCCTGAAAAAAGGGATACCCGCGATACAAGGCGAAACAAATCTTTTAAGAATTATAATGAAAAAAAGGGGGGTAATAATGCAAAAAATGCAGATAATTCTGTAAAAAACATATCGAAACATAACAATGGACATGGAGCACTGGATAAAAATCCTCGTTCTGCCCGTTCTCCATACAATTTTGTGCCCTTAAACGAAAAGATAATCCCTTCTGATGTTCAGGACGTAAAGTTTGATAAATATGAAAACGGTAAAAATACGGGATATATCGACATAAAAATTGAAAACAAAACGCCTTTGTTCATCCGGGGAAATAATGCCGATTTTATTATTATTAATGGCAAGCCGGTTATACCCGGATCTTCCATGCGGGGTATGATCAGGTCGCTTGTCGAAATAGTTTCATTCTCAAAAATGGATTTTATTAACGACAGCAGGTTTTATTTCAGGTCTTTTGCAGATAGCTTACCCAACCTACGCGATAAATATCATGATGAAATTAACAAGCAAACAAAGGTAGGGATATTGTTTAAAAAGGATTTGGCAAGCTATATTTTGGTACAATCAGAATTAGTAAGTGACGTGAAAGATGAATCAAGTAAAAATACATTTTTTAATAAAGAAGATAATATATGGGTAATAAGATCTGGCCAAAGAAAATATACAATAGCAGGTCGCAATAAAAAAGAACCAGGTGTAATAATTGGCAGAAACGAAACCCTCATAAAAGAGTATCTTGAAGATAAGAACAGGAAAGGGCCTGACGTGGTAAAAGAAGCAGGTCTTTCTAAACATTCTGAAATAGGGTTTCCTGTTTTTTACCAGACAGATACAAATGGAAATGTCAGTTCCATTGGGAATACTAAAAACTACAGGTTACCATACACTTCTAAAGTTAAACAACATTTATATCCCGATCATCTTATTGATGGTAAAAAAGATTTTGCATCCAGGATATTTGGAATAACCGATGATAAAAATTCTAAAGAAACCATAGCAGGCAGAGTGTTTTTCGAAGATTCTGTCTGTGCGACCCCAGAATTTAATAAAGATAGCGTATTAGATATTCTCGGAACACCAAACCCGACATCGTTCCAGCTATATCTTGAACAACCGGATGGGGTTAAAACTCCCGTTAAAAAACTCAGGCATTGGGATGACGAAAATGTGGTAATCAGGGGGTATAAATCATATTGGCACCGTATTACGGGACATAGTCCGAAAGAATTTATAGTAAAGAAACAGGAATTTGAAATATTCCTTAACCATCTAAAATTGCAAAATCCCGGACGTTATATCGCCAATCTAATTGATACGCATCAAGCTCTGTTAGATGTATATGCCAACGGTGTCGAAAAACTGGTATTTAAAGGAGATTTGAGTAATGTAAATACTGAAACCATCGAAATTCTTAAAAAATACTTCTTTGCAAACCATCGTAAACTGAATATTTCGAGTCCAATGTTTTCATTCATTAAAGCACTTGATAGCCACAATACCTTCACCGGCCGTATTCGTTTCGAGAACCTAAGCAACAATGAATTGGGCGCATTACTGTTTGCCCTAGATTTGCCTGAAAACTGCTGTCATAAAATCGGGCTTGGCAAACCTTATGGACTGGGAACAATAAGAATTACCCCTGAACTAGTGCTGCAGAATCGCCCTGAACGATATTCAAAGATACTTGACAACAATGGAAACTGGAACTTGCAGGAAAGGTCAGCAAATAACGATTTTAAGAAAGAATTTGCCGGTTTTGTATGTAAATCTATTGGTGAAAATTCGGGCGATCTATGGAAATGCGAACGGTTCGTTCAGTTAAAAGCCATGCTTGAATACGACCCGGCAAAACAAACTTCTCAAAAGTGGTTGGATGAAACAAATTATATGGATGTTAAAAAAGAATTCCGTAAAAGGGAAGTGCTTGATAATCCGAAAAATATCAGAGACAGTTTTGGAAAGTAATTAAACATTAAAACCTTTTAATTATGTCGAAAAGAGAATCAAAAAAATTGTGGCCGTTTATTTGGGAAATTTCCAAAGTGCAAATATGGGCAGCAATTATATTCACGTTAACAGGAATTGTAATTTATGTGATATGTTGTTGCTCCTGCGAGTTAAGTTTTACAGAGCAATGGAGTAACTGGCTTGAGATATATTCTACATTTGGCTTAATCGGCGTTTCAATTGTGATATGGTACAACGAGCAAAAGCGCAACTGGGTAGGCAACCTGCCAAAAAAGCTTGACATTTTTTATATTTATCAGGGAGAAGTTTTTTGTAAAGTAGAAAATGCCCCACTTTCGGGTGAAAGCGATATTCGGAACTGGGGGCAGTCTATTGGTCAGACAATATTACAGGACAGTGCTACACGAATAAACTTTTCGGGTTTTAAAACAAGTGCCGGAAAACTTAATAAGAAGAAAAAGATTGTAAAATACAAACATGAAGTCTTTTTGAAAGAAAAATTCAACTTGCATGGGTACATTTCGGAGTTTGAATTCGATGATGACGGAAAACTTTTGACAAAATCGTCATCTCAAAAAAACAATGATCCGGAAATCCTGTATTTATCGGGAGAGATAAATAAAATTTCCGTCTGGCTTAAAGCAGATTTAGCCCCGGAAGTTGCTGCATTTCTGAAAGAACACAAGGAAAAGTTAAATAAAGAAATTATGCAGTTGTTAAACGCAAAACGTGATAAAAACTAGAATTGCCTTATCTGTTTAAAAGTAAATTCAGAAACCAACGTCGGTTACGGCCAGTTCGAAGAAATTTAAAATATGACAACACTTGATATTATAAACCTAAAAAAGCTTAGAATCACTCCTGTTTATATCGTTTTTTCTGATGAGGGGGGATTCTCGCAAAATCTTGCATTTGGTGAGCTTTTGCATAAAGCTATGGAAACCTGCTTGTACAGAATTGATGAAGAAAATATTAAAAATGGTAAATCCGAAATTCTATTTGCTGCAAAAACGCTTACTGACGATCAAATCTCCACGTCTAAATTACTGGCAGATATGCAAAATTCTTTTCCTCGTGGTTATTCACTTTCGTGGGAAACTGTAAATGTGCCTGATCATTTTGTGCTGCGCATAAATCTGTTCGGAGCTTTTGCAAAAGTTCTTCCTTATATGCTAGCTCGCTTAGAGAACTTCTTTTCGAGACTTGGTTATCATAAAATTAAATTTGTTTCGGTTTACGATACCACGATGAAGGCTCTGGAATTAAAAAGAGGAAAAGTCAGTCCTGCTCCAAAAGTAATAAAGCTGTATGATTTCGAAATTCCTGAACATAAGCTAAAGCAAATTTGTATGAACATATTAAGTCCGGTTAAGCTATACAAAACCCAGATTTATAATTTTAACATGGGTTTTGGCGATTTTGTTTATCATTTATTAAAGCGAATGGTACTTATCCAATATCTTTATTGCGAAGGACCTCTACCCGAACCCGAATTGTTTAAACAGACGTGCGAAGATTTGAATTATAAAGCAGAAACAGCTAAATTAGATTTGGAGTTTGTACATCAAAGACTTTCTAAAAATCAACCATTAGAAGGTTACGTGGGCACAATTATTTATAGAATGAATAGTTTCGAAACGTTTAATAATATCATTCCAATATTAAAATTTGGAGAATATTTGCAAGTTGGCAGTTCTACAAATTATGGCATGGGGAGATTTAAGATAGAACCATTATAAAGAAAATACGATTGTATTTTTTAAGGACTTAATAATGTCCAAAGGTTCTTTGACATATTGTGTATTTAAAATAATTTTTGTGTTTTTGCTAAGAGGTTGATAGCCAGGATATTTATGGTAAGACCTGCAAGATGGTCATTGAGACTAGTGGTCGATGATATTCTGTTTGAAACAGAAATGCAATTATGGTAAGACCTGCAAGATGGTCATTGAGACTCCGATAATAAATACAAATATTTTCATATTTTAATTATGGTAAGACCTGCAAGATGGTCATTGAGACGATTTTTTTAGCTCTTTTACTATAAGCCTTATACTCAATTATGGTAAGACCTGCAAGATGGTCATTGAGACATTTTCTTTGACTTCCCAAACAATCTGTTCTTCTTGGATTATGGTAAGACCTGCAAGATGGTCATTGAGACGACAAATCGATAACTGAATTTTGACATTGACAAAATTTATGTTAAGACCTGCAAGATGGTCATTGAGACATTACCGCCATAGCGGTAGAAAGTGACTTTTTCAGATTTATGGTAAGACCTGCAAGATGGCCATTGAAACGGTATATTCCAAATCTATTTGGAACACTAAAGTTTGTATTTATGGTAAGACCTGCAAGATGGTCATTGAGACGTTTCGATTTCTTCTTGCTCTAGATCTTGAGCAAAGATTTATGGTAAGACCTGCAAGATGGTCATTGAGACTTTTTGTAACATCTACTGCAAACGCGATGGCGTTTATTTATGGTAAGACCTGCAAGATGGAAACCGCTAGGGCGGCAAATCCCAAAAGCCAAAACCCAAATTCCAATTGGTGCTAGGTTTTAGTTTTTTGCTAATTTTTGTGATTTGGTTTTTGTTCCGCTGCGGTGGATGGAGCTTTAACTTAGACCTGAAAGATGGTCAATATGCATTATTCCAGCTAAATCAATTGCCTGCAGAGATGGATTACGGATTTTAAGTAAATCTTAAGAGAGCAATTGCTTTTTATAAGAGGCTCTACAAATATGGCTTTATATGTAACTTTTCTGACATTATGTCATGCGATCGAAAGTGGTACATGTTATGCTAAACTTAAATTTACTAACTCAAAATTTTAATTATGGCAAATTTTACAGATGACAAAATCAATTTAGTTTGGGGAAAAGCTAAAAAAGTAGTAGGGGTTGACCCGGAAGTTTGGAGAAAAGATGTTTGTGATGCATGGATAAATCGGGAACAATATGGTAAGGAATCAGATTATGGTTGGGAAGTTGATCATGCACTTCCGGTAGCTAAAGAAGGAACAGATCATGCCGACAATCTCAGAGCAATGCATTGGCAGAATAACAGAAGTAAGAGTGACGATTTTCCTGATTATAATTCATCAATAACTTCAAACAATAATAAGAATATTGAGCAGAAAGATAGCAAGACCGTTAATAAAGACACTATTGTTAAGCTAAAAATTATTTATCCTTCAAATCCATATCTTAAAGATATTCTGATAGATTAGGAATGAAAACAAATCTAATTGCATTTGTAAAGTGTTAAGCGATATATATATGACAGAAAGAATATCGTAAGTGAAAATTTATTTAAAGTAAAACAAATTCAATTACAAGTAAATGTAGCCACAATCTATCTGATTTTTATGACATGTTGTCATGTTTTAAGTTTGGTTTAAGAATTGAATGTGTCGTTTTAATAACCAAAATATTTTAACCATGGAAAGCAATTACATTACTTATTATCAGTTGCTTGGTATAGAATCAAATGCAAGCACCGAAGAAATTTTAAAAGCCTATAAAGAAAAGGCAAAAGAATATCACCCGGATAAAAACGATGGGCATCATACCGCAACTAAATTATTTCAGTATATTCAAGACGCAAAAGCAGTTTTAATTGATCCACAACAAAGACTTGAATATGACTTTATGATTGGCGTTAAAAAAAGACCTGAACCTGCTCCATTTATATCCAATAGTAAACCCAGTAAAAGTAATGACAATTTAGGAGCTTTGCTTGCGGCTGGAGCAGTAGGTTTATTAGTAGGACTTTTCTTAAGTAGTGGTAGCAACAATCACTAATCTTTTTTCAATTGTGAAACATAATTAAACAAGGCGTAACCGAAAAGCCTTACGAGTAGAAAAAACTTAAAAACTTTTTATTATGAGCAAAAATGCACCAACACCAAATTGGCCTAGCAAAACAGGTAATCCATCAGGCCCAAACAGAACAAATAATCCTCCGAAAACGCCGCCAAAACCGGCAACTGCACCACCTGTAAAGAAGAAATAATGAAATAAACAGGAAGTGAATTTTCAATATACTTTATTAAAGTTTTATTGTTAATGCTTAACGTGCATTTTAATCCTTGAACTACTACTAGAGATTAATGCCTCATAGAATATATAAGATTGAACCAAATATTTTATTGAGATATTTAGATTCATGAGGGTAATTTTGAAAAGACCTGCAAGATGGTCATTGAGACAAATATCAGTATTAATAAGTCCCATTTCAGGGTCAGATTATGTTAAGACCTGCAAGATGGGATTTTAAAAGTTCGGAGTGAAAAGTTCGGAGTGCCTACCCTTCGACTACGCTCAGGGTGAAAAGTTGGAAGATTGGAGTGATCTAAAGTCCTTCGGAGTTGGGTTGTGTGTTAAAATTGGAATAGTTTTGTATTACAGAAATTGTGGTGAATGGTTTTTTGTCAATGACTGAGCAAAATGTTGACAATAGCAGTCAAAACAGAGAACTTTTTAACAGAGAACCGTTTAACTGCTTTCCCAGCCTGCAAGATGGCTACTGAAACAATATGATCCTTATGGACCGACCAAGCATTGTTATTGTTTTGATATCGGCCTGCAAGATGGCTACTGAAACAAAAATGAATATCATAAATAGATACCCATTTAAGTTTTGATATCGGCCTGCAAGATGGCTACTGAAACATATTATGATTAAACTGATTATCAGCAAATAATCGTTTTGATATCGGCCTGCAAGATGGCTACTGAAACAGTCAATACCATTGTAGTCACTCAGGATGTTTAAAGTTTTGATATCGGCCTGCAAGATGGGATTTTAAAAGTTCGGAGTGGAAAGTTCGAAGTCCGAAGTTGTCCTTCGGAAGTGAGGTTGTGTTTGAAAATTGGAATAGTTTTGTATTACAGAAATTGTGGTAATTGAATTTTTGTCAATGACTTTGCAAAACGATGACAATAGCAGTTAAAACTGAGAACTTTTTAACTGAAAACCGTTTAACTGCTTTCCCCGGCCTGCAAGATGGCTACTGAAACCCTATTCCAAAATGTTCTTTTATCTTATTATGGCTATTGTTTTGATACTGGCCTGCAAGATGGGATAAGAAAAGTGTCGAGTTTGGAGTACTTAGAGTGCCTACCCTTCGACTACGCTCAGGGTAAAAAGTTGGAAGTGCCTAAAGTTGTTCTTCAGAGGTTGGATTGTGTCTGAAATTTGGAATTGTTTTTTGTTGTTGGTATTTTTGTCCAGGTTCATCAATTTTAAACAAATGGGTTCACGGAATAACGCTCACTTCTGTGATCCGTAATATGTAATCGGGAGTTTTCGCGTAATTGCTTTAGCTTTTAGGAATGTGTAACAGATGAGAATAGTGTAGTCGCTATCACTTTTTGAAATTCTGCTTTTTGTTTCTAAAATAAAACAGCCGAATCTCAAATTCACTCCAAACCACAGATTACAGATTACAGACCTCAGATCACACACTACCAATCTCCTCCCCCTTCCTGCAAATACCCCTGTGCAACCGCTATGCTAATCATTGATGCTGTATTTTTCGCTTCAAACTTAAGGATAAGGTTTTTGCGATGACTGTCAACGGTGAGCGGACTAATAAAAAGCTTATCGGCAATTTCCTGATTAGTAAGGCCTCCGGCAATAAGTTTAAGAACTTCCGACTCGCGTTTGGTAATAAAGATATGATTCTGTCCGTCTTCTTTTAGCTGCTGCATAATATCTGCACAAAAATATGTTCCGCCTCCGGCAACAGTTTTTACAGCTTTAAGAATTTCGTCAAAATTTACACTTTTCAGCAAATAGCCTTTAACACCGGCATCTATCATTGTCTGTACATAATATTTTTGCTGATGTGTTGTAAGAACAATAATTTTAAGTTCCGGCATAATTCCGGATATTTCTTTTGCCAGGTCTGTTCCCTGAATATCGGGCAATCTCAGATCCATCAAAACAATGTCAACCGGGTAAATCTTCAGACTTTCCAGGCAATCCTCTCCGGTTCCGGCAGTTGCGACAACCTCAACTCCTTCTGCTTTTGCAAAAGAATTGACCAACCCGTCAACCAACATAGGATGATCTTCAACTATCAGAACTTTTATCATAAACCGTTTTATTATCTTTCAAATTATTAAACTCCACGATAACCTCGGTCCCGGCTCCCGGTTCAGAGATTACATCCACTCTCCCGCCATAAACTTCTGCCCGTTGTTTAAGATTTGAAAGTCCAAGGCCTCCTTTTTTCCCGGCAACCGACATATCAAATCCTTTGCCATTATCCTGCACACCCAGAAATAACCTGTCGTCATCAACAATCAACTGAACATTAATAAGCTCTGCCGCCGAATGCTTAACCGCGTTGTTAATTATTTCCTGAGCCAAACGGTAAACCGCCAGTTCGAAAAATCTTGCATATCTTATGTCCTGTCCAAAAAAGCTGTAACTAAGAGTAAACGCATTACCCTGATTCCTGAACGTGTCACAATAACTTTTTATAGCAGTATTAAGTCCCAGATTAAGTAATGTCTCCGGTAAAAGAGCATTAGAGACGCGCCTTAATTCTGTTATACTGCTTACAACCAGATTATAACTTTTTTTCAATTCCTCAGGAGTTATATCACTACCAGAAGGTTTTTCCATGGTATTGGCCAGACTAAGTTTCACTCCTGAGAGAATGCCCCCGAGTCCGTCATGCAATTCCCTCGAAAGTCTTGCCCGTTCTCTTTCTTCTCCGCTAAGAGCGGCTTTTGCCGAAACTATTATTTTTTCGTTTTCGAGTACTTTAACCTTTTGAGCGGCTACTGTTTTTTTGTTATAAATTATCAGAATCACAAATCCTGAAATCAGCAAAATAATCACAGCCGACGATATTACAATGGTATTATATCGTTTCGATTTTAAGCTTTGTGCCTTTAGTTCCGAAATCTCTGTCTCTTTTTTAAGGTTTTTATATTTTGCTTCAAGCTCCAGAGCATATTTTGCCTGATCGTTTGAATGTACACTGTCTTTAAGTGTGCTGTATTCTTTATAATATTCTATGGAATTATCAAAATTACCGTTTTCATACTCAATATCCGAGATATCTTTAAGTAAAACCTGCCTTAATTCAATTTCATACTCAGAAAGTTTAAGTGCCTGCAATAAATACGAAATTGCCTTAATATTATCCCCGTTCTGCCGGTAGAGATTTCCAAGGTTATAATAAATATAAGGGTTATACGGGTGCTGTTCAAGCATTCTGTTGGTAACATCAAGAGCTTCCTTTTCCCTTCCCGAATTCATATAAATCTGGCACAGGTTGTTCATTCCTACCATTGCTGCCTGACTAAAACCGATCTTTTCCGCAAGAAAAACACATCTGTTAAAGTAGTCTTCTGCAATCTGCCATTCATTAAGCAATGTCATATTTGCATTTCCAAGATTGTTCAACGATTTCACTATCAGTACTGTATCATTCTCGGCTTCACTTATAACCAAAGCTTTATTATCGTGTTCTATCGCTTTTTCTGCATTTTTCAGATTATAATAAACTATACCTATGTTTATATTTATAGCAGCCTCAAGCGATCTTAAATTATTTTCCTCAGCAATGGATAAAGATGCAAATAAGTACTCCAGAGCTTTCGGATAATTTCCCATAAGTTCATTCATCCCGCCTATCTCTTTCAGAGCAAAACACTTTTCTTCAATCAGACCGTATTTTATTGCAATATCATAAGCATATTCATGGTATATAATGACACTGTCGTACTGCCCGCGATTATAGCAATCCTCTGCCCGTGAATTAAGGAATTTTATTTTATCCGATTCTATTCTCCCTGTTCTAAGTACGTTCAGGCTCTGAGCAAAAAGCCCGGAACAAGTTACAAGTAAGAATAAAACATTAAGTAGCTTTTTCATAAAATACAAAAAACAAAATTAAGAAAAAAATCCCTTTTTTAGGGGATTGTACCAATAAAATAAAATACATAACTTTACATAAAATTAAAAACTGAAACATATTTATTATGAAAAGACAGATATTGCTGATAATCAGCGCATTTTGTTTAATACTTCTTTTTAATACGGGAAGTGCATTTGCCCAGATTGACGTTAAAGGTAAGGTTGAAGAAAAAACTACAAACAGGGTAGATCAGAGAGTTGACGAAGGGATAGACAAAGGCCTGGATGGAATCGAAAACGGGATTAAAGGTGTTTTTAAAAAGAAAGACAAGTCTGAAGATGATGAAACTGAAGAAGTGGAAAATACCGAAGATGACGAAATGGTTGGTTCTGATACAGATGAAACTGAAGTAAACAATGATGCCGAAACGGAAGAAGTAAAAGATGTAAAAAAACCGGACGATAAGCCTAAATTAGAATCGTACACTAAATACGATTTTGTTCCGGGGGACCAGATTTTACTTTTCGAGGACTTTTCGCAGGATGCAATCGGAGATTTCCCGGCTTTATGGACAACAGACGGCTCAGGCGAAGTAAGAACTGTAAATAATGCCCCGGGAAAATGGCTTTACATGAGTTCCGACGAGAACGTTTACTGCCTTATGAAAGATCTCGCAATTCCTCAGAATTTTATTTTTGAATTTGATGTTATTGCCCAACCCAGCGAAGATAACGACAATACAAGTTTTTACCTTTCTTTTTTAAATTCAAATGAAGATTATATGGATGATGGTATATATCCGGGAAAAGAAGGTGTAAATATCGTGATATCGAGCTATAATTGGGATGCTTCGGGATACGCGGAAGAAAAAAACGGTACTAATAACAACAGTGAAATATCCCCGATTAAAAAGTCTGAAGTTCAACATGTAATTATTTGGGTTCAGAACAGAAGAATAAGAATTTATCACGACCAGCAAAAAGTTATTGACGGACCTACCCTGATACATCCCGGGGTCAGTTTCAACCGTATAAGATTCAGCCAATGGGGAGGCGCAGGACATCACTTCGTGTCAAACCTTAAAATCACAACAGCATCTCCCGATATGCGCAGTAAATTATTAACAGAAGGCAGACTTGTTTCTTACGGAATTTATTTCGATAGCGGAAAGGATATTGTAAAACCTGAATCTTACGGATCATTAAAAGAAATTGCCGCAGTTTTAACAGAAAATCCTGATGTAAAAATTCAGATTGTAGGCCATACCGACAGTGATGGGGACGATGCAATGAATCTTGATTTATCAAAACGTCGTGCTGCAAATGTAAAGAATTCTCTGGTTAAAGATTTCGGAATTTCTGCTGACAGAATTCAAACCGATGGAAAAGGCGAATCTGTTCCGTTAAGTCCTAATACAACAGTTGAAAATAAAGCAAAAAACAGAAGAGTAGAGTTTATAAAATTGTAACAGACAAAAGTCAGGCACTCCGGCAATGCTCAGTACAATTCACTCAGTAGCCGGAGGCCTGACAAGAGCTGTTTTAGCCGATCTGATAAAGCGTTAAGAATTACGACTTATGTTCTGCTGTATCGGGGCTTTGGTTATACGGATTATTTTCAAATCTAATTACTGATATCATAAATTTAAAATATAGTTATGAAAATTATAAAAATAAGCTTAATCGCAATTTTAGCGATATTGATGATGAGTGCATGTGATAAAAAAGAGACTGAAGAAGAGGAAAACAACAATAACACTACTGTAACGCAGAGTACTTTTACATTTATGAAACAAGGTACTACGTGGACCTATAACACTTTTGACAGCGAAGACCCGTCAACAATTATAGGTGAAGTTTTCGAAATAACATCGCTCGGTACAGACGGATGGGCTGCTGTAAGATGGAGTATCGCCGGGATGACGGTTCAAAATATCGAATGGTATGCAGATAATTCTGTATTTTGTAATCTTGCTCAGAAAAGTACTCTGAAAAAGTTGAATCTGTGCACTTCAAATCCGGCAGTAAACAATAGCTGGTCCGAGACATGGTCAACTTCAACAGGTTCGGTTACAAACACGAGAACAGTTGTTGCTCTGAACGAAACAATAACAGTTCCGGCAGGCACATTTACCTGTATAAAAATACGTGAAACAACAAGTGAAGACAATGTGTATTACAAAAATTACTGGTTCAACATTCAAAACGGTATAATCAAGACTGAGGGAACTACTGCCGAAGATTATCCTACAATTTTGTACAGTGAATTAAGCTCGGTAAGCATCCCGTAAAAACGGGTTAATGCATCGCCGGATATATTAAATCAAAAATTATTTTATAAACTTAACACCTGAAAATTATGAAAAACCTGAAAATTATTCTTTTTGTTTTTGCAATATTCAGCATTATTGCATGTGGTGAATCAAAAACAAAATCTGATGAAACCAACAACGAAAAAACTGAACAAACCGACGGTACTTCAGATGAAAGCACAAAAGACAATACTAAAATTTACAAAATAAAAAGCGGTCATCTTGTTTACAAAACCACTATGGACATGACTATAGACACATGGTTTGACGATTACGGGAACAAGCAATATACAGTATCAAGCATGGAAATGTTCGGCGAAAAATCGGGAACATATTCTTATATTATTGACGGTTATAAATATGATTATAGCATCGGGTCAACCGAAGGAACCAAAATGCCTTATTATGCATCGGCCACAACAGATTATGATGATGTTTCGGCAGAAGACATAAAGAAATACGGAATAGAAATGCTAGGGAATGAAACTGTCGCCGGCAAAGATTGCCAGGTTGTGTCCATTACATCCCCGATAGCGTCAAAAGTCTGGATTTGGGAGGGAATTCCTATGAAAACTGTGTCAAAACTCGGCAAAGAAGACTTTGTCATGGAGATTTCTGAAATTGAAACAGGTGATGTGGATGCCGGCAAATTTGAATTACCGGAAGGCGTAACTTTTTCAGAGTACTAAGCCTAACCAATCTGATGAGTCAGGAGTACCGGGCATATTTGTTTGCTACTTCTGACTCTCCTTTTTATAATTTATTGAACCTACAAAAATATATAGTATGAAAAAGGCTTTATTAGTATCAATTGCAGTTATTATAAGCATGATAACTTTTTGCCAGACAGGCATAAAATCTGAACCTTTGCTCACAATCGGAAAAGGAGAAAGCTTTTTGGTTTCCGAAAGCAGTGCCGGAATGATATGCAATAACGGGGAAGTGTGTGTAACTGTTTATAATTCTTCAACGCAAAATTTCTTCGTTTATAATAACGGAACAAAAAACGGCCCGTTCAAAAAGAATCAGATTGAGCAAAACATGTGTAAAGGCGAACTTCTGAAAGATGGCCCGGTTTACAACAACGATAATAATGAAGAGCCCGAAAATAAAGTTGAAATCACCGACGAAGGTTATTCTGTTTTTGTATTTAACGGAAAAAAATACGGTCCGTTTGCCGAAATTATAAATTCATTCTTTTCCGATAATGAAAAAAGCTTTGTCGCAGTTTGTATTAGCAACGAAATGAAACAAGTTGTAATAAGCAATTTGTGTCCTGAATTCACTGTTAATGGCAATGTGGAAAATGTTGTATTCAACAAATCCGGCGATAAATTTTTACTGACCTCAAAATCTGTCAGCGAAATAGATGCAATTATTAATGAAAAAATAATGAGTCTCAGCGGTTCAAACATAACGGAAGAAGAAATGATGAAAATTTCACAGGAAATAACCGATTTACAAAATAATGCTTCTGCCGATGCCTCGATGCCAAAAGCGGTTATTTACACCGAAACCGGAAAAACATACGGGCCATATAATTCTGACAATCTCTACGGAGACAATCCTTGTTTTGCTTATAACAGCCGGAATAACTGGACAATGATTCTCGGAAGTGTACTTTACATTAACGGTTCCGAAGTAAAAGATTTCGGTGAAGACTATCCTTCAAATAATAAAATATTTCTCTCTGCCGATGCAACAAAATATGCAGTCCAGTTTTATAATAAAATGGTCTTATGGGACGGGTCAGAATATCCTTATCCTGTTTATGCCGGTTATTGCAGCAATAGTCTGGTCTGGTTAAGTCTTAAAAACGAAACCCAGCTTGTAAAATACAGCTTACCGTTTTAATGAAAACAATTATCGCGGTTTTACTATGCTTTGTTACTTCTGTATCTTACTGCTCAGGAAAAACAATTTCTGATTATAAAAAAATATTCGGCAAAGACTACGACAAAGCAACAGTATATATATCTAAGAACCAATGGATTAATGATAGCCTGAAAAAAGAAAACATTAATCCTGAATTTGCCGTTGCAATTATATTCCCTGAATTAATAAGGTATTCCGCCATACAGGATATAATTGAAGTTTCTGCTCTGAAAACACTTTATATTCAATATGGAACGAAATATTCAGATTTTTCCATAGGACATTTTCAGATGAAACCATCGTTTGCAGAAAAAATTGAAGAAATTTTTTCTGCAAAAAACAAAAAAACAAAATTCAGTAAAAAAAACTCACCGCAATCAAGGCTGGATAGGATAAAAAGGCTGGATAGCGATGTGTGGCAGTTGAGGTATCTGATAATGTTTATTAAAATAATGGACTCCAGGTTCGCAAATGAAATATTTATAAATGAATCTGAGAAACTAAGATTTTATGCGACTGCTTATAACTGTGGGTTTACAAAATCCGCGCAGGAAATAAAAGACCGGATTAATTTATCCTTTTTCAGCACTGTACTTATTCCGGTTGAGGACACAGAACGCTACTGCTATCCGGACATTTCAGTTTTTTTCTTTGAAAATGGTTCAGATTAAATCTATAATCAGGGATTTTTGTTTTTTTAGTAAATTTCATTTGAAGCATCCGGATTTTTCGACTCATAAATTATTTCCGGTGTTGCTAAATGAATGAAAAAAAAGCTGTTTACAAAATATTTTTTATTTTTGCACCTGATTATTAAAAAAATAACGAATAATAATTTATATGGAAAAATTAAAAAGCGGTGAATTTCTTGTAAAAGAGACAGAATCTTCAAATGTTTTTATTCCTGAGGAGTACAATGAAGAACAACAGATGATTGCTCAAACAATTAAAGATTTTTTGGCAACAGAACTTTATCCTATTGTTGACCAGCTTGACAAAGGAGACCGTGAATTAATGGCTCAGACAGTAAGAAAAGCAGGTGAATTGGGTTTAATGGGGATTGCTATTCCTGAAGAATACGGAGGATTTGAACAATCATTTGTAACTCAGATGCTTGCAGCCGAAAATATTGGTGCAGGGTATTCATTTTCTGTAGCCTTTATGGCATCAACCGGAATCGGAACCTTACCGATTATGTATTACGGTAACGAAGAACAAAGACAAAAATATGTTACAAAACTTGCAAGTGGTGAATTTATCGGCGCATACTGCTTAACCGAACCAAGTGCAGGATCTGATGCAAATTCAGGTAAAACAAATGCTGTTCTTTCCGAAGACGGAAAACATTATATTATCAACGGACAAAAAATGTGGATCACCAATGCAGGATTTGCCAATACTCATGTTGTTTTTGCAAAAATCGGAAACGACCGCGTACTTTCTGCATTTATCGTTGAAAAAGATATGCCGGGTGTTGTAATTGGACCGGATGAGCATAAAATGGGGATCAAAGGTTCATCTACAGCTCAGATTTACTATAACGACGTAAAAGTTCCTGTTGAAAATCTTATCGGCAAACCGGGTATGGGATTCAGAATTGCACTGAGCATTCTGCATATGGGACGTATTAAACTTGGCGCAAACGTAATAGGTGCTGCTAAAAAAGCTATTACCGATTCTGTTAAGTATGCAAACGAACGTAAACAGTTTAACACATTAATTTCAAGTTTCGGAGCTATCAAACATAAAATGGCTGAACAGGCTATAAGAACTTTTGCATTGGAATCATCAATTTTCAGAGCAAGTAATGATATCGACGATTTAATGACAGAACTTAAATCAAGCGGAATGGACAAAGGTTTAGCTTCTATCGAGGCAATCAGCCATTATGCAGTCGAAGCAGCATTGCTTAAAGTTTACGGTTCTGAAGTACTTGACTTCGTAACTGACGAAGCTGTACAGATTCACGGCGGTATGGGGTATTCGGCAGAAATGGCCGTTGAAAGAGGTTACCGCGATTCAAGAATTAACAGAATTTTCGAAGGAACAAACGAAATTAACCGTCTTTTACTTGTAGAAACTGCTATTAAACGTGGAATGAAAGGTGATTTCGATATGGCCGGTCCTGCCGAAAATTACTACAACAATATGGAAAATTGCCGCGAAGATAAAAAAGACGGAGAATCATTCTTTGATCAAAAACTTCGTTACATCCGCAATTACAAGAAAGCTGCTTTAGTTTTAATACACGCTGCTTCTGCAAAATACGGAAAAGACATTCTGAAAGAACAGGAAGTAATCAACAATATCAGTGATATTATGATTCAGATTTATTCTGCAGAGTCTCTTGCATTAAGGGTTAAGAAAATTGAAGAAACAAATGCAAAATCAAATATTGACATTTATAAAGATATGTTAGCTGTTAATGTATTTGATGCTGCCGGCATTGTAAGCAAAAAAGCCGTTGATGCCGTTTATTCAATGTGCGAAGGAGAAGAAGCAAATAAAATGTATAAAGCAATGAAGAATCTTACCTGCGTTGAAGGTGTAAACGTAAAAGATGCCCGCAGAAGAATTGCTGATTACCTGATTGAAGAAAACGAGTATAAGTTTTAACATAACTTTCCGAAAAATGAAAAAAGCAGCGTGTATTTTCACGCTGTTTTTTTTATTCATAAGCTTTGATTTGCTTCAAAAGTAGTAATATGAGGCTTTATAGAAGTTTTTACCATTATTTATGTCCATTAATCCTAATTTTACAATTCAAGTTTAGTTATCATTTCAAAGCTATTTAGCTCCATTTTTGCAAATGCAACCCAATTCTTACCTAAATCTTTAATTGATGCTCCAATATGATAAACCGTTTTATTATCAATTATCAAAAACCTGTCGTGCGATTTAGTAAATATCTTTACCTCTATCGGAGGATATTGCTGATTGTGTTTTTTTATGTCAAACTCAAGCTGTTTTGAAATTGACTTGGTGTAAATTGTTGCAGTTACTCCTTTTTGCCGCTTCAACAACAAAACCAGAACTGATTCGTCAATATAATTATCAATAAGAATAATTGACTTTTGTGCAGATTTAATTAAATCACAAACAAAAACATAAGCATCAAAGACCTGGCCGTCGTAGAATATTCCATGGTGGGCAGGCAAGGATTGATTTAGTTGCAGTTTCATTTCTCCTATTTCTTTTTTTAAGGAATGCATATCATTTTCGATCCGGTCAACACGCTGATTTACAGCATAACCTTTGAGTAAATATTCTTTCAAAACCCTGTTCGCCCAAATACGGAACTGGGTACCTTGCTTTGATTTTACCCGATATCCGATTGACATAATCATGTCAATGCTGTAGTGTTCGACATTGTAAACTTTTCCATCACTGGCAGTTGTCGCAAAATTTGCGACAACTGAAAAATTTTCCAACTCCTCGTGTAATGCATTAGCAATATGTTTCCCTATTGTTTTAATATCCCTGTTAAAAAGTAACGCGAGCTGATGTCTGTTTAGCCAAACAGTTTCATCCTCAATCCTGACTTCAATTTTAGTTGAAGTATCATCATTCTGATATATAATTATTTCATCTTTCATTCCTGTAAAAACTGTGATTATTAAAAACAATGAAAATTCCGGAATTATAAATGAAAGTAAAAATTGTTCCCCAAATTTACATTTCAAGTTTAGTTATCATTCCAAGGCTTTGCATATCCATTTTCGAAAAAGCCACCCAACTCTTTCCTAAATCTTTTAACGATGCTCCAATATGATAAACCGTTTTATTATCAATTATCAAAAACCTGTCGTGAGATTTGGTAAATACCTTTACCTCTATCGGAGGATATTGATGATTGTGTTTTTTGATGTCAAGCTCAAGTTGTTTTGAAATTGATTTGGTGTAAATTGTTGCAGTTACACCTTTTGTACGCTTCGACAACAAAACCATAACTGATTCGTCAATATAATTATCAATAAGAATAATTGACTTTTGTGCAGATTTAATTAAATCACAAACCAAAACATAAGCATCAAATACTTGTCCATCATAGAATATACCTTCATTTTGAGGAAGATTAGCCGAAATCTTAACTTCTATTTCTGAGAGTTTATCCTTGATTTGACTGACATCATTTTCCAAACGTTCAAATCTGTTGTTTACTGCATAACCCTTTAACATGTAGTCTTTTAGCACCTGGGTTGCCCAAATCCGGAACTGTGTACCTCTTTGCGATTTCACACGATATCCGACAGAGATAATTACATCAAGATTGTAATACTTGGTTCGGTATCTTTTTCCATCCAAAGCAGTTGTCAAGGAATACTTGACAACTGAATATTCCTGAAGTTCATTTTCTCTAAATACATTATTAATATGCAAACTAAGATTTTGCTTGGTTGACTGAAAAAGCTCTGCCATTTGTGCCTGAGTCAACCAAACAGTTTCATCCTCAATCCTTACTTCAATTCTGGTTGAAGTATCGCCATTCTGATATATAATTATTTCGTTTGTCATGTTTTTCCTTTCCTGATGGCTATAGTGCCACACTTGAGGCGGCTGATATGCATTCGTGCGCAAGTGTTAATCCTATGTTGAAATCATTGCTAAAAATGCAAACCCTTCTGCTGTTTTTTGTAAATTATGCACTCTTTCTCAGATCAGAACTGCTATGGCTTCGTAAATTCCCCGATTTCCGGATTATTGTATTTGCCACAACTTCGGAAATTAATTGCTGAATGTCGTTTTTATCGGTATAACTTCTTTTGGTCAGACGGCCATCAATAACTATCTCTTCTCCCATTTTTAGATTTTTTTCTGCTGTTTCTGCTGTTTTACCCCATGCTACTACAGTGTGATATTGAATGTCTTTTACGTACCTGTCATCCACTTTATAAACATCTGTAGTGCAGACTGTAAACCTCAACATTTTATTTCCGGAATCAAAAACCCTGAACAAAGGCTCTGCGGAAATATTTCCTATCAATTGTACTCTGTTATTAAGATTCATGTGTTTAAATTTTTTTAGTTGGAAGACCGAAGGCAAAAGACGGGCGGTTGGAAGCAAACATCTCTTTACAGACTAAATTGGGTCTTACTGTCAATAATTTGTTCTTTTAGTTGTAAGACAGAAGTCTGGTGGTCAAAAGCTGTTAAGCTATCTTATGTTTTCGGCCTGTGTTTATCACTTATTCTTTACTCTCTAAAACTTTTTTTCTGAATGATATAAGCATGTTCATAAGATTGAATCCTGCCTTATAAAGTATGTCAAAACTTTTATCATCAATATAACTCCTGTTTCTTGCTTTATAAAGACAAGTAATTACTTCTGCCAGCGATCTTATTGAATATCCGGAAAATCGGCCCCGCTCCGGGTTAGACTGGCATATTGAGCCTTCTGCAATATTTAGCGCGATAGAATCACCTGCTCTCCTGATCTGTGAGCTTAGATTGTAAGTCTCTTCTTTGGGAAAACTCTTTGCCAGAATATTCAGGTCTTCTCCAAATTCCATAGCCTTTTGCCATATTACAAGTTTTTCAAATTTAAAATTCATTTTGTTTGGTTTTTAGTTTAAAGTCCTAAAACGGGAGGCAGAAATCTTCAAGCCACCCGTCTTCGGACTTCCGTCTTCCAACTTCTTAAGCCGCTTTCGGCCTGCAGATAATCTCATTCACTACCACCTCTGTCACAAAGCGTCTCTCGCCTTTACTGTCGTCATAAGAACGACTTACAAGTTTACCGCTAAGAACAACTTCAGTTCCTTTTACACACTTTGCCTGAACTTTTTCGGCTTCTTTTCCCCAAGCTACAATATTGTGCCAGTAGGTTCTTTCTTTAAACACATCTTTTACTTTGTAAGATTCACTTGTTGCAATCGAGAAATTTGCAACTTTGTTCCCGTTTGATACTTCTTTAACTTTAGGATCGCTGCCAAGGCGTCCGATTAACATTACGTTGTTTACTAAATTCATTGTTTTACTTTTTTAATTGTTATTAATTTTGATTATAAACTGATGCCGGTCTGCCGCACCCGCTTACGCTCTGACTTGTCCGTTATCAACATTACTTTTACTAACCACGCTCTTAATATTCCTGTACAAAAGACTCTCAGCAAGGATTTCTGATATTTTCCGCGGATTGCCGGATTTATCGGTATAACTGTCTGACACCAATCGTCCTTCGATAATTACTTCGGTGCCTGTAACCAAGTACTTTTCTGCAATATCAGCCACATTACCCCATGCTGTTACGTTATGCCAGCAAACAGATTTTTCAAATTTTCCGTCTTTTTTTATTACGTCCGTTGTGGCAACTGAAAAACGTGCCATTTTTTTCCCGCTTTCAAACTCTCTCACTTTTGGATCTGCACCCAAATTTCCAATTAACTGTACACGATTTCTTAAATTCATCTTTTTAATTTTTTATGGTTAAACATCTGCCAACTGACTTTTCCGGTTAAGGATAATCGTCGTTTGACAATTTCGATGCAAAGGTGAAGCTATTCGAAAAAACGATTCGGTTATTAAGCACTTAGTTTCGTTTATCATTCGTTTGTTGTCGCTTACAAACGATTTTACATCTGACTATCAATTGATTAATATATCTTCACAAATCATATGATTTTAAAAATAATTAAAAAAAAACACGACAGAAATGGCTTTTTAATATGAATTAAAAATAAAATCAGTTAACTGTGGTCAAAAAAAAAGCGACCGGAAATTCCGGTCGCTTCAAAATATATTATTTGGTAATTACTGATTCATCAGTTGATACAGAGCATCTAATTTAGGAGTAAGAATAATCTCTGTTCTTCTGTTTTTTGCTCTGGCTTCAGGAGTTTTTGCCGGATCTACAGGCAGGTATGAACTTCTTCCAGCAGCAGTAAGGCGTTTAGGATCAATCTTTGAGTTACCGAGTATTATCTTAACAATAGAAGTTGCACGTTTAACACTTAAGTCCCAGTTATCCTGAATATTTCCGTTTCCACCATAAGCAAGTTCATCTGTATGTCCTTCAATCATAATGTTAATGTCCTGATTGTTTTCAAGAACTGTTGCAAGTTTTTGCAAAGCCTGGATACCCTTAGGATCAACATCCCATTTCCCTGATTTGAATAATAATTGCTCGTCAAGAGAAACATAAACTTTACCGTCTTTCATTGTTACTGTAAGTCCGTTTCCTTCAAATCCCACGAGGGCATCAGATACTTTCTTGCGAAGTGCATTCATAACAGAATCCTGAGCATCAAGTCTGGCCTGAAGTTCCTGAACTTTTAAAGTCTTCTCGGCAAGTTCTTTTTCCTTAAGGTCATTTTGGATTTTCATAGCTTCAACATTGGCTCTTTCCTGATTTAACCTTGCTTCCAAAGCTCTCAGTTCATCTTCCTTGCGTTGGAGTTCTTCCCTTGTTTGTTGCAACAGTCCCATAGCTTTCTGAGCATCTGCGTCCGCACCTTGTCTTAACTTTTCCTGATTTTCGAGCAAAGTTGCATATAACTCATTGATTTTATCGTACTGACCGGTAAGTGTGCGATAAGCATTTCCCTTAATTGTAGTATCAACAGTAAGAGCATTGTTATCATTTTTCAGTTTATCAAATTGTGCTTTCAACTCGTTATTTGCAGTTGTAAGTGTTTCATTTTCTTTTTTCAGATCGTTACGTTCAGTTTCGCATCTTTCTTTTTTTTCTTTTACTTCCTCAAACTGACGTGCCGGAACACATGAAAACACAATACCTGATACAGCTATTATTGTCACAAGTTTCATTAAAAACGATTTTCTCATGGGTATAGTTTTTTAATTATTTCACAAAAATAACCAAGTAATTCTATATTTAAGTACCTGAGAACAATTTTTATTTACATTCCGCTGTTAATTTTTTTATCCTTAATAAACATAAATTATTGTATTTTTGTTTTCTGATTATGATAGACCTGAGTAAATACAAACTATTGAGTAAGATTAACTGCCCTGCGGATTTAAGAAAATCAGATTTACGGGACTTGCCTTTTGTGTGTAACGACTTAAGGTGTTTTATAATTGAGTCTGCATCGAAAAACCCTGGACATTTCGGAGCTAGTCTGGGAGTGGTAGAACTTACAGTAGCTTTACACTATTCCTATAATACTCCTTCAGACCAAATTATATGGGACGTAGGACATCAGGCCTACGGGCATA
This sequence comes from Bacteroidales bacterium, assembly GCA_003249955.1. Taxonomy (GTDB): domain Bacteria; phylum Bacteroidota; class Bacteroidia; order Bacteroidales; family ML635J-15; genus Bact-19. Next base: position 3,825 of record QKHS01000054.1, on the reverse strand, counting down.
AAATTCTTACAGGCAGACGGGATAATTTTTACACAAACCGGAATTATAAAGGCCTAAGCGGATTCCCGAATCCTAAAGAAAGCGAATACGACAGTTTCGGAGTCGGACACTCGTCCACCAGTATTTCCGCTGCTTTGGGTATAGCTACGGCTGCTGCTCTGCAGGGCGAAAAAATCAATACCGTTGCTGTAATAGGAGACGGCTCATTGACCGGAGGAATGGCATTTGAAGGACTTAATAACCTGGCAGCTACAAACAGCAATGTTCTCATAATTTTAAACGATAATAAAATTGCTATTGACGAAAGTACCGGTGCCCTAAGGGAATACCTTACAGACATCGCCACTTCAAAAACATATAACAGGGTAAAAGACGATGTCTGGAATTTTCTGGGCAGAATAAACAGGCTCGGAGCTAATGTGCAGGGATTTACTCAAAAAATTGACAATGCAATAAAGTCAATCATCATGCGAAACTCTAACCTGTTTGAGTCCCTTAACATAAGATATTTTGGTCCTGTTGACGGACACGACGTTGTGCTTCTGACAAAATTATTTGATGACATTAAAGATATCCCCGGCCCAAAATTACTGCATGTAATTACAAAAAAGGGCAAAGGCTTTATGCAGGCTGAGCAGAATCAGACCCTATGGCACGCAGCACCGGGGAAATTTGACATTGAAACCGGTCAGCTTCTGAATCAAAACAAAAACGAAAATGATCCTCAGAAGTTTCAGGACATTTTTGGAGATGCAATAGTTGAGCTGGCATCAAAAAACGACAGAATTGCCGCGATAACTCCGGCAATGGTAAGTGGGTGCTCACTTGGTAAAATGATGAAAGAATTCCCGTCCAGATGCTTTGATGTAGGAATTGCAGAACAACATGCCGTTACCTTTGCCGCAGGTCTGGCAAAAAAAGGTATGATTCCGTTTTGTAATATATATTCCTCCTTTACTCAAAGAGCATACGACCAGATTATACATGATGTTGCATTACAGAAACTTCATGTTGTAATGTGTCTGGACAGAGCCGGACTTGTAGGACATGACGGAGCTACCCATCACGGAGCTTACGACATTTCGTTTTTGCGTTGTATTCCTGATGTTGTAATTGCTGCACCTATGGATGAATTCCAGCTTCGTAATCTTATGTTCACTGCCCAAATGGATAAAAATGCTTTTCCGTGGATAATAAGATATCCGAGAGGAAAATCTTCTATGCCAAAATCTGAGATCAGTTTTGAAGAAATGGTGCCAGGCAAAGGAAGATGCCTTATAAAAGGAAAAGACATTGCTATGGTCACTATCGGAACTGCCGGAGTAACTGCTCTTAAAGTTGCCGCCACTCTTGCAGAACAGGGGATAAATATTTCCGTTTACGACATGATCTTCGCAAAACCACTTGACAATGAGCTCCTTAACGACATCTTATCACAACATAAGTATATCGTTTCAGTAGAAGACAACAGTATTGCCGGAGGATTCGGGACATCCCTGCTCGAATATATTTCCGACAATGATTTTGATGTAAAACTGAAAAGATTCGGAATCCCTGACAGGTTTGTAGAGCATGGAACACAGGAAGAATTAATCGAAGAATGTGGTTACGACTATAACAATTTACTATCTGGTGTTAAAAAAATTTACAATTTGTTGATAAACTGTTAACAATAATTCATATCTTTACACTCAAGAAAACCAAAATCATTGAAATGAAGAAGTTTTATTTGTTTTTTATAGGGATTTTAATTGCTCAGATAGTTTTATCTCAGGAGATAACCCCGGACAGGACTTTCGTAAATTATTTTTACGATGCAGAGGCATTTATGTATGAGAAAAACTACGATGCTGCCCTGGATCTGCTTTTGAAACTTGAAGAACTGGACCCGAAAAATCCCAATGTGTGGTATAAAATAGGTTTTTGCTACCTAAACACAAGGCTATACAAAACAAGAGCACAGGCTTATCTTGAGAAAGCCGTTGAGTATGCAAATCCTGACTACAAACCTGATAACCACAGAGAAACAAGTGCTCCGCTTGAATCATATCTGTATTTGGGCATAGCATATAGAATGAATTATGAGTTTGACTTAAGCCTTCAGGCATTTGCCGATTTAAGAAGAAAACTAAACCCCGGAGACTCAGGAGATAAGGAGTTACTGGATTTAATTGATCACGAAGAATTTATAACCAATAATGCTATTTACTATTATAATAACCCTGTAGATGCTCAGCTAAAAAATCTGGGGCCTACAATAAATTCAAAATATGCTGATCACTCTCCTATTATTGATTTGAACGAAAACATTCTTATTTTCACATCAAAACGCCCCAGAGACGGACAACCGGAAGAAAATCAGGACGAAGATGTATTCGTTTCCAAAAGCAGCAATTATAAATGGCAAAGTCCTACAAGACTTGGTTTACCGGTTAATACCGAAGAAAACAACGAAGCTGCCATCGGACTTTCAATTGACGGAAAACAAATGTTCTTCTTCCGCTCCGGTATGCACAATATGGGAAATATATATGTAACAGAATCAGAAGATATTTACAACTGGTCAGAGCCTAAATTTTTAAGAGAAGACGTTAACTCAAAATACAGAGAAACTCATGCTACAATTACTCCTGACGGGAATTCGATTTTTTTCACCAGTGATCGTAAAGGAGGTGTAGGTGGTACCGATATTTATGTAATGAGGAAACTCCCGGACAATAAATGGTCTGATCCTCAGATACTTCCCGGGAATGTAAACAGCCCGTATGATGAAGAATCTCCATATGTACATCCCGACGGTGTTACATTATTTTTCAGCTCCAAAGGACACACCAGCATGGGAGGATATGATGTTTTCTATTCTGTTATGAGTAAAGACGGTTCTTTTTCAGAGCCTGTAAATCTTGGTTATCCTATCAATACTCCTGATGATGATGTTTCATATGTAATGAATATGGACGGAAGACGTGGATATATTGCAACCGTAAAAGAAGACGGTCTGGGAGATCTTGACTTATATGAAATCATACAGGCAGGTGTTTATGACAACAATCTTATTGTTTATGACGGAATTGTCTCCGACATAAATAACAACATTCCCGAAGACCTTATAATTGCTGTCCGTGATGTAAAAACCGAAGAATATGTAGGAATATACAGACCGAATAAAAAAGACGGCAGATATTTGCTGGTTCTTCTTCCTGATAATGATTACGAAATTTCTTATGAGGCAGCAGGACACTTGATTCATTCAATTGAATATACCCCTACAAAAAACGATGTAAAATTGTTTACCACAAACTTCCTGCCCATAGAACTTGACCCTGTTCTACTACAGGCTTACCTTATGCACGACTTTGTATATTTTGACGAAGGAGATATGGAACTGGATGACGAAGCTGTTGCTGTTCTTGATAAAGTTTTGCTGAAAAATAAAGAATGGGAAGCAAATGCAGCTAAAATGATTGTAAACATCAATTTGCCTGTTATAGGTGCCGATCCTATAAGAGACCAAAAACGTTCCGGTTCTATCATCAATTACCTTGCAAACAAAGGAATTGCAAAAGACGACATTTACCTTAACGGATCATATCCTCAGGGGTATAATGATGTTTACGGCATTGATATGAGAGAAAGAAAACAAATACTTGCTGATAATAATTTCCCTATTGGCGATTCTGCTACAGGTGAAAGAAAAACTATCACCATAGAAAATATCTTATTCGATTTCGATATGTTCAACATAAAACCTGAATATATTGCAAATCTGGATATTCTTGCAAATTATCTCTCCGACAATCCTAATGCACAGATTGAAGTCGGCGG